>NZ_JBICVY010000033.1:0-1615 GCF_043199475.1 Streptomyces sp. NPDC048603 | reverse complement strand
GACGGTCCAGGTGTCGTTGCCGGTGAGGAGGCGGCCGAGGTCGCCCTTGCCGTTCTGTTCGATGGCGTGGTCGAGCTGGTCGGCCATCTGGGTGTCGTAGACGGGGCGCTCGGTGCTGCGGAAGACGCCGATGGGGGTCTGGTGGAGGGTGTCGGGGTCGGCGAGGCGGGAGAGGGCGAAGGCGGTGGTGGGGGAGGCCGCGTGGGCGTCGTGGACCAGGATCCGGTCTTCGTTCTCGGGGGTGACGTGGACGACTTCGAGGTCGCCGGTGGCGGGGTCGCGGACGACGCCCTTGTGGCCGTCGGCGCCGAAGCGGATGGGCTTGCCGTGTTCGAGGCGGATGACGGCTTCGAGGGCCTGGTCGGAGTCCTTGAGGACCTCGAAGGCGCCGTCGTTGAAGATGTTGCAGTTCTGGTAGATCTCCACCAGGGCGGTGCCGGGGTGGTCGGCGGCCTGGCGCAGGACCTCGGTGAGGTGCTTGCGGTCGGAGTCGACGGTGCGGGCCACGAAGGAGGCTTCCGCGCCCAGGGCCAGGGAGACGGGGTTGAAGGGGGCGTCGAGGGAGCCCATGGGGGTGGACTTGGTGATCTTCCCGACCTCGGAGGTGGGGGAGTACTGGCCCTTGGTGAGTCCGTAGATCCGGTTGTTGAAGAGGAGGATCTTGAGGTTGACGTTGCGGCGGAGGGCGTGGATGAGGTGGTTTCCGCCGATGGAGAGGGCGTCGCCGTCGCCGGTGACGACCCAGACGGAGAGGTCACGGCGGGAGGAGGCCAGGCCGGTGGCGATGGCCGGGGCGCGGCCGTGGATGGAGTGCATCCCGTAGGTGTTCATGTAGTACGGGAAGCGGGAGGAGCAGCCGATGCCGGAGACGAACACGATGTTCTCCCGGGCCAGGCCGAGCTCGGGCATGAAGCCCTGGACCGCGGCGAGCACGGCGTAGTCACCGCATCCGGGGCACCATCGGACCTCCTGGTCCGACTTGAAGTCCTTCATGGACTGCTTGGCCTCGGTCTTGGGGACCAGGGAGAGCAGGGAGTGACCGGCAGGTGCCGCCGCCGTCTCAGTCATTGATGGCCTCCTTGAGAACCGTCGCGAGCTGCTCCGCCTTGAAGGGCATTCCGTTGACCTGGTTGTACGACTGGGCGTCGACCAGGTACTTCGCCCGGATCAGGGTGGCGAGCTGCCCGAGGTTCATCTCCGGCACCACTACCTTGTCGTAACGCTTCAGGACCTCCCCCAGATTCCGCGGGAAGGGGTTGAGGTGGCGCAGGTGCGCCTGCGCGATGGGGGCGCCGGCGATGCGCAGCCGGCGGACGGCGGCGGTGATCGGGCCGTAGGTGGAACCCCAGCCCAGGACGAGCGTGCGGGCCCCGTCCGGGTCGTCCACGATCAGGTCGGGGACCTCGATGCCGTCGATCTTGGCCTGGCGGGTGCGGACCATGAAGTCGTGGTTGGCGGGGTCGTAGGAGATGTTGCCGGTGCCGTCCTGCTTCTCGATGCCGCCGATCCGGTGCTCCAGGCCCGGGGTGCCCGGGACGGCCCAGGGGCGGGCCAGGGTCTGCGGGTCCCGCTTGTAGGGCCAGAACACCTCGGTGCCGTCGGCCAGCGTGTGGTT
>NZ_JBICVY010000032.1:1651-4363 GCF_043199475.1 Streptomyces sp. NPDC048603 | reverse complement strand
CTTCAGAACTAACACAGTGGACGCGAGCAACTGAGGACAAGCCCTCGGCCTATTAGTACCAGTCAGCTCCACCCGTTACCGGGCTTCCACATCTGGCCTATCAACCCAGTCGTCTACTGGGAGCCTTACCCTCTCAAGGAGGTGGGAATACTCATCTTGAAGCAGGCTTCCCGCTTAGATGCTTTCAGCGGTTATCCCTCCCGAACGTAGCCAACCAGCCATGCCCTTGGCAGGACAACTGGCACACCAGAGGTTCGTCCGTCCCGGTCCTCTCGTACTAGGGACAGCCCTTCTCAATATTCCTACGCGCACAGCGGATAGGGACCGAACTGTCTCACGACGTTCTAAACCCAGCTCGCGTACCGCTTTAATGGGCGAACAGCCCAACCCTTGGGACCGACTCCAGCCCCAGGATGCGACGAGCCGACATCGAGGTGCCAAACCATCCCGTCGATATGGACTCTTGGGGAAGATCAGCCTGTTATCCCCGGGGTACCTTTTATCCGTTGAGCGACGGCGCTTCCACAAGCCACCGCCGGATCACTAGTCCCGACTTTCGTCCCTGCTCGACCCGTCGGTCTCACAGTCAAGCTCCCTTGTGCACTTACACTCAACACCTGATTGCCAACCAGGCTGAGGGAACCTTTGGGCGCCTCCGTTACCCTTTGGGAGGCAACCGCCCCAGTTAAACTACCCATCAGACACTGTCCCTGATCCGGATCACGGACCGAGGTTAGACATCCAGCACGACCAGAGTGGTATTTCAACGGCGACTCCACAACCACTGGCGTGGCTGCTTCAAAGTCTCCCACCTATCCTACACAAGCCGAACCGAACACCAATATCAAACTGTAGTAAAGGTCCCGGGGTCTTTCCGTCCTGCTGCGCGAAACGAGCATCTTTACTCGTAGTGCAATTTCACCGGGCCTATGGTTGAGACAGTCGAGAAGTCGTTACGCCATTCGTGCAGGTCGGAACTTACCCGACAAGGAATTTCGCTACCTTAGGATGGTTATAGTTACCACCGCCGTTTACTGGCGCTTAAGTTCTCAGCTTCGCAACCCCGAAAGGTCACTAACCGGTCCCCTTAACGTTCCAGCACCGGGCAGGCGTCAGTCCGTATACATCGCCTTACGGCTTCGCACGGACCTGTGTTTTTAGTAAACAGTCGCTTCTCGCTGGTCTCTGCGGCCACCCCCAGCTCACGGAGTAAATCCGATCACCAAGCGTGGCCCCCCTTCTCCCGAAGTTACGGGGGCATTTTGCCGAGTTCCTTAACCATAGTTCACCCGAACGCCTCGGTATTCTCTACCTGACCACCTGAGTCGGTTTAGGGTACGGGCCGCCATGAAACTCGCTAGAGGCTTTTCTCGACAGCATAGGATCATCCACTTCACCACAATCGGCTCGGCATCAGGTCTCAGCCTTAACGTGTGACGGATTTGCCTACCACACGGCCTACACCCTTACCCCGGGACTACCACCGCCCGGGCTGGACTACCTTCCTGCGTCACCCCATCGCTTACCTACTACCACCTTGGGTCAGCGGCTCCACCACTTTCCTTTCCCCGAAGGGTCCGGAACGGCTTCACGGCCTTAGCATTAATGGGCTCGATATTGGGCGTTTCAAAGCGGGTACCGGAATATCAACCGGTTGTCCATCGACTACGCCTGTCGGCCTCGCCTTAGGTCCCGACTTACCCTGGGCAGATCAGCTTGACCCAGGAACCCTTAGTCAATCGGCGCAAACGTTTCTCACGTTTGTATCGCTACTCATGCCTGCATTCTCACTCGTGAACCGTCCACAACTACCTTCCGGTGCTGCTTCACCCGGCACACGACGCTCCCCTACCCATCACAGCGGGCGTTGGCCCTATTGCTGCAATGACACGACTTCGGCGGTACGCTTGAGCCCCGCTACATTGTCGGCGCGGAATCACTTGACCAGTGAGCTATTACGCACTCTTTCAAGGGTGGCTGCTTCTAAGCCAACCTCCTGGTTGTCTGTGCGACTCCACATCCTTTCCCACTTAGCGTACGCTTAGGGGCCTTAGTCGATGCTCTGGGCTGTTTCCCTCTCGACCATGGAGCTTATCCCCCACAGTCTCACTGCCGTGCTCTCACTTACCGGCATTCGGAGTTTGGCTAAGGTCAGTAACCCGGTAGGGCCCATCGCCTATCCAGTGCTCTACCTCCGGCAAGAAACACACGACGCTGCACCTAAATGCATTTCGGGGAGAACCAGCTATCACGGAGTTTGATTGGCCTTTCACCCCTAACCACAGGTCATCCCCCAGGTTTTCAACCCTGGTGGGTTCGGTCCTCCACGAAGTCTTACCTCCGCTTCAACCTGCCCATGGCTAGATCACTCCGCTTCGGGTCTAGAGCGTGCAACTCAATCGCCCTATTCGGACTCGCTTTCGCTACGGCTTCCCCACACGGGTTAACCTCGCTACACACCGCTAACTCGCAGGCTCATTCTTCAAAAGGCACGCAGTCACGAGAGCCCGAAGGCTCCGACGCTCCCACGGCTTGTAGGCACACGGTTTCAGGTACTATTTCACTCCGCTCCCGCGGTACTTTTCACCATTCCCTCACGGTACTATCCGCTATCGGTCACCAGGGAATATTTAGGCTTAGCGGGTGGTCCCGCCAGATTCACACGGGATTTCTCGGGCCCCGTGCTACTTGGGAGATGAGCAAGCAAGCCGT
>NZ_JBICVY010000031.1:0-6520 GCF_043199475.1 Streptomyces sp. NPDC048603 | reverse complement strand
GCCGGAGGCGACGCGACAACGTCGCGCCCTTGACGCCGACGGCCGGCACGGAAGGACGATGAGGACTGACGGGCAGCCCCCGGGCACCCTCTCGCTCCCGACCAGGCGAAGCCCCGGCACACCCCGGCAGCCTCCAGGCGCTCCCAGACGCCGTCCCAGCGAAGCCCCGCACACCCCCACCCCGCCCCACCCCCGCCCCGCCGTAACGCACCGCATCCGGCCCCACACGCCAATCGGGCGGAACGTACGATTCCGGGGGTGGGTGACGGGGTGGGGTCAGGGTGAGCCGGGCCACATGGTCCCAGGATTCGGGACGGATCTGTCCGGATTATGGACAGTAGTGGACTCCTCCAAGACACGCATGCCACGCTTCCCCCCATGAATGGAGCTGGAATTGCCTTGGTGAGTCGGCGGCACGTCGACCTCGGCCGCATGTCCAGCGCCATTTGTCCGGCGAGCTGACGGAACCAGCACCGCCGCACACACCTCGCTCGCCCTGTCGCAGCGCCGCGGCGGACCGAGTCGAACCCCCGATGGCCGAACCGGTCCGTCCCCACCGCACGACGGGCCACCCAGCCACGCCTGCCCCTGATTGCGCAGGTCACCTGCCCATGCCTTGAGCCGCCGAAGAAGGACGTACCGCCATGGCCGCCACCCCCGAAAAGCCCGCAGCCGCTCCCGCTGCCGCGCGCCGTAAGACCGGCCGTCACCGCGGTGAAGGCCAGTGGGCCGTCGGCCACCACACGCCCCTCAACGGCAACGAGCAGTTCAAGAAGGACGACGACGGTCTCAACGTGCGGACACGCATTGAGACGATCTACTCCAAGACCGGGTTCGACTCGATCGACCCCAACGACCTGCGCGGCCGTATGCGCTGGTGGGGCCTCTACACCCAGCGCAAGCCCGGGATCGACGGCGGCAAGACCGCGATCCTGGAGCCGGAGGAGCTGGACGACAAGTACTTCATGCTGCGCGTCCGCATCGACGGCGGCCGGCTGACCACCGAGCAGCTCCGCGTGATCGGCGAGATCTCCGAGGAGTTCGCCCGCGGCACCGCGGACATCACCGACCGGCAGAACGTGCAGTACCACTGGATCCGGATCGAGGACGTCCCCGAGATCTGGCGCCGGCTGGAGGCCGTCGGCCTGTCGACGACCGAGGCCTGCGGTGACACCCCGCGTGTCATCCTCGGCTCCCCCGTCGCCGGCATCGCCGAGGAAGAGATCATCGACGGCACCCCCGCCATCGACGAGATCTACCGCCGGATCGTCGGCAACAAGGACTTCTCGAACCTGCCCCGCAAGTTCAAGTCCGCGGTCTCCGGCTCGCCGCTGCTCGACGTGGCGCACGAGATCAACGACATCGCCTTCGTGGGCGTCGAGCACCCCGAGCACGGTCCCGGCTTCGACGTCTGGGTCGGCGGCGGTCTCTCCACCAACCCCAAGCTGGGCGTCCGGCTGGGTACCTGGGTCTCCCTGGACGAGGTCCCCGACGTCTACGAGGGCGTCATCTCGATCTTCCGTGACTACGGCTACCGCCGGCTGCGCACCCGCGCCCGCCTGAAGTTCCTCGTCGCCGACTGGGGCGCGGAGAAGTTCCGCCAGGTCCTGGAGGACGAGTACCTCAAGCGGAAGCTCACCGACGGCCCCGCCCCGCAGGAGCCCGCCGGCCAGTGGCGCGACCACATGGGCGTGCACCGGCAGAAGGACGGCCGCTTCTACATCGGCTTCGCCCCGCGCGTGGGCCGGGTCGACGGCGCCACCCTGAACAAGATCGCCGACGTGGCCGAGCAGCACGGCTCCGGCCGGCTGCGCACCACCGCCGACCAGAAGATGATCCTGCTGGACATCGAGGAGGCGCAGGTCGACTCCGCGGTCGCCGCCCTGGAGGCGCTCGACCTGCGGGTCAACCCGTCCCCGTTCCGGCGCGGCACGATGGCCTGCACCGGCATCGAGTTCTGCAAGCTGGCCATCGTCGAGACCAAAGCGCGCGGCGCCTCGCTGATCGACGAGCTGGAGCGCCGCCTGCCGGAGTTCGAGCAGCCGCTCACCATCAACATCAACGGCTGCCCGAACGCCTGCGCCCGTATCCAGGTGGCGGACATCGGTCTCAAGGGCCAGCTGGTCCTGGACGACGACGGCAACCAGGTGGAGGGCTACCAGGTCCACCTGGGCGGCGCCCTCGGCCTGGAGGCCGGCTTCGGCCGCAAGGTCCGCGGCCTGAAGGTCACCAAGGACGGGCTGCCCGACTACGTGGAGCGGGTCGTCAAGCGCTTCGAGGAGGAGCGCGAGGACGGCGAGCGCTTCGCCGCCTGGGTCGGCCGCGCCAGCGACGAGGCCCTGTCGTGAGCGAGCGTGCCGCCCCGTTCTACTGCCCGTACTGCGGCGACGAGGACCTGTTCCCGAACGAGCAGGGCCACGGCGCCTGGGAATGCCGCTCGTGCAATCGCGCTTTCCAGCTGAAGTACCTCGGGCTGCTGGCCCGCGGGCTTCAGTCCAACACCGTTGGAGGGGAAGAGATATGACCACGGTTCAGGAAACCGGGACGCGCGACCTCAAGGCGCTCGCCGAGCAGGCGGGCCGGGACCTGGAGGACGCCTCTCCGCTGGAGATCCTCACCTGGGCGGCCGAGACCTTCGGCGGGAAGTTCTGCGTGACCTCCTCCATGGAGGACGCGGTCGTGGCGCACCTCGCGTCCCGCGCCTTCCCGGGCGTGGACGTGGTCTTCCTCGACACGGGCTACCACTTCGAGGAGACCATCGGCACCCGTGACGCGGTCGAGGCCGTGATGGACGTCAACGTCATCACCCTCACCCCGCGCCAGACGGTGGCCGAGCAGGACGCGCAGTACGGACCGAAGCTGCACGACCGGGACCCCGACCTGTGCTGCAAGCTGCGCAAGGTCCAGCCCCTGGAAGAGGGCCTGACCGCGTACGAGGCGTGGGCGACGGGCCTGCGCCGCGACGAGTCCCCGACCCGGGCGAACACCCCGGTGGTCGGCTGGGACGAGAAGCGGCAGAAGGTCAAGGTCTCCCCCATCGCCCGCTGGACCCAGGACGACGTGGACGCGTACGTCGCCGAGCACGGCGTGCTCACCAACCCGCTGCTGATGGACGGCTACGCCTCCGTCGGCTGCGCCCCCTGCACCCGCCGCGTGGCGGAGGGCGAGGACGCGCGGGCCGGCCGCTGGGCCGGCCGGGCCAAGACCGAGTGCGGGCTGCACGGCTGATGACCACCACGACCACGAACGACACGGAACCTACGGAGAAGCGGATGAGCGTGACCGGCCAGGGAGCCACGGTGTGGCTGACCGGTCTGCCCAGCGCGGGCAAGACCACCATCGCGTACGCGCTGGCCGAGCGGCTGCGCGGCGAGGGCCACCGGGTGGAGGTCCTCGACGGTGACGAGATCCGCGAGTTCCTCTCCGCCGGCCTCGGCTTCGACCGCGCGGACCGGCACACCAACGTGCAGCGGATCGGCTTCGTGGCCGAGCTGCTCGCCAGCAACGGCGTCAAGGCGCTGGTGCCGGTCATCGCCCCGTACGCGGACAGCCGTGAGGCGGTGCGGAAGCGGCACGCCGCCGCGGCGACGGACTACCTCGAGGTGCACGTGGCCACCCCGGTCGACGTGTGCTCCGAGCGGGACGTGAAGGGCCTGTACGCCAAGCAGGCCGCGGGCGAGATCTCCGGGCTGACCGGGGTCGACGACCCGTACGAGGCGCCGGAGTCCCCGGACCTCCGTATCGAGTCGCACACCCAGTCCGTGCAGGAGTCGGCCGACTCCCTGTACGCGCTGCTCACCGAGAGGGGTCTGGCATGACCACCGCCGCCACGCACCTGCACTCCGACGCGGACGCCGACGCGCCGTACGCGCTGTCGCACCTGGACTCCCTGGAGTCCGAGGCCGTGCACATCTTCCGCGAGGTGGCGGGCGAGTTCGAGAAGCCGGTGATCCTCTTCTCCGGCGGCAAGGACTCGATCGTCATGCTGCACCTGGCGCTGAAGGCGTTCGCGCCGGCGCCGGTGCCGTTCTCGCTGCTGCACGTGGACACCGGCCACAACTTCCCCGAGGTCATCGAGTACCGCGACCGCACGGTCGCCGAGCACGGCCTGCGCCTGCACGTGGCCTCCGTCCAGGAGTACATCGACGCCGGCAAGCTCCGCGAGCGCCCGGACGGCACCCGCAACCCGCTGCAGACCGTCCCGCTGACCGAGGCGATCCAGCAGCAGAAGTTCGACGCCGTGTTCGGCGGCGGCCGCCGCGACGAGGAGAAGGCCCGCGCCAAGGAGCGGGTGTTCTCGCTGCGCGACGAGTTCTCCCAGTGGGACCCGCGCCGCCAGCGCCCCGAGCTGTGGCAGCTCTACAACGGCCGGCACGCGCCCGGCGAGCACGTCCGCGTGTTCCCGCTGTCCAACTGGACCGAGCTGGACGTGTGGCAGTACATCGACCGCGAGGGCATCGAGCTGCCGGAGATCTACTTCGCCCACGAGCGGGACGTGTTCCTGCGCAACGGCATGTGGCTGACGGCCGGCGAGTGGGGCGGCCCGAAGGACACCGAGACGGTGGAGAAGCGGCTCATCCGCTACCGCACCGTCGGTGACATGTCCTGCACGGGTGCCGTCGACTCCGACGCCACCACGCTGGACGCCGTGATCGCCGAGATCGCCGTCTCCCGCCTCACCGAGCGGGGCGCGACCCGCGCCGACGACAAGCTGTCCGAGGCCGCGATGGAAGACCGCAAGCGCGAAGGGTACTTCTAGACATGACCAGCACCACCGAGCAGCTCAGCGCCACGACGCTGCTGCGCTTCGCGACCGCCGGCTCCGTCGACGACGGCAAGTCCACCCTGGTCGGCCGTCTGCTGCACGACTCCAAGTCGGTCCTGGAGGACCAGCTGGAGGCCGTGGAGCGGGTGTCCGCCGACCGCGGTCAGGACGCCCCCGACCTGGCGCTCCTCACCGACGGCCTGCGGGCCGAGCGGGAGCAGGGCATCACCATCGACGTGGCCTACCGCTACTTCGCGACGGCCCGCCGCCGGTTCATCCTGGCCGACACCCCCGGGCACGTGCAGTACACCCGGAACATGGTCACCGGCGCTTCCACCGCCGAGCTGGCCGTGGTCCTGGTCGACGCCCGCAACGGCGTGGTCGAGCAGACCCGCCGGCACGCGGCCGTCGCCGCCCTGCTGCGCGTGCCGCACGTGGTCCTCGCGGTGAACAAGATGGACCTCGTGGGCTACGAGGAGTCCGTCTTCGCGAAGATCGCCGAGGAGTTCACCACGTACGCCTCCGAGCTGGGCGTCCCGGAGATCACCGCGATCCCGATCTCGGCGCTGGCCGGTGACAACGTGGTGGAGCCCTCCGCCAACATGGACTGGTACGGCGGCCCGACGGTGCTGGAGCACCTGGAGACCGTCCCGGTGAGCCACGACCTGACCACCTGCCCCGCGCGTTTCCCGGTGCAGTACGTGATCCGGCCGCAGACCGCCGAGCACCCGGACTACCGCGGCTACGCGGGCCAGATCGCGTCCGGCGTGCTGCGGGTCGGCGAGGCCGTGACCGTGCTGCCGTCGGGGAAGACCTCGGTGATCGAGGGCATCGACGCGCTCGGCGAGTCCGTGGACATCGCCTGGGCCCCGCAGTCGGTGACGCTCCGCCTGGCGGACGACATCGACATCTCGCGCGGCGACCTGATCGCGCCGGCCGCGAGCACCCCGGCGACCACCCAGGACGTCGAGGCGACGGTCTGCCACGTGGCCGACCAGCCGCTGACGGTGGGTGCCCGGGTGCTGCTGAAGCACACCACGCGCACGGTCAAGGCGATCGTCAAGGACATCCCGTCCAAGCTGACGCTCGACGACCTGTCCCAGCACCCCAACCCGGGGCAGCTGGTGGCCAACGACATCGGCCGCGTCGTGGTCCGTACCGCCGAGCCGCTGGCGCTCGACGCGTACGCCGACTCGCGCCGCACCGGCTCCTTCCTGCTGATCGACCCGGCGGACGGCACCACTCTGGCGGCCGGCATGGCGGGCGAGTCCTTCGCCTCCAAGGCCGAGACCGCCGTACAGGACGACGAAGGCTGGGACTTCTGAGATGTCAGTGGACATCTTCTCCACCTTCGCCAAGGAGGGCGGCCGCGTGGGCAGCGGCGCCCTCGGCAGCGGCCAGGGAGGAGTGGCGCGATGTGCGCGATGACCGAATTGCCGTCGGCATCCTGCCTGCGAGCCCTCACCCCCCACGAGCTGTACCTGCCCCTGCTCCACAGACGAAGACGCGCCTCATGAATTGACGGCGCGTCACGAGAGGAAGCCCTCCCGTGCCTGCCAACGGTTCCACCAGCAAGTCCACCCTTCGCCGCGGCCTCGCCGCTGCCGCCGCCCTGCCGCTGCTGATCGGCGCTCTCGCCTCCTGCGGTTACGGTTCCGAGGCCAAGAAGGACGAGTCCTCGGACAAGGCCAACGTGGCGGCCGACGGCAAGAAGCTGTCCGCCTCCGAGGTCCGGATCGGCTACTTCCCGAACCT
>NZ_JBICVY010000030.1:0-14740 GCF_043199475.1 Streptomyces sp. NPDC048603 | reverse complement strand
GAGTGCCCCCGGCAGGACTCGAACCTGCGGCCAAGTGCTTAGAAGAGACCTTTGCAGTACGGGCCCGGCGTCGCTCTGACCTGCGGCGGAGCACGGATCTGTGCCTGCTGGGGCCGCGGCGTCACGCGTATTCACCGGAGCAGGAGATTCCGGAGGAGGATTTCTGAGAACGAGCGCCCTGGCGTGCGAAGCTGGTCGTGAGGGAATCGACGGCCGTGAGCGCATGAGGCCGATGAAGGAGGGGACCGTGCCGCAGGCCAGCCCGCGAGGCACTTTCTTGCAGATCTCAGAGGCTCTGCGGCAGAAGATCACGAGCGGCAAGATCGCTGAAGCCCTGCCGTCCGAGGCGGAGCTCATGCGGATCTACGGGGTCGGACGGACCACCGTGGGGAGGGCTCTCAAGGTCCTCAAGGACGATGGCCTGATCGAATCCGTGCAAGGCGCCGGATGGTTCGTGGCCGGTAGCGGCGACCGTCGGCCGCTCGTGGAGCGCATGACGGACGCCCTCGGGGAAGAGGGTTCCGCGGTGGGCGACACCTTCCCGTCTGAGAGTGAGCTCTGCGCCCGGTACGGGGTGTCCCGCACTGCCGTGCGTTCGGCGCTCGCTCAGTTGGAGGGGCGTGGCCTCATCGCCATGGGGCCGAAGCGTAGGCGAGTTGTCCGGGCTCTCCCGGGCTCTTCAGGAAGGGTGCAGGCATGACAACAACAGCGCTCGTTGAGCGGGCGTACGGCCTGGCTGAGAAGCTGCTCGCCGAACCACTGCCGCGCCGCTGGTCCCACTCGCTTGGCGTGGCTCAGCGGGCGCAGTCGCTGCGGGGGATTCTCGGGGAGGACGCAGGGCTCATGGAGGCCGCCGCCGTCCTCCACGACGTGGGCTACTCGCCGCGGATCGCTGCCACTGGCTTCCATCCGCTCGACGGTGCCCGGTTCCTGCGGGATCAAGAGGGCGTCGACGAACGGGTCGTCCGGCTGGTTGCCCATCACTCGTACGCCTTGCTCGAAGCGGAGGAACGCGGTCTGCGTGACGTACTGGCGGCGGAGTTCGCGCTGGAGCAACCGGCCCTCGTTGACGCCCTCGTCTTCTGCGACATGACCACGACCCCCGACGGTGGTTGCACCACGTCTGAGGAACGAGTGGCCGAGATCGTCGGCCGGTACGGGACGGACACCCTCGTCGGGCGCTTCATCCAGCGGGCCGCGCCGGAGATCCACGGATCCGTGCAGCGGGTGGAGGGCCGGTTGCAGGCGGCTGGGCAGTCAAGTCACCCGATGTAGGGCGACGTCCGGGCGGTGTCGAGTCCATGCGCGATCCTCAGGCGCATGGACGGGTGGATCTCCAGGGCTTCCAGGTCGGTAGGGGGGACCCAACGAACCTCCTTGGACTCTGAGCTCGTTCGCAGTGCCCCGCCGATCGGCCGTGCGCGGAAGCAGATGGAGAACTGCTGCCGGACCTCTCCGTCGTCGTAGGCCATGACGTGCTGCGGGTCGGTGTAGAGCCCCACGATGTCCTCAACGGCCACCGAGATGCCTGTCTCCTCTTCCACCTCCCGGACTACCGTCTGAGCGATGCTCTCGCCGGCGTCATGTCCTCCACCGGGCAGCGCCCATAGGTTGTTGTCTGTCTTGTGGATCAGCAGCAGACGGCCTTGCCTGTTGCGCACCACGGCGGTAACCGATGGGACGACCGAGTTCGCTGCGGGTGCGTTCGGATCGCGGAAGTAGTCGATTCGGCTCACGGATTCGCGTCCTCGTAGTCGGTTGGCGAGGTGATGCGGCGGGCGTCCTCCCAGACCCGCTCAACACTCTCGGCGTAGGTATCGAACAGCTCACCACCTGGCACGCGCTGAAGGTGGAGCACCGGAGCCATGTAGGCGCCGACGCCGTACACGTGGCCGTTGGCCAGCAGCTCGTTGTCCGCGCGGTAGATCGAGTTGTAGAGCGTGGTGGAGTGCAGCCGGAACTCGACCCCTGGGAGCCGGAACAACGGCGCGTAGTTGAGTAGGGCGTTTCGGATCTTGCCCGCCATGGCGGAGCCGATCCCTTCGTCCTCCCCACGGACGGCAACCGCAGCGCTGTCCGGGTGGCCCAGCATGAAGCGCACGGGCACGCCGGCCGCCGACTTCTCCCGGACGAGCCGGTGGAACCGGGGGTCCTCCGTGAGCCAGAACCCGGAGTAGACGAGCACGTCGAAATGGGTGGTCGCGTCGGCGTAGAGCTTGGTCCACGTGTCGGGTGGCACCACGGACCGGTGCGGATAGAGCATCAGCACCTCTGAACCGCTGGTGCTGGTGACCTCCTCGGCCGTTCGCTCGTCCGGCCAGAGGTACGAGACCTCACGCCGCAGCATCGACGCCAAGGCGTACTGAAAGCGCCGGTACGGCTTCCGCTTTGGTTCGGAGATCCAGCGCTCAACGGTCTTGGGAGATACCCCCAGACGTTCCGCTACCTGCTCCAGCTTCAGGTTGCTCTCGACGATGGCCCCGCGTAACCGCTCGTTGGCCACACGACCCTCCCCACGTAGGACGCCCTGGGACGACTTCGACTCTAGCGAGCCGGGCGTGAGCCGTACATGCGCGGAGTCCAACGTCCTGAACTTCCCGGCCATGCTGGTCATGTCGCTGAACGAGGCGGCGGATCCCGACATCGAGAACCCGGTGGGTTGACGAAGCAGATCCGATCTGCCACGGTGAGAGACATGTAACACATGCATCGCTTCGGCGGTGGATGCCTGCACTGCCCTGCGCCCGGAGGGTCCTCGAAAGGGGTTCGAAGGAAGCGTCGGCTCTTTGAGAACTGAAAAGTGTGAGGTCGCCGCCTCCTACTCGAAAGGCGGCCAGTGCGGCTCAGATCCGCACACCAACCATCCGCAGGGCTTTGCGCTGCGGCCGGTTGCCTCCTCCGCCTGTCAGGCGCCTCGGCGCTCCTACGGGCGGGGTGGGGGAGCTGGAGGTTCTTCCTGCTTCACAACGACGTGCAGCCCCGGCGGTAGGACGCCGGGGCTGCTGTTCGGTCCCGTTCCTGTGTGAGAGGAGCAAGACCCAATGAAGTCCATCGTTGCACGTCACAAGGGTGTTACCCCGCTTCCGGTCGACCTGGAGCCGACGGACGCGGAGCTGGACGCGATCGAGGCCGAGATGCCGGTGGTGCTGGCCGAGGTCGAGTTGCTGGACGCGCTGATCGCGCTGCTGGACCGGCCGACGGGCGAGTTCGACGGCCGCCGGATCCGCCGGGCTCACCGACGCGTGCTGGCGGCCCGCCGGGCCGCGGCGAACAAGACGCCCTCGTCCGCCGCGGCGGTGGCGTGATGAGGCTGGCGCATCTGGTCTTCCGGTCTGGCCGGTGGAGCCTGTACGTGGTCCAGCACGGCCGGTCCACCTGGCCGACGCACACCTTCACCGGTGCGGCCGTGCCCACGCTCACCGAACGCTCACAGGCGCTCGAAGCCCTCGGCTTCGCATGCAGGACCGGTGAGGAGTGGTCGTGGGTGGAGGACTCCGAGGAGTTCGCCAACCCCGATTCGCCCATCGTCCTGATCGCCGTAACCGGCGTCACCCCGGCCGCTGGGGGTGCGGCGTGAGCGATGCTCAGCTGCGCTCATCGGAGCGCGCGTTGTCGTTCGGGACGTGGCTGATCGTGTGCGGGGCGATGCTCTTCTCCGTTCTGACGGTCACGCCGCTGATGGCCGCCCACACCCCGGACGAGTGGGACTGGACGGCCCCGATCCTGCCGCTCGTGGTCGACGCGGCAGTGCTCATCGTGGTCCGACTCGACTCCGTCCTGGCCCGACTGGGCGGACAGGCCGGCGGGTGGCCGGTGGCCCTGCGCTGGATGACCGGCGCAATGACGCTGCTGCTGAACATCGGGGCATCCGCCCTGGCAGGCGACCTGGTCGGGGTCGCAATCCACGCGGTTGCGCCCCTGCTGCTGATCGTGACCGCCGAGGCCGGTCTGGCCTACCGCCGAGCCCTGACCGCCGCGGTTCTGGCTGCGGAGGACCGCACGCAGGCCCGGCGGGACGCCGCAGCGCGAGCGGCCGCGGAACGCGAGGAGAACCGGCTGCGGGCCGAGCGTGAGCAGCGGGACCACGAGGCGGCACTGGCCCGTGAGCAGCGTGAGCACGAGGCGAGGCTGGCCCGGGATGCCGCTGAGCGGCAGGACCGGATCCGCCGCGAGGAAGCCGAACGGCAGGAGGCCCGTGAGCGGGCAGAGCAGGCCCAGCGTGAGCGCCGTGAGCACGAACGTGAGCAAGCTCAGGCCGAGCGTGAGCGCCGTGAGCAGCAGGCCGCCCAGCAGCGCGCGGAGGAGCAGCGCCAGCGCGAGGAGCGTGAGTGGCGTGAGCGCCAGGCCGCCCGCGATCGCGCCGAGCGTGAGCGTGCCGAACTTCTCGCGGCCGGCCCCGCCATGGAGAAGCTCAAGGAGGAGCGGGCCCGGCAGGTCGTGCAGGCCGCGTACGCGGCTGGTCTCCCGCAGCGGCAGGCCGTCGAACTGACCGGCTGGTCCACGGGGTGGATCGCCGCCCGCTACCAGGAACTGCGCGAACTCACCGAAGTCCCCTCCCGCCCGGTTCTCGAAGGAGCCGCACAGTGAAGCTCTCCCCGAACAACGCCCCCGTCGAGCCGGGCGACTTGCTGATCCGGATGCACAACCAGGTCGGCGCCGCCATCGACGTCAAGGGCACCGTCAACCGGGCCCGCTGGTCCTGCCACGGATGCGGCGAGACCCACATCGACTACCACCTGACCATCACCCGTGACGACGCCAACGGGCACGCGGCGGTGTGCCGGGCCGCCTACCACCGGCTCCGCTGATGGCGGCCCTGCCAATCTACTCCTGGCGGCTCGC
The DNA here is from genome assembly GCF_043199475.1 of Streptomyces sp. NPDC048603. Classification (NCBI taxonomy): domain Bacteria; kingdom Bacillati; phylum Actinomycetota; class Actinomycetes; order Kitasatosporales; family Streptomycetaceae; genus Streptomyces; species Streptomyces sp. NPDC048603. Next base: position 9,898 of record NZ_JBICVY010000030.1, on the reverse strand, counting down.
CCCGGACGGGCTCGCCACCCGCCGGCAGCTCCGCGCCGCCGGGCTCCGGCCCGGCGGCCAGGACGTCGTTGCCGAGCTGCAGCGGCCCCGCCGGAAGCGCGGCCCGCTGGTCGCCTACCTCTACCGGATCGACCTGGCGCTGCCGGTCCGTGCGATGACGCCGGGCCGCTGGGCGGCTCTGGTCCGCGCGAACGCCGCCCGTCGCACCTGCCCGTCGTGTGGGCGGGACGCCGGATACGTGATCCCCGCCCACCTGGGCGCCTGCAACCCCTGCTCCGCCTGAACACCCCGCCCCGTCACCGACGTTCGGGGCCCAGCCCTCTCCACCACAGATCCGGCTGGGCCCCTCACCTCACCAGGAGGCACGTTCAGCATGACCGAAACCCTCACTCCCCCGACATCCCCACCCGAGGAAGCAGCACCCCCGGTCAATCCGCCCGCCCCGAAGCAGCAGCAGGTGCCGGAGGTCGAGCACACGGCGGGTGGCCTGCCGGTTCTGCCGCTGGGCCTGGCCGGGACGAACACCACCGCCGGGCTGGTCGGCGCCGCCGGCATGGCCGCCGGGCCGGTCGCTGCGGCGGTCGCCATGACCGCCGCGGTCGTCCTGGGCACCCTGGCCACCCGCACCAAGCAGGACAAACGCAAGCCCTCCACCCGCCGGGCCCGGCCCACCGGAGCAGGCACTCCGGGCCGGTCGTCCCGTGCCGCAGGTCTGGTTCCCTCGCAGCCGAGGGGCAGCCACCGTGCTGCCCCGCCCACCGGGGGCGGACGCCGGACCGCCATGGGCGGCGCCGCCGGCCGGTCCGGCGCGAGCACACGGAAGAACGCCGGCGGCAGCCTGCGCCCCTCTGCGGCACCTACGGGGAAGGTCAAGGCGTCGTCGCGGCGCGTGGGTTCGGGTGTGCTGTCCCGGTTGCCGGGCGGTGGCCGGGCGGGTCGGGTGGCGGAGCTGCGGCAGCAGGCCCGCCAGGACGCCCCGACCTGGGCGGCCCGCCGGGCCACGGCTACGGCGGCCCGGCGGCAGGTCGCCGATGCCCGCCGCTCAGCCAGAGCCGCCGCCCGCACCACCCGCCCAACCGGAAGCGGCGGCAGCAGCGGGGCCAGCGGTGCCCGGACCACCCGGGGCCCGGTTGGGCGCTTGACGGCTGGGGCCGCGGGCAAGGCGGCCGCGGTGCGGGACCGGGCGGTAGCTGGGGGCCGGAAGGCCCGGGACCGGCACGCTGCAGGGCAGGTTCGGGCCGGTGAACACGCCGTCCGCCAGGCCGCCCGCGCCAAGCGAGTCGCCGCGCTGAAGGCCCCCGCCCAGAAAGCGGCCCGCAAGGCCCTGCGCCGGTCCGCTGCCCGCTACCAGGCCCGCCGGGCTGTCGCCGGCGTCCTCGGCGCGCTGCTGGGGACGGCCGGGATGCTCACCACGCCGCTGGGCCGCAAGCTCCACGCCGCCTGGCTCATGAACCCCGGCCAGCGGCTGTTCCGGTGGCTGACCGGCCGGGCCCGCGCCGAACGCGAGCAGCGCGACGCCGAGATCACGGCCCGGCTCGGCCAGGACGAAACGGCGGCCGAGGAGCAGGCCGCCGCCGAGGCCGAGCAGGACGAACAGCCGCTCGGGGACCGGGCCGCACGGCCCGGCAGTCCCGGCACCACCACACCGCCCGTCACGAGTGAGGGAGACACCGTGTCCAGCACGTCCAGCAGCAGTGCGTCGGGGTTCCGGTTCGAGGAGCTCGCGGCGGAGATGGAGCAGGCCGCCCAGTCCTACGAGCCCGAGTCCGCCATGGAGATCCTCGCCATGGTCGACGGGCTGCCCGAGGCCCTGGCGTCGATCGCGAACATCATGCAGATCCTCGCCGAGCGCTCCGACTCCGAGTTCCCGCTGGAGAAGGAAGTCGCGCAGGGCTTCGCCGACATCTACGGCGCCCTCAACAGTGCGACCGCGGTCGCGGACGACCTGTGCGGGATCTTCCGCATGGCCCACGAGCACGACATCGCCCGCCACGAGGACCCCCGCAACGGGCCCGAGGCCGAGAAGGGATGGAACGTCTGATCATGGCTGCCACCACCCCCAACCACACCGGGGTGGCCCTGGACTGGGCCGCCGGTCACGGACCCGTGACCGGCGCCCTGTCTGCCACCACCGGAGCCTTCGCCCTGTCCACCATCGGCGCCGCCACCCACATGCCCCCCACCTGGGCCCTCGCGTTCGGCACCGCCGGAGCCATCGGCCACACCGCCGCCGGCCTCCGCCAGAAACTGTCCGGCCGCACCATCGGCGCCCGCGCCGCCTCCTGGCTCCTGGCCGGTGGCTGGACCACCTGGGCCATCACCACCACCCCCCTCTCGTGGACCGCCCTCGGATCCCTGGCCACCCTCGGCATGGGCATGGCCGCAGCCACCCACTTCACCGGCCTCTACGAAGAGGCCCGCGAGAACGTCGCCCTGGAGGAAGCAGAGCGGCAGGTAGCGCGCGAACTGTCGGCGGAGCGGCGGGCGATCGCCGCGGAGTGGGTCGACCGCGTGCAGCGGGTCTGCGGGATCACTCTGCGCGTGGTGGCGGTGGAGATGTGGCCGACGGGGACCGGGTTCACCATCGACGCCGAACTGCCCCAAGGTGGCGTGCCGTGGGACAAGGTCGCCCAGCACAACACCCGCCTGTCCGCCGATGCCCGGCTCCCGCACGGCTGCACCGCCGCCGCCTCCCCCGGCATCGACCAGGGCCGCGTTCTGATCGACGTCACCACCGTCAACGTCCTTGCCGAGGAGATCGGCTACCCGGCCGACTACAGCCCCCTGTCGATCCTGACCGGCATGCCCTGGGGCGTCCGCACCGACGGCAGCCCCGTCAACGTCTACCTGCGCGAGCAGTGCGCGCTGCTGGTCGGGCCGACCGGGTCGGGCAAGACGAACATGCTCCACACCGTCCTGGGCGGACTGGCCCGCGCCGGCGACGTCCTGACCTGGGTCATCGACCTCAACGCCGGATCCGCCGGCCTGCCCTGGGTCCGCCCCGCCCTCACCGGCGACACCGGACAGGCGGTACGGCCCGGCGTGGACTGGCTCGCCTCCACCTACGAGGAAGCCGAGCTGATGCTCGATGCCGCGCTGCGGGTCGGGCTGCGCCGCAAGCAGGCGTACCAGGACCTGCTGGCCAAGGCGAACACCGACCTGCTGCCCATCAGCGCGCAGATCCCCCAGATCATGCTGGTGGTGGACGAGGGCGCAGAGATCCTGACCAGCACGGACGCGCAGATGCGGAAGCTGGCCAAGAAGATCCTGGAAGTGATCCGGATGCTCCGCTCCATGGGCATCCGTACGATCCTGACCGCGCTGGGTGCCACCGGCAGCGTGCTGGGCAACCTGATGATCCGCCGCGAAGCCAAGACCCGCGCTGTCCTCACCGGCGGTGAGAAGGAGGGCATGGACCTGTCCAAGATGTTCCCCGGCAGCCGCGGCCTCCGCGTCGAGCAGGCCCCCTATAAGGGTTCGGGGTTCATGGGCACGCCGGAGTCACCGGCGGGCCTGTTCAAGTCCTGGCGGATCCTGCCCAGCCAGATTCGCGACATCGTGCACGCCACCTCCGACCGGCATCCTCGCCTGGATGACGTTTCCGCCAAGGCCGCAGGACCCGACTACGCCCGCCGCTGGGACCACGCCCGCACCGCCTGGATGACTGCCGGCAGCGAATCTGGCTCCGACGCCGGGACCTCGGAACCGGCCAGGACCGCGCCGACCGAGGCCAGCGGACTGAACCTGACTGCCCTCCGCAACACTCCGCCAGCCCCGGAAGCGGCGGAGGAGGAGCGGCTCGCGCAGGAGTTCCGGCGCCAGATCGATGCCCAGTTCGCCACCGCTACCGGGCCGGAAGCGGAACCGGCCCGAACCACTCAGCCGGAGCCCGGCGGGCTGAACCTGTCCGCGCTCCGGGGCGATCAGGACAACGCCGCCCGACAGGCCGCCCTCGCGGTCCTGGAAGCCGCCGGCCCGGAGGGAACCGGCGCTTCGGCGATCGCACGGGCGCTGGCCGAGGCGCACGGCACGAACCGGCAGACGATCAGCGGATGGCTCCAGGAGTGGGCCGAGGACGGCACCGCCGTCCGCATCGGAGCCGGGACCAAGACCCGTTACATCCACCGCAACCACACCCCGGACGCCTGACCCGTCGCCCGCTTGTCGCGTGCCCGGGGCTTGTCGCGCACGACCCCTCGCAGGGGCTGAAACCGGGCTCTGAACTGGGAGGCGACAAGCGACAAGACAAGCGACAAGACAAGGCAAGCGACAAGGCGCACGACAACCCAGACGACAAGCACGCGACAAGCCATGGCGGGCAGCACCCACACATTCCCGGGTGCTGCCCGCCGCTGCTTGAAGGGAGCCCCTTGTGCACACCGAACCCCTCCACGCGAGCACCCCCGCCACCCGCTACGGCGACCCCGTATACCGGCCCGCACCCGTCCAGCCGACCGTGATCCTGCCCGCCGAGATACCGCCCGGCGTCGACTGGGTCACCCTCCCCAACGGCGTGCGCACCCTCGCCTACACCAACCCCGCACCCGCCCAACCGGAACCCCGTCAGTCGGTGCCGGTATGGGCCAAGACCGTTGCCCTGCTCGCCCCGACCGTCGGCGGCGGAGTGGCCGCCGCCGGGTTCGGGATCGCCTACGCAGCCCCGGGACTGATCGCCATGACCGAAGCCCTCTGGGCCGCCGTCGCCCTCATCGCCGCCGGCGCCGCAGCACCCCTGCTCCTCCGCGCCGGACGCGCCAACCCCGGCCACCGTGCCGGACCGGTCCAGCACGTCACCCAGAACATCACCGCCACCGGCCTGTTCGGCAAGGCCACCGGAACCATCAACAACCACTGAAGGAGCCCGTCATGGCCCGACTCCGCATCGAATGGATCCGCCCGCTCCTCGTACTCACGGACACGCCCCGGCCCGACTGCCAGACCTGCCACGGCAAGGGAGGCATCGCCTGCGACTACGGCGACCCCGAGACCGGTGAGTACGCCGGGACCGACTGGGAGGACTGCGACTGCTGGAACCCCCACCAGTGGTGGACCCTGCTCCGCCTGCCTGAGCACCGCCGCCCCTACCGCGACCCCTGGGCCACCTCCGGCGGGTACAGCGACGAACCGCCCTTCTAGCAGCGCCGAGGGCGGCCCCCTCTCACGCCAATGAACCGGGGCCGCCCTCATCCAGCACGATCCACTGAACTGGAGGAATCCAGCATGACCCACACAACCGACTTCCCGCGAGGCCCCCGCCGCCTGGCCTTACCCGCTCACCTCCGCACCGCGCTCTGGCTCGCCGGGCTGGGCCTGCCCGTTCTGCCGCTGCGGAAAGGCAAGCTGCCTTTCGGGAACTGCCCTGCCTGCACCCGCTCGGCGTGCGGCGACCGCCCCCACATGAAGGTTGCCGGCCCCTGTCAGTGCCCGGCCCCCTGCCACGCCTGGGGCGCCGCGACCACCGACCAGGATGTCCTCACCTCCGCTGCGTGGGCGGGAGCCTGGGGGCAGGCCCAGGCTGTCGCGTACCACCCCGGCGGTGCCGGGCTGACCGTCGTGGACCTCGACAACGCCGACGCGGTCGCGTGGGCCCGCCGGAACCTCCCCGCGACCACGACCGTGGAGACCACCCGGGGCGAACACTGGGTCTACCGGGGCACTATGCGCTCGGTGAACGGCGTCCGTGATGGCGTCGACCTCAAGTCGACCATGGTCTACGCGCAGTGGCGTGGGCCCGGTACCGGCTCCATGGTGCCGCTGCCCGACACCGTTCGCGCGCTCGCCGTGAAGGAGCCCACCACGGTCCGGCCGACGCAGGTGGCCGTGTCCGCGCCCGCACCGGCCTGGGGCGGGGAGTGCCGGCATCGCTCGCCCGCCTACCTGGAGCGGGGCATCGCCATGGCGGAGCAGCGCATCACCGAGGCTGACCGCCGGGTCCACACCACCGTCTACCGGACGTTCCTCGCGGTGCTGTCCGCCCATGGCCGATGCGGCTGTCTCACCGACAAGCACGTCGCGCGGCTGTTCACCGCCGCGCAGGCCAAGGGCGAGTCGCCCCGGCACTGCACGGACGCCTGGGACAACGCCCGCACGACGTTGGGACTGTAGATGGCCGAGGACGAGAAGACTCCGGCTCGCGAGATCATCACCGACTACGCGCAGGCGCACTTCCGGTACTTCCGCACCGCCGACGGGACCGTGTTCGCGCAGAAGAACGGCCACCCCGTGGCCCGGCCGATCCGCTCCCAGGGCACCTCGGGCAGCCACCGGCAGGAACTCATGGTGGGCCTGTTCGGTGACGGGTGCGGCGTGTTTAGCGGGACCGCGCTCAAGGAGGCGCTCGACCTCATCGAAGCCCTGGCGATGAACCAGGAGGTACAGCAGGTGCACATCCGTGTGGCGCCCGGCTTTGACGGGGCGACGTGGCTCGACCTGGGCCGCACCGACGGCCAGTCCGTCCGCGTCCACCCCACCGGGTGGGACATCGTCACCCCGGACCCTCAGGAGGTCTGCTGGCGGCGGACCCAGCTCACCGGTGAGCTCCCGCTCCCCGCCAAGGACACAGAGGGCAAGGGGATCGACCTCCTGCTGAGGCTGTGCAACTTCGCGAACGCCGAGACCGAGTGCCTGGCCATCGCCTGGCTGATCGGCTGCCTCGGGCCGTCCGTGCCCGTCCCCGCACCGTTCCTCACCGGTCCCCAGGGCGCGGGCAAGTCCACCGGCGGGCGGATGCTCGTCCGGATCATCGAGGGCATGAGCGGCGATCTGCGCCGCGCCCCGAAGGATGAGGAGAACCTCATTGCAGCCGTGGCCGCCGGGTGGGTCACGGCCCTGGACAACCTCTCCCATCTGGCCCCGGACCTGTCCGACCTCATGTGCTGCATCGTCACCGGGGCCGAGACCATCAAGCGCGCCCTTTACACCGACGGGGACGTCGTCCGGGCCCGCTACCGTCGGCCGCTGCTGCTGACCGGCATTGACGTGGGCGTCATCCGTCCCGACCTCGCCGAACGACTCCTTCCGCTCCGTCTGGAGCGGCCGAGCGTGCGGCGGACCGAAGCGGAGCTGTGGGCGGAGTTCAAGGAGGCCCTGCCGGTCATCCTCGGGTCTCTGCTCGACCTCACGGTCAAGGTTCGGGCCGCGCAGGCCGACATTCCCACGGACCTGCGGATGGCTGACTTCGCCCACCTGTGCGCGCAGCTCGATGCGGCCACCGGCCTCGGCGCGCTGAACGCTTACCGGGCCGCCCTGGACGACCTCAACGACGACGTCATCGAGGGTGACCTGCTGGCCCAGACTGTCCTCAAGCACGCGGCCGGCGCCGATCCGGGCGCGGAAATGCGGATGACCTCCGCCGAGTGGCTGCACGCTCTCACGCAGCTCTACACCGGCGAGGATTTCCGCCCCCTGCCCAAGGGGTGGCCGACCACCGGCAAGGTTCTCTCCGACCGTCTCAAGCGGCTTCAGCCGACCCTTGCCGCGCGCGGCGTCCTGGTCGACTGGGGCCGCACCAACACCGCCCGCTACATCGAGATGACCCGACCGGCCGCCCGACCGCCGGACCAGCCGGATCCGATGTTCTAACCCGCGCCACCGCGGTGCGCCCCGCACAGGCAAGAGGAGCACCCCGGCCCGGGCGCGGGGTGCTCCTCTTGCTGTTCCGGCGGCTTGCCGCCGCTGCAAAGGACGTGCCGCTTTGCGGCTCCGTCTTCACGTTCTAAGGCGCACCGCACCACAACCAACACCACCCTCTCTTTCTCCTAAGAGAAGGGACGCTGCGTCACCTGCGTCACCACCGACCGGCCAACAACCTGTGACCTGCGGATACGCAGGTGACGCAGACGGCCAACGGCTGCGTCACCACGCGTCACCCGCGTCACCGGCCTACGTCACCTGGTGACGCGGTGACGCAGGCCGGTGACACACGCGCCCGGTCCTGCGTCACCGAAACCCGCAGGTCAGGCAGGTCAATGACGCAGATGACGCGGTGACGCAGAAATCCAAGCTTCGGACACACGCGGATGTCTGAGAGGCCCCGCGGCACCAATTCGCATCCACCCACGACAGGAGTCGACTGTGGCGCGCACGCCCGAAGAGAAGCTGACCATCGCCGAGGTCTGCGCCGAGCTGAAGGTCTCGAAATCCACCTTCTACGACTGGCGCTTGAAGCGCCGGGCCCCCCGCTGCATCAAGCTCCCGAACGGTGCTCTCCGGGTGCGGCGGATCGACCTGGAAACCTGGCTCAACGACCAAGAGGATGCCGCTTGATGGACCACACGTACGACGTCAAGCTCTGGAAGACGTCGGTGTACGAGGGGAGTCGCAAGACGACCCACACCGTCCGATGGACGGTGGCCGGCAGGGAGTGGCGGCAGCCGCACGCGACCGCCCCGCTCGCTGAGAGCTTCCGTGCCACCTTGGTTGTTGCCATGCGGAGTGGCCGGGCGTTCAGCATCGCGACGGGCCGGCCGGTTTCGCAGCAGACCACCTTGGCCCCCTCGCGTAACTGGTACGAGTTCGCGGTCGAGTTCGTCGACGCGCAGTGGGGGAGGACGTCCGCCAACAACCGGAGGACGGTCGCCAAGGTGCTGATGGCCGCCACCACGGCCTTGCTCCGCGCCCCGTTGCCCAGCTACTTCACGCAGGTCGACCTGCGGACAGCGCTCCGCGAGTACGGGTTCAACACTCTGCACCGGGAGAACGCCCCACGGGAGATCGCGGCCATTCTGGCCTGGGTTCAGCGCAGCACGCTCACCATGGCGGCCTGGGAGGATACGGCCCGCGTGGAAGCGATCCTGGCCGCCATGACCACGAAGCTGAACGGCACACCGGTGGCGGCCAGCTCCGTGAAGCGATCACGCCGGGTGCTGAACGTGCTGATGGAGTACGCGGTGAAGCAGGGCGTCCTGAACGTCAACCCGCTGCCGAAGGGGCGGGGCACCTCGCCGAAGGCGTCGGCCACGCTCGACAAGCGCTCTCTCATCAACGACGAGCAAGCGGTGCGCCTGCTCGCGTGGGTGCGGAATCGACCGAGGGGCGGCCCGCGGCTGCACGCGTTCTTCGCCACCATGTACTACGCGGCCCCGCGGCCGGAGGAACTGGTGGCGATGCGTGTGATGGACGTCCGGCTGCCGCGCGCCGACGCGGGCGACCAGTGGGGCGAGCTGCACGTCTACGCGGCGCGCCCGGAAGTCGGTCGGCAGTGGACGGACACGGGCGAGGTCAGAGACGACCGTGGCCTCAAGGGCAGGGGCGAGGGAGACATGCGCGTCGTCCCCTGCCGTCCGGCGCTGACGCGGATCCTCCGCGAGCACATCGCGGCGGAGAAGCTGAAGCCCACGGACACCCTGTTCCAGGGGGAGAACGGGGGAGTGCTGGCAGGGTCCGTGATCCGGCGGGCGTGGCGTGGCGCCCGGATGGCCGTCCTCACTCCGGAGCAATTCGCATCACCGCTCGGCAAGCGCGTGTACGACTGGCGACACACCTGCCAGACCAAGTGGCTGAACAGCGGAGTCCCGCCAGCGCAGGTGGCGGAATGGGCGGGGAACAGCGTGCCCGTACTGCTGGCGTACTACGCCCGGTGCATCTCCGGGCACCTCGCCGACCTCAAGAGCCGAATTGAGGAGGAAGTGGACCAAGCAGGGTATTCCGGGCTGGAGTGAGAGGCGGCGAACTTCTCCGCGTATTCTCCGTGGCCACCCGCAGCGGGTCGGAAACAGCCGGACGGTCCCGTGCCTGAGAGGCGCCTCCGGGTGCCGGCGGCGCGGGGCCTTTCCGTCATCGCGGGCTGCCTGAAGATGTGTCCTGACCTGCGAAAAAACCCTCCCGATGGGGAGGGCTGGGTGCTGGGCCGTGTGAGTGCCCCCGGCAGGACTCGAACCTGCGGCCAAGTGCTTAGAAG
>NZ_JBICVY010000029.1:0-17522 GCF_043199475.1 Streptomyces sp. NPDC048603 | reverse complement strand
CCCGCGGAGCGGGACCCCCAGCGCTGCGCGCTGGGGAAGTGAGGCCGGCCGCTACGCGGCCGGGTGACGGAGTGTGAGGCCCCGCGCGTTGCGCGGGGCTCGGCCTGAGCGCTTCGCGCTCTTCGGCCGAGGGGGCCGGGCTTCGCCCGGCCCCAGGGAGAGCAGGCGCGTTGCGCCTGCTAGAAGGCCGTTTCACGGCCTTGGGCCGGTCCGCTTCGCTCCCCGGCCTGGGCCCGCTTCGCGGGCGGCTGGCAGCAGTCGAGGGGCTTGCTCGGTCTGTCGAGCCAATGACGCTATGTAGCTGACCTCAGGTAACCTGATGGTGAGTCAGCCAGTCAGTTTCTTGTGCCTGGTTCCTTGCATTCTATCCGTCGTCTAATTGTGTGCGATGCGAGACGGAATGCAAACCTTGAATTTAAGCGCGCCGAATCAGGTTTGTCTGATGCCATTTCAATTCGCCTGAAATTCTGCCTGCTTGGCCCGGAGATGGTCTAGTCTATTCCGGATTCGATCGTTGAGTAGATGCAGAAGTCGGCGTGCTCGTCAGAGCTGTCGACATTGATCCCGCACTCGTCACAGAGTTCGGGTTCGGGGTCGTCGTCGTATGGCTCTTGGGTCCCGGTCAATGCGGCCTCCATTCGCGCCGTGCGGGCAGTTGAAAGGGCCCGTGAGTCGGGACCATAGAGCCTGTCTCACGGGCCGTCAAATGGGCTCTCAGGCGCCCCTGCTGGCTTTATGGATTCAGGCATCAGGGGCGGGTGACAGCCTGGCGAGCGCCGAGGGCCGGCCCTTGGAGGTGGCCCGGACTTCCTCCCAGTCGATGGCCGGGTGGACGAGCAGGACTTCCAGGTCGCCGAGCCGGTACAGCGCCACGACCGGGGTGTCCCGGCGGCGCTGCCATCCGCTGTGCACCCACGTGGCCGGCCGCAGCCAGTTGGCTTTGGTCAGGTGGTCGAAGTCGCAGGCCCGGACGCGGAGACGCCGGGCCGCGGCCGTGCGGTTGAGCAGCCGCCCGTCACGCTTGGCCTTCTCCAGTACGGCCCGGTCGGTGAAGTGCTCCAGGGCCAGGCCGTCGTAGAGCGGCCAGCCCTTGTACGAGTTGACGCACTCCACCAGGCCGAGCCGGTCCAGCTCGATCAGCACCTCGGGTGCCACCGGCATCCCGAAGCGCTCTTCCAGCAGAGCAGCAGCCCGCACCCCGCCCATGTCGGGCAGGGAGCCAGTAGCCCCGCGGATCTCCTCCGCCCGCCCGGCAACCTCCTCGACCACGGCGGCCGACCAGCGTCGGCCGCCGATGTCTGCAGGCGGGATCAGCCCTTTGGCCAACGCCCGCTCGAACCGCCAGAGCTCGAACCCGAGCCGGTCCGGGAACTGCTGCGGCCCGTAGTCCACCCGCTCCCCCGACCCCGCCTTGCCCGACACCTCACCCATCACGAACTCCCTTCGCACCACCGGGCGCGGCCCGAGACCAGGCCGCGCCCGAAACATGCAGAAAAATCCAGTTTGTTGTCAATAGCCCTGTTTTCTGGGGGAGTTGGGGGCGCACCGCACAAGCCGCGCCCACGTACGCGAGGGGCGGATTCACCCGGACGGGTGTGTCCGGGGCGTGTCTCGGGGCCCGAACACGTGCTCTGAGCCGGGCATCGGGGTCGGTGTCGTGGGCGTGCGTGTCGGGTGTGTGGCCCCTATCGGGGCGCGAGCTGTCGCGTCTGTCGCACACCCGGGGGCCAGCGGGTCCGGCCGCAGGTCACAGAGCCTGTGTCGCGCCGACAGCCCGACCGGCGCGACAGGCCGGCGCGACAGCCCGCCCGGTGTCAGGACCCCGGTGTCAGAACCTCGCGCTGACCTGCGGCGGGGGTACATGTGCCGGGGCGTCGTCGGTGTCAGCGTCAGGTGTCAGCCCGAGGTAACACGAGGGCGTCAAGGGCGGGTAACACGGGCGGGTGTTACCCGCATCTCCCCTGGTCAGACCAGCCGACCCCCACACCTGGCTTCGGTAACACAGGCCGTGTTACTGCCGCCTGGTGGGGGCTTGCCCACGGGGGCTTGCCCACGGGGGCTTGCCCACGGGGGCTTGCCCAGCACCCGGGAAGGCTTGCCCAGGGCCGCGGCAGGCTTGCCCGGGAAGGCTTGCCCACTCCCGCCCGAGGGCGCCGAGCGAACGCGCGAACCCCGGTTTGGGGTTGCACCGGAGGGGGGCTGGACGGTTGCTTGCAGGGGTGGACTAGGGGTTGCACCGGAGGTGTGACCGGAGGTGGGAACCCCCCAAAACGGACACCGCCCATAAGTGCAGATCAGCCCCCGTGGGCAAGCCTCCCGGCCGCGCCGACACCTCTTTCTCCGCGATAGCCGGAGTAGAGGTAACTGGGTAACTGGTGACGGACGGTGGCGGGCGCGGGCCGCCCTTGTTGTTGTTGTCGTTGTTGTCGCCCTTGTCAGCCCACGTCAAAGGCCCCTTCCCGACCCGCCGGGGCGGGTTCTGGTGGGAAGGGGCCCGACAACAACAACGACAACAGCTACTCGGCGTGAGGTGCGCCGTACTCCGTCTGCGGGCCGGACCCGCGCTTGGCGATCTCGCCCCGGCGGGCCATCGCGGACAGCTCGGTCGCCAGGGTGGACCGGTTGACCGCGATCCCGCGCCCCTCCAGGACGGCGAGCACCGCGCTGGTGCCCATCCACTGGCCGGACTGAAGGACGACTGCGCGGGCGAGCGCCTTCCAGTCCGGTCCGGCCTCGGGCGCCGGGGCCGGGGTGCCGGCCTCGGGGTCGGCCTTCCTGATGTTCAGGTTCAGCCCGCGGATCACGGGCCGGTCGCTGGGCTCGGGCACCTCGGGGAGCGCGCCCAGGTCGGCGAGGAACCTGGAGATGGCCGCGTCGTCACCGGCGCCGGGCCCGGCCGGGGCGGGGGCTGCGGGGGCCTGCCTGGGCTCCTCGCCCCGGATGCGCAGGCGGGCGCGGAAGTCGTCCGCCGAGCTGGCGGCGCTCGGCGCGGTGGGCGCGGGGGCCTGGCCCTCGGGGCCGGGCTCGATCCCGGTGAGCCAGCCGAGCTTGGCCGGCGCCCACCGGTCCCGGTACGCCTCCCCGGCCGCCTGGACCGAGGGCGCGTCCAGGACCGGCCGCCACTCCTGGGTGGCCAGCACCGCTGTACGCGCCAATGACGGATCGGTCCCCCACGTACGGAATCCCTGCGGTGCGAAACCGGGATCGGTGGACGCGCCGATAACGCCACTGCCTTTCGCCCTCAACTGGCTTGCATCCAAGCCTCGGACCGACCCGAACAATTTCGCAGTACCGGCGCCTTCAGGGTCCGTGCACGTGAGTGCCACTCGCACGGGGCTGTATTTCCGAATCGAGCTGTCACCGAGGCTGGAAAGGTTTCCGTCGGTCGCCGTGAGAATCAGGCGGATTCCCATCGCGCGGGTGGTTCGCATGACCTTTACGAGCTTGTCTTTCACCCGGCGCCGCAGCGGATCCGTGCCCTGGTAGGCCAAGAGTTCTGCGCCTTCGTCGGCGACGCAGAAAATCATGGGCAACGTCGCTGAAATAGGCAGGAGTTTCGTGTTCTCGCGGGTCAGAAGGTCCCGGTACTCGGTCAGTCGGCGGTCCGCGATAGCGAGCAGGGCATCGAGCATCAGGTCTGTCTCGGCCATCGTCGCGGCCACCCAATCGACCCCTGACCTGGTAGTTTCGGGGAGACGGGGCGTGCCGTGCGGGGGTGCTACGAGTCGCTGTCCCTCGGCCCAGGGAGCAACCCAGTTTGCGAATGCGTCGCCAGATTTGCCAACGTCAACTCCGAACACCAATGTGTCCGTTGTGCGCAGGAATGCGGCCATCATCGCGTCGAGGAGCGTGGTCTTGCCGGACCCGGGCGGACCGAGGATGAGGGCGCAGGCTTCGCGCAGGTGGACCACCACGGGGTGGCCGTTGCGGTCCACGCCCCACGGCAGGGCGCCGTTGATGGTCAGCGGCGTCCAGAGGTCGGGGAAAGCGTTGCTGCGGGTGGCCGGGTCGACGGTGTCGACGTCGAGGATCACGTGTCCCTGCCGGCGGGCGGAGCTGACGGCGACGACGCAGCCGACCGGCAGGCGCGCGGCCTCGGCCAACGCGGTCCCGTACGCCTGGAACCGGGCGGAGGGGTAGCCGACCGGCAGCGCGATCTCCAGGGCGAACCCGGAATCGTCGGGGCGGCGGTTGAACCCCACAGGCGCGACGTCCACCCCGGTCACGCTCTTGATCAGGTGGGTCCACTGGTCGACCACGGCCCAGTCCCGGCGGGTGATCTCGGCCTCGGCCATGGCGGCCTGCATGGCCCGAGACGACTCATCGAGGGCTTCCTCGTGGACGTCGGCGCGGTACAGCCCGGCGCCGGTCCCCAGGGCGATCGCCACCAGCGACCCCAGGGCGGTCCACCAGCCGGACCCCGACCACGTGGCCGGGTCGGTGGCGATGACCGTGCTGGACCACCCCGAGGCGGCCAGCCACGCGCCTGCGCGCACGGCCAGGCTCGGCCGGGACAGCCGCTTGCGGATCCCGACGCCGATGCCGTGGGCGGCGGCACCGGCCGCGCCGACCACCAGCGGCCACCCCGACGGCATCCCTGCCAGCGCGCCCGCGCTGGCCACGGCTGCCGCGGTGGTCGCCATCGCCACCGGAGCGCTGACGTTGCCGTGGCCGGCCACCCAGTCGATCGCCATGTGTGCCTGCGGCGGGGCCGACCGGCGGCCTGCGGTGCTGCTCATGTCCTCTCCTCTCCGAAAGGGGGCCCGGGGCCGCGCTGGCGGCCCCGGGCCCAAAGGGGTGGTCAGCCCTGGTAGCCCTGGTAGTCCTGGTTGGCGGTGGTGTCCCAGCCCTCTTCACCCGGGCGCGGGTCGGTGTGGCGGGCGATCTCCTGCTCGTGCTTCTCGGAGAACACCCGCGAGACCTCCGCGCCGGCCTCCACGGCCGAGAGCAAAACCTTGTTCACGTCGCCGAGCGCGTCGCCCACGGCCGGGTCCAGCGGCATGTCGTCGCTGGCCCTCGACGCGACCACGGCGAACGTCTCGGCCAGCAGGCCCAGCGTCTCGGGCAGCGACTCGAAGGAGGCCAGGACGTTCATCATCCCGCCCGGCTCGGCGGTCTGCGCCTGGCGGAGCATCTCCTCGGCGGCGGCGCGGAAGTCGAACGCGTTGGGGTTGGACATCGGGGTCTCCTTCATCGGGGTGTTCGGGACGGGCGCGGCCGTGGGCGCGACGCGGTCGGGGTCGGGGAGCGGGGAGCGGCCCGCGAGCGCGGCCTCGGCCTGCTCCTGGTCGTGCTCGGCGTTCACGGCCTGGTCCTGCTCGGCGCGGGCCGCGCGGGCGGCCTCCACCAGCCGCCGGTAGACCTGGCGCCCCCACCGGGGCGCGGCCGTCTTCATGAGCCAGGCGACCGGCCAGCACAGCAGCGCGGCCAGCCCCGCCGGCATGGCGGCCAGCCCGGCCCCCGCCCGGCGCGCCTGGAACCGGGCTGCAGAACGGCGCAGCGCGCTCTTGCGGGCCCGTCCGGCGGCCCGCTGCCCGATCCGGTCGCGGGCAGCGGCGACCCGGCGGTCGCGGGCCGCGTCCCTGGCCTGCCACCGTGCCTCGCGCTTGAGCTGGCGGCGCTGCTGCCGGGCGCTCCCGGTACGGGCCGGAGCGGACGCGGAGCCGGGCTTGACGGGCCCGGGAGCACCTCCCGCCGGCCCGGCCTGGCCGCGCCGGGCACCGAGGCCAGGCACCGCCCGGCCCGCCCTGCTCAACAGCCCGTTCTTCGGGGCCGCGTGCGCGCCCCTGGACGGCGCCTGACGGCCCGTGGAGCCCGTGGCGGCCCCCTTGGCCCCACCGGCCCCTAAGCGGCGCTCAGGGGCACTCTGGCGGGCCTCGGCGCGGGCCGTCCGGCGGGCCTCGGCCCGACCACGGCGCGCATCGGCCTGCCCGATCCGGCGCTGACGGCGCGACATCGGCGAACCGGCCATGACCGCACGCGCCGTACGGATCTGGCCCACCCGGCCGCCCGACGCCCCGCCACGCCCCTTGGCCTGCGAAACCGGGGAAGCGGAGCGACCGAAGCGACCGGCGGCGTTGGAACGCCCGGCCGGGCTGGCGGACCGGGCGGACGCCGTACCGGAACGGACCGCGGCCCCGGCCGACCGGCCACCGGCCAGCCGGTCACTCCGCGTCCGGGCGACCACCGCGACGGCCGCCGTGACGGCCAGCGAACCGGCAGCCATCAGCGCCGGGACCGGACCCGCCACAAGGCCGGCCGCGGAGACCGCCGCGACCGTGGACGACGTCCCGATCGTCAGCAGCGGAACCCCCGGGAGTCCGCCCGGCGTCGTCACCGGCCGCTCCGGCACCGCGGCCTCAGCGGCCGGGCGCTGCTCCGGCACCACCGCCTCAGCCACCGGCACCGCGTCAACCGGGCCTGCGGCCTGGGACATTTGTGCCTGGGTCTCTGGAATGGACATGCTGTGCGTACCTCCTCATTGCCTGCGCGATTTGGGAGGGGGACCCGGCGGGGGCTCATCCCGCCGGGTCCGTTCACGGGCCACTCAAGACCCGTGAGCGTAGGGGCCGGAACCGACGCCGGTCCGGCGCTTTCGGGATCTTCAGAACGGGGCCTCGGCCGCGCTCAGGCGGGCCTCCAACTCGGCCACCCGCGCCCGCAGCACGCGGAGCTCGTCCGCGTGGGCGTTGCGCTGCCCGACCTTGTGGCGGTGGTTCAGACGCTCACCGAGGTACTCGTCGCCCGCCCCCGCCGCCCGGCGGCGGACGGACATCCACACCAGCCGGTACCGGGTGCTCCTGCTGCTCATCGGGGCCCCCTCACGGGCTTGATCGTGAACCTCACCTCGGCGTCCAGGCCGGACAGGTCCGGCCCGCCGAGCTCCCGCACCAGCCGCGCGCACACCGCGAGTTCCGACTCCGCGTCGGCCAGGTCGATGACCCCGTGACCGGCCACGGCCGCCCCGCCCGGAACCGTGCTGCGGAAGTCGGCCGACAGGTTCCACGCGTAGCGGCCCGGCCGCAGCACCCGCGCCATCACAGGTACTGACCCGTCTGCCGCTCGGCGGCGGCCCGCCCGGCCGCCTCCCGCTCGGCGGCGGCCTGGCGGCGGATCTCCCGCTTGACCGAGGGCAGCGTGACCTCCCGGCCCATCAGGACCGACAGACGGTCAGCCATCACCGCCGGGTCGCTGATCCTCGCCGCGCGCAGCTCCGCGACACCGCCGGCGATGCTGCGGGGCCGCTGCTCCGGCACCCGGTCCTCCGCGTCCCCGCCGGGGGCGGGCTCCGGCTCCGCCGCGCCCTTGACCAGGGACGGCGCATCCGCCGGGCGGTCGCTGCCACCCTGCCGCGCGGCCATCTCGACCGACTCCACCGCCCACGCCCGGTCAACCTCCGTGGCGCCGGGGGTGGACGTCACCGCCCGGTACAGCGCCAGCGCCTCGTGCAACCGGTCGTCCACGTCCTGCTCCGGCGACACCGGCCGCGCCTCCGTCTCGATCGCCGGGCGCTCCGCCCGCACCGCCGCCAGCTCCGCCCGCAGCGCCGCCAGCTCGGCCCCCACGTCCTGGTGCTCACGCTCGATGTGCACCCGGTGCAGCACGTCGGCGGTGGCCCGGACGCCGGTCGGCGCCTGCACTTCCGCGTCCGACGCAGCCACCACCGGAGCGATCCGCGCCCACGCATCCCGGCGCAGTGCGAGGGCGGCCTCGCGGCGGAACAGGACCCAGATCAGGGCCGTCAGGGTGCGGTGCCGCAGCTCGAAGCAGATCTCGAAGGAGAGCGGGGCGGCGGCCAGGACCACGGCTGTCGTCCACCCCCCGAGGGCCAGGCCGTGGGCGCCGTTGACGACCGAGCTGGCGATCAGCGCGGCCATCATCACCAGCCGCGCGCCCCCGGCGGTGTGCGGGGCGTTCCGGCGGGCGTAGACCTGAAGGCCGGCCGCCAGCGCCAGGACGTCGAACACCCCGACCCCCAGCACCGCCACCCAGACCGGGGCCCCGGCGTCCATCAGCAGCGTGGCCAGCGACCACCCCGACAGACCCAGACTCGCCACCGCGAGCACCGCCAGGAGCACGTCCGTGACGCTCGTGTGGAGAGGCTGCTTCTGCCTCGGCTGCTTCGGGGGCTTGGGCGGCTTCACCGGCATCGGCGCCACCGGCCGGCCGAACCCCGCCTCGAACTCCGCGAACCCGTGCTCGCTCACCGGGCACCCCCGGCCTGCTGCGCCGCGATCTGCTCCCGCAGCCGCTCCGCCGCCAGCCGCGCGGCCTCCGCCGCCGCAGCCTGCGCGTTCGCCGCCGCCATGTGCGCCGCCGTCGCGGACTCCGTCTGCGGGTCGTAGGACCCGCCGTACCCCGCGCTCACCGGGCACCGCCCAGCGCGTTCGGCGCAGCAGCGGCCGGGGCCGGCGCCGGGGAGGACTGAACGCTCTCGATACGATCCGTCACAGGGATCGCCTCCTGTCAGGTCAGGTGGTGGTCTCCAGGCCCTGAGCAGTGGTGCAACACCGCTCAGGGCCGCTTTTTTTGCTGGTCAGGCATAGGAATGCCCGAGAGGTTCGCCGTGTCGAGTTGCTCACTCGCCGTATCGGCTAGCCCTATTGCAGAGTGGCGGGGCGGCGCCGTATTGTCAACAGGGCTAGCCTTAAGGTGATCGGAAGCGGCCGACGGAAGGAGGCGGGACATGGCTGGGCTGGGATACCGCGAACTGGCGGAAGACCTGCGGCGCCGAATCGACGCAGGCGAGTTCACCACCACGGGCAAGTTGCCGCCCATCGATGACCTGATGAGGCACTACAGCGCGGCACGGCAGACGGTCAGAAGCGCTGTCGGCGTGCTCGCAGACGATGGCCTCGTCGTCCCGGTCCGGAGGGCCGGCACCCTGATCCGCAAGCGGACCCAGGTCCGCATCCCCCTCAGCCGGTACGGCCAGGTCCTCGCCCCCGGCGGACCACGCGGCCCGTGGGAGGCGGCCACGGCGGCCCAGGGCATCGATGGCGACATGCGCTTCATCCGCGTCGACCGGGTGCAGGCACCCGCCGACCTGGCCGCCCTGCTGCACCTGCAAGAGGGCGAGGAACTCGTCTACCGGCTCCGCCATGCACTCATCCGGCCCGATGACGTCGTCCAGGTCCAACACGCCTGGTACCCCGCCGCGCTGGCCGAGGCGGCCGGACTCGACGGCAACGGCAAGATCACCGGCGGCGTCTACGGGGCACTGGTCGCAGCTGGCCACCGGCCCACGGTCGCCAACGAGACCGTCACCGCCCGCATGCCCACGGAAGAAGAGGCGTCACAGCTCCGCATCGGCGGGCGCATCTGGGTCCTGGCGCTCGAACGCCTCACCCTCGACGCGGACGGCCAGCCGCTCGAAGTTCTGCGTGCGGTCGCCCCGGCCGACCGGCTCCAGCTCAGCTACGACAACCTGGCGCTGGACGGCCCCTGACCCCAACCTCCGGTGCAACACGCTGTTGGCGCCTGAGACCTGAGCAGGCGTAACGTGTGCCAGACCCGCCGCGGCGGGTCACTGAACAACTCCAAAAACGCGAAAGCCCCCCGGGGTCATCGGTGCTACCAACACCTATCCCGAAGGGCTTCCGCGTGACGCTTGAAGTCACTGCCGAGTGTAGGGGAGATTTCCCGCCCCGCAACAACGGCGGTGGCCAGACCGACCCCATCCCGGGGTCAGGAAGGCCCGACAGGGTGACAGCTCGTCCTGCTCACCGCGCCGTCTCGCCCGCCGAATGCGGGACCTGCGCCAAAGTCCTCTCCGTTCTAGGCCGCGCCGACGCTGCGCCGCCGACCGGTGCAGCTCTTGCTGCTGCGGTCGGGCTGCGGCGCCGCGCGACCCTGGTGCACGTCGCGCACCTCGTGCAGTCCGGTCTCCTGGAAGCCGACGGCCGCACCCCGACCGCCCCGCCTGCCCCCGCCCCGGTCCAGGCCGGGGAGGCAGTGGTGGCCACCCCGCACGACTGGGCCACGACCGCGTCGGTCACCTGCCGCCAGTGCGGGCGCCTGCTGCTGATCCTGGCAACGCTGGCCGGCCGCGAGTGGTCCGTTCAGGTGACCGTCGATGAACTGGCCCGCGCACTCGGCATCACCGACCGGCCCACCCGCGAGCACCTCGCCGCGCTGACCGGCCGCCGCCCGCACCGCGCCCACACTCAGGCCGGGCCCCTGCTGCGGACCGAGCGAATCCCGGGCACCGCCGGAGCGGGCGGGCTGCTGGTCACGTTCCTGTCCGGCCGGGTCGTACCCGGCTCCGAGGCCGAGTTCTACACGCCCGAGGAGTACGAGGTGCTGCGCCGCCGGGGCCTGGCCCTCCTGAACCAAGCGCCTGTGGCAGACCGGATGAACTCCCGCGAGCGGGTCCGCGCGGCCGATCTGCTGCTGATCCCCCGGCTCCACCTGGGCTACCCCGACGCCGAACTGCTCGCGTCGATGTCCTCACCGGAGGACACCGCCGAGACCGCACACACCACGGCCTACGGGCTGATCAAGTGGCGGCTCGACCGGCGCGCGCCGCTCACCGCCTACGTGCCGACCGCGCAGTCGACGTACGACCCCACGCCCCGGATGCACGACTGCGTCGACTGCGAAGCGCCGATCCGCGCGCCGCTGCACGTGCTGCGCTGCGGGGACTGCCGACGCCGGGAGCGGGCCGGAATCAGCATCGAGATCGCCGAAGCATGGCCGATCACAACCGGACCGGGATCAGCGTTCTGACCACCCAACCCGGTCCCGCTCAGCTGGCCCGAGCCGCCCTGCGGCGGCGGAAAACAACGGGGGAGACAAGGGGGGGAACAAGGGGGGAGACAAGGGGGGAAACTGCGGGGGAAACAAGGGGGGAAATGGTTCTCGGTGAGTGGCCGCATCGTCCCTGGTCAGACGGCATTCCCTGCCCGGTGAGTTGCCGGACTTATATGTAGGGAGAGGTAGGAGGAGAGGCTAGGACTGCTGGAACAGCGGGGCTTGGCCGGGCTATAGGTCTGGCCGGAAGGTGGGGTGCTCGCGAGGTCGTACGTCGTTAGCGTGGCGTGATCATGATCTCGGGAGGCACGGTGCGCGGGTGGGCGGTTCGGGTGGCGGTCGGCGTGGCAGTGGTGGGGGTGCTGGCTGGGTGTGGCGGCGGTTCGGATGACAAGCCTGCTGCTGGGCCATCTCCGCTGGTGTCGGTGGCGCCGTCGAAGTCGGTGGACCCGGACGCAGCGGAGAAGACGGCGCTGCTGGACGTGTACGGGGCGATGACGGCGGCGGAGGTGCGGACCTACCAGACGGCCAAGCTGGACCCGGAGCTGTCCCGCTACGCCACGCACAAGGCCCTGGCGGACATCCAGTCGACGCTGTTCTGGTACCAGCAGAAGTCGACGCTGATGCGGGGCGCGCCCACGCACGCCCCGGTGGTCAACAAGTTGGTCACGGCGGGGGATCCGCTGACGGCCGAGATCACCGACTGCGTGGACTCCACCGGCTACGACAAGGTGCACAAGGACTCGGGGAAGCTGGCGGCGGCCCCGTCCGGGCCGCGCCGCCACGTGGTCGTCTCCACCGCCCAGCGCACCCGGACGGGGCAGTGGCAGATCTACACCTCAAGCATCGAGCGGGACCGCACGTGCTGACCGCCCGCACCCGGGCCGCGGCCGCCCTGGCGGCGCTGCTCTGGGCCGCCACGGTGCCGGCTGTGCCCGCAGCGGCCGATGGGCCCGGAGGCGGCGTGATCTGCCCGCCCCGGGAACTGGACTGCGACATCAACGCCCAGGACCCGCGCCCCGGTCGGCCCGGCACGCCAGGACGGCCGGAGAAGCCGGGCGGGGACACCCCGGCGGCGTGCGAGATCGACGGGCAGGAGGTGCCGTGCTCCACCCCGGAGATGGGCCGCTTCAACCCGGCGGACTCCTGCTACTGGCGCCTGATGAACCCGCCCCCGGCCCTGCCGCCGGGGTTCGACACCGGGGCACCGCCAGGCTGGAAGCCGGGGGACGGCGGCGGAGCGCTGTACCTCGTGACGTGCCCGAGGGCCGGCGACGTGCGGGGCGGGATCCGCTGGTCCGCGACTGGTCCGCAGGGCGGCGGCGTCGACGTCCAAGCCCTGGCACGGCAGGCGATGGAGCGGTTGCGCCTGGAGGGCCCGGACATCGGGATCGCGCCCCGGCCCGAGGGCAAGGGGCTGGTGGGGATGCCGGTGTACATGTGGAACAAGCCGGGCCCGACCCGGACGGGTCCGGCGACGGCGTCGGCCTCGGCGGGCTCGGTCACGGTCACCGCGACCGCCCGCGTCCGCAATGTGGTGTGGTCCATGGGCGACGGCACCACCGTCACCTGCACCGCCCCCGGCATCCCGTACCGGCCGGAGTTCGGCAAGCAGAAGTCGCCGGACTGCGGGCACATGTACCAGCGCACCAGCACCGACCACCCCGGCGGCCGGTACCCGGTCACCGCCACCACCACCTGGGACATCGAGTGGTCCGGGGCCGGCCAGACCGGCACACTCACCACCACCCGCCAAAGCAGCACCAGCCTGGCGATCGGTGAGTTGCAGGTGCTCAACGTGCCCTGACCTGCAGCGGTGAGTCGCCGGTAACTCACCGATTCACTCACCAGTAGAGCAGGAAGCCGACAATCAGCCCAGTTCAACGGCTTGTTGCCGTCATGCCGTCACAACGGCAACCCGTCATGACGGCATGACGGCGGAACATCACTTCGGCGCGGGGCCGCCACCGGTCTGGTGGCGGCCCCGCGTGGTTGTGGTGGCCGCCTGGGCGGATGCCCAGGCGGTAAAGGGTTGGTGCGTCAGCTCCTTGGGGGGCTGCCCGGTGCCGTTGCGGACGGGGCCGGGGCCCCGTTCGTGCTGCCGGGCTGGGCCGGGGACGTTGCTGACGGCCCGGGTGCCGGAACCCCGGTCTGGGGTGCCTTCTCCTCGGAGATGGTGTTGACGAAGAGCAGGACTCCGACGACGGCCAGCAGGACCTTGCCGGCAACGTCGATCGAGGCTCCGATCAGCGGCCAGCGGCGGTGGACGTAACCGACGGCGATACCAACCAGAATGAGGATCAAGAGGATAAGAAGCGGATCATGGCCGTTCATGTGACAACCCTTCACATTGTCGGTTCCGTCTTCCTGGCGTCGGCCGAGCGCCAGGAAGACGTCCCCCGTGTTGTCCGCGCACGGTGTGCACGGGTGACCGGCGGATGCGGTCGCGGAAGCCACTAGAGCGGGGGCGGAAGGGGGTGCGCACGTGAGACAGAATGCTGGCCTTGGCCGGCCTTCCATCGGATGTGAGAACCAGTGACTGACCAGCGGTTATCTCTGCCTGACGACGACGATGACGCAGATGAGAGAGCCTTCCGTGCCATGAGCGCCTTCAAGGAGAACGTGCGGGGGTTGGTGCAGGAGACCGGACTGTCCGGTAACGCCCTGGGCAAGAAGCTCGGCTACCCGGACGGCAAAGTGAGCCTCTGGTCCACGGCCAGCCCCTACCAAGCGCACCTGCCCCGGATCGACTTCGTCGAGGCGCTCGTTCGCGAGGCGCAGGAGCGAGGCAACGTCCAGGCCGCGGCGGCCGACGCGTTCGTACGCGAGTACGGCGACGTGCTCCAGCTGTACTGCGCGCGCAGGAAGCCGCACTCCGTGCACGTGGCCATGCTGGCCGAGTACAGGTTCACGGTGGCCATTCGTGAGATGACGGCCGCCATGAACGAGGTGAGGAGCCAGGAAGTCAGCCTCCGCGCCGAGCTGGAGGCACTTCGCGATGACCGCAACGGGCAGCGCGCTCGGAGGCAGGCGCTCCAGCGGCAGCTGGAGGAGCTGAGCCGGCAGCACGCCCGGCTCGCGACCGACCGGCAGGCCGCGGTGGCCCGCCGGGACCAGGCCCAGGCGGACCTGGCGGTCTACGAGGCCGGCCAGGAGGTCGAGGTCCACGTAGGCCCCGAGGCCCGAATGCAAGGGCAGCACGGGCTTGAGCAGGGCAGTTCGTATGCGAATCACCCCCTGCTGCCTACGCCTTCCGGGGCGCCTGTGAGCCGGCAGCTGCGGCGTACCGCGCGTGCGGCGGCTCTGGTCGCCTCCGGCGTCGTGCTGTCCCTCGCCGGGTACGGGGCATTCGCACTGCTCGGGGGAGAGAGCAAGGACGACGCCAAAGGAGGGCAAGCAGTCGGCCCGACGCCGGGAGCATCACCCGTGCCGGTACCGCAGGCATCTCCTCCGGCGTCCGCAAGCGGCGGGCCGGCCAGCCCCTCCAAGTCCGCTGCGCCCGTTGCGGCCCCTCACCCGAATGAGCCGCTGCCGTTGGTGCTGACGTCTACCAACTGCGATGCGGTGATCGAGATCGACTTCGACAAGGTGCCCCTTCTGCGACGGATGCCCGTGAGCACCGGCGAGAAGTTCGAGCCTGCGCCCGGCGTCGACATGACCTTCTCCGGATGCAGCCCCGACACCCTCAGAACGCTGTCCGGCCGGTACGGCGGCACGGTCCGCAAGGGCAAGGAGTTCACGAAGGACACCTGCCGGTCCGCCGCACAGGGCGGGGGCCTTGAAGACGTGGGGTTCCGGCACGGAGGTACCCCCGAGTACAGGTCCGGCATCGGTGAAGGCGCCGTCATCTGCGTCATCACGGATCAGAACCGCCTCGTTGCCGCCAAGGTCAACAAGCTCGTGGACGGCTTCGACACCACCATGACGCTCGAGGTCTCCACCCTGACCTGAGCCGGGCAACAGGTCCTGGCCGCCGTCTTCCTCGTAGGCCGGGTGGCCATCAGCTCAGGTCAACGGCTTGTTGCCGTCATGCCGTCATGACGGCAACCCGTCATGACGGCATTGCGGTTCGCTCAGCTCGGCACCTGCATGGCGCGGGACATCACTCCGGCTCGGCCCGGCCGCCTCCATCCCCCAGGCGACGGCGGCCGACCGGCGCGGGCAGGGGTACCACCGCGGAATCTGCAGCCGGCAGAGACTCGGCCGCCAGACGGCCGCGCCGCCCGGCCGGGTCGGGAACGGCAAGGGGTCGGGGACCGGTGCCCAGAAGGCGACGTGTGCTCACGGAGCAAGTCTCGCCCCGCCAATCCCTGCACCCATGCCCGGGGGTTGCACCCCGCGCCCGTACATCCCGTTAAGGGGCCGGATTGTAAGACCCACAGCCCTCGAAGAACGGCCCCCGGCCGGCAGTTGTCCGTCTGGCAGCCGGGACTTGCGGGGCTAACCCCTTCCTCCGTCACAGTGCTGCCCGCCGCACCAAGACGCAAAGGGCGCGGCCCGTTCATGATCCGCACCTTCCGTCCCGGGACCGTCCCGGGCCGCCCTGAGAGGACCGACATGACCACCGTGGACAACAACCGTCCGACCACCGCCGAACTGGCCGCCCAGCGCCCCGCAGAACCCGCCCGTCGGGATCCCCTGCTGTGGCTGGTCCTGCTGCTGGTCCTGTTCGGCCTCGGAGCTGGCACTGCCCTCTTCGGCCGCCACTACCCGCAGTGGATCGAGCCGGTGACCCTCGCGTGTGTCGTACTCACCCTGGTGGGCACCGCCGTCCGCTACGTCATCCGCCGCCGATAGCCAACTCCCGTCCTCATGTGCCGTCATGACGGTGCAACGGCATACCGTCATGACGGCAACAACCCGTTGACCTGCAAATAAGGCGCCACCAGTCCTCTGGTGGCGCCTGTTGACGTTGTAGGGTGCCGCGCATGACACCCCCACGCGCGACGACTCGAACCGCGCTGCTCAACCAGAAGGGCGGCGTGGGCAAGACCACCACCACCCTCCACCTCGGCGGCGCCCTCGCCGCAGCTGGCCGCCGGGTGCTCCTGGTCGACATGGACCCCCAGGCCAACCTCACCCGCGCCCTCGGAGTCGGTCTACTCGACCACCAGGACGGCCGCACCCTCCCCAAAGCGATGCTCGGCCACAAGGACGACCCCGACTACGCCCTCTCCCTGGTCCGCGAGCACTCCCCGGGGCTCCACGTCATCCCGGCCTCATACGACCTGCTCTCGCTCTGCCGCCAGCTCTACACCGCCCGCAGCGCGGAGGACCGCCTCGACTGGGTCCTCGAACACCTCGACAGCCGCTACGACCACGTACTCGTGGACTGCCGGCCCGCCCTCGAAATCGACACCGACTGTGTCCTCCGCTGGGCCGACGACGTCCTCGTACCGGTCGAACTCGACACCACCAGCATCGACGCCGTGAAGCTGCTCACCGCCCAGGTGCACAGCATCAGCACCGACGCCCGGCAGCAACCACCCGCGTACCGGGGCCTGGTCATCAATCTGATCCCTCAGGGCCGACCGACCAAGTACCGCGTCCGCATGCGGGAGGCGTTCCACTCCCTGCCCGTGCCCGTGGTCGGCGAGATCCCCATCCGTGACTCTCTCGTCCAGGCCAAGGACAAGCACCAGACCATCCACCAGTACGACCCCACCAGCGACGCGGCAGCCATGTATACCGCCATGGCCACCACCGCGGGCTACCTCACCGAAGGGACCACCACCACGTGACCGGCATCGAGGACCAGGCCGAAGAACTCCGCCGTCTCCTCAACGGAGTGAACGACCGCCACGAGTCCGCAAGCCCCCCGGCTCCGCCTACAACGCCAAACCCCCCAGCTCAGCGCGTTGATGACGGCACAACGGCACAACGGCAGACCGTCATGACGGCAACTGCATCGGCCAAGAGCAAGTTCACCGTGCTGCTGGACCCCGCCGATGCCCTGGCGTTCGACTCCCTCGCCCTCGACATGCGGTACCGGGCCGGCCGACGGGTCGAGAAGTCGGAGATCCTCCGCACCCTCATCCGGCTCGCCGAGACCGACCCGCGCGTTCACGCGGCCCTCGCCGAAGCCCTGGACCGGCGGCAGGGCACGAACTGACCGAGGGGTGTGCAGCGGGTGTGCAGCAACCGGGCCCGGGTGTGCAGCGGGTGTGCAGCAACCGGGCCCGGGTGTGCAGCGGGTGTGCAGCAACCGGGCCCGAAATCCCGCAGGCCCCCAGGAAGGCACCTAGGCGCTCGCCTGAGGGCCTATCACCTGACGCATGACCAATCGCCCAAAGGTGGGGGGTCATTGCCCCAGGAAGGCGCTAAGGGGCATTCTCGGGCATGTGCGTTTCAGGTGCGTTCCAAGTGCAGTAGGGGTTGCACCCCTTGATGGGGTGTCAAATTACCCTGTTTTGCGGTAGTTTAGGGTGTGCAGCAAAACAGCCGGGCCCTCTTTCCGCAGGTCAGACGGCAGATTCTGCAGGTTGCCCACAGGGCAACCACCCCGGTTATCCACAGGCTCAGCCTCCCGCTGCACACCCGCCTCACACGCCAAACGGCCTCTGACCTGCGGAAACACAGAATCGGGCTTCTAGGTGTGCAGCAAAACAGCCGGGCCCCTAGGGACTACTAGAGAGCTGAGGGGTGAGGCCGCCCAGCGGCCTGGGGCCCCTCGCGGGCTCTGCCCGCAGGCCGGCAAGCGCAGCGGCCGGCCCCGGCCGCTTGCGGCCGGCCCTCCCCCACGCGCAGCGTGGGGGGTCCCGCTCCGCGGG
>NZ_JBICVY010000028.1:0-48910 GCF_043199475.1 Streptomyces sp. NPDC048603 | reverse complement strand
CGGTGCGGTGCGGCACGCCTGCCCACACGGCGGTGCGGTGCGGCACGCCTGCCCACACGGCGGTGCGGTGCGGCACGCCTGCCCACACGGCGGTGGGAACGGCCGCCCGGCCGCAACGGCCGGCACCCGCACAGGTGGCGGCGTGCGGCCGCCCCGCCGGCCACGGCCGGGGGAAACGGCTGTGGAAGGCGGCGGAGGCTACGGGACCGCCGGGCCCGACAGGTACTTGCCGTCGCGGTCGTAGGGCCAGGCGTTGGCCTTGCACCCCTGCAACCCCTTGAGCTGCTGCATCATCGCGGGGGCCGGTTTCCCCGCCCCCGGGCAGGTCTCGTGCCCCCGGCCTATCTCGTGGCCGACCTCGTGGTTGATGATCAGCGCCCGGTACTCGGAGACCGGCCCGTCGAAGTTCGGCGAACCCTGCTGCCACCGCTTGAGGTTGACCACCACGGTGTGCCCGGCACGGCAGTTGGTCTCGCCGACCAGCTCGGGGGTGGTCACCTCGCACAGCCGGTCCGTGGTCTGCGGTGTGGCGATCCGTACCGTGAAGTCCACACCCCCCTGCGCGGTGAGCTGGAAGCCGTACCGGTCGTCGCGGATCCAGCCCCGCTCGTCGGCGAGGACCGCGTCCACCTCGCGGGCCGCCTGGTCGGCGTCCACTCCGGAGCCGTCCTCGACCTCCACCCGGTAGCGCCGGGCGGGGCCCTTGCCGTGCTTGCCGGCGGAGACCTTGGCGGCGGTGAAGGTGCCCGGCCCGGAGCGCGGCACGTCGCCCCGCGAGGCCCGGCTCGGCCCGGCGGCGGGCGTGGACGGGGATGCCGCCGGCGGGGACGCGGCGGACCGCGTCGGGGAGGGCGCGGCCGGTGCCGGGCGGAGGGCCGCCTGCGTCCCGCCCTTCCCGCCCTTCCCGTCCGGCGGGTCCTGCTGGAGCAGGGCCACCGCGACCCCGGCGGCGCCGGCCGCGCAGACCAGCCCGAGGACCGTACGGCGGAGCCGTCTGCGGCGCTCGGCGCGGGCTTGGGACCGGCGGGTGGAACGGCGTCCACCGCCGCGTGTGGTTGTCGTTTCGCGCATACATTCGCCGTCCGGAACCGGTCCGCTCGGCCTTCCCCCTGGATCGTCGGTGCGGGTGCGGAACTGATGCACTATTCGTCTTCGTAGATGCGCGAGGAGGGGGTCGAGGTTTCACCGGGGCCTGAAGTTCTCCTTCCGGGCCGCCTGCCAGAATGGACCGGGCACCACCGACGCACCCGAACCGAGACGAGCGAGGCCGAACGCCAGTGACCCGCGCACACCTGGACAAGCAGCCGCACGAAGTCGCCTCGATGTTCGACGACGTGGCGGCGAACTACGACCTCACCAACGACGTCCTCTCGCTCGGGCAGGCCCGCCTGTGGCGGAAGGAGGTCGCCCGCGCGGTCGACGCACGCCCCGCGCAGAAGGTGCTGGACCTGGCCGCCGGCACGGCCACCAGCTCCCTCCCGTTCGCGGCCACCGGCGCGTATGTCGTCCCGTGCGACTTCTCCCTCGGCATGCTCCGCGAGGGCAAGCGCAAGCACCCGTGGCTGCCGCTGACCGCCGGTGACGCGACGAGGCTGCCGTTCCGCGACGACACCTTCGACTCCGTCACCATCTCCTTCGGGCTGCGCAACGTCCAGGACACCGAGGCCGCGCTGGGCGAGCTCTACCGGGTGACCAAGCCCGGCGGCAAGGTGGTCATCTGCGAGTTCTCGCAGCCCGTCTGGGGGCCGTTCCGGACCGTCTACACCGAGTACCTGATGCGCGCCCTGCCGCCGGTGGCCCGCGCCGTGTCCTCCAACCCGGACGCGTACGTCTACCTCGCCGAGTCCATCCGCGCCTGGCCCGACCAGGACGGGCTGGCGGGGCTGCTGCAGAAGGCCGGCTGGGGCCGGGTGGCCTGGCGGAACCTCAGCGGCGGCATCGTCGCCCTGCACCGGGGCTTCAAGGACGCCGAGGGTCGCGAGGACGCGTAGTGGACTACCAGGCGCTGCTGGAGCGGATCGCCGGCGAGGTCGCCCCGCTCGTCGGCAGCGGCACCCCCGCCGGGTACATCCCGGCGCTGGCGTCGGTGGACCCCGGGCGGTTCGGCATGGCCGTCGCCGACCTCGACGGCCGGGTGTACGGGGTGGGGGACTGGAAGGTCCCGTTCTCCGCGCAGTCCATCACCAAGGTGTTCGCCCTCGCCCTCGCGCTCGCCGAGGGCGGCGACAACCTGTGGGAGCGGGTCGGCCGGGAGCCGTCCGGCAACCCCTTCAACTCGCTGGTGCAGCTGGAGTACGAGAACGGCATCCCGCGCAACCCGTTCATCAACGCGGGCGCGCTGGTGGTCACCGACCGGCTGCAGACCCTCACCGGCGACGCGAGCAGCGAGGTGCTGGAGTTCCTGCGGCAGGAGAGCCAGAACCCGGACCTCGGGTTCGACTCCGAGGTCGCGGCCTCCGAGCAGTCGCACGGCGACCGGAACGCCGCCGTCGCCCACTTCATGGCGTCCTACGGGAACATCGACAATCCGGTTCCGGCCCTGCTGGAGCACTACTTCTGGCAGTGCTCGATCGAGACCAGCTGCGCCGACCTCGCCCTGGCCTCCCGCTTCCTGGCCCGGCACGGCCTGCGCGCCGACGGCTCCCGGCTGCTGACCCGCAGCGAGGCCAAGCAGATCAACGCCGTGATGATGACCTGCGGGACGTACGACGCGGCCGGCGAGTTCGCCTACCGCGTCGGACTGCCCGGCAAGAGCGGGGTGGGCGGCGGCATCGTGGCCTTGGTGCCGGGCCGCTGCACGCTCGCCGTGTGGAGCCCGGGGCTGGACGCGCAGGGCAACAGCGTGGCGGGCGTGGCGGCGCTGGACCGGTTCACGACCCTGACGGGGCTGTCCGTCTTCTGACCCGGGCAGCGGGCTTCTGACCCTGGCCCGCGGCCTTCTGCCCCGGGCCGCGGCCCGGTCCGAGCTCCGGCCCGTCTCCCGCCCGGCCGCCGGGTCAGGCGCCGCTGAGCGCCAGCGCGTACCGGCGCCCGTGGCGGGTGCCGCCCGGCAGCGGAAACGTCTCTTCCAGGGTCATGCCGAGGCGTTCGGCCACCGCGATCGAGCGCTCGTTGGCCTCGTCGATCATCGCCACGACCCGCGGCAGCCCGGCCTGCCGTACCCGGTCCACGGTGGCCAGCGCGGCGGCGTACGCGTACCCCTTGCCCCAGTGCTCGCGTCCGAGCCGCCAGCCGATCTCTATCTCGCCGACCGGCCCCCACTCCTTCTCCGCCGGCCACGGCTGCGCCCCGGTGAAGCCGACCACCTCGCCGTCCGAGTCGAGCAGCGTCCACAGGCAGTAGCCCAGCCGCGCGTCGTGCAGCCGCTGGCGGGCGGTGAACTCCTCGTACGCCGAGAGTTCGGCGGGACCGCCCAGGAACTCCATGACGTCCGGGTCGTCGAAGACCCGGTGCCAGGCGTGGGCGTCCTCGTCGGTCGGCACGCGCAGCTGGACGGCGGGGAGCGGCTTGGTCATCGTGCGGCCCTTCTCGGTGGTGATCACGGTTCGCTGCATAGACTGCCCATGTCCCGTGCCTTCGGCACGCAGAAATTTCGAGCCCCCTCGGGAGATCCCGCAGTGACCGAGCCCCTGTCCGAACACACCGCGGATGTGATCGTCGTCGGGGCAGGTCCCGCCGGCTCCACCACCGCCTACTACCTCGCGAAGTCGGGCCTCGACGTCCTGCTGCTGGAGAAGACGGCGTTCCCGCGCGAGAAGGTGTGCGGTGACGGTCTGACGCCGCGCGCCACCAAGCAGCTGGTCGCCATGGGGATCGACATCTCCGAAGAGGCCGGCTGGCTGCGCAACAAGGGTCTGCGCATCATCGGCGGCGGGCAGCGGCTCCAGCTGGACTGGCCCGAGCTGGCCTCGTTCCCCGACTACGGACTCGTGCGCAAGCGCGACGACTTCGACGAGACGCTGGCCCGGCAGGCGCAGAAGGCGGGCGCCCGGCTGTACGAGCGCTGCAACGTCGGCGAGCCTATCCGCGACCCGCGCACCGGGCACATCACGGGCGTGCAGGCCAAGCTCGGCGAGGAGAAGACCCCCGTCACCTTCCACGCCCCGCTGGTGGTCGCCGCCGACGGCAACTCCTCCCGGCTGTCGCTGGCCATGGGCCTGCACCGGCGCGAGGACCGGCCGATGGGCGTGGCCGTCCGCACGTACTTCACCTCGCCCCGGCACGACGACGACTACCTGGAGTCCTGGCTGGAGCTGTGGGACCGGCGCGGCCCGCAGGACCGGCTGCTGCCCGGCTACGGCTGGATCTTCGGCATGGGCGACGGCACCTCCAACGTCGGCCTCGGCATCCTCAACTCCTCGTCCGCCTTCCGGGAGCTGGACTGGCGCGAGGTGCTCAAGGCCTGGTGCGCGTCCATGCCGGAGGACTGGGGCTACACCCCGGAGAACATGACCCAGCCGATCCGCGGCGCGGCCCTGCCGATGGCCTTCAACCGGCAGCCGCACTACACCAAGGGCCTGCTGCTGGTCGGTGACGCGGGCGGCCTGGTCAACCCGTTCAACGGCGAGGGCATCGCCTATGCGATGGAGTCCGGGAAGATCGCGGCCGACGTGGTCGTGCAGGCGCACGCCCGCGCGACCCCGGCGCAGCGGGAGCTGGCGCTGCACAGCTACCCCAAGGTCCTCAAGGAGACCTACGGCGGCTACTACTCCCTCGGCCGTGCCTTCGTGAAGCTGATCGGCAACCCGAAGGTCATGAAGGTCGCCACGCAGCGCGGTCTGACCCACCCGGTGCTGATGCGGTTCACGCTGAAGATGCTGGCGAACCTGACCGACCCGGCGGGCGGCGACGCGATGGACCGGATCATCAACGGCCTCTCGAAGGTCGCGCCGCGCGCCTGACCCGGCACCGGCCGGCAGGCCACTGGCATATGTGCGCCCGAGGCGGTGAACCGCCTCGGGCCGCATACCTGTTGCCCTTTTCGTACCCCTCTTGGCAGACTCGCGCCGATCACTTTCGATCTTCGTTTCGTCAGTTCTTCACGGGGGGTACACACAGTGGAATTCCGCATGCCCGCACGCGCCGCCGTACGCACGGCCGCTGCGCTCGCCGTCACCGCTCTCGCGGTTCCGCTCGCCGCCGCCGGCACCGCTCAGGCCGCCGTCATGCCGACGGCCGAGTTCATGTGGGCCGGGGACTCGGGCGACGGCCAGACCGACCGACAGGTCTGGTACGGGCCGGTGTTCGAGGACAAGATCGACGTCACCGCCTCCGCCGACCACCGCACCCTGCGCGTCACCATCACCCGTCCCGGCGACTCCTGGACCATGGACCTGGCCGCGCCGGCCGGCCAGACCCTGGCGCCGGGCTCGTACGCGAACGCGGTGAAGACGCCGGAGATGCCGGACGTCGTCCTCGACCAGCCCAGCATGTTCGTCAACGGCTACTCCGGCGGCTGTTCCACCCTCACGGGCGGATTCAGCATCAAGGAGCTGGAGTTCGGAGAGGGGACGGCGGTCAAGAAGATCGACCTCTCCTACACGCAGGACTGCGACGACCGCGACGAGCTCAGGGGCTACCTGACGGCCACGAACGTGGCCCCGCCGAAGCCGGTCGGCCTGACCATGACGGTCAACGCCAACGGCACGCTGTCCAAGGCCGGAAAGGCCACCGTGAAGGGGACGCTCACCTGCACCAAGCCGGTGAAGGTCGACGTGGGCGGCTCGGCGAGGCAGGAGCAGCCCAAGGTGGTCATGGGCTACATCCGCACCCAGGTGAACTGTGTCCCGGGCAAGACCTTCACCTGGACCTCGCCGGTCACGGTGCACACCCCCGAGACGGACACGCCGTTCATCAAGTCCGAGCGGCTCGCGGTCTTCGGCTGGGTCTCCACCACCGACCCGGACACCAAGCAGTACGTCTCGGTCAGCGCCGACAAGTGGGTGAACCTCCGCTGACGCAACCGGGTGCCCTCTGACGGGGCCCGGCCGGGTGACCGGCCGGGCCCCGTCGGCATCTTCACTTGGTGTTGTCGTGCTTCTTGGCCTCGGGGCTTCGGCAGTTCTCCAGCGCGTCGGTGCGCTTCGTCTTCAGTTCGGCCGTCTGCTCGGGAGTCATCGGTACGACACCGGTGCTCGGGTCCGGGTCGGGCGCCCAGGTCAGCCCCTGCCGGCGCAGGCATTCCACCCAGCGCTTTTCCTCGGCGAGTTGCCCGGCGCTGATCGGCTCCGCGGGCGGCAGCAGCGGCTCACATGTCTTTTCGGCCGCGGACATCTTGTCCAGCGGATCGGTTTTGGCCAGTCTCGGCGCCCCGTTGTCCGTGTATTCCAGGGTGAGGCCCTGCTCCTTGAGGCAGTCGTAGTACTTGATTTCGGCCGTAGTCGGCGGAGGGCTGTCGCCGGCCGCCGGCTGCGCCTTCCCGGAGCATCCGGTCAGAGCCACGGCCGCCGCGAGAAGGGCCGGGAGGAGTAGCTGCTTGCGCTTCAAGAAGGTCCCCAAAGAAGAAGTGAATTCCGCACCGGTCAGGGAGCGGATCAGCGGCGGAGTGCCTCAGCCGGCTCGATCCGGGCCGCCCGCCAGGCCGGGTAGAGGCCGGCCAGCAGGCCGGTGACCATTCCCGCCAGCGGCGCGCCCGCGACCGTGGCGGGGTGCAGCACCGGGGTCCAGTCCCGGACCACCGCCACCCCGACCACCGTCAGCTCGCCGAGGGAGGTCCCCACCAGCCCGCCGAGCGCACCCAGCGTGGCGGACTCGGTGAGGAACTGGGCGGAGATGTGGCGTCCGCGCGCCCCCAGCGCCCGGCGCAGCCCGATCTCCCCGGTCCGCTCCAGGACCGCGACCAGTGTGGTGTTGGCGATGCCGACCGCACCGATCACCAGGCAGATCCCGGCGAGCAGCAGGAACAGCGCGCTCAGGTCGGAGGTGACGCTCGCCCGCAGCATCCGCGGATCCGGCGGCGGCACGGCCTTCAGGTACTCGGGGTGGTCGGGGCGCAGCGCCACCGGCGCCAGCTCGGCCACCTGGCGGGCCGCCCCGAGCTCGGTGGCGATCAGCATCCGTGCCTCGGTCGGGCCGGGCGGCCCCCACAGTCCCTCGGCGGTGGCCTTCGGGACCAGCACGGACATCAGGTGCTCCGGCTGTCGGCGTACGTCCTCGATGATCCCGGCCACGGTGAACGCCTGGTCGCCGATGAACACGGCCGGCCGGGTGGACAGGGAGCCGATGCCCAGGCGGTCGGCGAGTCCGCCGCCGATCACCACGACCCGTTGGCGGCTCTGCTCGGCGTAGGCGTCGTACAGCCGGCCCTCCCGAAGGGTCGGGACCATCGCGGCGATGGCGCCCGGAGAGGCGGCGAAGACGGTCGATCCGTTACCGGCGGCCTGTCCGGCGGACGCGGCGCCGGTCTTGGGCGGCACCGTGCCGACGGTGGCGGCCGAGGTTGTGCGGACCTGCCACAGGACGCCGGCGTGCTCGATTCCGGCCACGGCCTGTAGCCGCTTCTCCGGGTCGGCGGGGAAACCGGATCCGGCGAACTCGTTCTGCTGCCCGGCCACGTCCTCGATGGTCACTTCCGTGGCGCTCAGAACGTTGAACCTGCCGTCGATCTGCGCCGAGATGGTGCCCGTCAGGCCGAGCACGGCCACGAAACTGCCCACGCCCAGCACCGTGCCGAGCGCGGTGAGCGCGGCGCGGCCGGGGCGGCGCAGCATGCCGGCCACGGCCTCGGAGAGGGCGTCGCGCAGGCCGAGCCGGGTCACCGGCACGGCTCCGGCCCAGCGCGCGGCGACCGGGCCGGGGCCACGGCTGCGGTTGATCACGACGCCTCCTGGAGGACGCCGTCCCGGACGGTCACGGTCCGCCGGCCACGCGCCGCCACCTCGGTGTCGTGCGTGATGACCAGTACGGTCATCCCCGTCGCGTGAAGTTCCTCCAGCAGCGTGAGCACCGAGGCCGCGTTGGCGCTGTCGAGGTTGCCGGTCGGCTCGTCGCAGAGCAGCAGGGACGGGCGGCCGACCAGGGCGCGGGCGATCGCCACGCGCTGCCGTTCGCCGCCGGACAGCCGGCCCGGCACCGCGTCGGCGCGGTGACCGAGCCCGACCTGTTCCAGAGCGGTACGGGCCCGGCGGAGGCGCTCGGTGCGCGGGACCTGGGTGTAGAGCATGGCGAGGGTGACGTTCTCCAGGGCGCTGCGGTGCGGCAGCAGGTGGAAGGACTGGAACACGAAGCCGATCCGGTGTCCACGCAGCGCGGTGCGGTCGCGGTCGGCGAGGGCGCCGGTGTCGATGCCGTCGAGCAGGTAGCGCCCGCCGGTGGGGGAGTCGAGCAGTCCGGCGACGTTGAGGAAGGTGGACTTCCCGGAGCCGGACGGCCCCACCACGGTGATGAACTCGCCGCGGTGGACGGTCAGGTCGCACGGCTTGAGGGCGTCGACCGGCGGCGGCCCGGGATAGCGGAGGCCGACCTGTTCGAAGCGGATGACCGGCACGGCGTCGGCGTCCGCGCCGGCGTTGCCGGACGCGGCCGGTGGGGCTTGCGTGCCGCTCGCCCCGCGCCACCGCCGGATCAACGTCCGCCTCCCGGGTTCTCCCCGGCGGCCCCGATGACCACCTTGGCGCCCGGGGCGAGGGCGTCCGCCTGAGCGGCGGTGACGGCCACGTACCCGTCACCGCTGGTGGCGGTACGAACCTCGACCCGCTGCTGGGAACCGTCCGCACGCAGCACGGTGACCACGGTCTTGCCGTCGGCGCCCGCGGACACGGCCGTGACCGGAACCACCAGCGCTTCCCCGTCGGTGGCCGCGGACTCGATGGTCAGCCGTACGTCCTGCCCGGTGAAGGAAGCGGGGAGCGCCTGGTCGGGCCGGACCAGCATCCGGTACCCCACTCTCTCCGCGGGGCCTGCGGCTCCGCCCGAGGAGGAGTCCTGTCCGTCCCCGCCGCCCTTGCCGTCGCCGGAGCCGCCCGGCGCGCCGCCAGACCCCTGCTGCCCGGTGGACCGCTCGGTGGCGACGAGGGACACCTTGGCGCGGACGTCCTGGCCGGCCGTCTCGGAGGAGATCAGCGCCGGCATCCCGGCGCGCAGCAGCTGCTTCTTGTCCTCGGGCAGGTACGCCTCGACGACGAGGTCCCCGGACGACAGGGTGAGGACCGGGCCGGACACCGCGGCCCCCAGCCGGGCGCCGACCGAGCTGACCCGGGCCGGGAACGAGCCGATGAACACCGTCTCCGCCGCCGGCAGCGTCGGCCCGTCGGCGGCCTCGGCGGCGGCCAGTGCCGCGCGTGCGTCGGTGAGTTGCTGCCGGGCGCGGGCCAGTTCCCGTCCGCCGTCCGGCGATGTCGGAGCAGTGCCTCCGGACCCCTTCTCCGGGGTGGCTCCGCCCTTGCCGCCCGTGCCGGGCTTGGCGGCGTCCTCGACGGCCCACTCGGCGGACCGTACGGCCTCCCGGGCCTGCTTGAGGCCGGCCCCGCCGTCGGGGACGGCGGGCAGCGGCTCGTACCCGATCGCCCGGTAGCGGGCGGTGAGCGCCGATTTCGTCCCGGGTCCGAAGGTGCCCTTGGGGTCGCGGCCGGTGCCGTGCCCGAGCTCGCGCAGCGCCTGCTGGAGCTGGGCCACGTCGTCGCCCGTGGCGCCCGGTTTCAGGTCGCGGTAGAGCGGCAGCCCGCCCTTGAGGGCGAACACGGGCCGCCCGGACACCTCCGCCAGCAGCTGACCGGCCTTGACCTCGTCGCCCGCCTTCAGCGGCAGCTTGGTCACCACGGCCGTGCCCGAGCCATCCCCTCCCCCGCTGCTCTGCGGGGACACGGCGACGGTCTGGCCGGCGATGACGGTCCCCCGCATGACCACGGTCTCGGCCAGCACCCGGCGTTCGACGGTGGCCGTCAGGGCCTGCTGAGCGGGCGGCCGGCTCTCCGCCGCGACCTGCGCGGGCGACTTCACCACGAAGGTGGCGAGCAGACCGCCCACGGCCATCAGCCCTGCCCCGGCCACCACGCCGGCGACGACGCGCCGCCCGCGGGTGAGCGTTCCTCCGCTCTGATCCTTCTCCGCCACTAGCCCTTGCCCTGCCGGCATTTCGCGAGCGCGTCCACGTGCTTGGTCTTGAGCTCGCCGACCTGGTCGTTGCTCAGCGTGTCGTACTCGCCGGACATCGGATCGGGGTCCGGGAACCAGGAGATTCCCTCGGCCCGCATACACGCGGAGTGTTTCCGGGCATCGGAAATTTCCTTGGCGGTGGCGCGCCGCTCGGGCGGCTTGGGCAGCAGCGAGGCGCATGCCCGTTCCGCCGCCGAGATTTTCTCCGCGGGGGCCGTTTTATCCAAACGCGGGCTTCCCCCTTCGGAGGTTTCTACCTTCAACCCCTGTTTCTCCAGGCAGTCGTAGTAAGCGATTTCCTCGGCGGACGGTGGAGGGCTGTCCTTGGCGGACGGCTCTTTCTCCCCGCTGCAGGCCGTGACCGGCAGGAGAAGGGCCACCAGCAGAGTGCCGAGATATTTGCGCATTGCAGCCATTCGAGCGAGAGGAGGGAGTGAGTCTCCGGATGCTATTCAGGTGCCTTATGGAGCGTCAAGTTCCATTTATTTGGCGCAAGTTACCGGTCCGGAATGTGGAACCGCCTTTACTTTCGGGCGGATCTGATTCTTAGATTCAGCCCGACCGGAAAGATCATTACTGGAGGGGAACATTCCGTGAACAGCAAACTTCGTGGCCGTGTGGCCGCCGTGGTCGTACCGGCCATGGCCGGCGCCGCTCTTCTCGCCGCCGGTGGTACCGCGGCGGCGTACGGCAAGGACGGGTACCTGGAGAACCAGGAGTTCGGCCTGTACTACCTCACCGACCGCAGCGGCTGCGTGTTCGACATCGTCAGGGAGGACTACAACTTCAACGACGACAAGTTCACGGGCCCGGCCGGCTGCCACGGCCGTACCGACTGGACGAACGACAACACCGAGTCCTACTGGAACCGGCACTGGCTCACCTGGAAGGTGGCGACGGACGCGGGCATCGACGGCAACGTCGGCACGATCCCGGAGGCCTACTGGGGCAACGCGTCCTCGACCTTCAAGAACAAGATCAGCTCCGCCGACTACATCCTCGGCACCTGATGGCGAGGCAGGGCCGCGTTGTTCCCGTGGCCGCCGTAGCACTCGCCGCGGCCCTGCTGGCATCGGGTTGCGGTGCGGACGAAGCGGGGAAGGGCGGCAAGGAACCCGCGCTCGGTCCGGTCGCCCACAACCCGGTCACCTCCTCGCTGGCGTTTCCCATGGACGCGTTCACCGACTCCGACGCCGATGTCCGTCGGATGGCCCGGG
This sequence comes from Streptomyces sp. NPDC048603, assembly GCF_043199475.1. Taxonomy (NCBI): domain Bacteria; kingdom Bacillati; phylum Actinomycetota; class Actinomycetes; order Kitasatosporales; family Streptomycetaceae; genus Streptomyces; species Streptomyces sp. NPDC048603. The sequence continues at coordinate 37,601 of NZ_JBICVY010000028.1, read as the reverse complement.
TCCAGGACCGCATCACTGCCCAGTGCATGGCCCGGTACGGCTTCACGTACGAGGGCTCTGCCTCGGCGACGGCTCCCGCGGGCGCCGAGGACCGTCACCGCTACCTGTTCGGACTGGCGGACCCGGCCTACGCCGCCCGGTACGGCTACGACAAGAACGCCGGTGCCGAGCGCGTCCCGCCCACCCGGCCGACGCTCAGCGACAGCGCCAACGTCGTCCTGCACGGCATGCGCTCCGACGACAAGCCGGGGAGCCGCCCCGACCCCATGACCCAGGACGAGGCGGACAAGACCGACAGCGGGATCGACGTCGGAGGGAAGAAGGTTCCGGCGGGCGGATGCGTCCGGGAGGGCTACCGCAAGCTGTACGCCCCGACCAAGGACAGCGTGGACCTGCTGTTCGCGTTCGGGCTCTCCTCCGAGGCGCATCAGCGGTCGAAGAACGACTCGCGGGTCAAGGACGTCCTGGGGAAATGGTCGGACTGCATGGGCAAGGCCGGCTATTCCGGCATCTCGACCCCCTACGAAGTGGTCGAGAAGCTGCGGCTGACCGACGACAAGGGCGGTCCGAAGGCGGTCGCCGTGGCCGTGAAGGACGTCGCCTGCAAGCGCGAGGCGAACCTGGTCGGTGTCTGGGCCGCGGTGGAGAAGGCGTACCAGGAGCAGCTGGCCGAGGAGCACGCCGAGACGCTCGCGCTCTACAAGAAGCAGCGGGACGCGCGGTTCAAGCTGGCCGCCTCCATGTCCTGACGGGCGGCGGGCGGGCGCGTACGCACACGAAGGGCCGGCACTCCCGAGCGGGGGAGTGCCGGCCCTTCGTCATGTCCCGGGGGACGGAGCCCTGGGGGCGGGGACGACCGGAGCGCGGACTAGAGCACGCGGACCGCGCCCGTGGGGCGGTCGTAGCTCAGCGAGCGCTCCACGATGCCCGTGCGCGGGTTCTGGGCGCCGACGAACTTGCCGCCGCCGACGTAGATCGCCACGTGGTACGCGCTGCCCTTGGAGCCCCAGTACAGGATGTCGCCCGGCTGCAGGTTGCTCAGCGAGACGGAGCGGCCGGCCAGCGACTGCGACTGGGAGGTGCGGGACAGGGAGATCCCGGCCTGGCGGTACGCGGCCTGCACGAGCCCCGAGCAGTCGTAGGCGGAGGGGCCGGTGGAGCCCATCACGTACGCCTTGCCGACCTGCGCGCGGGCGAAGTTGACGATGGAGGCGGCGGAGCCGGTGGCCTTCGTCGGGGTGTCGTTGTTGGTCGTGTTCTTCAGCGTCAGGGACGACCGGCCGTCGTTGCGGGTGGCGCGCTCGGCGGCCGCCTTGCGCTCGGCCTCGGCCTTCGCCTTCTTCTCGGCGTCGGCCTTCTTCTGGGCGTCTTCCTTGGCCTTCTTCGCCTGGGCGGCGGCGCCGGTGCGGGCCGTCTCCTCCTGAGCGGTCAGCTCGCCCTCGACGGCGGCCGCGCGGGAGTTGTCGGCGGCGGTGGAGACGGCGGAGACGACCCCGGCGCCCAGGTCCAGGTCGAGGACCGGCATCTCGAGGGTCTCGGCCGAGGGCTCGGCCGGCGTCGCGCTCGCCGTGCCGGCCATCGCCAGGGTGCTGAGCACGCCACCGGCAACTCCGGCGCGGACCGCGAGCTTCGAGGCGCTGCGACGGGGCTTCCGGTGGCTGGGTATGTGAGCGGTGTGGGACATGAGTACAACCGCTATCAGGGCGCCAGGGGTCCCTTCAAGAAACGTGGGCTGCGCCACAGTTGTCCGCCGACGGACTGAACCAAGCGTTCCGGAAGTCTTATTGACGCCGTAACGGACGAATCGGACAGGCGCTCATAAGGCTGTGATCAAGGGGTTTCCTTGATTTGTCCTATTTGATCTACCGCCTACCATCCATACGGACAGATGGCCAAGCCCCCTTTCCCGGGTAACCGGGCGGGCGTGACGCAGGTCACAGTGGGGTCACGCTTGGGTGGAGTCTTGAGTGTCATTTCGGCCATCCCGGTGCGGATGCGGCCGCGACCGCCGTGTGGCGCCGGGGGCTCGTGAACGGATGCACGCGCCGGGACCCCCCGCGGGAGCCGCCCCGCGCGTCCACTTCCGTACCCTCCACCTCCCCCGCCCGGGCGATGCGAGTTCCCTTATCACGCCACCGGCCCCGCTGCCAATTTGCGTGCAGTGGCCATTCTTTGATAGTGCGGCAAGCCTTCGACCTGCGGTAAACGGCTCCGATGTCACCTCTGGTGATCATGTGGGTGCTTCGCGTACGAAGATCACCACTCATCGGACTTCATGATCGTTCGTCAGGTGGTGGAGATCACAAACTCGGTCTTGCAACCCGTGTCGCAGATCACAGAGCGGCAGGCATAGGATGCGCACCAGTCCGGCTTGTGAACTGCCTCACATGTGCGCGATCTTCGCGAGGCGGGACATGCGCGCCGGTACAGCGGTCCAACGGTCAAGGACGACTGGAAGGAGCGAGGAGCGTGAATGCCTACACGCCCATCCTCGTGCTCGGCGCACTGGGCGCAGGGTTTGCGATCTTCTCCGTGGTCATGGCCACGCTGATCGGCCCGAAGCGGTACAACCGGGCGAAGCTCGAAGCGTACGAGTGCGGCATCGAGCCGACTCCGCTGCCGGCAGGCGGCGGTCGCTTCCCCATCAAGTACTACCTGACGGCGATGCTCTTCATCGTCTTCGACATCGAGATCGTCTTCCTCTACCCCTGGGCCGTCACCTTCGACGCCCTGGGGATCTTCGGGCTCGTCGAGATGCTGCTCTTCGTGCTCACCGTCTTCGTGGCCTACGCGTACGTCTGGCGGCGCGGCGGCCTGGAATGGGACTGAGGGGCTGAGTTTCCATGGGACTGGAAGAGAAGCTGCCGAGCGGCTTCCTGCTGACCACCGTCGAACAGGCCGCGGGCTGGGTGCGCAAGGCGTCCGTCTTCCCCGCCACCTTCGGCCTGGCGTGCTGTGCCATCGAGATGATGACGACCGGGGCGGGCCGCTACGACCTGGCCCGGTTCGGCATGGAGGTCTTCCGCGGATCGCCGCGCCAGGCCGACCTGATGATCGTGGCCGGCCGGGTCAGCCAGAAGATGGCGCCGGTGCTGCGCCAGGTGTACGACCAGATGCCCGCTCCCAAGTGGGTCATCTCCATGGGCGTGTGCGCCTCTTCGGGCGGGATGTTCAACAACTACGCGATCGTCCAGGGCGTCGACCACATCGTCCCGGTGGACATCTACCTGCCCGGCTGCCCGCCCCGGCCCGAGATGCTGATGGACGCGATCCTCAAGCTCCACCAGAAGATCCAGACCTCGAAGCTCGGCGTGAACCGGGAAGAGGCGGCCCGTGAGGCGGAGGAGGCGGCCCTCAAGGCACTCCCCACCATCGAGATGAAGGGGCTGCTCCGGTGAGCGAGAGCCGCGAACCCAACCCCGAGAGGGACATCAGCGCGCAGAACCTGCCGGGCCAGCGCGGGGACCACGGTGAGGAGATCCGGGTCCAGCGCGGCATGTTCGGTGCCCGCAACGGCGGCGACACCTCCGGCTACGGCGGCCTGGTCCGCTCCATCCGGATGCCCGGCCCGTCCGCCCGGCCGTACGGCTCCTATTTCGACGAGGTCGCCGACGAACTCGAAGGCGCCCTGGAGGAACAGGACCTGGTCCCCGCGGGCGTGATCGAGAAGACCGTCGTCGACCGCGGCGAGGTCACCTTCCACATCGCCCGCGAGCACCTGCTCCGCGTCGCCCGCACCCTGCGCGACGACCCCGCCCTGCGCTTCGAGCTCTGCACCGGCGTCTCCGGCGTCCACTACCCCGAAGACAAGGGCCGCGAGCTGCACGCCGTCTACCACCTGCGCTCGCTCACCCACGGCCGGCTGATCCGGCTGGAGGTCGCGGTCCCGGACGCCGACCGGCACCTCCCGTCACTCGTCTCCGTCTACCCGACCAACGACTGGCACGAGCGCGAGACGTACGACTTCTTCGGCCTGATCTTCGACGGGCACCCGGCCCTCACCCGGATCATGATGCCGGACGACTGGCAGGGCTTCCCGCAGCGCAAGGACTACCCGCTCGGCGGCATTCCCGTCGAGTACAAGGGCGCCCAGATCCCGGCTCCCGACCAGCGGAGGTCGTACAGCTGATGTCCCACACCCCGAACCACGCGGAAGCGCCGGCCGAAGGCCGGGAGACCACCGAGGGCACCGTCTACACGGTGACCGGCGGTGACTGGGACGAGATCGCCCGGTCCGCGGCCAAGGCGGACGACGAGCGCATCGTCGTCAACATGGGTCCGCAGCACCCGTCCACCCATGGAGTGCTCCGTCTGATCCTGGAGATCGACGGCGAGACGGTCACCGAGGCCCGCTGCGGAATCGGTTACCTGCACACCGGAATCGAGAAGAACCTCGAATTCCGCAACTGGACGCAGGGCACCACCTTCGTCACGCGCATGGACTACCTGACGCCCTTCTTCAACGAGGCGGCGTACTGCCTGGCCGTGGAGAGGCTGCTCGGCATCACCGACCAGGTCCCCGACAGGGCCTCGGTCATCCGCGTGCTGCTGATGGAGCTCAACCGGATCTCCTCCCACCTGGTGTGCATCGCCACCGGCGGCATGGAGCTGGGCGCCACCACGATCATGATCTACGGCTTCCGGGACCGCGAGCTCGTCCTCGACCTCTTCGAACTGATCACCGGCCTGCGCATGAACCACGCGTTCATCCGGCCCGGCGGGCTGGCCCAGGACCTGCCCCCGGGCGCCATGGACCGGCTCCGCGACTTCGTGAAGACCTTCAAGAAGAACCTGCCGGAGTACGACAAGCTCGCCACCGGCAACCCGATCTTCAAGGCCCGCATGCAGGACGTCGGCTACCTCGACCTGGCCGGCTGCATGGCGCTGGGCGCCACCGGACCGATCCTGCGCTCCGCCGGACTCCCGCACGACCTGCGCAAGTCCGACCCGTACTGCGGCTACGAGGACTACGAGTTCGACGTGCCGACCACCGAGACCTGCGACTCCTACGGGCGCTTCCTGATCCGCCTGGAGGAGATGCGGCAGTCGCTGCGGATCGTCGAGCAGTGCCTGGACCGGCTGGAGCCCGGCCCGGTCATGGTCGCCGACAAGAAGATCGCCTGGCCGGCCCAGCTCGCCCTCGGCCCCGACGGCCTCGGCAACTCGCTCGACCACATCAAGAACATCATGGGCACCTCCATGGAGGCCCTCATCCACCACTTCAAGCTGGTGACCGAGGGCTTCCGGGTCCCGCCCGGCCAGGTCTACGCGGCCGTCGAGTCCCCCAAGGGAGAACTCGGCGTCCACGCCGTCTCCGACGGCGGCACCCGCCCCTACCGGGTCCACTTCCGCGACCCGTCCTTCACCAACCTGCAGGCCATGGCCGCGATGTGCGAGGGCGGCCAGGTCGCCGACGTCATCGTCGCCGTCGCCTCCATCGACCCCGTGATGGGAGGTGTCGACCGATGACAGACGTTTCGCTCGGCATGCCGCAGCTCCCGGCCCCGGACTTCCCGGCGGACGTACGCGCCCGGCTCGAAGCGGACGCGGAGGAGGTCGTCGCCCGCTACCCCGACAGCCGGTCCGCCCTGCTGCCGCTGCTGCACCTGGTGCAGTCGGAGGAGGGCTACGTCTCCCGCACCGGCATCCGGTTCTGCGCCGAGGTGCTCGGCCTGACCACCGCCGAGGTCACCGCGGTCGCCACCTTCTACACGATGTACCGGCGCAAGCCGTCCGGCGAGTACCAGGTCGGCGTCTGCACCAACACCCTGTGCGCGGTCATGGGCGGCGACGCCATCTTCGAGGAGCTCAAGGAGCACCTCGGGGTCGGCAACAACGAGACGACCGAGGACGGCAAGGTCACCCTCGAACACATCGAGTGCAACGCGGCCTGCGACTTCGCCCCGGTGCTGATGGTCAACTGGGAGTTCTTCGACAACCAGACTCCCGAGTCCGCGAAGGCCCTGGTCGACGACCTGCGCGCGGGCCGCCCGGTCGAACCGACCCGGGGCGCCCCGATGTGCACGTACAAGGCAACCGCTCGGATCCTGGCCGGCTTCCCCGACGAGCGCGAGGGCGCGGTCGCGGCGAGCGGCGGCGCGGGCCCCGCTTCCCTGGTCGGCCTGCGGATCGCCCGCGGCGAGACCCCGCACGCGCCGATCGTCCACCCGCGGCGCGAGACCAAGGGCGAGGGAGGGGAGTGATGAGCGTGTCGGCCGAACTCAGTAAGAACGGTACGTCGCCGGAGAAGCTCCTCGCGCCGGTGCTCTCGGCGTTCTGGGACGAGCCCGAGTCGTGGACGCTGGAGACCTACCTGCGGCACGACGGCTACCAGGGCCTGCGCAAGGCCCTGGCGATGACCCCGGACGAGGTCATCGCCTACGTCAAGGACTCCGGACTGCGCGGCCGCGGCGGCGCCGGCTTCCCCACCGGGATGAAGTGGCAGTTCATCCCGCAGGGCGACGGCAAGCCGCACTACCTCGTGGTCAACGCCGACGAGTCCGAGCCCGGGACCTGCAAGGACATCCCGCTCCTCTTCGCCAACCCGCACTCCCTCATCGAGGGAATGATCATCGCCTGCTACGCGATCCGCTCCGGGCACGCCTTCATCTACCTGCGCGGCGAGGTCGTCCCCGTCCTGCGCAGGCTGCACGAGGCGGTGCGCGAGGCGTACGCCGCGGGCTACCTCGGACAGAATGTCCTGGGCAGCGGTCTCGACCTCGAACTCACCGTGCACGCCGGCGCCGGCGCGTACATCTGCGGCGAGGAGACCGCCCTCCTCGACTCCCTCGAAGGCCGGCGCGGACAGCCCCGGCTGCGTCCCCCCTTCCCCGCGGTGGAGGGCCTCTACGCCTGCCCCACCGTGGTGAACAACGTCGAGTCGATCGCCTCGGTTCCCGCGATCCTGAACCGGGGCAAGGACTGGTTCAAGGCGATGGGGACGGAGAAGTCGCCCGGCTTCACCCTCTACTCGCTCTCCGGGCACGTCGCCAACCCCGGACAGTTCGAGGCCCCGCTCGGCATCACCCTGCGCCAGCTGCTCGACATGAGCGGCGGCATGCGGCCCGGCCACCGGCTGAAGTTCTGGACCCCGGGCGGCTCCTCCACCCCGATGTTCACCGACGAGCACCTCGACGTCCCGCTGGACTACGAGGGCGTGGGCGCGGCCGGCTCGATGCTCGGCACCAAGGCCCTGCAGTGCTTCGACGAGACCACCTGCGTGGTGCGGGCCGTGACCCGGTGGACCGAGTTCTACGCCCACGAGTCCTGCGGCAAGTGCACGCCCTGCCGCGAAGGCACGTACTGGCTGGTCCAGCTGCTGCGCGACATCGAGGCCGGGAAGGGCGTGATGTCCGACCTCGACAAGCTGAACGACATCGCGGACAACATCAACGGCAAGTCGTTCTGCGCGCTCGGCGACGGCGCGGCCAGCCCGATCTTCTCCTCGCTGAAGTACTTCCGCGAGGAGTACGAGCAGCACATCACGGGCAAGGGCTGCCCCTTCGACCCCAAGAAGTCGACCCTGTGGGCCGACACGGAGGTGACCGCATGACCGCCCCGGCAGAGGACCTGGTCTCCGTGACCATCGACGGGGTCGAGCTGTCCGTCCCCAAGGGGACCCTCGTCATCCGGGCCGCCGAGCAGATCGGCGTCGAGATCCCGCGCTTCTGCGACCACCCCCTCCTCGACCCGGTCGGCGCCTGCCGCCAGTGCATGGTCGAGGTGGAGGGCCAGCGCAAGCCGATGGCCTCCTGCACGATCACCTGCACCGACGGCATGGTGGTCCGTACACAGCTGACCTCGCCGGTCGCCGACAAGGCGCAGCGCGGCGTGATGGAGCTGCTGCTGATCAACCACCCGCTGGACTGCCCGGTCTGCGACAAGGGCGGCGAGTGCCCGCTGCAGAACCAGGCCATGTCGCACGGCAACGCCGAGTCCCGCTTCGAGGGGCGGAAGCGGACGTACGAGAAGCCGGTGCCGATCTCCACGCAGGTGCTGCTGGACCGGGAGCGGTGCGTGCTCTGCGCGCGCTGCACCCGCTTCTCCAACCAGGTGGCCGGCGACCCGATGATCGAACTGGTGGAGCGCGGGGCGCTGCAGCAGGTCGGCACCGGCGAGGGCGACCCGTTCGAGTCGTACTTCTCCGGCAACACCATCCAGATCTGCCCGGTCGGCGCGCTCACCTCGGCCGCCTACCGGTTCCGGTCCCGCCCCTTCGACCTGGTGTCCTCGCCGAGCGTGTGCGAGCACTGCGCGGGCGGCTGCGCCACCCGCACCGACCACCGGCGGGGCAAGGTGCTGCGGCGGCTCGCGCAGAACGACCCCGAGGTCAACGAGGAGTGGATCTGCGACAAGGGCCGGTTCGCCTTTCGGTACGCGCAGCGGCCGGACCGGCTCACCACCCCGCTGGTCCGGGACCCGGAGACGGGCGCCCTGGTGGAGGCGAGCTGGCCGGAGGCGCTGGCCGCGGCGGCCCGCGGGCTCGCGGCGGCGCGCGGCCGCACCGGCGTCCTGACCGGTGGCCGGCTCACCGTCGAGGACGCCTACGCGTACGCCAAGTTCGCGCGGGTGGTGCTGGACACCAACGACGTCGACTTCCGGGCCCGGGTGCACAGCGCCGAGGAGGCCGACTTCCTGGCCGCGCACGTGGCGGGCACCGGGACCGGGCTGTCCGGCGAGGGGGTCACGTACGCCTCGCTGGAGGCCGCCCCCGCGGTGCTGCTGGCCGGCATCGAGTCCGAGGAGGAGGCGCCCGGCGTCTTCCTGCGGCTGCGCAAGGCGCACCGCAAGCGCAAGCAGCGGACCTTCGGACTGGCGCCGTTCGCCACCCGCGGCCTGACCAAGGCGGGCGGCACCCTGCTGGCCGCGGCTCCCGGCACCGAACCGGAGTGGCTGGACGCGCTGGCCTCCCGCACCGGGCTGGAGGAGGGCGGCCACGAGGCCGCCGAGGCCCTGCGGAAGCCGGGCTCCGTCATCGTCGTCGGAGAGCGCCTGGCGGGCGTGCCCGGGGCGCTGACCGCCGCGCTGCGGGCGGCCGCCGCGACCGGGGCACGGCTGGTGTGGATCCCGCGGCGGGCCGGTGAACGGGCCGCCATCGAGGCGGGCGCGCTGCCCTCGCTGCTGCCGGGGGCCCGGCCGGCCACCGACCCGCGGGCCCGCGAGGAGGTCGCACGGGCGTGGGGCCTGGAGGAGCTGCCGCACCGGTACGGCCGGGACACCGGCCAGATCGTGGAGGCCGCGGCCACCGGCGAGCTGGGGGCCCTGCTGGTCGGCGGCGTCGAGCCGGCGGACCTGCCGGACCCGGCGCGCGCCCGGCAGGCGCTGGCCGAGGCGTTCGTGGTCTCGCTGGAGCTGCGCCCGAGCGAGGTCACCGAGCACGCCGACGTGGTGTTCCCGGTCGCGGCGGTGGCCGAGAAGGCGGGCGCCTTCGTGAACTGGGAGGGGCGGATCCGCCCGTTCGAGGCGGCCCTGAAGCCCGACCAGATGACCCGGCGGCTCGCTCCCGCGGACTCCCGCGTGCTGCACATGCTGGCCGACGAGGCCGGCCGGCCGCTGGGCCTGCCGGACCTCCACGCGGTGCGCCGAGAGTACGACCGGCTCGGCCCGTGGGCCGGCGAGCGGGCCTCCGCGCACCCGGCCGGCGCCGAGCCGCTGCCCCGCCCCGGCACGGGCGAGGCGATCCTGGCCGGGCACCGGCTGCTCCTGGACCAGGGGCTGCTGCAGCAGGGCGACGAGGCCCTGGCCGGCACCCGGCACGAGGCGAGCGCCCGGCTGTCGGCGGCCACCGCCGCGGAGACCGGCGTCAAGGACGGTGACGTGCTGGCCGTGACCGGCCCGGCCGGCACCGTCGAACTCCCGCTGCGGGTCACCGAGATGCCGGACCGGGTGGTCTGGCTCCCGCTGAACTCCACCGGCGGCGGGGTCCTCGCGGACCTGGGCACCCGCCCGGGCACCCTCGTCCGGATCGGCGCGGCCGGTCCGGCGCCGTCCGGCGACACCACTGCGGAGGTGGGTGCGTGAACACCGTAGTACTCGCCGCCGAGGACCTTTCGTTCTTCGGCAGCGACCCCTGGTGGCTGGTCCTCCTGAAGGCGGTGTTCTGCTTCGCCTTCCTGATGGTCACCGTCCTGTTCTCGATCGTGTGGGAGCGCAAGGTCGTCGCCTGGATGCAGCTGCGCATCGGGCCCAACCGGCACGGCCCCTGGGGCATGCTCCAGTCCCTCGCCGACGGCATCAAGCTGATGCTGAAGGAAGACATCATCGTCAAGCGGGCCGACAAGGTCGTCTACGTGCTGGCCCCGGTCATCGCGGCGATCCCGGCCTTCATGGCGATCGCGGTGATCCCCTTCGGCCCGGCCGACGACCAGGTCTCCATCTTCGGCCAGCGCACCTCGATGCAGCTGACCGACCTGCCGATCGCGATGCTGTACATCCTCGCGGTCGCCTCCGTCGGCATCTACGGCATCGTCCTGGCGGGCTGGTCCTCCGGCTCGACCTACCCGCTGCTGGGCGGCCTCCGCTCCTGCGCGCAGATGATCTCGTACGAGATCGCGATGGGCGCGGCCTTCGCCTCGGTGTTCCTCTACTCCGGATCGATGTCGACCTCGGCGATCGTCGAGGCGCAGCAGGACCGCTGGTTCATCGTCCTGCTGCCGGTGTCCTTCATCATCTACGTCGTCACGATGGTCGGCGAGACGAACCGGGCCCCGTTCGACATGCCGGAGTCCGAGGGTGACCTGGTCGGCGGCTTCAACACCGAGTACTCGTCGATCAAGTTCGCGATGTTCATGCTGGCCGAGTACGTCAACATGGTCACCGTCTCGGCGGTCTCGGTCACCCTCTTCCTCGGCGGCTGGCGCGCCCCGTACCCGATCAGCACCTTCTGGGAGGGCGCCAACCACGGCTGGTGGCCGCTGCTCTGGTTCGTCATCAAGGTGCAGCTGCTGCTCTTCTTCTTCATCTGGCTGCGCGGCACCCTTCCCCGGGTCCGTTACGACCAGCTGATGAAGCTCGGCTGGAAGGTCCTCATCCCCGTCTCGGTGGTCTGGCTGATGCTCGTCGCCACCGTCCGCGCCCTGCGCAACGAGGCGTACGACTTCGGCGAGATCGTCCTGTACGTCGGCGGGGGCGTGTTCGCGGTCCTGCTGCTCTCCCTGGTCGTGGACGTGTTCCGGGACCGGAAGGCGAAGGCGTCGGAGGCTGCCGCACCCCGGGCGGAGGAGCCCTTCGACCCGATGGCGGGCGGGTTCCCGGTGCCGCCGAAGCCCGGGCAGAGCATCCCACTTGTACCGCGCAGGCGGCCCCGCGCGAAGCGGGAGCTGATTGTCAGTGGCGGGTCGAATACTGACAGTGACCGAGAGGAGGGTGCTGAGAATGTCTGACGAGAAGTGGCAGAACCCGGTGGCCGGCTTCGGCGTGACCTTCAAGGCCATGTTCAAGAAGCGGCTCACCGAGCAGTACCCGGAGCAGGAGAAGACCACCGCACCGCGCTTCCACGGGCGGCACCAGCTCAACCGCCACCCGGACGGGCTGGAGAAGTGCATCGGGTGCGAGCTGTGCGCCTGGGCCTGTCCGGCCGACGCGATCTACGTGGAGGGCGCGGACAACACCGAGGAGGAGCGCTACTCCCCGGGCGAGCGGTACGGGCGGGTCTACCAGATCAACTACGCCCGCTGCATCCTCTGCGGGCTCTGCGTGGAGGCCTGCCCGACCCGGGCGCTCACCATGACCAACGAGTTCGAACTGGCCGACGCCAGCCGCGAGTCGCTGATCTACACCAAGGAGCAGCTGCTGGCCGGGCTGACCGAGGGCATGGTCGAGGCGCCGCACGCGATGTATCCGGGGACGGACGAGGGGGACTACTACCGCGGCCTGGTGACGGGCGCCGCTCCCGGCACCGAGCGCCAGACCGCGGTGTCCAAGGGCGAGCAGAAGCCCGAGGACGAGGAGGTCGGGGCATGAGCACGCTCGCCGAAGCGGCCTCCACGGGTGAGGCCGTCCAGTTCTGGATCCTCGGCACGATCGCCGTGATCGGCGCGCTGTGCACGATCCTGATGAAGAAGGCCGTGCACAGTGCGCTGTGCCTGGCCGGGACGATGATCATCCTCGCGGTCTTCTACCTGGCCAACGGGGCCTACTTCCTCGGAGTGGTCCAGATCGTCGTCTACACCGGCGCGATCATGATGCTCTTCCTCTTCGTGGTCATGCTGGTCGGTGTCACCGCCGCGGACTCCCTCAAGGAGACCATCAAGGGCCAGCGCTGGCTGGCCCTGCTGTGCGGGCTCGGCTTCGGCATCCTGCTGATCGCCGGCATCGGCCACGCCGGGCTCGACCAGTTCAACGGGCTCGGCCGGGTCAACTCGGCGGGCCATGTGGAGGGCCTGGCCGAGATCATCTTCACCAAGTACGTGTTCGCCTTCGAGATCACCGGCGCGCTGCTGATCACCGCCGCGGTCGGCGCGATGGTGCTGACCCACCGCGAGCGCACCGAGCGGGCCGCGACCCAGCGGGAGCTGGCCGAGCAGCGCGTACGCGAAGGGGTCCAGGTCCCGCCGCTGCCCGCGCCCGGCGTCTACGCCCGGCACAACGCGGTCGACGTACCCGGCCTGCTGCCGGACGGCACCCCGTCCGACCTGACCGTCAGCCAGACGCTGCGGGCCCGCGGCCAGGTCCGGGACGTGTCCGGCCGGGCACTGGAGGACCTGAAGGCACTGGAGCAGCGGGCGGCCGAGCGCCTCGGGCGCGATGCGCACGAGGAGGCCGCCAAGTGAATCCGGTCAACTACCTGTACCTGTCGGCGCTGCTGTTCACCATCGGCGCGGCCGGTGTGCTGATCCGGCGGAACGCGATCGTGCTGTTCATGTGCATCGAGCTGATGCTCAACGCCTGCAACCTCGCGTTCGTCACCTTCTCGCGGATGCACGGCAACCTCGACGGCCAGGTCATCGCGTTCTTCACGATGGTCGTCGCCGCCGCGGAGGTCGTGGTCGGCCTGGCGATCATTGTGTCGCTGTTCCGTACCCGCCATTCGGCCTCGGTCGACGACGCCAGCCTGATGAAGCTGTAAGGGGCGTACACCGTGGAGAATCTGATTGCGCTGCTCGTGGCGGCGCCCCTGCTCGGGGCGGTGCTGCTGCTGTGCGGCGGCCGGCGCCTCGACGCCGTCGGGCACTGGCTCGGCACCCTGCTCGCCGCCGCTTCCTTCGGGATCGGCGTGGTCCTGTTCGCCGACATGCTGGGGCGCGAGGCGGACGACCGCACCCTGAACCAGTTCCTGTACAGCTGGATCCCGGTCGAGGGCTTCCAGGCGGACGTCGCCTTCCAGCTGGACCAGCTGTCGATGACCTTCGTCCTGCTGATCACCGGAGTGGGCACGCTCATCCACCTGTACTCGGTCGGGTACATGGAGCACGACGAGCGCCGGCGCCGCTTCTTCGGCTATCTGAACCTGTTCCTCGCGGCGATGCTGCTGCTGGTCCTCGCCGACAACTACCTGCTGCTGTACGTCGGCTGGGAGGGCGTGGGCCTCGCCTCGTACCTGCTGATCGGCTTCTGGCAGCACAAGCCCAGCGCGGCCACCGCCGCCAAGAAGGCGTTCCTGGTCAACCGGGTCGGCGACATGGGCCTGTCCATCGCCATCATGCTGATGTTCACCACCTTCGGGACCTTCGCCTTCGGGCCGGTGCTGAGTTCGGCGGGCGAGGCGTCCGAGGGCAAGCTGACCGCGATCGCGCTGATGCTGCTGCTGGCCGCCTGCGGCAAGTCGGCCCAGGTGCCGCTGCAGTCCTGGCTCGGTGACGCCATGGAGGGCCCGACCCCGGTCTCGGCCCTGATCCACGCGGCGACCATGGTGACCGCCGGCGTCTACCTGATCGTCCGGTCCGGCGCCATCTTCAACGGCTCGCCCGACGCCCAGCTGGTCGTCACCGTCGTCGGTGCGGTCACGCTGCTCTTCGGTGCGATCGTCGGTTGCGCGAAGGACGACATCAAGAAGGCGCTGGCCGGTTCGACGATGTCGCAGATCGGCTACATGATCCTCGCGGCCGGCCTCGGCCCGATCGGCTACGCCTTCGCGATCATGCACCTGGTCACGCACGGCTTCTTCAAGGCCGGGCTCTTCCTCGGCGCCGGCTCCGTCATGCACGGCATGAACGACGAGGTCGACATGCGCAAGTACGGGGCGCTGCGGAAGTACATGCCGGTCACCTTCGTGACCTTCGGTCTGGGGTACCTGGCCATCATCGGCTTCCCGGGCCTGTCCGGCTTCTTCTCCAAGGACAAGATCATCGAGGCCGCCTTCGCCAAGGGCGGCACCGAGGGCTGGATCCTCGGCGGGGTGGCCCTGCTGGGCGCGGCCATCACCGCGTTCTACATGACCCGCGTCATGCTGATGACCTTCTTCGGCGAGAAGCGCTGGCAGCCCGACGAGCACGGACACGAGCCGCACCCGCACGAGTCCCCGAAGAGCATGACGGTCCCGATGGTCCTGCTGGCCTTCGGCTCCGTGTTCGCGGGCGCCGTGTTCAGCTGGCACGACTCCTTCGTGACCTGGCTGGAGCCGGTCACCTCCTTCGAGCACGGGCACCCGCCGATCGGCGCCGCGGCCATCACCGGCCTCACCGTGGTGGCCCTGATCGTCGGCGTGGCCCTGGCCTACGGGCAGTACGGCCGCAAGCCCGTCCCGGTCACCGCACCCCGCGGCAGCTGGGCCACCCGGGCGGCCCGCAAGGACCTGTACCAGGACGACTTCAACCACGTCGTGCTGGTGCGCGGCGGCGAGCACCTGACCCGCTCGCTCGTGTACGTCGACCACAGCCTGGTCGACGGGGTGGTCAACGGCACGGCCGCCTCCGTCGGCGGGCTCTCGGGCCGGCTGCGCAAGCTGCAGAACGGCTACGCCCGCTCGTACGCGGTGTCGATGTTCGGGGGCACGGCGATCCTCATCGCCGCGACCCTGCTGATGAGGGCGGTGTGACATGAACTTCCCGCTTCTGACGGTGACGGCGGCGACACCCGCGGTCGGCGCGATCCTGACGGCGGCCGTCCCGGCCGCCCGCCGGACCGCCGCCAAGTGGCTCGCGCTGCTCGTCTCCCTGGCGACGCTGGCGCTGGCCGCGGTCGTCGCGGTCCGGTTCGAGCCCGGCGGCGCCCGCTACCAGCTCACCGAATCCCACGCCTGGATCCCGGACTTCGGGGTCAGTTACGAGCTGGGCGTGGACGGCATCGGGGTGGCGCTGATCGCGCTCACCGCCCTGCTGATCCCCTTCATCATCGTGGCCGGCTGGCACGACGCCGACCCCCTGGAGACGTCCTCCAAGCGGTGGCGTCCGACCCAGGGCTTCTTCGCCCTGATCCTGATGGTCGAGGCGATGGTGCTGCTCTCCTTCGCCGCCACCGACGTCTTCCTCTTCTACATCTTCTTCGAAGCCATGCTCATCCCGATGTACTTCCTCATCGGCGGCTTCGGAGACCGGGCGCACGCCGGCTCGGACGAGAACGCGGCCGCCCAGCGGTCGTACGCGGCGGTCAAGTTCCTGCTCTACAACCTGGCCGGCGGCCTGATCATGCTGGCCGCCGTCATCGGGCTGTACGTGGTCACCGGCAGCTTCTCCCTGACGGAGATCGCCGACCTGCGGGCCGCGGGCAAGCTGGAGATGGCCACCAACACCGAGCGGCTGCTCTTCCTCGGCTTCTTCTTCGCCTTCGCGGTGAAGGCCCCGCTGTGGCCGCTGCACACCTGGCTGCCGAACGCGATGGGCGAGTCCACCGCCCCGGTCGCCGTCCTGATCACCGCGGTGGTCGACAAGGTCGGCACCTTCGCGATGCTCCGCTTCTGCCTCGGCCTGTTCCCCGACGCCAGCAAGTGGGCCACCCCGGTGGTCCTGGTCCTCGCCCTGATCAGCATCGTCTACGGGGCGCTGCTCGCGGTGGGCCAGCGGGACATCAAGCGACTGGTCGCCTACGCCTCGATCTCGCACTTCGGCTTCATCATCCTGGGCATCTTCGCGATGACCTCCCAGGGCCAGTCCGGCGCCACCCTCTACATGGTCAACCACGGCCTGTCGACGGCGGCGCTGATGCTGGTGGCCGGCTTCCTGATCTCGCGCCGAGGCTCCCGGCTCATCGCCGACTACGGCGGTGTGCAGAAGGTGGCCCCGGTGCTCGCCGGCACCTTCCTGATCGGCGGCCTCGCCACTCTCTCGCTGCCCGGACTCGCCCCGTTCGTCAGTGAGTTCCTGGTGCTGGTCGGCACCTACGCCCGGTACCCGGCCGTCGGCATCATCGCCACCCTCGGCATCGTGCTGGCCGCGCTCTACACCCTGGTGCTGTACCAGCGGACCATGACCGGACCGGTGCGCGAGGAGGTCCGGGCCATGCCCGACCTGCGCCTGCGGGAAGTCCTGGTGGTGGCCCCGCTGATCGCGGTGCTGATCTTCCTGGGCGTCTACCCGAAGCCGCTGACCGAGATCGTCAACCCGGCGGTGGAGTACACCATGTCCGATGTGAAGCAGACGGATCCCCGTCCCGAGGTGGAGGCGGCGAAGTGATCAGTCCGACCACTCTGAGCGCCGACGCGGTGGACCGGATCCCGGCCCCGCACATCGAGTACGCGCAGCTGGCGCCCACGCTGATCGTGGTGGGCGCGGCCATCCTCGGCGTGCTCGTGGAGGCGTTCGTACCGCGCAAGTCCCGCTACTACGTCCAGGTCTTCCTCGCGGTGGCCGCGCTCGCCTCGGCCTTCGCGGCCGTGGTGGCGCTGGCCGCCGGCGGGTACGGCACGACCAAGGCGCAGGTCGCCGCGATGGGCGCGCTGGCCGTGGACGGGCCCGCCCTGTTCCTGCAGGGCACCATCCTGCTGGCCTCGGTCATCGCCCTGTTCACCTTCGCCGAGCGTCGCCTCGACCCGAAGGCGCACGGCAACCGGGTGGACTCCTTCGCCGCCCAGGCGGCCTCCGTCCCGGGCAGCGACAGCGAGAAGGCCGCCGTCAAGGCCGGTTTCACCACCACCGAGGTGTTCCCGCTCGCGCTGTTCGCGATCGCCGGCATGCTGATGTTCCCGGCGGCCAACGACCTCCTGACGCTGTTCATCGCCCTGGAGGTCTTCTCCCTCCCGCTGTACCTGCTCTGCGCCCTCGCCCGCCGCCAGCGGCTGATGTCGCAGGAGGCCGCGGTGAAGTACTTCCTGCTGGGCTCCTTCTCCTCCGCCTTCCTGCTGTTCGGCATCGCCCTGATGTACGGCTACGCGGGCTCCGTCTCGTACGCGCAGATCGCGGACGTGGTGGACGGCACGGTCACCCGGATCGACCCGGCGCTGGCCACCACCATGGGCAACGACGTGCTGCTGCTGATCGGCGGCGCGCTGATCCTGATGGGCCTGCTGTTCAAGGTCGGCGCGGTGCCGTTCCACATGTGGACCCCGGACGTCTACCAGGGCGCGCCCACCCCGGTGACCGGCTTCATGGCCGCGGCGACGAAGGTGGCGGCGTTCGGTGCGCTGCTCCGGCTGCTCTACGTGGTCCTGCCCGGCCTGCGCTGGGACTGGCGGCCGGTCATGTGGGGCGTGGCCATCGTGACCATGCTGGCCGGTGCGATCATCGCGGTCACCCAGACCGATGTGAAGCGGCTCCTGGCCTACTCCTCCATCGCGCACGCCGGCTTCATCCTGGCCGGTGTGATCGCCACCTCCGAGCAGGGCGTCTCCTCGGTGCTGTTCTACCTGGCCGCGTACTCGTTCGTGACGATCGGCGCGTTCGCGGTGGTCACGCTGGTGCGCGACGCGGGCGGCGAGGCCACCCACCTGTCCAAGTGGGCCGGCCTGGGCCGGCGTTCCCCGCTCACGGCGGCGGTCTTCGCCGTCTTCCTGCTGGCCTTCGCGGGCATCCCGCTGACGTCCGGCTTCACCGGGAAGTTCGCGGTGTTCAGCGCGGCGGCGGAGGGCGGCGCGGGCGCGCTGGTCGTGGTCGGCGTGATCTCCTCGGCGATCGCGGCGTTCTTCTACGTCCGGGTGATCGTGCTGATGTTCTTCAGCGAGCCGAAGGCCGACGGTCCGACGGTCGCGGTGCCCTCACCGCTGACGATGACCACCATCGCGGTGGGCGTCGCGGTGACCCTGGTGCTGGGTGTGGCCCCGCAGTACTTCCTGGACCTGGCGGGGTCGGCGAGCACGTTCGTCCGCTGACGCCGGCGCTGACCGGCTGGTCCGTACGACCGGGCCCGGCTCCCCTCGCGGGGGAGCCGGGCCCTTCGGCGTTGCGGAGCCGGGTCAGTGCGCCGACGCCGACGGGCACTTCACCGAGGGGTTGTGGGGGGCGAACTTGCCGTGCGGATTGGCCTTGAACAGCCACACGTGCAGTTCGTAGTGGTGGGGCTGTCCCGAGACATGGCCGGGCATCGGCCCGTCGAAGGGCATGCCGAACAGGTAGGGGCGGTCGTCGGTGGTCTCCAGCGTGCCGTCGCCGTCGTTGACGACCCATTCGGCGGCGACCAGTTCGCGCCCCTCGGGGCCGTCCGCGTAGACCAGGGTGGCGGGTGTCCGGGGATCGACCGAGCCGATGTACTTCGGGTTGACGTAGTGGTAGCCGATGCCGCCGGACTTCGGGTCGGAGGCACACTCGTCCGTGCGGATCCAGCCGTCCTTGATGGCCAGGGCCTCGTCCGCGTACTTCGCCGTGGACTTCGCGGCCGCCGAGAGCTCGTTCGCCTCCCGCACCGGGTCCGGATCGGCGGCCGCCCGCGCCGGGGCGGACAGCAGGGTCAGGGCCGCGGTGACGGCGGCCAGCACGGGTGCGAGGGTGCGCACGGACATTCCTCTGGCTCCTACGAGTGCTGATGTGCGGGGGTCAGGGCGGGGGTGGGGGTGGCGCCGGGCTTGGCCGCCGGCGTGGCGCCGGGGCAGGTGACGGCGGGGTTCCAGTTGTGGAAGCGGCCCGACGGGTTCTCCTTGTACGCCCACATGTGAATGTCGTAGTGCCTGGGCATACCCGCCCAGTGACCCGGCATGGGTCCGTCGAAGGGCAGGCCGAACATCGACGGGCGGTCCTCGGTGGTGGTCAGGTCCTGGTCCTTGTCGGAGACCATCCACTCCACGGCGTACAGCCGGTGCTTGCCGTTCCGGTCCGTCTCCGGGCTGTAGACGAGAGCGGTCGGCTTGCTCGGGTCGGTGGACCCCCAGTAGGCGTCCTTCACGTAGTGGTAGCCCATCGCGCCGGGGCCGAACGGGTTGAGCAGGCACTCGCCGTGGCGGACGTAGCCGTCCTTGAGCGCCTGCTCCTCGTCCACGTACTTGGCGGTGACCGCGATGGCCACGGCCATGTCGCGCATCGCCTGCGCGTCGAGGGGGTCGGGGGCGGGACCCTCCACGGCCCGCGCGGGCGGGGCGGCGGCCGGGGTCACGGCCGGGGCGAGGGACAGGGCCACGGCCGCGGCGGCGAGAGCCGCGGTGCGGGCGGACACGGGCATGGCAGGGCCTCCTGCACGGCGGGGACTTCCGGCTGTCCGAGCAGCATGCGCACCGGTGACGCCGTCCCGCCACGCGAACGAGCCGTCCGGATGACCTTGGGTCCCCGCGCCGTGCGGCTGCCCCGGCCGCGCAGGCACGCCTGCCCACACCTCGGCCGAGCCGTGCCCGCAGCTTCGGCGGAGGTGCGCTCAGCCGGTGCTGCGGGACGCGTACGTGCGGACGTCCGCGTCCGGGTCGGACGTGGCCGTGGCCAGCGCCGCCCGCGCGGCCGGGTCGGGCGCATGCCGCAGCAGGGCCAGCACGGCCGCCTTGCGGACATCGGCGTTCGCGTCGGCCAGTGCCTTCGCCAGCGCGGGCACCGCCAGGCCGGCCGGGGCCGCAGCCAGTGCCGTCGCCGCCCCGGCCCGTACCTGCCACGCCGGATCACCGAGCGCGGCCGCCGCCCGCCCGGCGTGCCCGGCCGGGCAGCCGGTCGTGGCCAGCGCCGCCAGCGCGGCGCCCCGGACCAGCGGGTCGGTGTCGTCCAGCAGCGGTTCCAGCGGCTCCGGCGCGGGCGCGCGTACCGCCGCGAGACCCTTGGCGACCGCGACCCGCACCTCCCGGGCCGGGTCGGCGGCGGCCGTGCCGAGCGCCCGTACGGCATCCACGGAGACCAGGGCACGGACCGCCTGGATCCGGACCGCCGCCTCGCCGTCGGCGAGCGAACGGGCGTACAGTCCGGCGTCCCCCAGCCGGAGCGTACGCAACGCCTCCAGCGCGGCCGTACGGACGGCCGGGTCGGCGACGTCCAGCGCCGCCCGCAGCCCGACGCCGAACTCCGGCTCTGCCGGCAGCACTTCGAGCAGCTCGCGCAGCGAGGCGGCGGCGGCCGAGCGGACCTGCGGCGCCGCGTCGGCGAGCCGCTCCGCGAGGGCGGGCCCGGCCCCGGCCGGCAGGGTCTCGGCGAGCGTGGCCACGGCCGCGGACCGCACCGCCGGGTCCGGGTCGGTGAGGTACGGCCGTAGCGCGGCCAGGTCGGGCTCCTCCTCGCCGAGCGCGAGCAGCCGCAGCAGCCGCCCCTGCCCGGAGCCGGACTCGGACTCGGACTCGTCGAGCGGGTCGGGTTCGGGGCCGGCCGCAGCCGCGCCGGTGCCGGCGATGGCGCGCGCCGCCGCCGGCGCCGCCTCGCGCGGCCCGGCCGTGGCCACCGGGACGAGGCCGACCTCGCCCAGGTGCCGTTCCGGGCCGCCCGGCGGGCTGAACTCCGGGACCGGGACGACGTACGGCTCCACCGGCCGCGCGGTGAACTCCATCGCCCCGGAGGGCGACTTGCGCAGGTCCAGGTGGTGCAGCCAGCCCGCGTCGTCGCGCTCCGGATGGTCCAGCCGCTCGTGGTACAGCCCCCACCGGGACTCCGTACGGGCCAGCGAGGACCGGGCCGCCATCTCCGCGCAGTCCCGGATGAAGGACACCTCCGCGCAGCGCATCAGCTCGTGCGCGGTCCCGGCGCCCATCTCCGCGATCTCCCGTTCCATCCGGACGAACGCCTCCACCGCCAGGGACAGCTTGGCGCCCGTCTTCGGGGGCGCCACGTAGTCGTTCACGAAGCGGCGCAGCTTGTACTCCACCTGGGGCTGCGGCGGTCCGTCCGGGTTCCGCAGCGGCCGGTAGACCAGCTCGTGGGCGGCGGCCAGCTGGTCGGCGGGCAGCGGTCCCCGGTACGCCCGGTACCGTGCCGCGTCCTCCCCGGCCAGGTCGCCGAAGACGAAAGCGCCGATCATGTAGTTGTGCGGTACGCAGGCCAGGTCCCCGGCGGCGTAGAGCCGCGGGACAGTGGTGCGGGCGTGCGCGTCCACCCGTACCCCGGAGGCCGAGTGCCCGCCGCACAGGCCGATCTCCGAGATGTGCATCTCGATGTCGTGGGTGCGGTAGTCGTGGCCGCGGTTCGCGTGGAAGGTGCCGCGGGTCGGCCGCTCCGTGGAGTGCAGGATCGATTCGACGGCGCCGATGGTCTCCTCGGGGAGATGGCTGAGCTTGAGGTAGACCGGGCCCCGGTCGGAGGCGAGTTCGGCGGCGAACTCGGCCATCATCCGGCCCGACCAGTAGTCGGACTCGACGAACCGCTCGCCGTGCCGGTTGACCTGGTAGCCGCCGAACGGGTTGGCGACGTACGCGCAGGCGGGCCCGTTGTAGTCCTTGATCAGCGGGTTGATCTGGAAGCACTCGATGCCGGTGAGGGCGGCTCCCGCGTGGTACGCCATGGCGTAGCCGTCACCGGCGTTGGTCGGGTTCTCGTACGTGCCGTAGAGGTAGCCGGACGCGGGCAGTCCGAGCCGCCCGCAGGCGCCTGTCGCCAGGATCACCGCCCCCGCCCGTACGGTCACGAACTCCCCGGTGCGGGTGTTGAACCCGGCCGCGCCGATCGCCTCGCCGGTCTCCGGGTGGGTGAGCACGCGTACCGGCATCACCCGGTTCTCGATGCGGATCCGCTCGCGCATCTCGCGCCGCCGCAGCTGCCGGTAGAGCACCTTCTTGACGTCCTTGCCCTCGGGCATGGGCAGCACGTACGAACCCGACCGGTGCACCTGGCGCACCGCGTACTCGCCGTGCTCGTCCTTCTCGAACTTCACGCCGTACGACTCCAGCCGCCGGACCATCCCGAAGCCGCGGGTGGCGGTCTGCCGGACCGTGGACTGGTCGACGATGCCGTCGTTGGCGCGGGTGATCTCGGCGACGTAGTCGTCGGGTTCGGCGCGGCCGGGGATGACCGCGTTGTTGACCCCGTCCATGCCCATGGCGAGGGCGCCGGAGTGCCGGACGTGGGCCTTCTCCAGCAGCAGGACGTCCGCGCCGCGGCCGGCGGCGGTGAGCGCGGCCATGGTGCCGGCGGTGCCGCCCCCGATGACGAGGACGTCGCAGGAGAGTTCGGTCGCGTCGGCGAGGGCGGGGATCTGCACGGGGGTGCCTTTCGGTGTGCGCGGCCACGCGGCTGCGCGGCTTCGCCTGTGAGTGGGGGCGCGGGCGCGCGGTCAGAGGGAGTCGAGGATCTCGGCGCGCAGGGCGGCGGTGTCCGGCGACCGGTGCGCGGCCCGGTCGCGCGGGCTCGGCACGGTCAGCACCCGGCCGGTGCCGAGCAGCGCCACCCGGTCGCCGAGGAACAGGGCCTCGTCCACGTCATGGGTGACGAAGACGACGGTGGCGCCGGTGCCGCGCAGGATCTCCACCAGGAGGTCCTGCATCTCGGCGCGGGTCTGGGCGTCCAGTGCGCCGAACGGTTCGTCCATCAGCACGGCGCGGGGGCGCGCGGCGAGGGCGCGGGCCAGCTGGACACGCTGCCGCTGGCCGCCGGAGAGCTGGTGCGGCAGCTTGCGGGCGTGCTCGGCGAGACCCACCCGGTCCAGCCAGTCCGCTGCCGCGCGGCGCCGCTCGGCGCGTGCGGTCCGGCGGATCGCGAGGGGCAGCTCGATGTTGGCCCGTACGGTCCGCCAGGGCAGCAGGGCGTCCTCCTGGAAGACCAGTGCGCGGTCCGCGCCGGGCCGGGTGACGGGGCGGCCGTCCTGGGTGACCTCGCCTGCCAGCGGCGGCAGCAGCCCGGCGAGGGTGCGCAGCAGGGTGGACTTGCCGCAGCCGGAAGGGCCCACGACGGCCAGCAGTTCGCCGGGGGCGATCCGCAGGTCGACGGTGTCGAGCACCGGCGCGGCGGGCGAGTGGCCCAGCCGTACGCCGTCCAGGGCGAGGGCGGCGCCCGCCGGGGCGGTGGCGCGGGCGGGGGCGGTGACCGTGACGGTGGTCATGGATGGCTCCTTCCTCGTTTCGGTGGCCGGTGGCCGGTGGCCGGTGGCTTGTGTGCGGTGTGCGGCGTGGCAGCGCGTGGTGCGTGCCGTGAGGCCGGTACGGGTGCGGGCGTGCGGCACGGGGCAGGGCCGCTGCGCGGGGCATGTCCCCTACCCGCCCCTCCCCACTCCCCGGGGCTCCGCCCCGGACCCAGCCGGTCGGCCGGAACCCGCGCCGGTGCCCGCCCTCGCGGTGCCGTCCTCTGACGGGCCGGTCTCCGGGCCGGTGTGTGCCGGGTCCGTGGTGTCTGCTTCCGCGGTCTCCGCCGGCCGACGGCCGGTCTCCGGAGCGGTGGCTGCCGGGGCCCGCTCGGCAGGGCGGGGCTGCGCCGGGTGCCCGGTCCCCGCTGCGCGCCGGCGGGCGGGGCGGCGGCGCGGCCGGGCCGAAGGGGCACCTGATGCGGGACGGGGGAGCCAGGCGGTGAGGCGGCGGCCCAGGGCCTCCACGGCCGTGGAGGTCAGCCAGCCCAGCGCGCCGATGGTCACCATGCCGACGAACACCCCCGGGTAGTCCACCACCGTGTAGTCCTGCCAGGTCCGGTAGCCGACCCCGTACTCGCCCGAGATCATCTCGGCGGAGATGACGCAGATCCACGAGACGCCGATGCCCACCGACAGTCCGCCGAAGACGCCCGGCAGCGCGCCCGGCAGCACCACCGACAGCAGCACCCGGGTCCGGCCGCCGCCCATCGTCAGGACCGCCTCCTCCCACACCGGGCTCAGCGCCCGCACCGCGTGCCGGGTCGACACCAGCACCGGGAAGAAGGCGGCCGCGCAGGTGATGAAGACGATGCCCTGCTCGTTCGTGGGGAGGAGCAGGATGGCCACCGGCACGAGGGCGATCGCCGGGACCGGGCGCAGCACCTCCACGATCGGTCCCAGCAGGTCCGCGGCCCACCGGGAGCGGGCGATGGCCGTGCCGGCCGCCACTCCCAGCACCGAGGCCAGGAAGAAGCCGATCACGATCCGGCGCAGGCTGTGTTCCAGGTCCTGCCAGTACGGGCCGGTGCCCAGCCGGTCGGCGAAGGCGGAGCCGACCTCGCCGACCGTCGGGAACTGCTCGAACCGCAGCCACAGGTTGACGTCCAGCGAGGTCAGGGCCTGCCACACGGCCAGGGCCGTGGCCAGTGATCCCGCGCGCACCAGCCACCGGCCGGGTGCCGTGCGGACCGTCATGACGCCGTCGCCAGGGCCACGGCCTCGGCATGGCCGATGATCCGGGCTCCGGCGTGCTGTCCGGCGTACGCCTTCGCGGTCGACGGGGCGACGAAGGCACGCAGTTCCGTGCCCTCCGCGACCCACACGGCCTTGTCGGCGTACCAGAGCGTGCCGGTCACGGCGTCGGGGACGTATGCGGCCCGGACGCCGTCGCCCGCCGCCTTCGCCGCTTTCAGCAGCTCCCGCGGGCTGTCGAAGGACCGCGTGCTGTCCTGGCCCTTCAGCCACAGTTCCGCACGCGGTGCCGCCGCCTTCGGGTACGCGGTGCCCGCGGCCCGCTTCAGCGGCTCCGGGTCCACGAACGCGTCCACGTCCACGTCCTGGACCAGCTTGGCCGCCTTCAGCACCGGCACGTCCTCCTTCAGCGCGGCGATGAGCTCGGGCCGCAGCGCCGGGTCGAAGGTGGCGATGCCGTTCGCGCCGTTGTAGAGGTAGACCACCTCCGCCGGCAGCCCGGTCTCCTTCGCCACCGACTCGGCCGCCGCCACCGGCTTCGCCCGCAGGTGGTCGGTGGCGCGCTGCTGGGCCTTGAGGAAGTCGTCGAGCACACCGGGCCGTTCGGTGGCGAACCTCTGCCGGACGGTGACCCCGTGGAAGGTCGGCAGGTTCAGCTCGGCCCCGTCGTAGAGGGGCTTCGCCCTGCCCTCGTACGCGAGCTGCCCGGGCCAGGCCACGAACTGGGACAGGGCGTCCACGCTGCCCGCCTGCAGGGCCGAAGCGCCCACACTGGGCTGCTGGTTGAGTTTCTGGATGCCCTTCTCCGGGTCGATCCCGGCGCGCTGCAGGGCCCGTACGAGCGTCCCGTCGGCGGCCGATCCGACACTGGTCGACACCTTCTTGCCGCGCAGGCCGGCCAGCGACTCCAGCGTCGAGTCGGGTGCGGTCACCACCGTGTTGAGGCCGCCGCGCAGGTTGTAGCCGGTGACCGAGACCAGCCGGGTCGGCTGCTTCAGCTCCTTGCCCCGGGCGGCGTTGATCAGCAGTGGGAAGTCGCCCATCGAACCGATGTCGATCTTCCCGGCGGTCATCTGGGCGGTGATGGGGGCGCCGGTCGCGTAGTCCTGCCAGTCGACCTTGTACGTCACCCCCTCCCGCTTGCCGCGCGCGGCCAGCTCCTCCTCGAAGTAGCCCAGGGAGCGCAGCAGGGTGCCGGCGGTGACGGTGTTGATGGTCTTGGACTGGTAGCCGACGGTCACCGTGACCGTCTTCGACGGGCCGCCCGCCCCGTTCTTCCCGTCCTCGCCGCCGCAGGCGGTGGCCAGGGGGAGGAGGAGGGCGACCGGTACGGCGGGGGCGAGGACTCTGTGACTGCGACGCATGGGACGGTGGCCTTTCAACGGAGCAGGTAGGGCATGTTGACGGTCACCGCGCCGGTGGGACAGCGCGCGGCGCACGGGCCGCAGTACCAGCACTCGTCCACGTGCATGTACGCCTTGCCGTTGTCCTCGCGGATCGCGAGCGAGTCGAGCGGACACATGTCGACGCAGAGGGTGCAGCCGTCGATGCACTTGGACTCGTCGATGGTCACGGGCACGTCGGCGCGCTGGGGGACCAGAGGCATGGCTGTCTCCAGGAGGCGAGGGGGACTTTGGAGCTCAGAGCGAGTGGTGGATCGAGTGGTGGAGCGAGCGGTGGAGCAGGCCGCTCATGGTGATGCGGTCGCCGCGGAAGCGGATGAACTCCAGGTCGACGGGCCGGCCGTCGCGCAGGTGGGTCAGCCGCTCCAGCATCAGCACGGCCGCGCCCCTGGGGGCCTGGAGCACGGCGGCGGAGTGCGCGTCGGCGTTGACGGCTTCGAGGGTGATGTCGGCGTGGCCGAGGGGCTGTCCGGCGAGCGATTCCAGCAGCCGGAAGAGGTCGGTGTTCTCCAGGTCGCAGCCGAGGAGTCCGGTGCCGAGGTCCATGGGGACGTAGGTGAGGTCGAGGGACAGCGGCAGGCCGTTCAGCCTGCGCAGCCGCTCGACGTAGAGCACGTCGGTGTGCTCGGGGAGGCCCAGGCGGTGGGCCACGGGTGCGGGCGCCGGCACCGGGCCCACGGTGCGGACCTCGTTGCTGACGGTGCCGTGCTCGTGCAGGGTCTCGGCGAGTCCCTGGAGGCGGTCGAGGCCGTGGGGGTACTTCTCGCAGACGACGACGGTGCCGACGCCGGGCTGCCGTTCGACGAGCCGCTCGCCGCGCAGCAGGTCCAGGGCCTGCCGGACGGTGTTGCGGCTGGCCCGGTAGTCGTCGGCGAGGGTGTTCTCCAGCGGGAGGACCCCGCCGGGGAAGGCGCCCGAGAGGATCTGGTGGCGCAGCAGGTCGGCGAGCTGCCGCGCCCGGTCCGCGCGCAGTCGCCGCCGCCGCGCGGCGTGGTCGAGGCTGCGTTCGGCTGGCATGGCAGGGAACGTACCGGTGGCCGGGCCGTGGTGGTGTTGCCGCAGTATTGCGCCACCCGGCGGACGGTGTGAACAGCTCTGACCTGCGGGTTCCGGGGCGGAGTGGCAAGATCCGCCACCCCGCCCACGGGGGCTGTCCCAGGGTGTGGACTAGCGGGCGCCCACGATGCGGCCGGTGACCTCGCCGAGGCCGACCTTGGTGCCGTCCGGGCCCGGGGCCCAGGCGGTGAGGGTGACGGTGTCGCCGTCCTCCAGGAAGGTGCGCTTGCCCTCGGCGAGTTCGATGGCGTCGCGGCCGTTCCAGGTCAGCTCCAGCAGGGAGCCCCGCTGGCCGGTCTCCGGACCGGAGACGGTGCCGGAGCCGTAGACGTCGCCGGTGCGCAGCGAGGCGCCGTTGACCGTCATGTGCGCGAGCTGCTGGGCGGCGGTCCAGTACATGGTGGAGAACGGCGGGTGGGCCACCTCCTGCCCGTTGATCGACACGGTGATGCGCAGGTCGAAGCCGCCCTGCTCGTCGGCGTCCGCGTCGTCGAGGTAGGGGAGCAGCGGGAAGTCCCGGGCGGGCGGTGCGACGCGGGCGGCGTCCAGGGCCTCCAGCGGGGTCACCCAGGCGGACACCGAGGTGGCGAAGGACTTGCCGAGGAACGGGCCGAGCGGCACGTACTCCCAGGCCTGGATGTCCCGGGCGGACCAGTCGTTGAGCAGGAACAGCCCGAAGACGTGCTCGCGGAACTCGCCGAGGGGGACGGGCCGGCCGTGCTCGGAGGGGGTGCCGACGACGAAGCCGACCTCGGCCTCGATGTCGAGCTTGACGCTCGGGCCGAAGACCGGCGCCGGGTCGGCGGGGGCCTTGCGCTGGCCCGAGGGGCGCACGACGTCGGTGCCGGACACCACGACGGTGCCGGACCGGCCGTGGTAACCGATCGGCAGGTGCTTCCAGTTGGGGGTCAGCGGGTCGCCGTCGGGCCGGAACATCCGCCCGACGTTGGTGGCGTGGTGCTCGCTGGCGTAGAAGTCGACGTAGTCGGCGACCTCGTACGGCAGGTGCAGGGTCACCGTGTCGAGCGGCAGGAGGTGCGGCTCGACGGTGGGCCGGTGGCCGGGGTCGGTGACCCAGGCGGTCAGCGCGCGGCGCACGTCGTGCCAGGCGGTGCGGCCGGCGGCCAGCAGCGGGTTGAGGGAGGCGTGCCCGAGCAGCGCGGCGTAGGGGGAGCCGAGCGCGAGGGCGGCCGCGCCCGCGTCGAGCACGTGTCCGCCGATCCGCACACCGATGCGGCGCCGCCCGGGCTCCCCGGCGGTGCTGAACACCCCGTACGGGAGGTTGTGCGGGCCGAACGGATCGCCCTCGGGGACGTCGAGGGGGCTCTGCTGGGGCATGGGGTGCTGCCTCGCTTTCCACACGGTCCGGGGGTGTCCCGGGTGACACAGTGAGGGTTGACACGTTACGTGGCCGGTGAGGGCTGCGGGAGTGCGGATTCGAGTGCTATTTGTAGGACTTGTCCGAGGAGGTCCTATCCTTGGCGCCGTGACAAGCGCCCTCCCTCACGCCTCCTCGCACGCCTCCCGCGCCTCTTCGCACGCCTTAGCCCGCCCTGCTCCGTACGCCGCTCCGAGTGCCGCTCCGAGCGCCTCCCGGTACGCCTCCCCGTACGCGCTGATCGCCACGGACCTGGACGGAACGCTGCTCTGCGCCGGGGACACCGTCTCACCCCGCTCGCACGCCGCGCTCGCGCTGGCTCGCGCCGCGGGCGCCCGGCACATCGTGGTGACGGGGCGCCCGGTCTCCCAGGTACGCCATGTCCTGGACGGGCTCGGATATGCGGGGCTCGCGGTGTGCGGGCAGGGCGCGCAGGTGTATGACGCGGCGCGCGACCGGATGCTTCACTCCGTCGAGATGGACCGGGAGCTGGCGGAGGTCGCCCTGGGCAAGATCGAGGCGGAGATCGGGGAGGTCTACGCGGCGGTCAACGGGGCCGGCCTCGACGCGGTGATGCTGACGGCGCCGGGCTACCGGATGCCGCATCCGCACCTGGCGACGGTCCGGGTGGGCCGCCGGGCCGAACTCTGGTCCGCGCCGATCAACAAGGTGCTGCTCCAGCACCCCGAACTGGACGACGACGAACTGACCCGGATCGCGCGGGGCGTGGTGGGCCACATGGTCAACGTGACGATGGCGGGAGAGCACACGGTGGAGCTCCAGCCGCCGGGGGTCTCCAAGGCGACGGGCCTGGCGCTGGCAGCGGCGGAACTGGGCGTTCCGGCGGCCGGGACGATCGCCTTCGGTGACATGCCGAACGACATCCCGATGTTCGCGTGGGCCGCGCACGGCGTGGCCATGGCCAACTCCCACACCGAACTCAAGGCGGTGGCGGACGAGGTCACCCTGTCCTGCGACGAGGACGGCATCGCGGTGGTCCTGGAACGCCTCTACGCCTGACGGCTCCCCGAGGCACAGGCCCGTCTCCGCCGAAGGTGCGGGCAGACGTTCCGCAGGGCCCTGCCCCACCCTGGCCGGGGCGCGGCTCCGCGGAAGGCCTGCCCACACGGCCGGTGGCGACGCGGCACGCCTGCCCACACGGCGGTGGGGTGTGGCACGCCCGCCCACACGGCGGTGCGGGGCGTCAGCCCGCGGCGCGGGGGAGGCGGCGTTCCCAGGTGCGGTGGAAGACGACCTCGTCGCCCTCACGGCACACCAGCTCGTTCGACGTCACGAAGCCGCCCTCGTCGCACGAGGTCTCCGCCCGCACCTCCACCCGCACGTCCCACCCCGCCTCCGGCCGGTGCAGCCGGATCCGCCAGTCCGAGCGCGCCCGCGCCGACAGCGGGTCCGCGTCCTGGATCTCGTAGACGTCCAGGACCTCCTCCCCGGCCTCCAGCCCGTCCGGGTACACCCGCGTGCCGCCGTACCGCGGGTCCGCCTCCAGCCGCCACACCCCCCGCGCCACGTCCCGTACGACGAGCCGCTCCGGTCGCGGCTCGTCCAGCGTCACCGGCGCCGACACGCCCAGCGGCTCCGCCTGTTCCGGCCCCTCGAAGGACACCTCCGCATCCGCCGGCGACGCGCTCCGCACCGGCAGGGTCAGCGCGCTGCCCGCCGGGTCCACCGTCCATCCCGCCTCCGAGCCGGCCCGCGGCCAGATCCACGGCCAGTACGCGGAGGACAGCGCCAGCCGGATCCGGTGGCCCGGCGGAAACGCGTGCCCGATGGCGTTCAGCTCGAAGGTGACCGTCTCCCAGGCGCCCGTCGGCCACGGCACCGCCCGGTCCCGGCCCGACCGGGCCGACAGGTTGAGCGCCCCCCTCGTGACCAGCGTCGACGCCCCGTCCGGCGCGACGTCGCACAGCCGCGCGAGGATCTGGCCGTAGGGGACGTCCATCCGCAGCCGGACCGTCACCGAGGCCCGGCCCAGCACCTCCAGTGCCGTGCCGTCCGGTACGGGGAACTCGAAACACGCCGACTTCGCGTCCTCCTCCCGCTGGTCCGGCGGCAGGTCCGCCTCGTTGCCGAACGGGCAGAACCGCCCCGCGTCCAGCCCCGTGTGCTGCGGCGACCTGACCGGTACCGGCGCGCCCTGGAGGGCGTACGCGACGGGCTCCACGTTCGGCGAGGGCCAGCCCGGGTCGGCGACCCAGCGCCCCGGCAGCTCCTCGTACACCGTGCGCGGCGGGTGCGAGCCGCTGATCCAGGAGCGGAGCAGCGGCTCCTCCATCACCCCGGTGTAGGCCCCTTTCAGCCAGCGGTCCCACCAGCGCAGGGTCTCCTGCAGGAAGCCGATCGCCGGTCCCGGCGGCAGTCCGCGGTCCGGGTACTGGTGGCACCACGGGCCGATCACCCCCCGCACCCGGTCCGCGGGGAGCGCGGACACCAGCCGCAGCACCGCGTCCCGGTACGGGTCGTGCCAGCCGCCGACCGCCAGCACGGCCGCGCCGACCGCCCCGTAGTCCTCGCAGACGCTGCCGTGCCTCCAATAGCCGTCCCGGGTCTGGTGGGACAGCCAGGTGTGGATCCGCGGCTCCACCGCCTCCAGCCGGGACAGCCACGCGTCCCGCCAGCCCTCGCCCGCGTACCGCGGGTCCGGCGGGCGTGCGGAGAGGGCCAGCAGCGCCGCGCCCCACGCGTGCGTCTCCGAGGCGAGCACCGAGCCGCCCGCGTAGTGCGCGTCGTTGTCGTAGCGGTCGTCGCTCGCGCAGACCGTGACCACGGCCTTGAGCGGTTCGGGCGCCAGCGCCGCGACCTGCAGCGAGTTGAAGCCGCCCCAGGAGACGCCGAACATGCCGACGGAGCCGGTGCACCAGGGCTGGTCCGCCAGCCACTCCACCACCGTGACCCCGTCGGCGAGCTCCTGCGCGTCGTACTCGTCGCCGGGCCGGCCGCCGCTGTTGCCGTGGCCGCGCACGTCGACCCGTACGGAGGCGTAGCCGTGGCCGGCGTACCAGGGGTGGCGCTGTGCGTCGCGCGGGGCGGTCCCGTCGGTGAGCCGGTAGGGGAGGTACTCCAGCAGGGCGGGAACGGGCGCGTCGGTGACGGGCCGCCAGATCCGCGCGTACAGCCGCACTCCGTCCCGCATCGGGATCCGGACGTCCTCGTGGCGCGTCTCATGGGGGAAGGAGGTGCGGATGGTCGTACGGCTCATGGGCAAAACGTACTCTCCATACCAATCGAGTCATGAAGAACATACCGGGGTGCTTGGGGTGGTGTCCGGAAGGCGGGACGGTGTGGACCGGCGGGCGCTCACGGTGATCGAAAATGGACGGGATACGCTGGCTTGAGTGAAGGCAGCGACACATCGACAATCCAGGTGATCGTCACCGTGGTCGTCAGCAGACAGGAGTACCCCTCGTGACCGTCGTCGGGCCGTTCGGACTGAGCGTGCGGGACCAGGCTCTTGAGACCGATGTCCAGGCCGGACTGGCCGCCGTGGAGGCGGGTCTGCTGGAGGCCACCAAGAGCGAGGTCCCCTTCATCACCGAGGCCGCACAGCACCTGGTGAAGGCCGGGGGCAAGCGCTTCCGGCCGCTGCTGGTGATGCTGGCCGCCCGGTTCGGGGACCCCTACGCGCCGGGGATCGTGCCCTCCGCCGTGGTCGTGGAGCTCACCCACCTGGCGACGCTGTACCACGACGACGTGATGGACGAGGCGGACGTGCGCCGCGGGGTGCCCAGCGCCAACACGCGCTGGGGCAACTCGGTGGCCGTCCTGACGGGTGACTTCCTCTTCGCCCGCGCCTCGCACATACTGGCGGACCTCGGCCCGGAGGCCGTCCGCATCCAGGCCGAGGCCTTCGAGCGGCTCGTCACCGGGCAGATCCTGGAGACCGCCGGTCCGCGGGACGGCCGGGACCCGGTCGAGCACTACCTGGAGGTCATGGCCGGCAAGACCGGCTCGCTGGTCGCCGTTTCGTGCCGCTTCGGCGCGCTGATGGCCGGCGCCGACGAGGCGGTCGTCGACATCCTCACGCAGTACGGCGAGCGCCTCGGCACCGCCTTCCAGCTGGCCGACGACGTCCTGGACATCGCCTCCGACACGCACGAGTCGGGCAAGACCCCCGGCACCGACCTGCGCGAGGGCATCCCGACGCTGCCGGTGCTGCGGCTGCGCGAGACGGCCGCGCGGGACGGCCGCGAGGAGGACCTGGAACTCGTACGCCTCCTCGACGGCGACCTCACCGACGACGCCCGGCACGCCGAGGTCCTGGCCCGGCTCAGGGTGCACCCGGCGCTGGAGCAGGCGCGCCGGGACACCGTGCGCTACGCGGAGGAGGCCCGCGCCACGCTGGCCCCGCTGCCCGACTGCTTCGCGAAGTCGGCGCTGGAGGAGCTGTGCGACGCGGTGGTCCACCGCGCGGGGTAGTACCCGAGGTCCCTGAAAGGGCCCTTCCGTCCCCTACGGGTTGGGGGAGGAGGGGCCCTTTCGTGTCATACCGCGGTCGTACACGGAGTTGGCTCCGGGGGTTGACGCGCACCCCGTGTCCGGTTTGGTCAGATGGATCCATCAACCGCACCGGATCAGGACAGAGGGCAGGAACTGACATGGCAGCGAACGTGAAGACTTCCCGCAAGGCCGCTCGGTACGCCGTACCGGCTGTGGTGCTCGGCGTGGTCGGCGCGACGGTCGCGCTCGTCCCCGCCTTCGCCAACGCCGGCGGCCCCGACCTGCCCGAGATCACGGCACAGCAGCTGATAGAGAAGATCGCCGCCTCGGAGGTGGAGCAGCTGTCCGGCACCGCGAAGATCACCACGGACCTCGGCCTGCCGAAGCTGGCCGGCGGTCTGCTCGGCGGCGGCGGGGTCACCGGCGGTTCGGCGAACCCCGAGGACAAGCTGGCGCAGCTGGCGGCCGGCACGCACACCTTCAAGGTGGCCGCGGACGGCCCCGACCGCCAGAAGGTGACCTTCCTGGACGGGAAGGACGAGTACACCCTCGTCCACAACGGCAAGGACGTGTGGGGGTACGACAGCAAGTCCAACGAGGTCTTCCACGACAAGACGGAGGAGGCCGGCCCCGCCGGGAAGGAGAGGAAGACCGCCGAGCGGCTGCCCGCCACCCCCAAGCAGCTGGCCGAGGAGGCCCTGAAGGCGGCCGGCCCCACCACCACCGTGACCGTCGGTGACACCGCTCAGGTGGCCGGGCGGGACGCCTACCAGCTGGTGCTCAAGCCCAAGCAGTCCGGTTCCACGGTCGGTTCGGTCCAGATCGCGGTCGACGCGAAGAACGGCGTGCCGCTGCGCGTCCAGCTGCTGTCGAGCAAGGGCGGCAAGCCGATCGTCGACGCGGGCTTCACCCAGGTCGAGTTCGCCAAGCCGGCTGCCTCCGCCTTCGAGTTCACCCCGCCCAAGGGCGCCAAGGTGACCGAGGGCGCGGCGGAGCACGGCAAGGACGCGGACAAGGAGTTCAAGGCCCTGGAGTCCCTGCCGGGTTTCGGGGGACTGATCGGTGGAGCCGGCGGCCAGGGCGATGTGAAGGAGCTGGGCGAGGGCTGGGCCACGGTGGCGCGCATCGACTCCGGTGCCGGCCAGGGCCTCAAGGAGCTGGAGAACGACAAGAACGCGCCGAAGGAGGCCAAGCAGTTCATGAACTCCCTCGGGGACAAGGTCACCGGCAAGTTCGGTGAGGGCCGGGTCTTCTCGACGCGTCTGGTCAACGCCCTGATTACGGACGACGGGAAGGTCTACGTCGGCGCGGTCACCTCGGACCAGCTGGTGAAGACGGCCAACGCCGACAAGTAGCTGACGCCGGCACGCAGTCAGCGCCGGCGGGCAGTCGGCGCCGGCGCCTGCCGCACCTGTGCACGAGGGTGGCCCGGGACCTGTGTCCCGGGCCACCCTTTCGCCGTTTCCGTTCTGTGTACAGCGCGCCCGCTGTACGGTGAAGGGCATGTCGAGACACGTCACCATCCGCCTGGACGAGGAGTTCCACGACCGTCTCAAGGCGCGAGCGGCGGCATTGGGCACGACGGTCACCGCGATGATCACCGAGGTCACCGAGCGCGAACTGGACGAGGACCGGAAGAGGTTCCTTTCCGGCATCGACGAGTTCGCCGATCACTGGGGCTACTTCCAGGAGCGGTTCGGCAATTGAAGATCACCATGGAGTGGGCCTGGACCGCGCTGGCCCACCATCTCCCGTCCGACCCGGCCGTCTGGGATCCGTCCGGGGTCGCCGCCGCCGTGGCCCGGCACCAGAACGACCTGGTGCTCGTCCCCGAGCAGCCGGCCCCCGACACCGCCTGGCGGGCCGCCGCCTTCCTGCACACCCTCGCGGTGTGCCCCGCCCTCGAATCCCCGATGAACGAGTTCTACGCCGCCGCGGCCACCCGCTCGTACCTGCGGGTGGCCGGTGCCAAACAGCTGCCCTCGCCGGAGGCGCTGGGGGATCTGGTGGAGGCCGCCAAGAAGGGCCGGGCGGACGTCGCCGCGGTCGCCGAGGAGCTGCGCGCCCGGATCCAGGAGCCGCCGCCGGTCCTGCACGGCGACGGCTCCGAAGACGGCGGGGCCGGGATCAGAAGGTGATCTTCCAGCTGTTGATGTAGCCGACGTCCTGTCCGGCCGCGTCCTTCACCCGGAGGTTCCAGACCCCGTTCGCGACCTCGCTGGAGGCGTTGACGGTGTACGACTGCACGAGGTTGTCGGCACTGCCGCCACTGCGGTTGTGCAGGTTGTAGACCGTGCCGTCCGGGGCGACCAGGTCGACCACCAGGTCACCGCGGTAGGTGTGGACGATGTTCACGTCCACCTTGGTGGTGGCCGGGGCGTTGCCCGCGACACCCGAGACCGTGATCGGCGAGTTCACCGCGGCGGCCGGGTAGTCGGGGATGTTCACGTCCGCCGTGTTCTCGAAGGACGGGCCGGGCGGGACCGGGGTCGAGGCGCCCAGGTTCCAGATCGCGTAGGCCGCGGCGTCGCTGTTGCGGTCCAGGGCGGTGTCGTTGATGTTCGCCGTGGTGTCGCAGGAGGAGTGGTAGCAGCGGTCGAAGGCCTGACCGGCGGTGCCGCCCCACTTCTGGGCCTGGGCCGAGGTCTTGGTGTTGCCGGCGCCGGTGAACAGGCCGCCGACCGGGATGCCCACGTTCTTGAACGAGGCGTGGTCGGACCGCCCGTCGCCCTCGGTCTCGATCTCGGTCGGGACGCCGATGCCCGCGAAGTAGTTCTTGAAGGTCTGCTCGATGGTCGGGTCGTCGTCGTAGACGAAGTAGCCCGGGTTCGGTGAACCGATCATGTCGAAGTTCAGGTAGCCGGCGAACTTGGCCCGCTCGGTGGCGGAGAGGCTGTTCACGTAGTTCTTCGAGCCGACCAGGCCCAGTTCCTCCGCGCCCCACCAGCCGAACCGCAGGTGCTTGGTGGGCTGGAGCTGGGCGCGGGAGACGGCGAGCGCGATCTCCAGGGTCGCCGCGGAGCCCGAGCCGTTGTCGTTGATGCCGGCGCCCGAGGTCACCGAGTCCAGGTGCGACCCGGCCATCAGGATCGAGTTGGGGTCGCCGCCCGGCCAGTCGGCGATCAGGTTGTAGCCGGTGGCGCCGTTGTACGTGAAGGTCTGCAGGCTGGTGGTGTAGCCGGCCGCGTCGAGCTTGGCCTTCACGTAATCGATGGAAGCCTTGTAGCCGGTCCGCCCGTGGGCCCGGTTGCCGCCGTTGTTCGCGGCGATGGTCGAGAACTGCGAGAGGTGCGCCTTGACGTTGGCGACGGGGATGTCGGGCGGGGTGGGTGCGGCGGTGACCGCCGTCGGTACGGCGAGGGCGGCGGGCGCGGTGGCCGCGACCAGCCCGCCGACCGCGAGGGCGGCGACGGCGGCGAGGACGGCAGGGCGCCGCGGAACGGACAGACTCATGTGGGGGCTCCGGAATTCCGAACGGGGATGGGAACGGAACGTGCGGGGGTGGTACGTCTGTGCGAGCCCGATGTTCAGCGAGGACATGACAATGCGTCAAGAGCGTAATCCGGTCAGAAGGGTTCGCTAAACGGACGACCGCCCGTACGCGTGTTGCGTACGGGCGGCCGGGTGACGGACGGTGTGTGGTTACGCCGGTTCGCGGGCGGGGGTCCGGGCGCTGCCCGCGGGCGCCTTCGGCGCCGCGGCCAGACCGGCCCGGGCGCGCCGGGCGGCGCGCAGCGCGTCCCAGGTGAGCAGGGCCAGGGCGGCCCACACCAGGGCGAAGCCGGCCCACCGCTCGGGCGGCATGGCCTCGTGGAAGTAGAGCACCCCGAGCGCGAACTGGAACACCGGCGCCAGGTACTGGAGCAGACCGAGGGTGGACAGCGGGACCCGGATGGCGGCGGCGCCGAAGCAGACCAGCGGGAGCGCGGTGACCAGGCCGGTGGCGGCCAGCAGGGCCGCGTGCCCGGTGCCCTCGTGGCCAAAGGCCAGCTCGTCCTGCGTGGACAGCCACAGCAGATAGCCCAGGGCGGGCAGGAACTGGACGGCGGTCTCGGCGGCCAGCGATTCCACCCCACCGAGGTTGATCTTCTTCTTGATCAGGCCGTAGGTGCCGAAGGAGAAGGCCAGGACCAGCGAGATCCACGGCAGGCGGCCGTAGCCGATGGCGAGCACGACCACGGCGGCGACGGCGATGCCGACCGCCGCCCACTGTGCGGGCCGCAGCCGCTCGCCCAGCAGCAGTACTCCGATACCTATGCTGACCAGCGGATTGATGAAGTAGCCGAGGCTGGCCTCCACCACATGGCCGGCGTTCACCGCCCAGATGTAGACGCCCCAGTTCACCGTGATCACGGTGGCGGCGAGCGCGGTCAGGGCGAGCTTCCGCGGCTGCCGCAGCAGCTCCCGTATCCAGCCCCAGCGGCGCATCGCGCACAGCAGCACGACCACCACGGCCAGCGACCACACCATCCGGTGGGCCAGGATCTCCAGGGCCTGTGCGGGCTTGAGCAGTGGCCAGAAGAGGGGGACGAGCCCCCACATGCCATAGGCGGCGAATCCGTAGAGCAGACCCGTGCGCTGTTCGTTCTGTGCCTTCACGGGCCCTCCACTGCTACTTCAAGCCAACCTCTCGACCGTAGCGCCGGGGGCGTTATATGTCATGTCCGTAGACAGTGACAGTCATGACATCCCACATGCCGGACAACGGAACGGGCCCGGAGCTCAGGGGAGCTCCGGGCCCGTGGGGCGTGATCGGGCGGTTCAGCCGATGACGGTCCAGGTGTCGTTGCCGGTGAGGAGGCGGCCGAGGTCGCCCTTGCCGTTCTGTTCGATGGCGTGGTCGAGCTGGTCGGCCATCTGGGTGT
>NZ_JBICVY010000027.1:0-52024 GCF_043199475.1 Streptomyces sp. NPDC048603 | reverse complement strand
GCCCCCCCCCCGCTTTGGAGCTGGACCAGCGCGGCCGCGGGGGCGGTGGGCACCCCGCAGCTGATCCACACCTGCGGCGAACGTAACGGGGGGGGGGGGGGGGCCCCGGCCCCGGGGCGGGGCCCCGCCGACGTACCCGAACCTTCCGCGTTCTCCGCGTTCTCCGCACCCTGCACTCTCCGCACACCCTGCCCCAGTACCACGGGAGCCCTGTGATGTACCGACGCCCGGCTACGGCTGCTGTTCTGCTGGCCACCGTCCTGTCCCTGTCCCTCACCGCCTGCAGCTCGGACGGGGACAAGCCGGCCGCGGAGGCGAAGCCGAAGCCTCCGGCCGCGTCCTCGGTCCCGGACCCGGCGGACTCCTCCGCCGCTCCGGCGGCGCCGTCCTCGCCGGCGGCGAAGCCGACCGGTCCGGTGCTGCCGGACGCGAAGCTGACGCCGGCCACGGGCTCGTTCAAGGAGAACGAGAAGAAGTACCTGAGCGGCCGGGTGCCGGAGAAGACGGACCCGGCGGCGGTGCTGCAGACTGGGCAGGAGGCGTGCCAGCGCATCGCGCGCACGGCGAAGCGCGACAAGGACGCCGCGGTGGCGGCGGTGGTCTCGGGCGAGATCGCGGGCGCCAAGGACGCGATCACCCACCTCTGCCCGGAGCAGAAGCCGGTGCTGGCGGCGGCGGAGAAGGGCTTCGGGGACGGCACCCGCAAGTCCCCGGCGGCCGGGACCTACCGGGCGGCGAGCCCGACCCCGTCGTGCGCCTGGCAGGCGAAGTCCGCGGCCGGGGCGGTGCTGGCCTCCGGCCCCGAGCCCGGCGCCAAGCCGGGCGCCCCGGTCACGGCGAAGATCCCGGCCGGCACGTCCGAGTTCGTTTCGGCGGGCTGCTACGCCTGGCTCCCGGCCTGACCCGACCTCCCGCGAAGCCCCCGGCCCGCGCCGGGGGCTTCCGCGTGCCCGGGCAGCGGTGATGCGGGGTGCGCCTGGGCGCCATCTCTTGGCGCGGTATGGCGCCATCCGGAGCCAAGTTGGCGCCGGTTCAGCCTGACGGGCTGACCTGCGGAGATGGCGCGCGGTGAGTTGTCGTACCCCCAAGTGATGCCACTTTGGTGCCGCTTCCCTTGCGTGTGGTGCCAATGCCGTGCCATCATGGCATCATGGACCTCACCCCCTACGTCGACCACCTCCGACAGGAGCTCGCGGTCGCCGCCAACGCCGGCGGTGACGAAGCGCGCGCCCTCGCCGAGCGGCTCACCGCTCCGCTGGAGTCCGCCGCCCGCCTCACCCTCCTGAACGCCCTCTCGGCCGCCATGGTCGAGGTCACCCGGGACCTGGCGCCCGGCTCGGTCGACGTACGGCTGCGGGGTCTGGACCCCGAGTTCGTCGTCACCGCCCCGCCGACCGGCACCGGCACCGGCGCCGAGAGCGCCCCGGTCGCCCCGCCGACGCCGCCCCCGCCCCCGGCCCCGGTCGTACCCGCCGACGCGGAGGACGGCACCACCGCCCGGATCAACTTCCGGCTCCCCGCCCACCTCAAGGGCCGGGTCGAGGAGGCCGCCGCCGGCGAGGGCCTCTCCGTAAACGCCTGGCTGGTACGGGCCGTCTCCACCGCCCTCCAGCCCGCGGCCCCGGCCGCACCCGCCCGCTTCCGCCGCGGCGAGCAGGGCTTCACCGGCTGGGTCCGCTGACCCGGCGGCCCGCCGCCGCACCGCGCCACACCCCACCGAGTCCAAAGGACGGCACGGCCATGCCCTCTTTCGCCACGCCCGAAGCCATCACCGCCACCATCGGCATCGAGGTCGGCTCGATCCGGATCACCGCAGGCAAGCGCGAGGACACGGTCGTCGAGGTGACCCCCGGCAGGCCCGGCAGCGACGCCGACGTGCGGGCCGCCGAGGCCACCGAGGTCTCCTTCTCCGGTGACGCGCTCACCGTCCGCGGACCGAGCAAGCGGGTCCTGTTCGGACGGGCCCCCTCCGTCCAGGTGGTCGTCGAACTGCCCGCCGGCTCCCACGTCGAGGCCGTCACCGCCGTCGGCGACATCCTCGCCGCCGGCCCGCTCGGCGACTGCCGGCTGCGGACCGCCTCCGGCGACCTCCGGGTCGAGGCGGCGCACCACGTGAACCTCCGGAACGAGCACGGCGAGATCCGCGTCGGCGAGGTCGCCGGCGACGCCGACATCACCGGCTCGGGCCGGACCGAGGTCGTGAGCATCGCCGGCCGGGCCCTCGTCGGCAACGGGAACGGCGAGACCCTCCTCGGCGAGGTCCTCGGCGAGCTGCGCGCCAAGTCCTCCAACGGCCCGATCACCGTCGGCACCGCCGGGGCCGGCGTCGAGGCCAGGTCCTCCAACGGGGCGATCCGGATCGGGCAGGTCGCGCGCGGCCGGGTGGTGCTGGAGACCGGAGTCGGCGAGGTCGAGGTCGGCATCCGCCAGGCCACCGCCGCCTGGCTCGACGTCCACACCGACTTCGGCGCCCTGCACAACACCCTGGGCCAGACCGCCGGTCCCGCCGCCACCGACGAGACCGCGGAGATCAGGGTGCGCAGCGGCTACGGCGACATCGTGATCCGCCGCGCCTGACCGGGCGGCCCCGGGGAGCCGGTTCACGCGGTCCCGCCCAGGAAGTCCGCCCGGGGAGTCCGCTCAGGCCGTCCCCGGCCTGCGCAGCCGCTCGTACACCGGCAGCAGCGTGTCCAGGACCGCGTCCATCGAGAACGCCTCCGCCGCCAGCTTCCGGGCGGCCAGCGACGCGGCCCGGTTCGCCTCCGGGTCCAGCAGGGCCGAAACCGCCCCGGCGACCCCCTCGGGTCCCGGGGTGACGGCGTGACCGGCACCCGCCTCCGCGATGTCCCGGGCCAGGCCGTTGGAGTGGGTCACCACCGAGGGCACGCCCACCGACAGCGCCTCCAGTACCGACATCGGGAACGGCTCGTCCACCGACGGCAGGACGTACACGTGCGCCCGGCGCAGCTCCCGCAGCACGTTCCGGCCGCTCAGCGGCCCCGGCACGGACACCCGGTCCGCCACCCCCAGTTCCGCGATCCGGCGCAGTACGGCGGCCTGCTCGCCCTCGTCCGGGCCGGCCACCACGAACTCGGCGTCCGGGTGCGAGCGGAGGATCTCCGGCACCGCGTCCACGAAGTCCACCGGCCGCTTACGGGCCTGCAGCCGCGCCGCGTACAGGATCCGCGGCGGACCCGACGGCGCGGGCCGCTCCTCCTGTGCGGGGGTGCCGTTGACCAGCCGGACCGCCTGCGGCAGCGCACCGCCGACCACGGCCTCCAGCCCCTGCTTCTCGTGCCCGGTCAGGTACAGCACCGCGCCCGCGCCGCGCAGCAGCCGGCGGACCGCCAGCGCGTCCAGCACCTTCGCCAGGGCCTTGTCGCTGGGGTCCACCATGCCGTGGGTCTGCAGCACCAGCGGACGCCCGGCCCTCAGGGCCGCCAGCGCCACCGGAAGGGTCACCAGGTCGCGGGCCAGGTGCACGTGCACCACGTCCGCGTCCCGGACCAGCCGGCCGGCCGAGGCCAGCAGCGCCGGCGAGGTCATCCCGGAAAAGCCCAGCGGCAGCAGCCGGCGGGCCGGGAACAGCGTGGCCGGAACCCCTTCCACATCCGTGGGCCAGGGGTCGCCGAAGCCCTCGCCGAGCGCCAGCAGCCTCGGCTCGTGCCCGCGTTCGCGCAGCCCCTTCGCGAGGTTCAGAGCCACCCGCACCGGGCCGCCGAAAGCATTCTGCGGGGAGTGCAGCGTGACCGCGTGCAGGACTCTCACTTCGGCTCCTCCACCGGCCGGCGGGTGCCGTCCGCGGTCTGCAGGGTCAGCTCGGGCAGGTCCTTGTGCACGATCGCCCCGGCGCCCGCGACCGCGTGCCGGCCGATGGTCACCCCGGCGAGCACGGTCGCCCGTACCGCCACCCAGGCACCGTCCTCGACCGTGATCGGGGCGTTGCGGTAGCGGAAGTCCTCGGCCCGGTGGTCGTGCGAGCCGGTGCAGAGCATGGCCTCCTGCGAGACGCACACATGGGCGCCTATGGTCACCGGCTCCAGGTTCAGCAGCCAGGCGCCCTCACCGATCCAGCTGTGGTCACCGACCGTCAGCTTCCACGGCCACAGCACCCGCACCTTGTGCCGGATGAACACGCCCTCGCCGATGTCCGCGCCGAAGGCCCGCAGCAGGGCCACGCGCAGCCGGGCCGGACAGAACCAGGCCATGAACACCGTGTTGAGCACGGCGAACCACAGGGCCTGGGTCAGGAACCCGCGTCCCTTGTCGTAGCCGGCCAGCGTGAAGGCCGTGAGATTGCGTGCCACTTGCCCCCCTTCGAGCTCGACCCCCGGTCGGCGCCTCCCCAGGCGCCGCGCGCTCAGACTAGACTGCGCCCGGAGAGCGCACAGGGGTGGGGGCAGGCACGGTGGCAACGGACATTCGCAAGCCGCAGCCGCCCCGCGTCCCGGTCCCCCCGGAGGAGGACGCCGCCCAGTGGGGCCAGGTCACCACCCCGCGCACTTTGCTCTCCCGCGCCCTGTCGGTGCCGCTCGCGCTGGGCTTCACCGTCTTCCTGCCGCTGATGGTGGCCGTGCAGCCCGGAGCCGGCGTCGACGACGCCGCGTTCTGGGTGCAGCTCGCGCTCACCGTGTACGCGGGCGCACGGCTCTCCGCGATGGTCCTCACCAGCCGCCGCAAGCTGCTCCAGGGCTCCTTCTGGCTGTTCGTCTACATGGCGATGGGCGTGGCCCCGCTGGCCCAGGCGGTGCTCGGGCAGGTCCCGACCCCCGTCGTCGGCCCCCGCTCCGACCTCACCTGGGCCATCGCCCTGGTGCTGATCGGCTGCATCGCCTTCGACGTGGGGGTGCTGCTGGCCCGGCACCGGCCGGCCGGCGGGGTGTTCGGCACGCAGAAGGAACCGCGCCCGGTGATGACGCACCGCCGCCGCCTCCAACTGCTCACGCTGCTGGCCTTCCTGTTCAGCGGCGTGTTCATCATGAAGCTGGGCGGCCCGGCGGTCTTCTTCAGCAGCCGCCAGGAGATCATCGCCGGCATCGAGGAGGCGGGCGTCTCCAACGGCGACGGCCAGGCCGGCCAGGCGTTCCTGCGCGGCTTCGGCACCGTCCCGGCCCTGCTCGCCTGGCTGCTCTACACCCGCTGGCTGGTCACCTCGGTCTACGCCCGCCGCAAGCCGGTGGTCATCGCCACCTGGGCGGCGCTGTGCGTGCTCAACCTGATCGTCAACAACCCCATCTCGAACCCGCGCTACTGGTTCCTGACGGTGATGTTCGCGATGCTCTTCACCGTCTTCCCGGTGAGCGCCGCGATGTACCGGGTCGCCCTGTCCATGGCCGTGGTGGTGGCGCTCCTGATCTTCCCGTTCGCGGACCGCTTCCGCTACGACGAGAAGAACTACAAGCCGGTCGAGACGACCTCCTTCCTGGAGCCGATGGCCCTGAAGGACTACGACCAGATCGGCATGTTCGCCAACACCATCACCTACGTCGACTCCGGCCCCGGCCACTTCTACGGCCGCCAGCTGGCCGGCTCCGTCTTCTTCGCGGTGCCGCGCTCGGTCTGGGCGGACAAGCCGCGGGACACCGGCGTGATGGTCGGCCAGTGGATGGGCACGGTCAACACCAACCTCTCCTCCCCGATCTGGGCGGAGCTGTGGATCGACTTCGGCTCGATCGGCATGACCGGCGGCCTGATGGCCATGGGCTACGCCGCCGCCCGCGTCGACCGCCGCTACGCCAAGCGAGCCCGGCGCAGTACGCCGCCGGGCTCGCTCATCACCGTGGTCGTCCCGCTGGTCGCGGGCTACTCCTTCATCCTGCTCCGGGGGCCCCTGCTCCAGGCCTCGGGCCGTGTGGCCATCGCAGCGCTGTGCCTCGCGCTGGTGGCTACGTACCGCACGGACAAGAACAAGACGCTCCGCTGAGCTCGGCCGCCGGCGGGGCCGGGGCGGATCAGGCCGGCTGCCGGGCCGGGAGCGCGGCCGGGACGCGGGTGACGCGCCACCAGGCGGCTGCGGCCTTCAGGGCGGAGCCCAGGGCCAGGCCCCAGGCGGCGCCGGTGACGCCCCAGGCGGCGTAGCCCGCGAGGAGGAAGGCCACCGAGAGGAGCGAGAAGACCACCTGGACCGAGAGGGTGGCCTTCGGGTCCAGGACGCGGAGGGTGAGCAGGGCGGAGGTGCCCAGGGCCATCACCGCGTACTGGGCGCCTGTCGCGGGGAGCAGGGCCGCCGCCGCGGGCCAGGTGTCGCCCAGCAGTTCGCGGCCCCAGGAGCCGGGCAGGGCGTAGAGCCCGGCGGCCACCGTTGCCGCCAGGGCCCCCAGGGTCAGACCCAGCGTCAGGGTGGACCGTACGACCGCCCGCTTGCCGGTGAGCCGGTTCAGGAACGGCGGGGCGAACGCGTTCGCCGAGTTGAACAGGACGTTCAGGGGCCCGAAGAGGGTGGTCGCGCCGCGCAGCGCACCGACCGCGAGCGGGGTCGCGAAGGCGCCCAGGCCGAGCACGGCCAGCTGGCTGGAGCCCTGGCCCACCGCGTACTCCACGACGAACCGCTGCCCCAGGTGGCCGCGGCGCAGGTACGGGGCGAGGTGCGTGCGCGCGCCCCTGACGTACGGCCAC
The DNA here is from genome assembly GCF_043199475.1 of Streptomyces sp. NPDC048603. Classification (NCBI taxonomy): domain Bacteria; kingdom Bacillati; phylum Actinomycetota; class Actinomycetes; order Kitasatosporales; family Streptomycetaceae; genus Streptomyces; species Streptomyces sp. NPDC048603. The sequence goes on along the minus strand of NZ_JBICVY010000027.1, from coordinate 45,409 downwards.
AGCAGGGCCAGACCGAGGAGCAGCGCGGGGAGGGCGGAGAGGCCCCAGACCTGGACCAGGCGTTGCGCCGAGGTCCCGGACGGGAGCGACAGCAGGGCCGCGACCACGCAGGCCAGGCGGAGGGTGTCCGCCGCGAGGGCCCGTTCCGGGGCCCTCAGCGCCGAGAAGCAGTAGCGGAGGCCGTCCTGGAGCAGGACCAGGGGGAGGACCTTGCCGAGGGCCTCGAAGGCCCCGCCCGTCGCTCCGGGGAGCAGCATGCCGACGCCGGCCAGGGCCACGCCGGCCGCGACCGAGGCCGCGGCCGTGAACGCGACGGCCGAGCGGCAGACCGTGCCGAGGCGTTCCTCCGCCTTCTCCAGGACCACGGTCTGGCCGACGTACGCCATGTTCAGGCCCAGCAGGACCGTGAACGTGACGTACACCATCGAGAAGGCGGCGAAGCCGGAGGCGGAGGACAGGCGGGCCGCCAGCACCAGGACCAGGATGTTGGTGGCGCTGGAGGCCGCCTGGTCCAGGACCGAGGCGAGCGCCGCGATACCGCGACGTCCGCTCACCGCTGGCCCGTGCGGACCGTCCGCAGCGCCACCGTGTCCGTGCCGTCGCCCGGGATGTGCTGTTCGACGGGCAGGGTCGGGCGGGGGCGCGGGGCCGGGGCGGGGGTGGCCGCGGGGGCGTTGCCCGGGGTGCGCTTGCCGCGGCGCGGGCCGCCGCCCTTCTTGTCGTCCGGCAGCGGCCCGTGGAGCACCGCGCCGAGCACCGTGCCGCCCGCGCCGGTGATCAGCTCGCGGATCCGGGCCAGGTCGGTGCGCTGCACCGCCCGCGGGTCGCAGACCACCAGCACGCCGTCGACCCGGTCGACCAGCGCGAGGGCGTCGGCGTACGACAGCACCGGCGGAGCCAGCACGACCACCGTGGAGTTGGGGGAGTCCGCCTCGGAGATGAGGCGGGAGGCGCGGGCCGAGGTGAGCGCGCGGGCCACGTTGCGGACCCGGTCGCCGGGGATGAGGTCGAAGGAACCGGACTCGCCGGCGTCCACGACCAACTGGCGCCCGTCGGGCCAGTCCGACTCGGCGTGTCCGGCCGGGTTCTGGCCGGGCCCGCCCGGCATCTGGCTCCACCGGGGCCGGCCACCCGCGTCCGTCGGCAGCTGGCTGGCCAGCACCGGAGTGCGCAGGTCCGCCTCGATCAGCAGCACGTCCTTGCCGGTCTCCGCGAAGGAGGCGGCCAGGTTCACGGCGACCGCCGCGGCGATCTCGCTGCTGCCGCGCGGTGCCACCACGAGCAGCCGGCGCCGGTCGGCGAAGCGGGAGTCGTAGGCGAGGCGGAAGGCCACCGAGCGGAACTCCTCCGCCAGCCGCGGGTCTTCCTCTCCGGCCGCCAGCAGCGGCCCGCCGGCGCTCTTGTCCCGCGGCAGCGAGCCCAGGACGGGCGCCCGCAGGGCCCGCGAGACGTCGCCGTCGGAGCGCGGCGCAGGGTCGAAGACCAGCCGCACCCAGGCCGCGAGCAGGCCCAGGGCCAGACCCACGGCCGCGCCCAGGGCGAGGGACATGGGCAGGCCGGGGCCGTCCGAGGCGGACGGCGGGGTGGCCTTGCTGGTGATCCGGCCCGGGGTCATGTCCAGGGCGTCCAGCTTGGAGATCTGCCCGTTGAACTGGCCCACCTTGCTCTGCAGGTCCGTCTTCTGGGAGGCGGCGGCGTCACGGGCGGCACCGGCCGGCATCCGGGAGATGTCCTTGGCCAGTTCGTCGAGCTGCTTGGCGATCGGGTCGCGCTGCTTCTCGTAGCTCTTGACCATCTTGTCGCGGGTGGCGTCGAGCGACTCCTGGCGCTTGGACAGGTACGCCTCCGTCAGGGCGTTCGCCCGGCGGGCCGCCTCCCGCGGGCTGTCGGCGGTGTACGTGAACCTCAGCACCATGGACTGCGGTGGGTTGGTCACCTGGAGGCCGGTGCGCAGCGCCGGGAGCCCGGAGTCCGCGATGTTGAGCTTCTTGGCCGCTTCCTCGGCGATGGAGCGGCTGAGCGCCGTCTGCCGTTCCGAACCGATGTTGACCGTCTTGTCCGCCGCGATGGACGGGTTGAACGGGTCATCGGTCGGGGTGCGCAGCACCACGTCCGCGGTCGCCACATAGGTGTCGGCCGTCGATATGCCGAGGTAGACACCGCCCAGCAGGCCGATGCCGATGCCGGCGCCCAGCAGCCTGCGGTAGCGCAGCAGCTGCTTGAACTGGTCCCTGAGGAGGTCCGGCTCGTCTTCGGCCGCTATCGCCACCGGGCGGTGTTTGTCGTTCACGGCCGGGTTCCCCCCAGTGCTTCGTCGATCAGTGCGTCGATGCGGGCCAGGCCCGCCTCACGGCTCAGGTGCGCCGTCACATGACGGGGACCGGCCGCGCCCAGCGCGTCCGCGCCCGCCGGGTCCTCGGCCAGGGACCGTACGGCCTTCAGCAGTGCCTGCGGGTCCTCCGGCGGTACGAGCACACCGGCACCCGAACGCTCCACCTCCTGCGCGGTGCCGCCCTCGGCCGCCACGGAGGCGACGACCGGCCGGCCGGCCGCGAAGTAGGAGGTGAGTTTCGACGGCACGCTCATGTCCAGCACAGCCGCGTGCTGCGTGACCGCGAGCACGTCCGCCGCCGCGAGGATATCGGGGAAGTCCTCGTCCCCGGCAGGGGGGATGATGTCGAGGTTGGGAACGTCGGCCGACATCTCGGCGAGCGCGGCCCGCTGGCTTCCGTCGCCCATCAGCACGTAGCGGACCGCGGGGTCCAGGCGCGCGGCGTTCACCAGGACCTCCAGGCCCTGCTTCAGCCCCATGTTCCCCGAGTGCAGGACGACCGTCTGGCCGGGCGCCCAGCCCAGGTGGCGACGGGTCTCACCGCGCGGCTTGGTGGGGGAGGGCACGTGCGACCAGTTGGGCACCAGGCGGATCCGGTCCGGGTCCACGCCCATGCCCACCACCCGGTCGACGAAGGTCTCGTGGATCACGCCGACCAGGGTGGCCCGCTTCAGCGCGTACGCCTCCGCGCGCCCGGCCAGCGCCGCGGCCTTGTCGCCGCCGCTGATGCCGCTCTGCGCCGCGGCCGCGCCCATCAGGTCCTGGACCACCGGGACGTACGGGACCTTCCAGCGCGCGGCCATCCGCGCCGCCAGCACCCCGCCGGCCAGGCTGGGCATCTGGGCGAGGATCGCGTCCGGCTTGGGGATCCGCGGCGGGGCCGCGGCACCGTGCAGCAGGATCGATCCTTCGAACAACGCCCGCTTCACCGCGGTCTGGCGTGCCGGGACGGTGTGCGCACGCCGGTGCACAGTGACCCCCGCGCGCTCCTCCGTGCGCCGGAGCGCCCCCTTGTACTCCGGCTCAAGTGACCAGGAGGGGTAGTGCGGCATGCCTGCGAACACGTGCGTCTCGTGGCCGGAATTCGCCCAGTGTTCGGCGATCTGTGTGGCGTACGGACCGATACCCGCGTGCTCGGGAGCGTAATTGGTGGAAACCAGCAGCAGGCGCCGGTGACCGGATGCGGACACTGACAGTCCCCTTCCCCCTGATCGATGCGCACGCCACCCTAATCGTTCATCCGCACGGCGCGGAACGTGCACGCTATTGTCTGCTAATCCACCGCACCGGGGGGTGCGGTCGCTGGGGGGTAACAGATGACGGAGCAGGACATGTCCGACCTTGGCGTGCCCGCGCGCAGGCCCTACCGAGTGGGCTATGCACCGGGTGCATACGATCTGTTTCACATCGGACACCTGAACATCCTTCGCCATGCCCGGAGTCAGTGCGACTACCTGGTGGCCGGAGTGGTCTCCGACGAGATGGCGGAGCTGGCCAAGGGCCGCCGCCCGATGATCCCGCTCGTCGAGCGGCTGGAAATCGTCCGCAGCGTCAAGTACGTCGACGCCGCCTTCGTCGAGACGGTGCCGGACAAGGTCGAGACCTGGAAGCAGGTCCGGTTCGACGTCATCTTCAAGGGCGACGACTGGCGGGGCACGCCCAAGGGCGACAAGCTGGAGGCCGACTTCGCGGCCGTCGGCGTGGACGTCGTCTACTTCCCGTACACCGTGCACACCTCCAGCACCCAGCTGCGCCGGGCGCTGGACGCGCTCGCCGAGCCCCTCCCGGAGACCCTCACCGCCGAACGGCGCTGAGCTCCCGGAACCACTTCGCCAGGAACGCCAGCAGGAACAGGCCCGCCACCGCGCCCAGTCCGGCGTAGGCCCAGGAGAACAGCTCCCCGCCGCCGAGAAGCAGGAACACCAGGCAGAACACGCCGTAGTCCACCGGCAGCAGCGCCACCGCGCGCAGCGTGGAGGGGGCGGCGACGGCCTCCCCGGGGGCGGGCTTCGGCTTCAGCTTCTCGGTCAGGAGCCCGCCGAAGAAGGTCACCACGGCGGCGAACTGGAAGCCGAGCGGCACCAGCAGCCAGCCGTCGGCCTCCGTCCCGTACGCCTCGGGGAAGCGGTAGAAGGCGATCAGCACGCAGGTGTGCAGCGCGGTCAGCTTGGCGGCGTCCACCACGTGGTCGAGCCATTCGCCCGCCGCGCTGCCCCCGCCGCGCAGCCGGGCCAGCTGCCCGTCCGCCGAGTCGAAGGCGAATCCGACGGCGAGCGCGGCCCACACGGCCAGGCCCAGCCCCCACGAGGGAGCGGCGAGCGCGACCGCGGCCACCGCGGCGAAGCTGAAGGCGGCGCTGACCAGCGTCACCTGGTTCGGGGTGAGCCCCAGCGCGTACGAGCCGGCGGCCAGGTACCGCCCGGAAGGCCGGTTGACGAACCGGGAGTAGAGCGAGACCCCCTTCGCCGACTTCTGTGCCCCGCGCAGTTCCCGCAACGCGGTCCCCACACTCGCCATTCGTTCACACCCCTTGCACGACATTCCCTGCACGGCCCCCGATCGCACACATCATCGCAGGGCGAATGTGTGCTCCCGTTCCCGATGTTCCCGCACGTCCGGAACCAGCAGCACGCCCAGATTGGCCGCGGCCACCAGCACCGCGGCGGCCAGCAGCGGGCCGGTGGTGCCGGCGACGGCGGCGAGCGGGGCCGCCACGGCCAGTCCCAGCGGCCGGGCGGCGAACGAGATCAGGGTGTCGAAGGAGCCGACCCGCCCGAGCGCCCCGGCCGGCACCCGCTGCTGGATCACGGTCTCCCAGAGCGGGCTGAGCAGGCCGACCCCGCCCAGGCCGAGGAAGTACGCGGCGGCCACCACCGGGGTCGGCAGCCGCAGCCCCAGTGCGGCGAGGGCGAGGCCGAAGGCTGCCGAGGCGACGGCCACCCAGACCAGCGGCCGCCGCACCGGCAGCCGGCCGGCCGCCCAGGCCCCGGCGAGCATCCCGGCCGTGCCTGCCTGGGCGATGACCACCCAGGCGGCCTCGCCGCCGAGGGACTCCACCGCGATCAGCGGGCCGAGGGTGAGCAGCAGTCCGGCCGCCAGGTGCCAGACGCCGTGGCCCAGGACGTTCGCGAGGAACCAGGGGTGCCGCCGGGTCTCGGCCCAGCCCTCGCGCAGCTCGGCCAGGAAGCCGGGACGGTCTCCGGCCGGCGCCCGGTGCGGGGTGCGCAGGCCGCCGAGGGTGACCGCGGAGCAGACGAAGAGCGCGCCGGTCAGCAGGGAGGACCAGCCGGCTCCGATGCCCATCATCAGTGCGCCCGCGGCTCCCGGACCGGCGACCGAGGCCAGTCCCTGGGCCACCATCAGCCGGGAGTTGGCCCGCAGCCGCTCGGGCCCGGCCACCACGGCGGCCACCAGGGTGCGGGCCGCCGGGGTGCCGAAGGCCACCGCCGCCCCGGTCACGGCGGAGAGGGCCGCCAGGGCGGGCACGCGTACCGGACCGGTCAGCAGCAGGACGCCGACGGCCAGTTGCGCGGCGGCCCGGACGAGGTCGGCCGCGAGCACCACCCGCCGGGCGGGGAACCGGTCGGCGGCCACGCCCGCGACCGGCAGCAGCACCAGCATCGGGACCATCTCGCAGGCCAGTACGAGACCCAGGTCGCCGGCGGAGCCGGTACCGACCACGGCGAGGGTGAGCGTGGTCGGGATGAGGGCGGTGGCGAAGGCGGCGAAGGTGCGGCCCGCGAGCAGCCGCCACAGGGTGGGGATCATCGGGCGAAGGTATTTCGCCACCGAATCGTTCGTCAACGAAATATCTTCGGGTGGCGCGATAATGCCGGGATGAGCGAGCAACCGGGCAGCGGGCAGGGCCCGACCCCGACGGAGGACTCCGTCGACCGGCACATCGCGCGGTGGCGCGGCAAGGTGCCGTTCGACGTGCCCACGGAGGAGGTCATCACCCGCATCCAGCTGCTGGCCAAACACGTGCAGCGGGCCAAGGAACGCGCCCTGGCCGAGACCGGGCTGCAGCCCTTCGAGTTCGAGACCCTGCACCGGCTCGCCTCCCGCGGTGAACCCTGGCGGGCCACGCCCTCCGAGCTCGCCGCCGAACTGCTCCTGTCCCCGGCGGGGGTGACCGGCCGCCTGGACACCCTGGAGAAGGCGGGACTGGTCCGCCGCCTGCGGGCCGCCGACGACCGCCGGCGGGTCGACGTGGAACTCACCGGGGAGGGCCGCACCCGCTGGCTCGCCGCGATGCGGCTGCGCGGCCTGGCCGAGACCGCCATGCTGGAGCCCTTCGCCCCGGCCGAGACGGCCGAACTCGCGGCCCTGCTCAAGCGCATGCTGCTGCACGTGGAGGGGTAGCCCCACCGAGGTGTGGGCAGGCGTTCCGCAGGGCGGAACGGGTGGGCACACCGGAACGCCGCCCAGCAGGCTCGCTCCCGCCCCACCGAAGCGATGCCTCGGCTCCGCCGCAGCGGGGTCCGACCCCGTCAGCGGGGTCGGGGCACAGGCACACGCTGCGCGACCGGCGCGGGCCGTCGTGCCGTGTGCCCACCTCCCCCAGACTCCGTCCGGGGGGACCCCCACCCCCAAGCTCTCGGCTTCGCTCGAGCAGGGGGGACCCCCATCGCCCTGCGGCACGCCTGCCCACACGGCCGCGTGAACGGCACGCCTGCGCCCACGGCGGCGTGAACGGCACGCCTGCGCCCACGGCGGCGTGAACGGCACGCCTGCCTACGCGGCGGTAGGGGTCAGGCCGCCACGCGCAGCAAGAGCACCGCGCGCGCGGGCACGGTGACGGTCTGGCCGCCGCGGAACCGGGCCCCCGGAACCGCCGCCTGGTCCTCACGCGAGGTGTCCAGCACCACCTCGTACGCCGAGGCCCACGGCGGGCCCGGCAGGATCCAGGACACCGGCCGGTCCCCCGCGTGCAGCAGCGCCAGGAAGCTGTCGTCCGTCACCTGCCGGCCCCGCTCGTCCCGGCCCGGGATGTCACGCCCCGACAGGTACAGGCCCAGCGAGGCCGCCGGCGCGTACCAGTCCCGCTCCGTCATCTCCGCCCCCGCCGGGGTGAACCAGGCCAGGTCCCGCAGCCCGTCCGCGCCCTGCGGCCGGCCCGAGAAGAACGCCCGCCGCCGCAGCACCGGATGCTTCCGCCGCAGCGCCAGCAGCCGCCGGGTCAGCGCGAACAGGTTCTGCCAGCCCGGGTCCGACAGCAGTGACCAGTCCACCCACCCGGTCTCGTTGTCCTGGCAGTACGCGTTGTTGTTGCCGCCCTGGGTGCGCCCGAACTCGTCCCCCGCCACCAGCATCGGCACCCCGGTGGACAGCAGCAGGGTGGTCAGCAGGTTCCGCAGCTGCCGCCGGCGCAGCGCCGCGATCCGCGGGTCGTCCGTCTCGCCCTCCACCCCGCAGTTCCACGACCGGTTGTCGTTCGTCCCGTCCCGGTTGGCCTCCCCGTTGGCCTCGTTGTGCTTCCGCTCGTACGACACCAGGTCGCGCAGGGTGAACCCGTCGTGCGCGGTCACGAAGTTCACCGAGGCGTACGGCCGCCTGCCGCCCCACGCGTACAGGTCGCTGGACCCCGACAGCCGGTACCCCAGGTCCCGTACGTCGGGCAGCGCGCCCCGCCAGAAGTCCCGCACCGCGTCCCGGTAACGGTCGTTCCACTCCGTCCACAGCGGCGGGAACGCGCCCACCTGGTAGCCGCCCGAGCCCACGTCCCACGGCTCGGCGATCAGCTTCACCCGGCGCAGCACCGGGTCCTGGGCGATGACGGCGAGGAAGGGCGAGAGCATGTCCACGTCGTGCATGGAGCGGGCCAGCGCCGCCGCCAGATCGAAGCGGAAGCCGTCCACCCCCATCTCCGTCACCCAGTACCGCAGCGAGTCCGTGATCAGCCGGAGCACGTGCGGCCGGCCCGCGTGCAGGGTGTTCCCGCAGCCCGTGTAGTCGGCGTACCGCCGCTGGTCGTGCTGGAGCCGGTAGTAGCCGCGGTTGTCGATGCCGCGCAGCGAGAGCGTGGGCCCGAGCTCACCGGCCTCCGCCGTGTGGTTGTAGACCACGTCCAGGATCACCTCGATCCCGGCCGCGTGCAGCGCCCGCACCATCCGCTTGAACTCGCCGACCTGCTGGCCGGCCGTCCCGCTGGAGGAGTACCCGGCGTGCGGGGCGAAGTAGCCGATCGAGTTGTAGCCCCAGTGGTTCCGCAGCCCCCGCCGCAGCAGATGGTCCTCGTGCGCGAACTGGTGCACCGGCAGCAGCTCCACCGCCGTCACCCCGAGCCGCGTCAGGTGCTCGACCGCCGCCGGATGCGCCAGCCCCGCGTACGTGCCGCGCAGCTCCGGCGGCACGTCCGGGTGCCGCATGGTGAACCCGCGCACGTGCAGCTCGTAGATGACCGAGTCCGCCCAGGGGGTCTTCGGACGGACGTCGTCCGCCCAGTCGTCGTCATCGTGCACCACCACCCCCTTGGGGACGAACGGCGCGGAGTCCCGGTCGTCCCGCACGGTGTCCGCGATGTACTGCTGCGGCCAGTCCCGGACGTGCCCGTACACCTCCGGCGGCAGCACGAAGTCCCCGTCGACGGCCCGCGCGTACGGGTCCAGCAGCAGTTTCGCCGGGTTGTAGCGGGCGCCGGTCCAGGGGTCCCAGCGGCCGTGCACCCGGAACCCGTACCGCCTGCCGGGCATCACCCCCGGCACGAACCCGTGCCAGATCTCGTGGGTCAGCTCGGTCAGCGCGCACCGGGTCTCGCCGCCGCGGTCGTCGAACAGGCACAGCTCCACCGCCTCGGCGCCCTGCGCCCACACGGCGAAGTTCGTGCCCGCGACCCCGTCCGGCCCCGCCCGGTACCGCGCCCCCAGCGGATGCGAGGACCCCGGCCACACCGGAGGCCCCGGGCGCGCGGACGCCCGTACGGATCCGTTCACCCGGTGTGCGGGCGCCACGTGACCGCCCTCCACCACCTCTTGCTCGGCTGCGCTCGACACCTGACCGCCTCCACGGCTGTCGGAGGCCCGGCGGGGGAGGGTGTGCGGCCCCGGCGTCCCGGTCGGGGCCCGCCCCCGTCTGGTCCTCCTCACTGTTCTGCCCGGACCGGGCTGCCAGGAACGTGGGCCACCGTCACGTTTCCCCCGGCGGGCCCCCGTCGTTGGGAGGATCGTGAGACTTCTGACGTCCGGGCGGGCGAGGCGGGCAGCGGCGGCCGTGGCCGGCGTGGTGGCATGGGCGGGGCTGCTGGGCGGACTTTCCGGCTGTACCGCGGACGGCGGATCCCCGGTGGAGGTGGCACTGCCCGGCAAACCCCGGTCCCCGGAGGAAGCCATCAGGATCACCCCGGAGGACAACGCCAAGGCAGTCCCGGCCGACGGCCCGCTGAGCGTGTCCGTCCCCGAGGGCAGGCTGGAACGGGTGGCGGTGACCAAGGTGGAGGACGCCCAGCAGGAACAGGTCCCCGGGACGATCGCCCCCGACGGGCTCAGCTGGAGCCCCGACCCGGAGCACGGGAAGCTCTCGCTGGCCGCCAAGTACACCGTGGACGCGGTGGCCGTCGACGGGCACGACCGCCGCCAGGCCCGGCACACCACCTTCACCACCTACGTGCCCGAGGAGCGGTTCATCGGCTACTTCAAGCCCGAGAACCGCTCCACCGTCGGCACCGGGATGATCGTCTCCTTCCGGTTCAGCAAGTCCATCAAGAACCGCGCCGACGTCGAACGCGCCGTCTCGGTCACCGCGAAGCCGGCGGTGGAGGTCTCCGGCCACTGGTTCGGGGGCGACCGCCTGGACTTCCGGCCCAAGGAGTACTGGAAGCCCGGGACCGAGGTCACCGTCGCCATCAGGCTGCGCGACGTCGAGGGCGCCCCCGGCTCGTACGGGATCCAGGACAAGACCATCCGCTTCACCGTGGGCCGGCACCAGGTCTCCACGGTCGACGCCGAGGACCACACCATGACCGTCCGGCGCGACGGCGAGGTCCTCTCCACCCTCCCGGTCACCGCCGGCTCCCCGAAGTCCCCCACCTACAACGGCAAGATGGTGGTCACCGAGATGTTCGACGTGACCCGGATGAACGGGGCGACCGTCGGCTTCACGGCCGAGGACGGCAAGGGCGAGTACGACATCCCCGACGTGCCGCACGCCCTCCGGCTCACCGGCTCCGGCACCTTCCTGCACGGGAACTACTGGGCCCACCCGAGCACCTTCGGTTCCGCCAACACCAGCCACGGCTGCGTGGGCCTGCGCGACGACAAGGGCGGCGGCTCCGACACCCCGGCCGGCTGGTTCTTCGACCGCACCCTCGTCGGGGACGTCGTCGAGGTCGTCAACTCGACCGACAAGACCGTCGCCCCGGACAACGGAATGGGCGGCTGGAACATGTCCTGGGTCGAGTGGATCGCCGGCTCGGCGATCGCCTGAGGCCGGCCGGTCGCATGAGGGTGATTGGTGTGCCCGGTTTGCCGTAACGGGGGAGTGTCCGGCCCCGTCCCGCACACGAGTGCGCCCAGCCTGTCAGGGCGCCACCGACGGCGGGAAACGGACGGAGTGTCATGACTGTCAGGATCGTCAGGACAGCAAGGGCGTGGCCGCTCGGCCTCGCGATCACCGCGTTGCTGGCCGCGGCGGCCCCCGCCCTCGCGGCCGGCCCGGTCCGCACCGGGGACCCGGGCACCTCCACCGCCGCGGTCACCACGGCGTCCGCGGCGCGGGCCGCCGCCGCGGGAGCGCTGCGGGCCCCGCTTCCCGACGGCCTCGGACCCTGCGTGCCGGGCTCCTGTCCGCCGGTCTGGCCGGAGCCCGACAACGGGCCGTTCACCGGCCGGGACAACGCCGTGAACATCTTCGTCGGGGACGACTTCAACGTACGCCGGGGCGCGGCCGAGGCCGAGGGCCGGGTCGTCGTCCTCGGCGACTTCGACATGGAGAAGCTGGGCTCCCCCACCACCAGCGACGTCTACAACGTCGGCATCGTCGGCGTCGGCTCCCGCGTCCCGCCCGAAAACGGGGCGGACTTCCTCACGGTCGGCGGCAGCGTCCGGGTCGCGCAGGGCCAGCGGCTCCTCGCCGACGGGGGCGTGGTCCGCTACGCGGGCACCGTCACCGGCACGGTGACCGGCACCCTGACCCGGGACCCCGGTGCCACCGCGCCCTACGCCGCGGTCCGCGCCCGCCTCACCGCGGCCGGCAAGTGCTACGCCCGGGTCGACGGGCAGCCCCGGCCGGCCACCGGCACCGTCGCGGTCAGCCCCACCGAGGCCCTGTTCACGGGCGACGGCAGCTCCGCGCTCCAGGTCTTCAACGTCCCCGCCGGCACCGACCTGGCGACCTCCGCCGGCGGCCAGGTCTTCGTCCGGTTCACCGGCATCCCGGACGGCGCCACCGTGCTGGTCAACGTGCTGGGCGAGGACCCGCTCGTCTCGTTCAACAACGGCAGCTTCCCGGCCGGGCTGCGCCACCGGCTGCTGTGGAACTTCCCCGACGCGGCCACCGTACGGCTGCACGGCACCGCTCAGCTCGAAGGCTCCACCCTGATCGCCGAGCCGTTCTCCGAGGCCTCCGTCCAGCTGCCCGGTGTGAACGGCCGCTTCCTCACCGCGGGCGACCTCACCCACACCGGCCCGAGCACCACCGGCGGGTTCGGCCAGGAGTTCCACTCCTATCCCTTCACGGGCAGCCTGCCCGAGTGCGGGACCGAGCCGCCCGTGCCGCCCGAGCCGGCCGAGGGCTCCCTCTGGGTCCGCAAGACCGACGCGGAGTCCGGCGCCGCGCTGGCCGGGGCCCGCTTCCAGCTGTGGCGGGAGACCAACGGCACGGCCGGCCTGCAGGCCGACGGCGCCACCCCCGACGAGCTCGTCTCCGGCGAGTGCGTCACGGCCGCCGACGGCCGCTGCGGCGCCACCGTGCCGCCGGGCAGCTACTACTGGCTCGAGACCCGGGCCCCCGACGGGTATCAGCCCCCGGCCGCACCGGTCAGCGGGCCGGTCGTACTGACCGCGGACAACGCCGCCCAGGGCGTCACCACGACCGTCCCCAACACACGGGAGCAGCAGTACCAGGGCTTCATCCGCGTAGTGAAGAAGGACGCCAAGACCAAGCGGCCGCTGCGCGGCGCGGTCTTCGAGGTGTGGCGGGAGTCCAACAGCACCGCCGGTCTCCAGACCACCGGCATCAACCCCGACCACCGCGTCGGCCAGGGCTGCGCCACCGACGGCGCCGGGGTGTGCGAGTTCGGCCCGCTCTACTCCGGCCGGTACTACCTGTGGGAGACCGACGTCCCCGAGGCGTACGTGCTCCCGGACAAGGACGTGACCGGCCCGCTCACCCTGGACGACGCCACCCCGGACCACCGCGTCGAGATCACGGTGTTCAACAAGCGGGACGACTACGGCAAGGAGCCGTCCTCCTCCAAGGAGGACTGACCCGCCCGCCCGGCCCTGCCCCGGTGCTCCGATGTGATGACCCGCTCACCGCATCGGAGCACCCGGGCGCGCCCCGGCCGTCCCCGCGCGGTTCGCTGGGGCCATGACGCACCGACAGCGCAGCGGGCAGCCGGCGGGGAACCGCCGGGCCGGGAGCACCGCGGGCCTGACCCTGGCCATGACGCTCGCCCTGACCGGCCTGGCCGGCCTGACGGGCCTGGCCGCGGCCCCGCCGGCCGCCGCGGCGGGTGCCGCCGCGGCGGCACCCTGCACCGCGCGCACCGGGCCCTACCAGCGGGAGCTGGAGGCCCACCTCGGCCGGAAGGTGGACGGGGTGCAGTCCCCCGAGGACTGCGCGGCGATCCGGCAGTTCCAGGAGGCCAACGGGCTCAGCCCCGCCGACGGCTACCCGGACGTCGCCACCCACCGCGAGATGCTCGTCGTACAGGCCCGCCCCAACCCGAACAAGGCCGGCAAGTGCCCGGTCCGGAACCACCGGGTGACCTGCATCGACATGGACCGTCAGCTGCTCTGGGTGCAGCGCGGATCCAAGGTGGTCTTCCCGCCCGTGCCGATCCGCACCGGCCGGGACGACCAGGAGACCCGGCTCGGCTGGCACGAGATCTACTGGCGGAACAAGGACCACGTCTCCACCCTCTACGACACCCCCATGCCCCACGCCCAGTTCTTCAACGGCGGCCAGGCCATCCACGGGGCCTACGGGGACCTCTACGCGTACGGCGGCTCGGCCGGCTGCGTCAACCTGTACCCCAAGGACGCGGCCCGGCTCTGGGACCTGCTGACCGAGGGGGACGCCGTCTACGTGTGGGGGACCAAGTTCGGCACGGACGGCTGACCGTCCGCCGGACCGGACCGGACCGGACCGGGGCGGACCGGACCTGGGCGGGGCATCCTGCGAGGTCGGCCCCGGTTGGGACCGAACGGTGACAAATCCGTGGCTCTTCGTCATCCTCCCGTGTGATTACCTGTTTCCATAGCGCGCGACTGTCTGCGCGCGGGGGACATGGGGGAGAAGAAGAGTGAACCTGCAGCCGACACGTGCCCTGTCGGCCCTGGTGCTGGGGGCGGCTCTGCTGCTCACCTCGGCGTGCAGCGGCGGCGGCAGCACCGGCAGCGGCGGTGACAACGGCAAGGGCGGCGGCAGCGGCAAGACGGGGACCGAGGCGTCCCAGGCCGTCGTCAGCATCAAGCCGGAGAACGGCGCCAAGGAGGTCGCGACCAGCGGCGTCCTGAAGATCTCCGCGACGGGCGGCAAGCTGTCCACCGTCGCGGTCGCCGACACCAAGGGCAACCAGGTCGAGGGCAAGCTGTCGGCCGACGGCACCACGTGGGAGCCGGCCCGGCACCTGGGCTCGGCCACCGAGTACAAGGTGCACGCGGTGGCCAAGGACGGAGCCGGCCGGGAGTCCGCGAAGGACGTCACCTTCACCACCCTCACCCCGAAGAACACCTTCATCGGGCACTACACCCCCGAGGACGGCGCCGAGGTCGGCGTGGGCATGCCCGTCTCCGTCAACTTCAGCCGCGGCATCACCAACCCGGAGGCCGTGGAGAAGGCGATCACCGTGACCTCCGAGCCCTCGGTGCCGATCGAGGGCCACTGGTTCGGCAACGACCGGCTCGACTTCCGCCCGGAGAAGTACTGGGCGGCGGGCACCAAGGTGACCGTCAAGCTGAACCTGGACGGCGTCGAGGGCCGCCCCGGGGTCTACGGCAAGCAGACCCGCACGGTGCAGTTCAGGATCGGCCGCTCCCAGGTCTCCACCGTCGACGCGAGCACCCACCAGATGCAGGTCGTCCGCGACGGCCAGGTGTTCAAGAACCTTCCGATCACCGCGGGCGCCCCGTCGACCACCACCTACAACGGTGAGATGGTCATCAGCGAGAAGTTCAAGGTGACCCGGATGAACGGCGCCACCGTCGGCTTCGGCGGCGAGTACGACATCAAGGACGTGCCGCACGCGATGCGCCTGTCCACCTCGGGCACCTTCGTGCACGGCAACTACTGGGCCGCGTCGAGCACCTTCGGTTCGGAGAACGTCAGCCACGGCTGCGTCGGCCTGCGCGACGTGCGCGGCGCCGGTGACCCCGAGGCCCCCGCCGCCTGGTTCTACGACAACTCGATCATCGGCGACGTGGTGATCGTGAAGAACTCCAAGGACAAGAAGATCGCCCCGGAGAACGGCCTCAACGGCTGGAACATGCCCTGGTCGGAGTGGATCAAGTAGTGGTCGGCCGGTGGCTGGGGTAACCCCGGTCACCCCTGCTACCGAAGCCGGTTAACGGGCACTAACGTGCCCGTATGACCATCTCTCTCGAAGTCTCCGAAGGCGTCGGCACCATCCGCCTGGACCGGCCGCCCATGAACGCCCTGGACATCGCGACCCAGGACCGGCTGCGCGAGCTGGCGGCGGAGGCCACCGACCGCGCCGACGTCCGCGCGGTGATCCTCTACGGCGGCGAGAAGGTGTTCGCGGCCGGGGCGGACATCAAGGAGATGCAGGTCATGGACCACGCGGCGATGATCGCGCGGTCCCGGGCCCTGCAGGACTCCTTCACCGCGGTGGCGCGGATCCCCAAGCCGGTGGTGGCGGCCGTCACCGGCTACGCCCTGGGCGGCGGCTGCGAGCTCGCGCTGTGCGCGGACTACCGCATCGCCGCGGACAACGCCAAGCTCGGGCAGCCCGAGATCCTGCTCGGCCTGATCCCCGGCGCCGGCGGCACCCAGCGACTGTCCCGGCTGATCGGCCCCTCCCGGGCCAAGGACCTCATCTTCACGGGCCGGATGGTGAAGGCCGACGAGGCGCTCACCCTCGGCCTGGTCGACCGGGTGGTACCGGCCGCCGAGGTGTACGAGCAGGCGCACGCCTGGGCCGCCAAGCTGGCCCAGGGCCCGGCCATCGCGCTGCGCGCGGCGAAGGAGTGCGTGGACGCGGGTCTGGAGGCCGACATCGACACCGGTCTCGCCATCGAACGCAACTGGTTCGCGGGCCTGTTCGCCACCGAGGACCGTGAGCGCGGCATGCGCAGCTTCGTCGAGGAGGGCCCGGGCAAGGCCAAGTTCCTTTAGTCCCGGGCGGGATGGCGCGGGTGTGGCGCCCGGGATAGCTCCTGCGGGTGGATTAGCCAGGCCTTAAGGCAGCCTTAAGGGAGCCTGGAGATCCACTCACCGTGATGATCTCCGAACGGTCTGTCATCGCAGGTCGGATACGGTTTTTGCCCTCACCCGGTGCCTCTGGCATATGACGAAACACCCCCTCGGGCCTTCCGGTTCCAGGGGGTGTTTTCGCGAGGAACGGCCCGGAGGGGCGCCCGCGCCCTCCATGATGGGTGCATGGCGGGCCTGGAGGGTGTGGAACAACCGCGGCAGCGCAGTGGCGCTTCCGCTTTACGGCTGACGGCGGCTCTTGAGGACGAACAGGGGCTGAAGGCCCTGGAGTTGTACGGGAACCCGGCCGAGGGCGAGGTGACCCTGCCGTCGCGACCCGAATCGGCGGGCGCCGCGCGCCGGCTCACCCAGTACGCGGTGGTCCGGATGTGGGGGCTCTCCCCGCAGGTGGCCGAGCACGTGGTGCTGCTGGTGTCGGAGCTGGTGGGCAACGCGGTCCGGCATACCGGGGCCCGGTCGTTCGGGCTGAAGCTGCTGCGCCGTCGCGGCTGGATCAGGGTGGAGGTGAGGGACCCCTCGCGCGGGCTGCCCTGCCTGATGCCGGTGCACGAGATGGACGTCACCGGGCGTGGGCTGTTCCTGGTGGACAAGCTGTCCGACCGCTGGGGCGCGGACCTGCTGCCGCGCGGCAAGACGACCTGGTTCGAGATGCGCGTCGCCGACCGCTGACGCCGGCGCCGGCCGGAAAAACCAGAAGCTCCCTGTCCGCCGTGGTGGGCGTCGTGGGAGCTTCATGAGTTCGCCGAGGATCCAATGGGGTGTGTGATCCTCGGCGTTGGCGCATTCGCTCGGGTCAATGGGAAGGCGCGACTCCGACTATGGCAGACGGACGCCCAAAACGCCAAAAGTCCCGAGTCGGACATAAGTGTGCATATAGCAAGAGTTTCTAGCTAAATCTTAGGTGAGGTGGGCCACTCGCCTGGCAATCGATGAACAAATATCGAACGCTCCGCATACTTCGTTGATCGAATACCGGACGGGCGTCGATCGGGAGGGGCGCGCGAAAGAGCCTGAATTGGGTCAATCGTTACCTTCCAGGCGTCTCGGCTCTTAAATGAGCAGGTGATCTGCCACCCGGACCGCCGAACGGCCCTCCGCACCGGCGCCGCCTTCGCCGCCGGGGCCCTCACCGCCGCCTGCGGCGCCCCCGGCCCGGCCGCCCCGGCCGGTTCCGCTCCCGGCTCCCCTTCCGGTGCGCCGCCCCCGGCCCGCCCGGCCGCCCCGCCGGCCGCGCCCGCCCCCCGCGCCTTCCGCGGGCAGCCGGACCAGATCGACCACGGCCCGCGCACCCGGCGCCGGGTCGCCCTCACCTTCCACGGCAACGGGGACCCCGCCACCGCCCGCGCGGTACTGGCCGAGGCCGCGCGGGCGGGCGCGCGGGTGACCGTACTGGCCGTGGGGGAGTGGCTCGACGCCCACCCGGAGCTCGCCCGCCGGATCCTGGACGGCGGGCACGACCTCGGCAACCACACCCAGCGCCACGCCGACATCAACACCATGACCGAGGAGGCGGCGCACGCCGAGATCACCGCCTGCGCACAGCGGCTGAAGCGGCTCACCGGCTCCATCGGCACCTGGTTCCGGCCCTCCAGGACGCAGTACGCCGCCGCGCCGGTACTGAAGGCGGCCCGGCGGGCCGGCTATCCGCACGTCCTCTCCTACGACGTGGACTCCCTCGACTTCACCTCGCCCGGCGCCGCGGCCGTCATCCGCAACGTCACCGGGGAGATCCTTCCCGGATCGGTGGTGAGCCTGCACTTCGGCTACGCGGACACGGTCGACGCGATGCCCTCCCTCCTCGAAGAACTCGCGCGCCGCGACCTGCGCGCGGTGACCACCACGGAGCTGCTGACCCCATGACGACCACCCGCCTCCACCGCAAGGCCGGCGTGCTGCTGGCCGGACTGCTCCTCGCCGCCCTGGCCGGCTGCGGATCCGACGGCAAGGGCAGTCCCGAGGCGCTCGGCACCAACGCCGCGGCCCGGCAGGCCAAGGTGCCCGCCGCCCCGCCGGGACTGCCCGGGATGCCGCCCCTGCTGGACCCGAAGGACGTCTACGCGGCGGACCGGCCGGGGAAGCTCTCCCCGGTGGTCAAGGACTTCCCGTCCCGGGTGTACGTGCCCAACACCGGCTCCAACACGGTCTCGGTGATCGACCCGGCCACCTACCAGGTGATCGACACCATCCCGGTCGGCGTCCAGCCGCAGCACGTGGTGCCGTCCTGGGACCTGAAGACCCTCTGGGTCAACAACAACCGGGGGCACACCCTGACCCCGATCAACCCGGCGACCGGCCAGGCGGGCGACGCCGTCGAGGTGCACGACCCGTACAACCTGTACTTCACGCCGCACGGCAAGTACGCGGTGGTCATGGCCTCACTGGACCGCGAGCTGGTCTTCCGGGACCCGCACACCATGGACCGCGTGAAGACCGTGCCGGTCAGCTGCTACGGGGTCAACCACGCGGACTTCTCGGCGGACGGCCGGTACTTCATCGTGTCCTGTGAGTTCTCCGGCGAACTCCTCAAGGTGGACACGGAGAAGATGGAGGTCGTCGGCCAGCAGAAGCTCCCCTTCGAGGGCGCCATGCCGCAGGACGTGAAGATCTCCCCGGACGGAAAGACCTTCTACGTCGCCGACATGATGGCGGACGGCATGTGGGTGCTGGACGGGGAGAAGTTCACCGTCCCCAAGCTGCTGCCCACCGGCAAGGGCTGTCACGGCCTGTACGTCAGCCGGGACTCCAGGGAGATGTACATCTCCAACCGCGGCGAGGGCACCGTCTCGGTCTTCGACTTCCCGAAGAACAGGCTCACCAAGAAGTGGGAGCTGCCGGGCGGCGGCAGCCCCGACATGGGCGGGGTCTCCGCCGACGGCAAGGTGCTGTGGCTCTCCGGCCGCTACGACGGCGAGGTCTACGCGATCGACACCACGACCGGCAAGCAGCTGGCCCGGATCAAGGTGGGCAACGGGCCGCACGGGCTGGCGGTGTACCCGCAGCCCGGCCGCTACTCGCTGGGCCACACCGGCATCTTCCGCTGAGCGGCGGCGGCCGGAGAACGGTCGCGGCCGGAGAGTGGTCGACGGCGCCCCGGGACACCCTTCCCGGGGCGCCGTCCCGCATCACCAGGCGACCGGGAGCCGCTCCGGCAGTCGCTTGATGAAGCCCGTGCGCCAGACGAGGTTCTCCGCGGGGACCGCCAGGCGCAGCTCGGGCAGCCGCTCGACCAGCACCTCCAGCGCGATCTCCGCGTGGACCCGGCCGAGCGCCGAGGCCGGGCAGAAGTGCCGGCCGCCGCCGAAGGCGAGGTGCGGGTTCTGCTCGCGCTCGAAGTCGAGCCGCTCCGGGTGCGCGAACACCGCAGGGTCGAAGTTGGCGCCCTCGATCAGCACCAGCACCAGCTCTCCCTCGCGCACCAGCACGTCGCCGAGCCGGACGTCGGCCAGCGCGATGCGCGGCAGCCCGTCGCCCACCGACAGGTTCCAGCGCAGCAGTTCGTCGACCGCCTTCCCCATCAGCTCGGGACGGGCGCGGAGCGTGCCGATGAGCTCCGGGTGCCGGAGCAGCGCCAGCACGGCGAGGACGAGGAAGGCCGAGGTGGACACCGCGCCCGCCCCGAACAGGGAGACGGCCACGGTGGCGAACATGTCGTCGGTCAGATGGGCCGACTCCGGGTCCGCCTCGCGCAGTCCGGCGAACCGGCCCAGCAGCCCCGTACGGGTGTCGGCGTCCCGTACGAGCTGTTCGTGGAACCGGTCGACGAAGTAGCCGACGTCCTTGTACCAGTTGAGGGCCGAGTCGGCGAAGGGTTCGCGCGCCGTCATGAACGCGACGTCCAGGCCCGACATCAGCCGGCGCCAGTCCGTCAGGGGCACCCCCAGCACCTCGCAGTGCAGGGCCGCCGAGTACGGGTCGGCGAAGGCCGCCCGCAGGTCGACCGGGCCGCCCTCGGCCACGATGTCGTCCACCAGCCGGTGCGCGGTGGCGCGCAGGAACCCGTCGAGACCCTCCTGGCGCGGGTTGAGGGACTTCATCACGGCGTTGCGGAGCCCCGCGCTGTTGATGTTGCCCATGTTGTTGACGACCTCGGGCGGGATCGTCAGAGCGTACTGGCGCGGCACACCGGCGTTCGCGGTGTCCTTGAGGCTGAACCGCTCGTCCTCCAGGACCTGCTTGGCCAGCGCGTGGCTGCTCACCAGCCAGGCGGTGTCCCCGGTGAGGGTGCGCACGCGGGCCACCGGGGCCTTCTCGCGCAGCCAGGTGCACTCGTCGGGGAGCACGTCGCCCCGCCGGGAGAGCGGAAAGTCAAGCTGCACGCTGGTCAACGGGATCCCCTCCGGCGGGTTCGGTGGCTTCTGTGGTTTCGGGGCGTACGACGGCGTACGCCTGGTTCCGGGTGGCCCGCAGACCTCCGCCGCGGCCGAACAGCACCTCGGTCATCGGCATCTGCACGTGGTACGCCGCGACCGACGACGGAACGTCGAGAATGCTGGGCGTATCGATGAAGAAGGGAAGTTCCGCCGCGAGGTAGTCGAAACACACCCGGAGCTGCCCATCGGTGATCGATTCGCCGTCCGGAAGCTTCGACCCGACGAAGTGCAGGGCCATCTCCTCGCAACCCTTGCGGAATTCGTCATCGGTTGCCAGGAAATGCAGCACGCGGCGGCGCAGGAGCTGGTACACGGGATTGTCCTGGAATTCGGACAGAGCCCTCACCCGTATCTCGGGTCTCTCCGTCCCTGATTCCCCGATGCCTTTGATGATCCTCCGCCGGACCGCCTTGATCTCCTTCGCGGCGCGCTTGGCCGCATGCTCCGGGGTGTACCCGAACGCGGCGAACATTCGGTCCACGTGGAGGTCCGCGTAGACGAAGTCCACTTGTGCGAAGCGGCTCATGGCCCATCTGGCGAGGTCTGCGATGCGCTCGGCGCTGAAGTAGCTGTTGCCGGGACTCACGCCGATGAGCACATGGTCGCCGTCTTCCCAGATATGACGGCAGGTGCGGGTGAAGGGCAGGACCTCGAATGTTGCGTCAGCTGTGATCGTCACTTTTGAACGCCCTTGTTTGCCACTTGTCCCTGGGAGCCCTGCGCTCCTGGTGTGGCGGCAATGGCGGTACGTTATTCGGCGGCCCCGGAGCGTGACAAGGGGAATGTGGGCCTGTTCGCTGGAATTATTCGTTCCGCCGCCGGGCGGGTGTCCGTATTCCGTGTTACGGAAGGGTAATTGAATGAATTCCGAGCGTCCGACCGGGACCCCGACTGTGGCGGTGGCGGGGGTGCCGCTACCCTGAGCCGGTCACACCAGCACCGAGAAGGGGTGGATCCCAGTGGCGGACCGCGAGAGCGCCAAGGCGACGTTCGACAGCTTCGACAAGGACGGCGACGGCTTCGTCACGGCCGACGAGTACCGCGAGGCCATGGCCAAGATGGGCGACTTCGCCGTGACCGGCCCGGTGGCCGAGGCGATCATCAAGGCCAAGGACGAGAACGGCGACAAGCTCCTGTCCTTCGACGAGTTCTGGAACTCCCTGAACAAGTAGTGGCACGGCCCGGCTGCGGGCCAACCCCTTCGCCGGCCCCGGCGCGGCCCTCACGGGCCCGCGCCGGGGCCGAGTTCAGTTCGGGGCCGCCGCGCCCGTCTGCGGGCCGGCCTGCTCCTTCTCCAGGGCCTCGACCTCGGCCAGCGCCTCTTCCAGCCAGCTCAGCCAGAAGGTCTCCAGGGCGGTCCCGCCGTGCAGCACCAGCCGGCGCAGCCGGTCCTCGGGCGCGTCCCGGCCGGGCGGGAAGTCCCGCTCCTCGATGGCCTCGTACAGGGCCAGCTGCTGCCGGTGCAGCTCCAGATGGCGTCGCAGCTCCGCGAGGAGACCCTGCGTGCCCACCATGGCGGCGGCCCGGATCCGCAGCAGCAGCGGGTCCCGGATGGACTTCGGGTCCTGGCTCTCCCCGACCCACCGGGCGAGTTCCGCCCGCCCCGCGGGCAGCACCTCGAACTCCTTCTTCTGCCCCCGGGCGGGCTGCGCACTGGGCAGCGCCCGGATCAGCCCGCCCTCCTCCAGTTTCCCCAGCTCCCGGTAGATCTGCTGGTGCGTCGCCGACCAGAAGTACCCGATGGACCGGTCGAACCGCCGCGTCAGCTCCAGCCCCGACGAGGGCTTCTCCAGCAGGGCGGTGAGAATGGCATGCGGCAGCGACATGCGGCCATCGTACGGATCGGACCGGATCGGGCCCCGGCGTCGCAGCACCGGGCTGATGCCCGCCGCCGGGCGAAGGGGAGCGGGAATGGACGGGCGTGGGGCGGGCGCGCGGGATGCGCGGGGGGCGCGGGGTGCCGGGCGGCGTGAGGAGATCATCCGGGCCGCCCTGGCCCTCTTCGGTGAGCACGGATACCGCGGCACCTCCTTCGCGATGCTCGCCAAGCGGGTCGGGCTGACGCAGCAGGGAGTGCTGCACTACTTCCCCACGAAGGAACGGCTCCTGCAGGAGGTGCTGGAGCTGCGCGACCGGCTCGACCGGGAGGCACTCCATACCGCCGGCCCTGTGACGGCGGACCACGACCCGCTGGCGGCGGCCGTGCGGCTGGCCGAGGTCAACGCCGGGCGCCGGGGACTCGTGCAGTGTTTCGCCGGCCTGCTGGGCGACAGCGTCACCGA
Organism: Streptomyces sp. NPDC048603; assembly: GCF_043199475.1. Lineage (NCBI taxonomy): Bacteria > Bacillati > Actinomycetota > Actinomycetes > Kitasatosporales > Streptomycetaceae > Streptomyces > Streptomyces sp. NPDC048603. Next base: position 22,814 of record NZ_JBICVY010000027.1, on the reverse strand, counting down.
GGACCACCCGGCCGGCGACTACTTCAGGGACCGGTACGTGCGACTGCGCGCGGTGGTGGAAGGGCGGCTGCGCGCCAAGTACGGCGAACACCTGCCGAGCGGGCTCCCGGTGGACGCGGCCGCCCCGCTCCTGATCGCGGTCTTCGACGGGCTGCAGATGCAGTGGCTGCACGATGTCGAGGTGATCGACATGCCCGGGCTGGTAGGCACGCTGGCCCGGGTGCTGGGCGCCGAAACGGTATGGCCCACCCCCTCAACGCCCCTGCACCCGGAGTGAGTTGACTCACCCTTTACTTACCCGTCGGTTGTACCCGACGGTAACCGGGCGCATCCTCCATTACCTACCTGGTGGTAGGTAGGCCCCCCACCCCCCTATGGAGGAGCTGTGCCCGCACGTCGCTCCACGCTCGCCTGCGCCGTGGCCGTCGCCACCGCCCTGCCCGTCGCCGCCCTGCCCGCCTCCTCGGCCGCGGCTACGGAATCCGGGACCTCCGCAGCGGCGGTCTCCGGCCCGTACGTGGCCCTCGGCGACTCGTACGCCTCCGCGGCCGGCGTCCCCGGCCAGTCCGCCGGCCTGTGCCTGCGGTCGGACCGCAACTACCCGTCGGTCCTGGCCCGGCAGGCCGGATTCACCGGCGTACGCGATGTGACCTGCGCCGCCGCCAAGACCAAGCACATGACCGAGGCGCAGATCTACCCCGTCATCGGGACGGTCAACGCCCCCCAGCTGAACGCCGTCACCGCCGACACCCGGCTGGTCACGCTCACCATCGGCGGCAACGACCTCGGCGCGAGCGACCTCGGCGTGGCCGAGGTCATCCTCAAGTGCGTGTCCCTGTCGTTCGTCTCGCCCCTCGGCGCGCCCTGCAAGCGGTCCTACGGCACCACGCTCGACGGCCGGATCGCCTCAGCGGGAAGCGGGGTCGCGTCCACCGTCCGGGAGATCCGCCGGCGCGCGCCACAGGCGAAGATCATGGTGGTCGGCTACCCCGCCGTCCTGCCGGAGAACGAGTGGGACTGCCTCTTCAAGCAGCCCATCACGGTCTACGACGCGGCCTTCCTGCGCACCACCGTCAAGAGACTCAACCGCACCCTGGCCCGGCAGGCCGAGGCGAACGGCGCGACCTTCGTGGACACCTACACGCCCACCATCGGCCACGACATCTGCCAGGACCCGGAGGACCGCTGGATCGAGGGCATCCTCCCCCGGGATCCCGCGGTCCCGATCCACCCCAACGCCCGCGGCGAACGGGCCATGGCCGAGGCCACCCTCGCCGCCCTGCGTTAGCGGGAGGCGCATACGGCACACCCGCCCCGGACGCGGCGGTGGCGGTCGTGGCGGAACCGGCCGCGGACGCCGTCACCCACGGCCGGGGCGGGGGCCCGGGGAAGACCGTCCGGGCGCTGCTCGCCCGGTAGGCGGGGTCAGGCCGGCCAGACCGACAGGGCCTCGGGGGTGCGGGGGCCGGGTGCGGCGGCGTCGAGCATCCCCCGGGTCCGGAGGAACGCGGTCACCGCAGGTGACCACGCCTGCCGGAGCCCGGCCGAGGCCAGCAGCTCCGGGTCGGAGAGGAGGTCGGCGGACGGGCCGGTGCGGATCCCGTCCGGCGTGAGCACCGCCGCGTCGTCGGCCCACCGCACTGCCAGGTCCACGTCGTGGGTGGCCATCACCACCGTGGTGTCCGTCAGCCCGGCCAGGACGTCCAGCAGCCGCTCCTGCCCGTCCGGGTCCAGCCCGGCCGTCGGCTCGTCCAGGATCAGCACCCTCGGCCGCATCGCGACCGCGCCCGCGATCGCCGCCCGCTTGCGCTGGCCGTAGGACAGCAGGTGGGTGGGGCGGTCCCGGAGCGCGGTGATGTCCAGCGCGGCGAGCGCGGCGTCCACGCGAGCGCGCACCTCCGCGACCTCCAGCCCCAGGTTCAGCGGTCCGAAGGACACGTCCTGCTCCACCGAGGCGGCGAACAGCTGGTCGTCGGGGTCCTGCACGACCAGCTGGACCGAGGTCCGCAGCCGGGTCAGGCCCGCGCGGTCGTACCGCACGGGCGAGCCGTCCAGCCGCAGTTCGCCGGCGACGGGCCGCAGCCCCCCGCTCAGCAGCCGCATCAGGGTGGTCTTGCCGCTGCCGTTGCGGCCCAGCAGGGCCAGCGAGCGGCCCCGCGCGATCCCGAAGTCCAGGCCGGACAGCACCGTCGGGCCGTCCTCGTACGCGTAGGCCGCGCCCGACAGTTCCACCAACGGCTTCAAAGCCAGAGTCCTTTCAGTACGAGGGTCGCGCCGGTCACGGCGGACAGCAGGGCGCCGGACGCCGCCAGGAACCGCCACGACACCGCCGCCTCCGGCACCAGCACCCGCAGGGTGCCGTCGTAGCCGCGGCCCGCCAGCCCCGCCTGGAGCCGTGCCGCGCGCTCGAAGGCCCGGACGAAGGCGGTCGCGGCCAGACCGGCCACCGAACGCCAGGCCGCGGCCCGGCCGGTGTTCCCCAGCCGGGCCGCCTGCGCGGTCCGCACCTGGGCGAGGGAGTCCAGCAGCAGGAAGCCGATCCGGTACATCACCAGGGCCACGTCCACCACCGGCGCCGGGACCCCGGCCCGCACCAGCCGCGGCAGCACGTCCGAGACCGGGGTGGTGAACGCGAACAGCAGCACGCCGAGCGAGGCCGCCGACGTACGGAGCAGCAGGTCGGCCGCGTGCCGGGGCCCGTCCGGGGCGAGCGCGAGCCAGCCGTCCGGGCCGCCCACCGAGAACAGCAGCGGCACGGCACCGGTGAAGCAGAAACCGAGCGGGATCCGGAACGCCCGCCACAGCCGGCGGCCGGGCACCCCGGCCGGGCCGAGCAGCACGGCCAGCGTGGCCGCGGCCACCAGCGGCCCGCCGGGCCAGGGCGGCAGGCATACCGCGGCGACCGTCAGGCCCAGGCCCAGCAGGGCCTTCTCCAGCGGGTGGCGGCCGCGCCAGCGACTGCTGTGCGCGGCCGCGTCGATCGGGAGCACGGGCTCAGGACTCCGTGGCGGCCGGGGCCTTGGCGGAGTCCGGGGCGGACCCGTCGGCCGCTCCGGCCGCCGCGCCCTGCCGCCGGCCGCGCCGCAGCCCGAAGTAGTACGCGAGCACGCCCGCGCCGATCGCCGCCTGCAGGGCGAACAGCGCCGACTCCACCTCGCCGGACGGGGGCTCGTAGAGGGGGGAGAACCACGGCTCGTAGTCCGGCTTCAGCTCGGTGATCGCCGCCTCGGCCTGCGCGTCCGCACCGGCGAACGGCTCTTCCTTGTCGTCACCGAGCCCCAGGGCGAGCGGCAGTACGGCCAGCGCCGCCACCAGGAGCAGCAGCAGGGAATTGATCTTCGCGTTCTTCGACATGCCCTTCGCCATCAGACCGCGGCCTCCTGCTCCTGCTTCTTGGTGAACTTCGCGACGCCCAGCCGGACCAGGTCCGACTTGCTGGACTGCATCAGCAGCCGCATCACCAGCACCGTGAGCAGGCCCTCGCTGACGGCGAGCGGGATCTGGGTGACCGCGAAGATGCCGCCGAACTTCGCGAGCGCGCCCGCGAAGCCGCTGCCCGGGTCGGGGAAGGCCAGCGCCAGCTGGACCGAGGTCACGCAGTAGGTGACCAGGTCGGCGAAGAAGGCACCGAAGAAGACCGAGACCATCAGCGGGGTCCCGGTCTTCTGCAGCAGGCGGTAGACGGCATAGCCCGCCCAGGGGCCGGCGATCGCCATCGAGAAGACGTTGGCGCCCAGGGTGGTCAGTCCGCCGTGGGCCAGCAGCAGGGCCTGGAAGAGCAGGGTGATCGTGCCCAGCACGGCCATGATCGGGGGCCGGAACAGGATCGCCCCCAGCCCCGTCCCGGTCGGGTGGGAACAACTGCCCGTCACCGAGGGGATCTTCAGGGCGGAGAGGACGAAGGTGAACGCTCCGGACGCGCCGAGGAGCAGTGTGCTCTCGGGGTTCTCCTTGACCTCACGGGTCAGCGCACGGACACCGTGGACGACGAAGGGAGCGGACGCGGCGCCCCAGGCGACCGCGTGCAATGGGGGCAGGAACCCCTCGGCAATATGCATGGGTTGGGAGACCTCTCCAGCACCTCGTGGATGGACAACGCGCCCCGGCCGGTCTCCTGGCTCACGGGTGCTGATGCCCTGGCTCCGCCTTCCCGGGCCGTGCGGTCTCCCACGGCGGCCCAGTGGCTTCCGTACGGAGTGGAGCCGGACTTCCCGATCACAGTGGCGAGGGCCGCACCGGTTTTCCACCGGTTTCCCGTACACCAAGGCCAGATGACCCTAGTCGTCCGCCCGTACGCGCCACAACCCGCCCCCTCCCGGTCGGTTTGGGCGGCCCCCGCGCGGGCAGGGTCGCCGGGGTCCGTACGTGTCCCACATCACGGGAGCAGCCCATGGCAGTGAAGGTCCTGATCGTCACCGGTGACGCGGCGGAGTCGCTGGAGGTCCTCTATCCGTACCAGCGGCTCCTCGAAGAGGGGTACGAGGTGCACATCGCGGCCCCGGCGGTGAAGAAACTCCGCTTCGTGGTGCACGACTTCGAGGACGGCTTCGACACGTACACCGAGAAGCCCGGCTACACCTGGCCGGCCGACGTGGCGTTCGCGGACGTCGACCCGGGGCAGTACGCGGCGCTGGTGATCCCCGGCGGGCGGGCCCCCGAGTACCTGCGCAACGACCCCGAGGTGAAGCGGATCATCGCCGCCTTCACCGGGGCGGACAAGCCGGTCGCGCAGATCTGCCACGGTCCGCTGATGACCGCCGCCGCCGGGAGCCTGGACGGGCGGCGGGTCACCGCCTACCCGGCGCTGGAGCTCGACATGCGGGGCGCCGGCGGGGCCTTCGAGAACTCCGAGGCGGTGGTCGACGGCACCCTGGTCTCGGCCCGTGCCTGGCCCGACCACCCGGCGTGGATGCGCGAGTTCCTGACGGTCCTGCGTTCCAAGGCACCGGTCGGCGGCTGACCCGGGACCTGCGGAACCGGCCGGGCCCCGGGGCGTGCGACGACCCCGGGGCCCGGCCAGGTGCTGCTCGCTCAGCAGACGTTGGCGTGCCTGACGTCCAGCACGAACCGCTCCGGATTGTGCAGCTTGAACGTCTTGTAGACGGGATAGGTGTTGAAGGCGGCGCCGAAGGTCACGTACCCCTCGTAGTCGCCGGTCATGGCGATGCCCTTGAGCTTGGGCAGCCAGATCCGCTGGAGCTTCGGCCCCTTGTAGACGGACTGTCCCGCGTCGTTGTGGGCGGCGGCCGGGTGGAGGCGGATCTCCAGGAAGTACTTCCCCGCGAGCGGGACCGGCTTGCCGGACCCGTCGTAGTACAGCTTGGCGGTCCTGCGGACGGCGACGTCGGGGACGTACCCCTTCACGTCGATGACGAGCCGGTCGTACGTGCAGTGGCCGCCCCAGCGGGCGTTGACCACGAGCGGCGTCGTGCTCCAGGTGGCGGTGGTGGCCGGCTCCGCGGCCGGGAGCTGCGCCGAGGCAGGCGCGGCGAACCCGATTCCGGCGGTGAGGAGGGCACCCGTGGCCAGGGCCACGAGCTGCCGGCGGCGTATGCGGTGGACGGGGCGGGTGAGCTTCATTGCGTCCCCCGGTTTCTCCGGATGTAAGGGGACAATGCTGACAACCATGGAGACATCCATCGTCGCCGTGCGGTTCCGGCCGCGCACGGGAAATGTGGCGGGTTCGGATCGGTGCGCCGGGATGTGACCATGGCCCCCTGAGCAACTCGTGTTCCTGGGGGGACCATGCGCATCACCCGTACCGTCGCCGGCCTGGTGGCGGCCACCGCCGCCGCGGCCCTGCTGGCCGGCTGCAGCACGCCGGCGGCGAAGCCGGAGAAGACCGCGTCCGCGGGGGTCACCCAGGCCCCGCCGGGCGGCCCGGCCGAGCTCGACCCGGAGCCGCGCCCGCAGGACCAGAACCTGCTGGCCTGGACCGGCGACCCGAACGACGCCGGCCATGTCACGGCCCAGTCCTCCGCCGGGGTCGGCGGCCGGGTGACCCTGGTCCGGATCGTCCTGCGCGAGCGGACCAGCTGGTCGAACATCTGGCTGGGACTGGCCGGGATCGACCCGAACGCCCAGCTGGCCGACTGCTACCTCGGCGTGTACGACGCCAAGGGCGTCCTCCGCGGATCCACCGCTGACGTCTCCCCGCAGCTGATGACCGACGCGATCGCCAAGCCGCTGGCCCTCCAGAAGCCCTTCACCGCCGAGCCGGGCACCTACTTCATCGCGCTGCTGCTGAACGGCAGCTGGGCCACCAACCTGCTGACCCTGAAGGCCACCGGGGCCGGTATCTCGGTGAACGCGGGCCTGACCCCGCCGAACCTGCGCTACAGCACCGTGCTCACCGGGCAGACCGCCCTGCCCGCCACCCTGGACCTCACCCAGCAGTCCACCAGCACCATCAACACCGGCTGGGCCAGCCAGTGGTACGCCGTCTCCTGACGCGACGGTGGGGTGCGCGCCCCGCCGGGCCCGCACCCCACCGGTATCAGCGAGCGGTGAGCGTCGGCACTCTCAGCACTCGATGACGTTGACCGCGAGGCCGCCGCGCGCGGTCTCCTTGTACTTGACCTTCATGTCGGCGCCGGTCTCCTTCATGGTCTTGATGACCTTGTCCAGCGAGACCTTGTGGCTGCCGTCCCCGCGCATCGCCATCCTCGCCGCGGTGACGGCCTTCACCGCGGCCATGCCGTTGCGCTCGATGCACGGGATCTGGACCAGGCCGCCGACCGGGTCGCAGGTCAGGCCGAGGTTGTGCTCCATGCCGATCTCGGCCGCGTTCTCCACCTGCTCCGGGGTGCCGCCGAGCACCTCGGCCAGCGCGCCCGCCGCCATGGAGCAGGCGGAGCCGACCTCGCCCTGGCAGCCGACCTCGGCGCCGGAGATCGAGGCGTTCTCCTTGAACAGCATGCCGATCGCGCCCGCGGCGAGGAGGAAGCGGACCACGCCGTCCTCGTCGGCGCCCGGGACGAAGTTCACGTAGTAGTGCAGGACGGCCGGGAGCACGCCCGCGGCGCCGTTCGTCGGGGCGGTCACGACCCGGCCGCCGGCCGCGTTCTCCTCGTTCACCGCCATCGCGTAGATCGTCGTCCACTCGCTGCGGTGCAGCAGCGGGTCGCCCTCGGTGCGCAGCTGGCGGGCGGTGGCGGCGGCGCGCCGCTTGACCCGCAGACCGCCCGGCAGGATGCCCTCGCGGGACATGCCGCGGGAGACGCAGGCCTGCATGACCCGCCAGATCTCCAGCAGCCCCTCGCGGATCTCCTCCTCGGTGCGCCAGGCCTTCTCGTTCTCCAGCATCAGGGAGGAGATCGACAGGCCGGTCTCGCGGGTCAGCCGGAGCATCTCGTCACCGGAGCGGAAGGGGTACTTCAGCACGGTGTCGTCGAGCTTGATCCGGTCCTCGCCGACCGCGTCCTCGTCGACCACGAAGCCGCCGCCGACCGAGTAGTACGTCTTCTCCAGCAGCGGGGCGCCCGCCTCGTCGTAGGCGAAGAGGGTCATGCCGTTGGCGTGGTACGGCAGTGAGCGGCGGCGGTGCAGGATCAGCTGGTTCGGCTCGTCGAAGTCGATCTCGTGCACGTCGCCTATCTCCGCGCCGAGCAGCCGCAGCCTCTTGTTCTGCCGGATGCGCTCGACCTCGTCGTCGGCCTTCTCGACGTCGACCGTACGCGGGGAGTAACCCTCCAGACCCAGGAGGACGGCCTTGGGGGTGCCGTGGCCGTGGCCGGTCGCGCCCAGGGAGCCGTACAGCTCGGCCCGGACCGAGACGGTCTGGGCGAGCAGGCCGTCCTTCTTGAGCCGGTTCACGAACATGCGGGCGGCACGCATCGGCCCGACGGTGTGGGAGGAGGAGGGACCGATGCCGATCGAGAAGAGATCGAAGACGGAAATGGCCACGGTGGCGGACTCCCTTGTCTGCTCGTGGGGTGGGAGGGCAGGAGAGGTGATTTTTGTGGATTTTGTCCGGCAGACGAGCGTATCGCGCCGACGTGAACGACTCGCTTGCGGAAGGGGGCCGTGAGGGGTCGGCCGGGCGTGAATCGGCTCACGCTCTCCGGCCGCCGTCGAGGCCGGCCGGTGTGCTGCTGGAGGGGTGCGGTGCCGGGCTGCGGGTCCGGTACCGGGGCGGTCGGGTCCGCGTGGAGCCCGCGCGTGACCCGTGCGGGTCCGCCCAGGGCCCTGCACGGCGCCGGCGTACGGCCGGCACGGGAAGGAAAAGGGCCCGGCCTGTGGAGAACAAGGCCGGGCCCCTGGAACCGACGCCTGTTACAGCGACGGGTACAGCGGGTGCTTCTCGGCCAGCGCGGTGACGCGGGCCCGCAGGGCCTGGACGTCGTACGTCGGCTTGAGGGCCTCGGCGATGATGTCGGCGACCTCGGTGAAGTCCTCGGCGCCGAAACCGCGGGTGGCCAGGGCCGGGGTGCCGATCCGCAGGCCCGAGGTGACCATCGGCGGCCGCGGGTCGTTCGGGATCGCGTTCCGGTTGACCGTGATGCCGACCTCGTGGAGGCGGTCCTCGGCCTGCTGGCCGTCCAGCTCGGAGTTGCGCAGGTCGACCAGGACCAGGTGCACGTCCGTGCCGCCGGTGAGCACGTCCACGCCCACGGCCTTCACGTCGTCCTGCACCAGGCGGGCGGCGAGGATCTTCGCGCCCTCCAGGGTGCGCTCCTGGCGCTCCTTGAACTCCTCCGAGGCGGCGACCTTGAAGGAGACCGCCTTGGCCGCGATCACGTGCTCCAGCGGACCGCCCTGCTGGCCGGGGAAGACCGCGGAGTTGATCTTCTTGGCGAGCTCGGCCGTCGACAGGATGACACCGCCGCGCGGACCGCCGAGGGTCTTGTGCGTGGTGGTGGTGACCACGTGGGCGTGCGGCACCGGGTTCGGGTGCAGGCCCGCGGCGACCAGGCCCGCGAAGTGGGCCATGTCGACCATCAGGTACGCGCCGACCTCGTCCGCGATCCGGCGGAAGGCGGCGAAGTCCAGCTGGCGCGGGTACGCGGACCAGCCGGCCACGATCAGCTGCGGCTTGGACTCCTTGGCCAGGCGCTCGACCTCGGCCATGTCGACCTGGCCGTCCTCGCCGACGTGGTACGGGACCACGTTGTAGAGCTTGCCGGAGAAGTTGATCTTCATGCCGTGGGTCAGGTGACCGCCGTGGGCCAGGTTCAGGCCCATGATCGTGTCACCCGGCTTGAGCAGCGCGAACATCGCGGCGGCGTTGGCCTGTGCGCCCGAGTGGGGCTGCACGTTCGCGTGCTCGGCGCCGAACAGCGCCTTGATCCGGTCGATGGCGATCTGCTCGACCACGTCGACGTGCTCGCAGCCGCCGTAGTAGCGGCGGCCCGGGTAGCCCTCGGCGTACTTGTTGGTGAGGACGGAACCCTGGGCCTCCATGACGGCGACCGGAGCGAAGTTCTCCGACGCGATCATTTCCAGGGTCGACTGCTGGCGCACGAGCTCGGCGTCGACGGCGGCGGCGACGTCCGGGTCAAGCTCGTGCAGAGGGGTGTTCAGTACAGACATCTCTATCCCTGGTGTGGTGGGAGGTCAGCCCGCGGTGAACGCGGTGTACTCGTCGGCGGACAGCAGGTCGTCCTCGCCGCCCGTGATCTTGACCTTGAACAGCCAGCCGCCCTCGAACGGGGCGGTGTTCACGAGCGCCGGGTCGTCCACGACGTCCTGGTTGGCCGCGGTGACCTCACCGGTCACCGGGGCGAACAGGTCGCTGACCGACTTGGTGGACTCCAGCTCGCCGCAGGTCTCGCCGGCGGTGATGGTGTCGCCCACCTCGGGGAGCTGGGCGAAGACGACGTCACCGAGGGCGTTGGCCGCGTACTCGGTGATGCCGACGGTGGCGACGCCGTCCGCGTCGACCTCCGTGACCCACTCGTGTTCCTTGGTGAAGCGCAGCTGCTGGGGGTTGCTCATGACCTGATTCTCCTGGATGAGGGGAGTGCTGATGAACGTTGGTCTTGAAACGTGAGACGGGTCCCGGAAGGGAACGGCGTCACTTCTGCCGCTTGTAGAAGGGCAGCGCGACGACCTCGTACGCCTCATGGGTACCTCGAATGTCCACACCGACGCCGGAGGTGCCGGGCGCGGCGTGCTCCGCGTCGACGTACGCCATCGCGATCGGCTTGCCCAGGGTGGGGGACGGGGCGCCCGAGGTGACCTCGCCGATCACCTGGCCGCCGGCGACCACCGCGAAGCCCGCGCGCGGCACGCGGCGGCCTTCCGCGATCAGGCCGACGAGCTTGCGCGGGGCCTTGGTCTCGGAGAGCTCGGCGGCGGCCTGCAGGGCCGAGCGGCCGACGAAGTCGCCCTCCTTCTCGAACTTCACGACCCGGCCCAGGCCCGCGTCGAACGGGGTCAGCGCGGTGGTCAGCTCGTGCCCGTAGAGCGGCATGCCCGCCTCCAGGCGCAGGGTGTCCCGGCAGGACAGGCCGCACGGGACCAGGCCGGCGTCCGCGCCCGCCTCGGTCAGCGCCTGCCACAGCGCCACGGCGTGCTCGGGCTTCACGAACAGCTCGAAGCCGTCCTCGCCGGTGTAGCCGGTGCGCGCGATCAGCGCGGGCACCCCGGCCACGGTGCCGGGCAGGCCCGCGTAGTACTTCAGGCCGTCCAGGTCGGCGTCGGTCAGCTGCTTGAGGATGCCGGGGGACTCCGGGCCCTGGACGGCGAGCAGCGCGTAGGCGTCGCGGTCGTCGCGGACCTCGGTGTCGAAGCCGGCGGCGCGCTCGGTCAGGGCGTCGAGCACGATCTGGGCGTTGGAGGCGTTGGCGACGACCATGTACTCGGTCTCGCCCAGGCGGTAGACGATCAGGTCGTCCAGGATTCCGCCGTCCTCCCGGCAGATGTGGGTGTAGCGGGCGCGGCCCACGCCGACCGTGGAGATGTTGCCCACCAGCGCGTAGTCCAGGGCCTTGACGGCCTCGGGGCCGGTGAGGGTGATCTCGCCCATGTGGGAGAGGTCGAACAGGCCCGCCTTGGTGCGGACGGCGTTGTGCTCGTCGCGCTCACTGGCGTACCGCAGGGGCATGTCCCAGCCCGCGAAGTCGGTCATGGTGGCACCGAGCTCACGGTGCAGCGCGTCGAGCGCGGTCAGACGGGGGGCATTGCTCATCGGTACGGCTCCCAGGTCCCAGGGCATCGGCATGACATGACGAGGACGATCCTCCCCATCTGTCATCGGAACCTGAGAGGTTCGCCGAGAGTCTCTGTCACGTACGGAACCGGATCGGTCACCCGTGGACCGGATCGCGTACGGGGTCGGGCTCGGCTTGCACCTTGGGTGGAACCGCGGCGGAGCGCGGCTCGCTTTTCAGATCTGCCTCATCCACGCGGTGCGGGGCCTGAGAGATTCAAGGGAGGTTCTTGCTCCTTCGGCGCCCGGCGCCCTCGAAGGGGCTGCCGGGACTCTCCCGCGCGGATTCAAGCGGCCGGTATGCAGTTGGGTGTCCAGTTGGCGCACATCATTGCACGGGATGCGGCCGGATGGGCGGCCGGGCCCGGAAGTGTGTGCGGGAGGCCACGTCCCGCGACCCCGCCCGCCGGGCTGCCCGACGGCCCTCCCGCGGTCTCGAAGGCCGGACGGGCCCGGCGGAACCGGAACCGCGGGATTACCGTCTCTTTACACTCAGTGGGAAAGGGTCCTGGGAACTCCTGGTGAATCCCGGTGACCCGATTCGGGGGAGGCGAGTGCGGTGCGGAGACTCGGACTGACGGCGACGGCGACGGCGGCGGCATCGGCGGCGGCGACGTCGGCCGCGGCGGCGGGCGTACCGGTGCAGCGCGGGGTCCCGGCGCGGGCGGCGGAGGGCACGGCCCCCGTGACCGCGGTCCGCGACCTGCGGGGCCGCGCCGCGGGCCCGTCCTGCCTGGGCTTCGCCGAGGGCGACATCGTGGTGGTGTCCGGGCTGCCCGGCGGCGGCAAGAGCACGCTGATCAAGCGGACGGTCGCGGAAGAGGACGCCGCCATCGACTCGCAGGACGTCCGCGAGCGCTGGGAGCACCGGATGCCGGCCGCCCTGCCCTACGGGCTGTACCGCCCGCTGGTCCGGATCGCGCACTACGCCGGCCTGGCCCGGGTCCTGCGCTCCGGCCGCTCCGTGGTGGTCCACGACTGCGGCACCCAGGCCTGGGTCCGCGGCCTGCTGGCCCGCGCGGCCCGGCGCCGGGGCCGCGACCTCCACCTGGTCCTGCTGGACGCAAGCCCGGCGGAGGCGCTGTCCGGGCAGGCGGCCCGGGGCCGGGGCGTCACGGCGTACGCCTTCGCCCGGCACCGGGGCGCCGTCGGCCGGCTGCTCGGCTCCGTCGCGGCCGGCCGGCTCCCGGCGGGCTGCGCCTCCGCGACCCTCCTGGACCGCGCCGCGGCCAACCGCCTCACCCGCATGGCCTTCCGCGGGTAGCCGGTCCCGCCGGCCCCGGCCCGGTGCGGGCACCTCCGCCGAGGTGTGGGCGATCGTGCCGCAGGGCGGTGCTCTAACCTCGGGCACGAACGCAGGAGCAGGGAGGCGCAGGGATGCAGGGGCAGGAGGGCGGCTGGCCCGCCAACGAGCTGGAGCAGGTGCTGGGGGCCGCGCTGGGCGACCCGGAGGCCGGGCCCCGCATTCTGGAGGTCCTCGCCCGGAGCAGTGTCTGGGTGCCCCTGCCGGCCGGCGGCGGGCCGGACAGCGCCAGCCTGCGGCTGCCCACCATGGACATCGGCGGAGCGGCCTACGTCCCCGTGTACTCCAGCGAGCAGCAGTTCCTCGCCTGCGCCGGCCCCGGCATGGACTTCGCCGTCGCCCCGGCAGCCGAGTTCGCCCGCGGCCTGCCCCCGCAGCTCGGCATCGCCCTGAACCCCGAGGGTGCCGTCGGCGTCCCGCTGCCGCCGCCCGCCGTCGCCGAGCTCTGCCGGGCCGGCCAGGTCCCGTACGGCGGCCCCAGCGGAGGCCGGGTCCGGCTGTTCGAGCCGGACTGGCAGGAGGACCCCGTCGACTTCCTCGCCGCCGCGGGGGAGGAGTTCCGGGCCACCGGCGTCGTCGCCTCCGCCCACCGCTGCCTCGCCAGCGTCGAGGGCGGAGCCCCCGAGCTCTACATCGGTGTCCGTCTGCTGGGACAGCGGCCCGAGGAGCGGGACGTCCCGCTCGACGCCCTGGCCCGCGCCCTGAACCGGGTCCAGCCGCCGTGGCCGGTACACCTGATCCTGCTCGACGCCACCGACGATCTGGTGGCCGAGCACATCCGCGAGCGCGTGCGCCCGTTCTATCTGCCCTAGGCACCCGTAAGCTGGTGGCCTTCCGGGCTGACGGGCGGACAAAGAGACGAAGAGGGGTACCGGGTGAGTGCGTCAGGCACGGCCGCGGCCGGGCGGGTCGAGCACATGCTGCGCCAGGTGGCCCCCGGGCGTTATGACAGCTATGAGTCACTGCTGCACGCGCTCGGCGAGGGCCGGCTGTGGATGCTGCTCTGGCAAGGGCAGCCCGGTTCCCCGGACGCCCAGTACGGCGGCATGGAGGTCGAGGGGCTCGGCTACGCGCCCTGTGTGACCTCCCCGCAGGAGCTCGCCGCGAGCGGCTGGAACCGCGCGTACGAGGTGGTCACCGGCCGGGACATCGCCCGCGCCCTCTACCCCGACCGCTGGGGCCTGTGGATCAACCCGCACGACCCGGGCGGCGGCCTCGGCATCCCCTGGGCCGACCTGCGCCGCGTGGCCACCGGCCTGGACCGGATGCCGGCCGGGCCGCTGCGGCTCTCGGAGCCCGCGCTGGAGCTGCCGCAGTTCTACGGGCTGCTGACCCAGCACGCGCACCGCACCCCCGCCGTCCGCTCGCTCCGCCGGGCCTGGGTGCAGCCGGCCCTCGGCCAGCCGTACCTCGCCGTCGGGCTCGACCTGTACGACGCCTCGCCCGCGGCACTGGAGTCGGTGCGCGAGATGATGCGCCAGTCGGTGACCGCCGTCCCCGAGGGCGTGCCGGTCTGCACGGTCGCGCTCGCCGACGAGCACGACCCGGTCGCGATGTGGCTGAGGGCCCAGGCGCGCCCCTTCTACGACCGCGAGGCGCAGGCGTCCGGCTACTGAGACATCCCGCGACCCCCTCCGGGGTGGTCCGCGCGCCGGCATCGGGCCGCACGGAACAGATCGTTCTGTGCGGCCTTTGTGTTGTCCGGATTTGGGCGGTCCTTGGGCCCAAATAACGCACAGCTGGCGACAGTTGGGCACGATGTCCACTTCCGTACCGAACGGACTGTGTTGCTCCGCTGAGACGGCAATGAAGTCCGGATAACGGGAACCCGACCCTCACATCACGGTTGCGCATCCATTCATCTGCGGGTCTGGCGGCTGGTCGACGGCCCGATGAAGACTCCCCCACCAAGAGCCGATCAGTCCTCCCAACCGAGGGGTCGGCGCGCGCAGTTCGCACGCGGCATCCGCAGCACCTACTGCACCACCGTTCGCCGTACCACTCGCAGCACTCTGCAGCAATCGCACTGCCCTGTACTCGCACTCACAGCGCCACTCCGCACCAACGCCGCCACAGCGGCGGGCATGGGCCGGCTCACCCGTCGGCCGAGAGGGGTCCCCACCACGATGACGGCACCACTGCATGACACGAGCGCGGAACAAGCACCCGCGGCCGTTGCCGTAGCCGACGTCCCAGCCAAGGCCATCGAAGGCCGCTCACCGGGCCGGATCGCCTGGATGCGGCTCAAGCGCGACAAGGTCGCACTGACCGGCGGCATCGTCGTGATCTTCCTGGTCCTGGTGGCGGTCTTCGCGCCGCAGATCGTGAGCCTGCTGGGCCACCCGCCCAACGAGTTCCACGAGGAGATGATCGACCCCGAGTTCGGCACCCCCATCGGCTCCTTCGGGGGCATGAGCTCGGACTACCTGCTGGGCGTGGAGCCGGTCAACGGCCGCGACATCTTCAGCCGGATCGTCTACGGCGCGCGCATCTCCCTGACCGTGGCCTTCCTGGCCGCCTTCGTCTCGGTGATCATCGGCAGCCTGCTGGGCGCCCTCGCGGGCTTCCTCGGTGGCTGGGTCGACGCACTGATCAGCCGGGTGATGGACCTGCTGCTGGCCTTCCCGCAGCTGCTCTTCACCATCGCCCTGGTCTCCGTTGTCCCCAACTCCGTCTGGGGCTTCGAGGGCACCGGCGTCCGGATGGGCGTCCTGGTCATCGTCATCGGCTTCTTCGGCTGGCCGTACATCGGGCGCATCGTCCGAGGCCAGACCATCTCGATGCGCGAGCGCGAGTACGTCGAGGCCGCCCGCAGCCTCGGCGCCGGACGGGGCTACATCCTGATCAAGGAGCTGCTGCCCAACCTGGTCGCGCCGATCCTCGTCTACACCACGCTGATCATCCCGACCAACATCCTGACGGAGGCGGCCCTCAGCTTCCTCGGTGCCGGCGTCAAGCCTCCCACCGCGTCGTGGGGAAAGATGCTGTCCGACGCCGTCCCCATTTACCAGGACGCCCCCATGTTCATGGTCGTCCCCGGTCTCGCGATCTTCATCACCGTCCTGGCGTTCAACCTCTTCGGGGACGGGCTGCGTGACGCACTCGACCCCAAGGGCAGCTGAACCGCTTCAACGATTCACCCACTCATGGAGGTTGGACCCATCGTGATCCGCAGAAAGCAGGCACTCGCGATCACCGCAGTGATCGCCGCTCTGTCGCTGACCGCCGCGTGCGGTGGCGACGGCGATGACACCAAGGCCGACAAGGGCGGCGCCTCCGGTGCCGCCTTCGACGCCGCGACCAAGGGCGTCGTGAACGCGTCCGACAAGAAGGGCGGCGAGCTCAAGCTCTGGTCGCCGCAGGACGTCGACTACCTCGACCCGGCGCGTGCCTACTACGGCTTCGTGTGGAACATGCAGCGCCTGTACGTGCGCCAGCTGCTCGCGTACGACAGCAAGCCCGGCAAGGACGGCACCAAGCTGGTCCCGGACCTCGCGCAGTCGCTGCCCGAGATCAGCAACGACGGCAAGACCTACACGCTGAAGCTCAAGGACGGCGTGAAGTTCGAGGACGGCACGCCGATCACCTCGAAGGACATCAAGTACGGCATCGAGCGCGTCTTCGCGCAGGACGTGCTGTCCGGCGGTCCGACGTACCTGATCGACGTCCTCGACCAGGGCCAGAAGTACCCCGGCCCGTACAAGGACACCGACCCGAACAAGATGGGTCTGAAGTCGGTCCAGACGCCGGACGACAAGACCATCGTCTTCAACCTTGCGTCCGCAAACTCGGACTTCAGCTACCTGCTGGCCATGCCGTCCTCCTCGCCGGTCCCGGCGGCCAAGGACACCGGCGCCAAGTACACCAACCAGCCGGTCTCCACCGGCCCGTACAAGGTCGAGAGCTTCACCGCCGGCAAGGGCGCGACCCTGGTCCGCAACGAGCACTGGGACCCGAAGACCGACACGATCCGCAAGGGTCTGCCGGACAAGGTCTCCTTCACGGTGACCACCAACGCCGAGGACATGGACCAGCGCCTGCTCAACGGCGACATCGACCTCGCGGTCGACGGCACCGGTCTGCTCACCGCGGCGAAGAACAAGGTCCTCAAGGACGAGAAGCTCAAGCAGCACGCGGACAACCCGTTCACGGGCTACATCCGCTACATGGTCTTCCCGCAGACCGTGGCGCCGTTCGACAACATCGAGTGCCGCAAGGCCGTCATCTACGCGGCCGACCCGAAGTCCCTGCAGACCGCCCGTGGCGGCCCGACCTCCGGTGACCTCGGCGCGAACATGCTGCCGCCCGGCATCCCCGGCTCCGACAAGTCCTACGACCCGTGGGGCCTGACCAAGGGCGAGCCGCAGACCGACAAGGCCAAGGAGGCCCTGAAGGCGTGCGGCAAGCCTGACGGCTTCGAGACCACCATCGCGGTCCGCAACAACCGTGCCGCCGAGGTCAAGACCGCCGAGTCCCTGCAGGCCGCGCTCGACAAGGTCGGCATCAAGGCCAAGATCGACCAGTACGACGGCAAGCTCTCCTCCTCCACGATCGGCTCGCCCGAGAACGTGAAGAAGAAGGGCTACGGCATCATCGTCATGGGCTGGGGCGCCGACTACAACTCCGGCGCGGGCTTCCTGCAGCCGCTGGTCGACGGCTCCTTCATCCTGCCGAACGGCAACAACAACTACTCCGAGATCAACGACCCGGAGATCAACAAGCTGTTCGACGACGCCGCTGCCGCCAAGACCCCCGAAGAGGCCGCGCCGTTCTACACGGACATCAACAAGAAGGTGATGGAGAAGGCCCTGTACCTGCCCATCAACTTCGACAAGGCCTTCGTCTACCACAACCCGCGTCTGACGAACGTCTACTTCAACGAGTCCCTGGGCAAGATCGACCTCGCCACCGTGGGCGTCGTCAAGTAACAGTCAGGCACGTGCCTTCACCGCACATGCGCTAGTCCGAAGGGCAGGTGAAGGCCGCAGGCGGCGGCTGCCGTCCCCACAAGGGGCGGCGGCCGCCGGCCCTGGCGGCCGACTGCAGTGCTCGTCTACCTCATCCGGCGACTCTTCAACGTCGTCGCCACGCTGCTGGTGGTCTCCGTGGTCACCTTCGGCATCTTCTTCGCGGTGCCGAAGATCACCGGGTCCGATCCCGCGCTGATGTACGCCGGCCGCGAGACCAATGAGACCGCCCTGGCGGGCATCCGCGTGAAGATGGGCTTCGACAAGCCCATCTCCGAGCAGTACTTGCTCTTCGTGAAGGGCATCGTCGCAGGCCGGGACTACGACAACGGCGTCGACACGACGCACTGCCCGGCCCCCTGCTTCGGCTACTCGTTCAAGAGCGAGACGCCGGTGTGGGACATGATGCTGGACCGTATCCCGGTCACCGTCTCGCTCGCCCTGGGCGCGGCCGTGATCTGGGTCCTCGCGGGAGTCATGACCGGCGTCATCTCGGCACTCAAACGCCGGACGGCGATCGACCGGACAGTGATGGTCGGCGCCCTGGCCGGTGTCTCGCTGCCGATCTTCTTCACCGGCATGCTCGCCCCGGCGGTCCTCGTCTACGGCCTGGGCTGGCTGGACGTCTCCAACTACCGGCCGCTCACCGAAGACCCGGCAGCCTGGCTCAACAGCATGATCCTCCCCTGGGTCACCCTGGCCTTCCTCTTCGCCGCCACCTACGCCCGCATCACCCGCGCCACGATGCTGGAGGTGCTCGGCGAGGACTACATCCGCACGGCCCGCGCCAAGGGGCTCACCGAGCGGGTGGTCATCCGCAAGCACGCCCTGCGCTCCACCCTCACCCCGCTCGTCACCATGTTCGGCCTGGACTTCGGCGGACTCCTCGGCGGCGCCGTCCTCACCGAGACCACCTTCAACTTCCAGGGCCTGGGCACGGCGGCAGTCGGCGCGATCAGGGACGGCGACCTGCCCGTGATCATGGGTGTCACCCTGCTCGCGGCGCTCTTCGTCGTGATGGCGAACCTGATCGTGGACATGCTGTACGCCGTCATCGACCCGCGCGTGAGGCTGACGTGACCGAGAACCGCACCACCCCCCTGATCCCGGAGCAGTCGGGGCCCCGCAGTGAGACCGGCGGCGAGACCCGGGAGGCCTTCCTCTCCGTCCGCGACCTCAAGGTCCACTTCCCGACCGACGACGGCCTGGTCAAGTCCGTCGACGGGCTCTCCTTCGACCTGGAGCGCGGGAAGACCCTCGGCATCGTCGGCGAGTCCGGCTCCGGCAAGTCGGTGACCTCGCTGGCCCTCATGGGTCTGCACCGCACCGGCAACGCGCGCAGCCGCCCCACCATCGGCGGCGAGGTCTGGCTCGACGGCGAGGAGCTGCTCCGCGCCGACGCCGACGAGGTACGCCGGCTGCGCGGCCGCAAGATGGCGATGGTCTTCCAGGACCCGCTGAGCGCCATGCACCCGTACTACACGGTCGGGCACCAGATCATCGAGGCGTACCGGACGCACCACGACGTCGACAAGAAGACCGCGAAGAAGCGGGCGGTCGAGATGCTCGACCGCGTCGGCATCCCCGAGCCGGGCCAGCGCGTCGACGCCTACCCGCACGAGTTCTCCGGCGGCATGCGCCAGCGCGCGATGATCGCGATGGCCCTGGTCAACAACCCCGAGTTGCTGATCGCGGACGAGCCGACCACCGCCCTGGACGTCACCGTCCAGGCGCAGATCCTGGACCTGATCCGGGACCTGCAGAAGGAGTTCGGCTCCGCCGTCATCATGATCACGCACGATCTCGGGGTGGTCGCCGAGATGGCCGACGACATCCTGGTGATGTACGGCGGCCGGTGCGTGGAGCGCGGTTCCGCCGAGAAGGTGTTCTACGAGCCCAAGCACCCCTACACCTGGGGCCTGCTCGGCTCGATGCCGCGCATCGACCGCGACCAGACCGAGCGCCTGATCCCGGTGAAGGGCTCCCCGCCCAGCCTGATCAACATCCCGAGCGGCTGCGCCTTCAACCCGCGCTGCCCGTACGCCGACGTACCGAAGGACAACCTGACCCGGACGGTGCGTCCGGAGCTGGTGACCCCGGACGGCGACCGGCACTGGTCCGCCTGCCACATGTCGCAGGAGGAGCGGACCCGGATCTGGACCGAAGAGATTGCGCCGAAGCTGTGACCGACATCAAGAAGACGGGCGCCGACGCCGAGCAGAGCGGCGCCGCGACGCTTCCCGCACAGTCCGCGGCCTCCCCGGAACCCCTGCTCAAGGTGACCGGCCTGGTCAAGCACTTCCCCATCAGCAAGGGGCTGCTGCGCCGCCAGGTGGGCGCCGTCAAGGCCGTCGACGGCATCGACTTCGACGTCCGCCGCGGTGAGACCCTCGGCGTGGTCGGCGAGTCCGGCTGCGGCAAGTCGACGATGGGCCGGCTGATCACGCGGCTGCTGGAGCCCACGGGCGGAAAGATCGAGTTCGAGGGCAGGGACATCACGCACCTCGGCGTCTCGGGCATGCGCCCGCTCCGCCGCGACGTACAGATGATCTTCCAGGACCCGTACGGCTCGCTGAACCCGCGCCACACCGTCGGCGCGATCGTCTCGGCCCCGTTCAAGCTCCAGGGGGTCACCCCGGAGGGCGGGGTCAAGGCGGAGGTCCAGCGGCTGCTGTCCCTGGTGGGCCTGAACCCGGAGCACTACAACCGCTACCCGCACGAGTTCTCCGGCGGCCAGCGCCAGCGCATCGGCATCGCCCGCGCGCTCGCGCTCAAGCCGAAGCTGGTCGTCGCGGACGAGCCGGTGTCCGCGCTGGACGTGTCGATCCAGGCCCAGGTGGTCAACCTGCTGGACGACCTCCAGGAGGAGCTGGGCCTCACCTACGTGATCATCGCCCACGACCTCTCGGTCATCCGGCACGTCTCGGACCGCATCGCGGTCATGTACCTGGGCAAGATCGTGGAGCTGGCGGACCGCAGCTCGCTCTACGAGTCCCCGATGCACCCGTACACCAACGCCCTGCTGTCGGCGGTCCCGGTCCCGGACCCCCGCCGGCGCGGGGCGAAGAGCGGCCGGATCCTGCTGAAGGGCGACGTGCCCTCGCCGATCGCCCCGCCGAGCGGCTGCCGCTTCCACACGCGCTGCTGGAAGGCGACGCAGATCTGCAAGACGCAGGAGCCCCCGCTGCTGGCGCTGAAGACCGGTCACCAGGTGGCCTGCCACCACCCGGAGAACGGCCCGGACCAGGCGCCGGGCGACGCGGCCCTCCCGGAGGCGGCGGAGGCTCCGGCCCCGTCTCCCTCGGCCTGACGCCGTACGCAACGCACCGCACCGACCGCGCGGCGGGGCGGGTGGACCAGCCACCCGCCCCGCCGCGCGGGCGTGTGCGGAGGCCCGCATTCCAGGGCCGGGCCCCGACCGGGACACAATGGGCCGGTGCTTCACGATCTCTTCCCGCCCGGCATCCAGCACGCCCTGGACCTCGCGGGCATCTTCGTCTTCGCCACCGCCGGCGCCCTGCTCGCCGTACGCAAGAACTTCGACGTCTTCGGCATCGCGGTCCTCGCGCTGGTGACGGCGCTCGGCGGCGGCCTCTTCCGCGACCTCGTCATCGGAGCCGTCCCGCCGGCCGCCTTCGGCGAGCTCAGCTTCTTCGTCACCCCGCTGATCGCCGCGGCGATCGTCTTCTTCCTGCACCCCGAGGTCCAGCGGATCAACCGGGCCATCAACGTCTTCGACGCGGCGGGTCTCGGGCTGTTCTGCGTGACCGGCACGACCAAGGCGTACGAGTACGGACTCGGGCTGACCGCCTCGGCGGCCCTGGGTGTGGCCACGGCCGTCGGCGGCGGTGTGCTGCGCGACGTGCTCGCCAACGAGGTGCCCTCGCTGCTCCGCGACCGCGAGATGTACGCCGTGCCGGCCCTGGTCGGCGCCACCATGGTCGCGCTGTTCATCGCCTTCGACGCGCTCGACACCATGACCACGGCCATCGCCGTGATCACCACCTTCGTCCTGCGGCTGGGCGCGATGCGGCTGCACTGGAAGGCCCCGCTGGCCTGGAACCGCCGCTCGTCGGTGAAGGAGGAGCCGTAGAAGGGGAAGCCGCGGGGGCCGGGGCCGGGCCCTCAAAAAGCTACCGCTTAGTAATAGAACGGTGTACGGTCGCTCCATGACGCACGCAGCGGCCGACACCAGCACCTCGGCACCCATCGGTGACAGCGAATTCGACCGCGACACCGCGGTCACTCCGCGCGCGGACCAGCCCGGGGTGTACGACGCCGAACTCTCCGCCGGCTGGACGATCATCAGCGCCGTGAACGGCGGCTACCTGCTCGCCCTCGTCGGCCGTGCGCTCTCCGCGGCCCTGCCGCACCCCGACCCCTTCACCGTCTCCGCGCACTACCTGAGCGCCTCGGTGCCGGGCCCGGCGGTGATCCGCACCGAGGTCGTCCGGTCCGGCCGCACCCTCTCCACCGGCCAGGCCAGCCTGCTGCAGTACGACCCGGAGACGGGCGCGGAGATCGAACGCATCCGGGTCCTCGCCTCCTACGGCGACCTGGACGCCCTGCCCGACGACGTCCGCACCACCGCGCTGCCGCCGGCCATCCCCGCGTACGAGCACTGCCTCGGCGCCGAGGCCGGCCCGGCGCCCATCCCGGGCAGCACCGCCATCGTGGACCGGCTCCGCCTCCGCCTGGACCCGGCGACCGCGGGCTGGGCCGTCGGAGCCCCCTCCGGCAAGGGCGACATGCGCGCGTGGTTCGAACTCGCCGACGGCCGCGACGCCGACCCGCTGTCCCTCCTCCTCGCCGTCGACGCCCTGCCGCCGACCGCCTTCGACCTCGGCCTGGTCGGCTGGGCCCCGACGGTCGAACTCACCACCCACATCCGCCGCCGCCCGGCCCCCGGCCCGCTCCGCGTCTCCATCACCACGCGGAACCTGGCCGGTGGCTTCCTGGAGGAGGACGCGGAGATCTGGGACTCGGCAGACCACCTGGTGGCCCAGTCCCGCCAACTGGCCCGCGCCCCCCGCTGACCGCTCCGTGAAAGCTGCGGGCGCGGCTCCGCGGAAGGTGTGGGCAGGCGTTCCGCAGGGCGATGGGGGTGCCCCCTGCTCGAGCGAAGTCGAGAGCTTGGGGGAGGGTGGGCACACCGGAACGCCGCTCCGCAGGCAACGCTCCCGCCCCACCGAAGCGATGGCTGGCTTGGCCGCAGCCGCTGCCCCGGGGCGGGGCTCCGCCCGACCCGGCACCACCCGGAGCGGAGCTCCGCCCGGACGGGGTCCGACCCGTGAGCGGGGTCGGGGTGCAGGCACACGCTGCGCGTCCGGCGCGGGCCGGTGTGCCGTGTGCCCACCCGTGCCGCCCTGCGGCACGCCTGCCCACACGGCGG
>NZ_JBICVY010000026.1:0-55841 GCF_043199475.1 Streptomyces sp. NPDC048603 | reverse complement strand
CAGATGTGGAAGCCCGGTAACGGGTGGAGCTGACTGGTACTAATAGGCCGAGGGCTTGTCCTCAGTTGCTCGCGTCCACTGTGTTAGTTCTGAAGCAACGAACGGTTGCTGGTTTGAGCAGAACACAACTACAGAGTGTGCTTGTTCGCTCGAAACCGATAGGGTTTCGGTGGTCATAGCGTTAGGGAAACGCCCGGTTACATTCCGAACCCGGAAGCTAAGCCTTTCAGCGCCGATGGTACTGCAGGGGGGACCCTGTGGGAGAGTAGGACGCCGCCGAACAATCTTTCAAAGGACCCTTGGTCCTCAGCGTTCACGCTGAGGACCAAGGGTCCTTTTTGTTTTTGTTGATTTTGCACGTTTTACGCCGGAGCGCGGCCATGGGCTGGTTGCGCGAGAATGACTAGCGGTACCCCGAAGACAGGAGTCACACCCATGTCCAACTCTCCCGACGATCGTCCGGAGCGCGAGCCTCGTCGCTCCGACGGTGGCGACCGGGGTGGCTACCGCGGGGGCCGTGACGACCGCGGTGGCTACCGTCGCGATGACCGCGGCGGCCGGCCGAGCGGCGGTGGCTACCGTCGTGACGACCGGGGCGGCGACCGTCCGTCCTTCCGTCGCGACGACCGTGGTGAGCGTCCGAGCTACCCGCGTCGTGATGACGACCGTGGTGGGTTCCGCGGCGGCCGTGACGACCGTGGCGGGGACCGTCCGAGCTACCCGCGCCGCGACGACCGTGGCGGCGACCGCCCCAGCTACCCGCGCCGCGATGACCGTGGCGACCGTCCGAGCTACCCGCGTCGTGATGACGACCGTGGTGGGTTCCGCGGCGGCCGCGATGACCGTGGTGGCGACCGTCCGAGTTACCCCCGCCGCGATGACCGGGGCGACCGCCCCAGCTACCCGCGTCGTGATGACGACCGTGGTGGTTACCGCGGCGGCCGTGACGACCGTGGCGGGGACCGTCCGAGCTACCCGCGCCGTGACGACCGTGGCGGGGACCGTCCGAGCTACCCGCGCCGTGACGACCGTGGCGGGGACCGCCCCAGCTACCCGCGCCGCGACGACCGTGGCGACCGTCCGAGCTACCCCCGTCGTGACGACCGTGGCGACCGTGGTGGTTACCGCGGCGGCCGCGACGACCGTGGTGGCGACCGTCCGTCCTTCCGGCGCGACGACCGCGGGGGCGACCGTGGTGGGTTCCGTGGTGGCCGCGACGACCGCGGTGGTGACCGTGGCGGCTACCGTGGCGGCCGTGATGACCGTGGCGGTTACCGGGGCCGTGAGGAGCGGGACCGCGACTACCGCGACCGTGGCGACCGGGAGCCGGTGAAGCGGCTGCCGATCGACGAGGACGTCACCGGCGACGAGATCGACGCCGATGTGCGACAGGAGCTGCTGAGCCTGCCCAAGGGGCTGGCCGAGGAGGTCTCCCGCAACCTGGTCATGGTGGCCCGGCTGATCGACGAGGAGCCCGAGCAGGCGTACGCGTACTCGCGGATCGCCCTGCGCCTGGCCTCCCGCGTCGCCGCGGTGCGCGAGGCCGCCGGCTTCGCCGCGTACGCCACGCAGAAGTACAGCGAGGCGCTGGCCGAGTTCCGGGCCGCCAAGCGGATGACCGGCTCCGTCGAGCTGTGGCCCGTGATGGCCGACTGCGAGCGCGGCCTGGGCCGTCCGGAGCGGGCGCTGGCCATGGCCGGCGAGCCCGAGGTGCAGAAGCTGGACAAGGCCGGCCAGGTCGAGATGCGGCTGGTCGCGGCCGGGGCCCGGCGGGACATGGGGCAGCTGGACGCGGCCATCGTGACCCTGCAGAGCCCCGAGCTGGCCTCCAGCGCGATCCAGCCGTGGTCCGCGCGCCTGCGGTACGCGTACGCCGACGCCCTGCTGGCCGCCGGCCGCGAGGACGAGGCCCGCGAGTGGTTCGCCAAGACCGTCGAGGCGGACAAGGACGGGACCACGGACGCCTCCGACCGGCTGGCCGCGATCGACGGCATCGAGTTCGTCGACGCGATGGAGGACGAGGACGAGGACGACGAGCTGGACGCGGTCGACGCGGCCGAGCTCGCCGCGGCCGAGGCCGCCTCGGACGTCACCGAGTACTACGACGAGGACGACGAGGAGTTCGAGTCCGACGAGGAGCGCTCCGAGGCGGACGCCGAGGTCGAGGGCGGCTCCAAGGCCTGACCCGTCGGTCCGGCCGTGAGACGAGGAGAGGGCGGCACCCCCGTGGGGGTGCCGCCCTCTCGCGTTCGTGCCGGCCGGGTCAGTCCAGGCTGCGCAGGACCAGGCCGGTGGCCGGCTTGGGGCCGAACGAGGTCGATTTGCGGGGCATGGTGACGCCCTGCCGGGCCAGGTCGCGGACGACCTCCTCGTGCACCGGGTGGAGCAGTACGGCCGTTCCGCCCGCCCGTTCCGCCATCGCCACCGTGGCCTCGGTGTCGTGGATGTAGGCGATGTGCTCGGGGGCGT
Organism: Streptomyces sp. NPDC048603; assembly: GCF_043199475.1. Taxonomy (NCBI): domain Bacteria; kingdom Bacillati; phylum Actinomycetota; class Actinomycetes; order Kitasatosporales; family Streptomycetaceae; genus Streptomyces; species Streptomyces sp. NPDC048603. The sequence continues at coordinate 53,372 of NZ_JBICVY010000026.1, read as the reverse complement.
CGGGGATCCGCCACAGCTCGTCGAGGAGGGTGGCGTGCAGGACCGTCGCGTCCAGTCGGCGCCAGGCCTCCGGGCGGTCGAGCCGTACGGTCCGGTCGATCAGCGCCGGGTCCGGGTCGGTGACCAGGTGGAAGTTCCCGTCGCCGGCGAGCAGGAAGGCGTTTCCCGCCTCGGCGGCCTCGCCGAGTGCGGCCATGGCGGCCGGGAGCGGCCCCTCGACCGTGCGGATACGGAAGGAGGGGGAGAGGGCGGCCACCGCCTCGGCCACCGGAAGGCGGCGCAGCAGCCGGTGGATGGCGCGGACCTGCAGCGGGTAGCGGGCCGTGTCCACGAGCAGCACCAGGCCGAAGTCCCAGGCGCCGGGCGCCGACTGCTCGGCCTGCAGGCGCAGGTAGGTGGCCCAGCGGTGGTGGCCGTCGGCGATGAGGGCCTGCCGGTGGCCGAGGTCGGCGGTGACCGCCGCGATCTCCTCCGGGTCGGTGACCGCCCACAGGCGGTGGCTGAAACCGTCCTCCGTGGTCGTGGCGAGCAGCGGCGGACGGCCGGCGGTGGCCTCCAGGACCTCGGCGGCGCCGCCGTCGGGGTGCTCGCCGCGGTAGGTGAGCAGCAGCGGTTCGAGGTTGGCGGCGGTGGTGCGCATCAGGCCGGCCCGGTCCGCGACCACCTCGGGCATGACGTCCTCGTGGGGGAGGACGATGCCGTCGCCGGGTGGGGTGAGGGCGAGCGCACCGATGACGCCGCGCTGCAGCAGCTCGCCGCGGCGCTGCTCGTAGACGTACAGGGCGGGCTCGGGGTCGGTGCGCAGGATGCCCTCGGCGAGCCAGTCGCGGAGGGTGCGGGCGGCCTGTGCGTTGCGCTCCTGAGGGGTGGCGGCCTGGGGGAGGATCAGCCGGACGATGTTGTGGGGTTCGGCGGACTCCAGGTGGTTCAGCCCGTCGGGGCGTACGACCACGTCGTACGGGGGCGAGGTGACGGCGGCGAGGCTGCCGACGCGCTCGGGGACGTAGCGCAGTCCGCGGAAGGGGATCAGGCGCAGTCCGTGTCCCTCGGTGGCTGGTGTGGTCATTGGTGCATGGTAAGTCGCGTCTCGCCATACGGGATGATCGGGGCAGCGCGGAAAATCAGACAAGATCCTTCGCCGGTTGCCTCGGGCGGCCTGTGCGGGGAGCGGCAGGAGGAGCGGACGGTATGACCCGGCTGAGCAGGACCAGGCCCGCGGGCAGTGAGCGGCGGCTGCACGAGGCGTACGACACGGCTCTGCTGGATCTGGACGGGGTGGTGTACGCGGGCGGCGAGGCCATCGCGTACGCGGTGGAGTCGCTGGGCACCGCGCGGGCGGAGGGGATGCACCTCGCGTACGTCACGAACAACGCGCTGCGCACGCCCGAGGCGGTCGCCGGGCACCTGACCGAGCTGGGCATCCCGACGGAGCCCGGGGAGGTGATCACCTCGGCGCAGGCGGTGGCCCGGCTGATCGCCGAGCAGGTGCCGGCGGGTTCGCGTGTGCTGGTGATCGGCGGGGAAGGGCTGCGGGTGGCGCTGCGGGAGCGCGGGCTCGTCCCGGTGGAGTCGGCGGACGAGGACCCGGCCGCGGTGGTGCAGGGGTACGGCGGCCCGGACCTGGCCTGGGGCCGGTTCGCGGAGGCCTCGTACGCGATCGCGCGGGGGGTGCCGTGGTTCGCCTCCAACACCGACCTGACGATTCCCGGTGCGCGGGGGATCGCTCCGGGGAACGGGGCCGCGGTGGAGGTCGTCCGGATCGCGACGGGTGCGGAGCCTCAGGTGGCGGGGAAGCCGCTGACGCCCATGCACCGGGAGACGATCCTGCGGACGGGGGCCGAGCGGCCGCTGGTGGTCGGGGACCGGCTCGACACCGACATCGAGGGCGCCTTCAACGGCGGGGTGGACTCGCTGCTGGTGCTCACCGGGGTGACGGACGCGGCGCAGCTGCTGCGGGCCGAGCCGAGGCACCGGCCGACCTACGTGGACCTGGACCTGCGGGGTCTGCTGACCGGTCAGCCGGAGGTCTCCGGGGAGGGCGCCGGGTTCCGCTGCGGCGGCTGGACTGCGGTGGCGGCGGACGGGGTCCTGGAGGTCCGGGGCGAGGGCGCTCCGGTGGACGGGCTGCGGGCGCTGTGCGCGGCCGCCTGGACGGCTGCGGGGGACGGGGCGTGCCGGCTGGACGGCGGGAAGGCGCTGGCGCGGCTGGGGCTCTGACGCGAGGTCGGGTGCGCGGCGGGCCGGCCGGGGACGGGCTCCGGCACGGGCGGGCGGTACGGGCTCCGGCAGCTGCGCCGGTGCGGGGCCGGTACGGAGCCGGTGAGAGGACCGCGCGGGGTCGTTCCACGTGTGGCTCTGTGCCGGCGGCGGAACCGGCCGGACGGCCGTCGGGTCTTGATCGCAGGGTAGGCTAACCTAACCTGCGTGTTGGTCGAGAGTCCCCCCGAACAGAGCGCGGCGCCGGTCGCCGCCCCCCGTGCGCGCCACGGCGCCCGCACGGCCGGCCTGCTGGCCGCCCTCGCCGTGCTGGTGGTGATCGCCCTGACGAGTCTGGCCATGGGCGCGAAGGCGATGCCGCTCACCGACGTCTGGCACGGCCTGTTCCACTACACCGGAACGCCGTCCGACGTGGTCGTCCACGACCTGCGCATCCCGCGCACCCTGCTGGGCCTGATGGTCGGGACGGGACTGGGACTGTCCGGTGCGGTCATGCAGGCGCTCACCCGGAACCCGCTCGCCGAGCCCGGCATCCTCGGTGTCAACGCGGGCGCCGCGGCGGCCGTGGTCTCGGCGATCAGCTTCCTCGGTGTCACCTCGCTGAGCGGGTTCGTCTGGTACGCGCTCGGCGGTGCCGCGGTGGTGTCCGTCGTCGTGTACGTGCTCGGCGGCAGCCGCAGCGCCACCCCGGTGCGGCTGGCGCTCGCCGGTACGGCGGCCAGTTTCGCCCTCACCGGTTACGTCAACGCGGTACAGCTGATGGACAGCAAGGCGCTGGACAAGCTGCGCTTCTGGACGGTCGGTTCGCTCGCCACCGCCAACATGGAGACCGTCCGGCAGGTGGCGCCCTTCCTGCTGGCGGGCGCGGCCGTCGCGCTGCTGCTGGGCCGGCCGCTGAACGCGATGGCGATGGGCGACGACACCGCCCGGGCGCTCGGGGCCAACCTCACCCGGACCCGGATCACCGCCATGGTGGTCATCACCCTGCTGTGCGGGGCGGCGACCGCGGCCTGCGGGCCGATCACCTTCATCGGCCTGATGGTCCCGCACCTGGTGCGCACCTTCACCGGTCCCGACATGCGCTGGGTGCTCGCCTATTCGGCGGTGCTCTCGCCGGCCCTGCTGCTCGGCGCGGACGTGCTCGGACGGGTCGTCACCCGGCCCGCCGAGCTCCAGGTCGGCATCGTCACCGCGATCGTCGGCGGACCCGTCTTCATCTACCTGGTTCGGCGCAAGAGGATGGCCCAGCTGTGACCGCGAAGCTCCGTACGCGCCCCGTCCTGCGGACCGCACCGGCACGGCCGCGCGCCCTGCGCGCCCCCGGCGGTCTGTCGTTGCGCGTGGAACCGCGTGCGCTGGCGGCCTGTCTGGTGCTGGTCGCCCTGATGCTCGTGATGTCCGTCGTCCTGATCGGCACCGGCGACTTCGAGATCGCGCCGTGGGACGTCGTACAGACCCTGCTGGGCAACGGCGCGCCCGCCGACGACTTCATCGTCAACGACCTGCGGCTGCCGCGGGTCGTGGTGGCGGTGCTGGTCGGCGCGGCCCTGGGACTGTCCGGTGCGGTGTTCCAGTCGGTGTCGCGCAACCCGCTCGGCTCGCCCGACCTGCTCGGCTTCAACTACGGCGCCGGAGTGGGCGCGCTGCTGGTCATGGTGCTGGTGGGCGGTGACGCGGGCCAGGTCGCGGCGGGCGCCCTGGGCGGCGGCCTGGTGACCGGCGCGGCGATCTACCTGCTGGCGTACCGGCGGGGTGTCAACGGCTACCGGCTGGTGCTGGTCGGCATCGGTGCCTCCGCGATGCTCGTCGCGGCCATCCAGTACCTGCTGACCGTGTCCGAGCTGGTCGACGCGACCCGCGCGATGGTCTGGCTCACCGGCTCGCTGGCCGGGCGGGACTGGGCCCATGTGACCCCGCTGGCCTGGAGCTGCGCCGTGCTGTTCCCGCTGGTGCTCAGCCAGGGCCGGGCCCTGCGGATGATGGAGATGGGCGACGACGCCGCGCACGCGGCCGGCGTACGGGTGGAACGGACCCGGTCGGTGCTGACCGTGGCGGCGATCCTGCTGTCCACGGCCGCGGTCTCGGCGGCCGGCCCGGTCTCCTTCGTGGCGCTGGCCGCGCCCCAGCTGGCCCGCCGGCTGACCCGGTCGCCCGGGTCCAACCTGGTGTCCGCCGCGCTGATGGGCGCGGTCCTGCTGCTGGTGTCCGACTGGGCCTCGCAGCGGGCCTTCGGGGCGGACCAGCTGCCGGTGGGCGTGGTGACCGGACTGGTGGGCGGAATCTACCTGCTGTGGCTGCTCGTCACCGAGCGCAAGGCGGGACGCGTATGACCGCGACGTATCGGAACCTGAGGAGCAAGCAAGTGCAGCAGCGGCTGGCCGCGGAGAACGTGACGATCGGCTACGACGAGCGGGTCATCGCGGAGAACCTGTCCGTGGAGATACCCGACAACTCGTTCACGGTGATCGTCGGTCCGAACGCGTGCGGGAAGTCCACGCTGTTGCGGGCGCTGTCGCGGATGCTCAAGCCGACGGCCGGACGGGTGCTGCTGGACGGGCAGGCGATCGGCTCGCTCCCCGCGAAGAAGGTGGCCAAGACGCTCGGTCTGCTGCCGCAGTCCTCGATCGCGCCGGACGGCATCACGGTCGCCGACCTCGTCTCGCGCGGCCGGTACCCGCACCAGGGCCTGCTGCGGCAGTGGTCCCCGGAGGACGAGCGGATCGTCCGCGAGTCGATGGAGTCGACGGGGGTCGCGGAGCTCGCCGACCGCGCGGTGGACGAGCTGTCCGGCGGGCAGCGGCAGCGGGTGTGGATCGCGATGGCGCTGGCCCAGCAGACGCCGCTGCTGCTGCTCGACGAGCCGACCACCTATCTGGACATCCAGCACCAGCTCGACGTGCTCGACCTGTGCGCGGAGCTGCACGAGCAGCAGGGGCGGACGCTGGTGGCGGTGCTGCACGACCTGAACCAGGCGGCGCGGTACGCGACGCACCTGATCGCGCTGCGCGCGGGGCGGGTCGTGGCCGAGGGGCCGCCGGCCGAGGTGGTCACCGCGGAACTGGTGGAGGAGGTGTTCGGGGTGCGCTGCTCGGTCATCGACGACCCGGAGACGGGGACGCCGCTGGTGGTGCCGGCCGCACGCCAGGCCCGTACGAGGGCGGCCGTCTGACGCCCGGTACCGGCGCGCCGCCCGGCACCGGGCCCGTCCCCTACAGGAGGGCGCGGAGGCGGAGGAGGTCGCGGAAGCCCGCTTCGAGGCGGACGCGGCCTCCCGCCCAGGCCCTGGCGAAGTTCAGCTCGCCGCCGACCATCGACACGAGGTCGTCGCCGGTCATCGCCAGGCGGATCTCGGCCTTCGCCCGCGGCGGGCCCGGCGCGACCGCGTCCACGCGGATCCGGCCGCCCTCCAGGCGGCCGGTGAACGTCTGGTCGAGGTCGGTGATGTGGCAGCTCAGGGAACGGTCCAGGGCGGTGGCGCTGCGCACGCCCTCGCCGGCCCGCGCCAGGTTGCCGGACAGCTGGTCGAGTGCGGCTCGGCACTCCTCGATCGTCGCCATGGTGCTGCCGACCGTACCGCAGCCGTTGGGGGTAGCGTCGGGGCCATGAACGAGGAAGTGCACGACGCGGCCCCCGGCGCGCCCGCCGAGCCCGCCGGACCCGGCCCGCTGGGGCTCCTGCGGACGCCCACCGGACGGGACGAGATCGACGCGCGGCTCGAACGGCTGGGTGATGTCGACGACCTCCCGGCGGACGAGCACGTCGCCGTGTACGAGGATGTGCACAGGGGGTTGCGTGACGCGCTGACCGCGCTGGACGCGCCCCCGGGTCCTCGTCCGTACGAAAACAGGAGCTGAACCGAACGTGGCAGGAGTGGCACGCCGCCGCCTGGACGCCGAACTGGTACGCCGCAATCTGGCGCGCTCGCGCGAGCACGCGGGCCAGCTGATCGCCGCCGGCCGGGTCACCGTGGGCGGCACCACCGCGACCAAGGCCGCCACCCAGGTCGAGACCAGCGCCGCGCTGGTCGTGCTGAAGGACGACAGCGACCCCGAGTACGTCTCGCGCGGCGGGCACAAGCTCGCCGGCGCGCTGGCCGCGTTCACCCCGCTCGGCCTGCGCGTCGAGGGGCGGCGGGCGCTGGACGCGGGCGCGTCCACCGGGGGTTTCACCGACGTGCTGCTGCGCGCGGGCGTCGCGCACGTCGTCGCCGTCGACGTCGGCTACGGCCAGCTCGCCTGGTCGCTGCAGAGCGACGACCGGGTCACCGTGAAGGACCGCACCAACGTCCGCGAGCTCACCCTGGAGCAGATCGACGGGACGCCGGCCGACCTCGTCGTCGGCGACCTCTCGTTCATCTCGATCGGGCTGGTGCTGCCCGCCCTGGTGCGCTGCACCGCACCCGACGCCGATCTGGTGCTGATGGTCAAGCCCCAGTTCGAGGTCGGCAAGGAGCGGCTGGGCAGCGGCGGCGTGGTCCGCAGCCCCGAGTTGAGGGCCGAGGCGGTGCGCGAGGTGGCGCGGCAGGCGGGGGAGCTGGGACTCGGAGTGCTCGGCGTGACGGCGAGTCCGCTGCCGGGCCCGTCCGGCAACGTCGAGTACTTTCTGTGGCTGCGGGCGGGGGCTCCGGCACTCGACCCGGCGGATGTTGACCGTGCAGTGGCGGAGGGGCCGCGGTGACACACACATCAGGCGGGACGGACGAGCGGCACATGACGGACGAGCGGCACGCCACCGGTGGGGCAGGAGGGGCACGCCGTACCGGGCGGACCGTCTTCCTGGTCGCCCACACCGGCCGGCCGGCCGCGATCCGCAGTGCCGAGCTGGTCGTGCAGGGACTGCTGCGCTGCGGTCTGGGCGTACGGGTGCTGGCCCACGAGGCGGCGGACCTGCCGCTGCCGCCCGAGGTCGAGCTGGTCACCGAGACCACCGAGGGCGCCCTTGACGGCTGTGAGCTGCTGATCGTGCTGGGCGGTGACGGCACCCTGCTGCGCGGGGCGGAGTTCGCCCGGGGCTCGGGCGTGCCGATGCTCGGCGTCAACCTGGGCCGGGTCGGCTTCCTCGCCGAGGCCGAGCGGGACGACCTGGACAAGGTCGTCGACCGGGTCGTCACCAAGGCGTACGAGGTCGAGGAGCGGATGACCCTCGACGTGGTGGTGCGCAGCAACGGGGACGTGGTCCACCACGACTGGGCGCTGAACGAGGCGGCCGTGCAGAAGGTGTCGCCGGAGCGGATGCTGGAGGTCGTGCTCGAGATCGACGGCCGCCCCGTCTCCGGGTTCGGCTGCGACGGGATCGTCTGCGCCACTCCCACCGGCTCCACCGCGTACGCGTTCTCCGCCGGCGGGCCGGTGGTCTGGCCGGAGGTGGAGGCGCTGCTGATGGTGCCGATCAGCGCGCACGCGCTGTTCGCGAAGCCTCTGGTGACCTCGCCCACATCGGTGCTGGCGGTGGAGGTGCAGCAGCGCACTCCGCACGGCGTGCTGTGGTGCGACGGCCGGCGGACCGTCGAGCTGCCGCCCGGCGCCCGCGTGGAGGTCCGCCGGGGCAGCGTCCCGGTCCGGCTGGCCCGGCTGCACCACGCCGTGTTCACGGACCGGCTGGTGGCGAAGTTCGCCCTCCCGGTGGCGGGGTGGCGCGGCGCGCCGCACGAGACCCGGCTCTAGGCCGGGTCCGCAAAGTATCGCCGGCCGCCCGGAGGGCGGGCCCCGCGGCGTCTGGTGCCGTGCATCGCAAGGCGGAGGGCCGCCTGTGTACTGGACGTACTCGGGCGTGCCCGACAACGCAGCGAGGTGCGGTGCCAGACGCCGTGGGGCAGGCGAGACTTTGCGGACACGGCCTAGAACGTCTGTTCGGTGCCGATTGTCCGGTCGGTGCCGGGTGACGGGGTGGTGCCGTGGGGTGACGGGCGGGGGTGACGTCGCATGGCGTCGGCCAAACCTCGGTATGGTCGGTCCGTGCTTGAGGAGATGCGGATACGGTCGCTCGGTGTCATCGACGACGCGGTGGTCGAGCTGTCGCCCGGATTCACCGCGGTGACCGGCGAGACCGGCGCGGGCAAGACCATGGTCGTCACCAGCCTCGGGTTGCTGCTCGGCGGCCGGGCGGACCCGGCGCTGGTGCGCCTCGGCTCCAAGGCCGCGGTGGTCGAGGGGCGGATCGTGATGCGCCCGGACGCGCCGGCCGCCGTGCGGGCCGAGGAGGCCGGCGCCGAGCTGGACGACGGTGCCCTGCTGATCAGCCGTACCGTCTCCGCCGAGGGGCGCTCCCGCGCCCATGTCGGCGGGCGGTCCGTCCCGGTGGGCCTGCTCGGCGAGCTCGCCGACGACCTGGTCGCCGTACACGGGCAGACCGACCAGCAGGGCCTGCTGCGGCCCGCGCGGCAGCGGCAGGCGCTGGACCGGTACGCCGGTGACGCGGTCGCCGTCCCGCTGGAGAAGTACGCCGCCGCGTACCGCCGGCTGCGCGCCGTCGCCGCCGAACTGGACGAGATCACCACCCGGGCCCGGGAACGGGCCCAGGAGGCCGACCTGCTGCGCTTCGGCCTGGACGAGATCGCGGCCGTGGAACCGCGGGCCGGCGAGGACGCCGAGCTCGCGGCGGAGGCGGAGCGCCTCGGCCATGCCGAGTCGCTGGCTTCGGCGGCGCTGCTCGCGCACGCCGCGCTCGCCGGCAACCCGGAGGACCCGGAGGGCGTCGACGCCAACACGCTAGTCGCCGGCGCGCACCGGGCGCTGGAGTCGGTACGGGCCCACGACGCGGCGCTGGGCGCGCTCGCCGAGCGGATCGGGGAGCTGGGCATCCTGCTCGCCGACGTGTCCGGGGAACTCGCCGGCTACGCCGACGACCTGGACGCGGACCCGCTGCGGCTGGCCGCGGTCGAGGAGCGGCGGGCCGCCCTCGGCCAGCTCACCCGGAAGTACGGCTCCGAGGGGCACAGCGTCGACGCGGTGCTCAGCTGGGCCGAGCAGGGCGCGGCGCGGCTGCTGGAGCTCGACGGCGACGACGAGCGGATCGGCGAGCTGACGGCGGAGCGGGACGGGCTGCGGGCGGAGCTGTCGCAGCTGGCCCAGGCGTTGACGGACGCGCGGGCGGAGGCGGCGCAGCGGTTCGCGTCCGCGGTGACGGCGGAGCTGGCCTCGCTGGCGATGCCCCACGCACGGGTGACGATCGACATCCGGCAGGCCGAGGACCCCGAAGGGGTGGAGGTCGGCGGCCGGCCGGTGGCGTACGGGCCGACGGGTGCGGACGAGGTCGAGCTGCTGCTGGCCCCGCACCCGGGCGCGCAGCCGCGGCCGATTGCCAAGGGCGCGTCGGGCGGTGAGCTGTCCCGGGTGATGCTCGCGGTGGAGGTCGTCTTCGCGGGCGCCGACCCGGTGCCGACGTACCTCTTTGACGAGGTGGACGCGGGCGTGGGCGGCAAGGCGGCGGTCGAGGTCGGCCGGCGGCTGGCCAAGCTCGCGAAGTCGGCCCAGGTGGTGGTCGTGACGCACCTCCCGCAGGTGGCGGCCTTCGCGGACCGGCAGCTGCTGGTGGAGAAGACCAACGACGGGTCGGTGACCCGGTCCGGGGTCACCGTGCTGGAGGGCGAGGACCGGATCCGGGAGCTGTCGCGGATGCTGGCCGGGCAGGAGGACTCGCAGACGGCACGGGCGCACGCGGAGGAGCTGCTGGCCGCGGCGCGGGCGGACGCGTGACCGCCGGGCGGGCACGCGGGGCCGGATCCCGCTGCCCGCCCGTCCACGGCCCTGCCCTGCCGGGCCCGCGACAGGCACTTCATCCGGTACCTCATCCGGCACTTCATCCGCCATTTCACCCGTGTGGGTGATGCCCGGCGGGGCCGGCGGACCACGGAGCAACCGGTCCGCGGAGAGATCCGCACCGGCGGGGTCGCCGAACCGGTCCCGGAACGCGCGTACGGACTGGCATCCTGGGCGACGTCCGAAGAACGACGTCCGAAAGAACCCCGCCGAGCACGTCGGCCCGCCGAAGACATCCGAACCCCTCGATCAGGAGCTCCGGCCCGTGAGCAGCACCCCGGTTCCGGTCCCCCCGTACGGGCGGCCGCCGTTGCGCACCGTGCAGGTGCTGGACGGCGCCGGCCCTGGTTCCGGGGCGGGCAGCAGTGCCCACGTCCGGTCGCTGGCGGGGGGACTGGCCGCGCGCGGGGTGCGGGTGACGGTGTGCGCGCCGGTCGCGAGCGAGGGGGAGTACGACTTCACGGGCGCGGGCGCGCAGTTCGAACCGGCAGCCGTCAACGCCCTGCGGGCGGCCTGCTTCGGAGCGGACATCGTGCACGCGCACGGCCTGCGGGCCGGGGTGCGGGCGGCCCTGGCCCTGCGCGGGCGGCGGGTGCCGCTGGTGGTGACCTGGCACGGCGGCGGCCCCGAGCCCGGCCCGGCCCCGCTGCGCGGGCTGACCCGGCTGCTGGAGCGGCGGGTGGCGCGGGCCGCCGCGGTGGTGCTGGGCACGTCCTCCGACCAGGTGGACCTGGCGCGGCGGCGGGGCGCGCGGGACGCCCGGCTGGCGCCGGTGACCGTGCCGGGGGCGCGCTACGTGGCGGGCGAGGGCGACGCGGACAAGGTCCGTGCCGAACTGGGGGCGCTGGGGCGGCACCTGCTCATCGCGGTGGGCAGCCTGGAGCCGCACCGCGGCTACGGCGTGCTGCTGGACGCGGCGCGGGACTGGCGGGCACTGGATCCGCAGCCGCTGCTGGTGATCGCGGGCGAAGGCCCGCTGCGGCCCGTGCTGGCCCGGCGGATCGACACCGAGGGCCTGCCGGTACGGCTGCTCGGACGACGGCCGGACGTGGCGGAACTGCTGGCGGCCTCGGACGTGGCGGTCCTGCCGAGCCGCTGGGAGGCGCGGTCCCTGCTGGCGCAGGAGGCCCTGCGGGCGGGCGTCGCCCTGGTGGCGACGGCGGTGGGCGGGGTACCGGAGCTGGTCGGGGACGCGGGGGTGCTGGTGCCGTACGGCGACGCGGCCGCGCTGTCCACGGCGGTCGCGGCGCTGATCGCCGACCCGGCCCGCCGCGGGGTCCTGGCGGAGGCGGGGCCGGCGCAGGCGGCGACCTGGCCGACGGAGGACGACACGGTCGCCCAGGTCCTGGCGGTCTACGACGAACTGATGGAACGCCACCGCTAGCCGGTCCGCTGCGCGGTGCCATTCCCCCACCCCGCCCTCCCCCAGACTCCGTCCGGGGGGACCCCCATCCCGAAACCGGAGCCTGCGGCCCCGGACCCCGCCCCTGGTTCGGGGCGGTCCCGTTGCGCCGGGCCTGCGCGCCGGTGGGGGCTGGTCGCGCAGTTCCCCGCGCCCCTGGCGGGGTGTGCCGGGGGCCCGCCTGGCGGCGCAGCAGGTCGGGGTGGGCTACGGGGTGTGGCGGCGGGCGCGGAGGGCGAGGCTGAGGGAGAGGACCGTCTCCGGGTCGTCCAGGTCGGTGCCCAGGAGTTCCGAGATGCGGGCCAGGCGGTTGTACAGGGTCTGGCGGTTGAGGTGGAGCTCGCGGGCGGTCTCCGCCTTGCGGCCCGCATGGGCCAGGTACGTCTCCAGCGTGGGCAGGAGCGGCGGGCGGGACGTGGCGTCGTGCTGCCGGAGCGCGCCGATCGCGCGGTCCACGAAGGCCGACAGGTCGGGGTGTTCGCGCAGCCGCCACAGCAGCAGGTCGATGTCCAGGCGGCGGGCGTCGTACCAGGGACGGGCCGGCAGGCCCTGCGCCGCGGTCGCGGTCTCCGCGGCGTGGCGCAGGCCGGAGGAGGCCGCCGCCCAGCCGCCCGCCACGCCGACGACCACCGCCGGCGGAGCCCCGGCACGGTCCAGGCCCGCCCGCTCCACGCCCGCCCGCAGCGCCGCCGCGACCCGGTCCGCGACCGCGGTGCGCTCGGATTCGGTGCGCAGGCCGACGAGGAGGGGGACCCGTCCCTCGACCGGGCGGACGCCCAGGAGGACGGGGACGCCCACCGAGGACAGTTCCTCCAGGACCGCCCGCGCCAGCACGGCCCAGTTCCCGGACGGCCCCAGCTCCGAGGACAGCCGCATGACCACGGGCAGGAGCGGCCCGGAGCCCGGTTTGAAGCCCAGCACGCGTGCCTGCGCCGGGGCGTCCTCCGCCGAGATGCGGCCCTCTGCCAGGTCCGTCAGGAAATCGCCGCGGCCGCGCGCGGCCAGCTCCTCCTCCTGCCGGGCCTGCATCAGCACCACCGCCAGCACCCCGGCCGTACGTTCCGCCGCCATCCGGTGGACGGGCTGGAGCGGCGCCGTGACGCCGAGCAGCACCAGCCTGGCGCGGACCGAGCCGGTGCCGTGGCCGCCGCCCGGGACGTCGACCAGGACGGCGTTGCCGGACGGCTCGGCCTCCCGGCCGCGGAGCCCCTCCCACACCTGGAGCGGGTCGGCGGCCGCCTCGCCCGCCGCGCTGCCCGCCGCGTAGAGGAGCTGCCCGTCCGGGGTCTCCAGGAAGACCGGGTTGCCGGTGAAGTCGGCGAGGATGTGCAGCACCTGGGGGATGCCGCCCCCGCCGAGCAGCGCCTCGGTACACCGCCGGTGCACCTCCTCGGCCCGCTGCAGCAGTGCGTAGTGCCCGTTGACGATCTCGGTGTGGACCTCCTCGGTGACCGTCACGAACGGCACCTCGCGGTGGAGTTGGACCAGCGGCAGCCCCGCCGCGCGCGCCGTGTCCACGATCGTCGCCGGCAGCCGGGTGAAGCGCGGCCCGAGTTCCACCACCAGTGCGGCGATGCCCCGGTCGGCCAGCCGCCGTACGAAGGCGCGCTGTTCGGCCGGGCGGGTGCCGAGGCCGAGCCCGGTGGTCAGCAGCAGTTCCCCGCCCTTGAGGAGGGAGGCGATGTTGGGGACCTCACCCGCGTGCACCCAGCGCACCGTACGGCCGAGCCGGTCGGCGCCGGCCACCACCTCCGGGAGGCCGCTGCGCAGCCCCGGCAGTTCCAGCGCCCGCTGAACGGTGATCCCGCCACCCTGGTTGTCCATGCGGCGGACGCTACCGCCCGGTGTGTTCCGTGAACATCACCCGCCCGTTACGAGTCGCCGTTCACCGGACAACTCGTCGTTCATGCGCGGAGATTATCGGACCGCATGTCGATTGTGGTCTGCGTCACGTGCCGTCAGAGTGGGCGCCCTTCCCGTGCAACGACAGCGACAGGCCACAGGAACGAGGGCGTGCGACATGAACAACGGTTCTCCCACTCCATCCCCAACCGGCACCGGTGAGGTGCAGCGGCTCAAGGCCAACTCCGTCGGACTGGTCGGCGTGGTCTTCATGGCCGTGGCCACCGCCGCCCCGATCACCGCCATGACCGGCAACCTCCCCATCGCCGTCGGCTTCGGCAACGGCACCGGAGCCCCCGCCGGGTATCTCTTCGCCACCGTCGTCCTGACCGTGTTCGCCGTCGGCTACGTGGCCATGGCCAAGCGGATCACCGCCGCCGGCGCCTTCTACGGCTACATCTCGCACGGGCTCGGCCGGATCGCCGGCATGGCCTCCGGAATGCTCGCCGTCCTCGCGTACATCGTGTTCGAGGCCTCGATCGTCGGCGTCTTCTCGTACTTCGCCAAGACCACCGTCCACGACCAGCTCGGTGTCGACCTGCCCTGGGTGGTGTACGCGGCCGCGATGCTCGCCGTCACCGCCGTCCTCGCCCACTTCGACATCAACCTCACCGCCAAGGCCCTCGGCGTCATGCTGATCGCCGAGATCGCCGTCCTGTTCGCCGTCGCCACCGCCGTGCTGATCGCCGGCGGCGGCCCCGACGGCATCCCCGTCGAGCCGGTCAACCCCAAGAACGCCTTCACCGGCACCTCCGCGGGCCTCGGCCTCTTCTTCGCCTTCTGGTCCTGGGTCGGCTTCGAGTCCACCGCCATGTACGGCGAGGAATCCCGCGACCCCAAGCGGGTCATCCCCAAGGCCACCCTCATCTCCGTGATCGGTGTCGGCCTCTTCTACATCTACGTCTCCTGGATGACCATCTCCGGGAACGGCCTGGCCAAGTCGGTCGAGCTGTCCTCCTCCACGAACCCCCTCGACCTGTTCTTCGCCCCCACCCAGACCTTCATCGGCGCCTGGGCCGTCGACGCCTTCCAATGGCTGCTGCTCACCGGCTCGTTCGCCTGCGGCATGGCCTTCCACCAGTGCGCCGCCCGCTACCTCTACGCCATCGGCCGCGAGGGCTTCCTGCACCCCGCCCTCGGGCGCACCCACACCCGGCACGGCTCACCGCACGTCGCCTCGGTGGCCCAGACGGCCATCGCCACCGGCCTGGTCGCCCTCTTCTGGCTGACCGGCCAGGACCCGTACCTGCACCTGTACACACTGCTGGCGATCCTCGGCACGATGGCCATCCTGATCGTGCAGACCCTGTGCTCCTTCGCCGTCATCGGCTACTTCCGCACCCACCACCCCGAGGACCGGCACTGGTTCAGGACCCTGGTCGCGCCCCTCCTCGGCGGCATCGGCATGACGGCCGTGGTGGTCCTGCTCGTCCTCAACATGGAGACCGCGGCCGGCACCGCCGCCGGCTCCGTCTTCTTCACGCTGATCCCCTGGATCGTCGGCGCGGTCTTCTTCGGCGGCCTGGGCCTCGGCTTCTGGCTCAAGTACAAGGCCCCCGAGCGCTACGCGATCATCGGCCGGATCGTCCTGGAGGACGCCACCGAACGCTCCGGGAGCACCGACGGCACCACCGACCCGTCCCCGTCCGCCGCGAACGTCTAGGAGGCACGCCATGGCCCGTACGCCCCTGATGCACGCACTGCGCCGGCTCGCCGCCGAGCACGCCGCCGCCCGCAGGCTGCGCCTGCCCGTCGCCGAGGTACGCGGCATCGGCCGCCGCGCCCTGCTGGAGCGCGCCGCGGCACTCGGCCTGGGCACCGCGCTCGCGGCCGCCGTACCGGCCGCCGCCGCACCCGCCCCCGCCCGGGCCGCCGCGCCCGACGGCCGCAAGCCCGTCGGCAACCCGCGCGTCGCCGTCGTCGGCGCCGGCATCGCCGGCCTCACCGCCGCCCTCACCCTCAAGGACGCCGGTATCACCGCCACCGTCTACGAGGCCGACCCCGGCCGCGTGGGCGGCCGGATGTGGACCCAGCGCACGCACTGGGCGTACGGGCAGACCTCCGAGATCGGCGGCGAGCTGATCGACACCAGCCACAAGAAGATCCTCGAACTCTGCCGCCGCTTCGGCCTGCAGACCGAGGACTTCCTCGGCGGCGGACCCAACGGCGCCGAGGAGGTCCTCTGGTTCCAGGGCGCCTACTACCCGCGGGAACAGGCCGACGAGGACTTCAACGCCGTCTACCAGCGGCTGCGCCGGGACCTCTCGGAGTCGGGCGAGGTCTCCTGGAACACCACCACGCCCACCGGCACCGCCCTCGACGACATGTCCCTGTACGAGTGGATCGAGAGCCGGGTCCCCGGCGGGCACTCCTCGAACCTGGGCCGCTTCATGGACGTGGCCTACAACGTCGAGTACGGCGCCGACACCACCGAGCAGTCGGCCCTCGCCCTGGTCCTGCTGATGGGCTATCAGACCAATCCTGGCAACTTCAACATCTGGGGCCTGTCCAACGAGCGCTACCACATCACCGGCGGCAACGACCGGCTGCCGAACGCCATCGCGGCCGCCCTGCCCGCCGGTTCGATCGTGATGGGCCGCGAGCTGACCGCCGTACGCGCCGGCTCCGACGGCACCCAGACCCTCACCTTCGACGACTCGGGCGCCACCCGCACCGTCACCGCCGACCACACGATCCTCTGCGTGCCGCTCCCCGTGCTCCAGCGCATCGACCTCTCCCGGGCCGGCTTCGACCCGCTGATGCGCAACCTGCTGCGCGACGCCCGCATGGGCCACTGCACCAAACTCAACATGCAGTTCACCGCCCGTCCCTGGCGCGGCACCGGCCCCTGGCCCGGCGTCTCGGCCGGCGACTGCTTCACCGACTCCGACGTGCAGCAGACCTGGGACACCACCAAGGTCCAGCCGGGCAACGGCGGCATCCTCATCCAGTACGGCGGCGGCAGCCTCGCCGCGGCCCTCGACCCGGCGGGCCCGTTCGGCACCGAGTCCGACCCCTACGTACGCGACCTCGCCTCCCGCATGCTCACCGGGATCGACGCCTTCTTCCCCGGCACCAAGGCCGTCTGGAACGGCCGGGCCCAGCTGTCGGCCTGGCACGAGAACCCCCGCGCCCTCGGCGCGTACTCGTACTGGCCCGTCGGCTACCTGCACCGGTACGCCAAGTACGAGGGCACCGCACAGGGGAACGTCCACATCGGCGGCGAACACTGCTCCTACGACTTCCAGGGCTTCATGGAAGGCGGCGCCACCGAGGGCGAGCGGGCGGCGCGGGAGGTGATCGCCGCCCTGATCTGAGCCGCCGGGCCCCGCCCCGGTGGCCGGGCCGGGCCCTACAGCGGCCGGATGTTGTGGTTGAAGCGGAAGACGTTGTCCGGGTCGTACTCCCGCTTCACCTCGCCCAGCCGCCGCATGTTGTCCGCGCCCAGGCCCGCGACCACCCGGTCCCGGCCCTCGTCCCCGGTGAAGTTGAGGTACGTCGCGCCGGTGGACCAGGGCCGGGAGTCGGCGCGGACGTCCCGCACCCAGCTCCGGCACCGTTCGTCGTCGGCCGGGTCCGCCCAGATGCCGAACGGGTGCACCACCCAGGCCGCGTCCCGGTAGGGGACCGGGTAGCCGGCCGGGCCGGAGGCGATGGCACCGCCCTGCGGGAACAGGATGTGCTGGGTGCCGGTCGGCACCGGCATCGAGCCGGCCCGCGTGCAGAACACGTCCACGAACGCGTCCGGCACCCCGGTCAGGTACTCCGCCGACCAGTAGTTCCGCATCCCCGGCGGGTCGTCGAGCATGCACTGGAGATCGGCGTACGGAATGCCGGTGACCAGCTCGGCCTCGTGCGGGATCGCCAGCAGCGGCTCCGCCAGCTTCCGCATCCGCTCCTCCGGGCCCGCGTACGTCAGGAGCAGCCCGCACACCAGCTGCCCGACCAGGTGCGGCGGTACGAGCTCGTCGTCCGGCGGGCCGGTCAGGTAGAGCACCCCGCCGCCGGCCTCGTCCGGGCCGTTCTCGATCAGCTCGCGGTAGGTCCGCACCACCTCTGGTCCGTGCTCCGGCAGGTACAGCAGGAACGCGATGGACATGGCGGGCAGGTCGTGCAGCCGCAGCGTGAGGGAGGTGGCCACGCCGAAGTTGCCGCCGCCGCCGTGCAGGGCCCAGAACAGGTCCGGATGCTCCTCGGCGGTCGCGGTCAGGCACTCGCCGTCCGCGGTGACCAGGTCCGCGCCCAGCAGGTTGTCCATCGCCAGCCCGAACGTGCGGTCCAGCCAGCCCGAGCCGCCGCCCAGCACGAAACCGCCCACCCCGGTGGTGGAGGCGCGGCCGCCGGTGGTCGCCAGGCCGTACGGCTGGCAGGCCCGGTCCAGATGGCTCATGACGGACCCGCCGCCGACCCGGACGGCCTTGGCCGCCGGGTGCACCGTCACCTCGTGCATCCGGCGCAGGTCCACCACCAGCGCCCCGTCACCGAGGGCGGAACCCGCCACGCTGTGCCCGCCGCCGCGCACCGCGACCGGCAGGTCCAGCTCGCGCGCGAACCGCACCGCCGTGACCACGTCCGTCTCGCTCTCGCACTGGGCGATCACGGCCGGCCGCCGGTCGATCATGGCGTTGAAGACCGTCCGGGCCTCGTCGTAGCCGGGGTCGTCCGGGGCGAACACATCGCCCGACAGGTCCTCGCGGAGCGCGGCCAGTGCCGCACCCGCCTTGCCGGAGGCGGCCATACCGGGCCCCCTTCCCTGGCAGGGGTGAAGGTCCCTTCAAGGCTAGGCGGGCCCGCCGCGCCGCGCCCCCCGGCGGCGGGCGGCGGGAACCGGGAGGTCAGCCGCCGTACGCGCCGCTCGCGGTCAGCCGCAGCGCCGTGTCGATCAGCGGGACGTGGCTGAAGGCCTGCGGGAAGTTCCCCACCTGGCGCTGCAACTGCGGATCCCACTCCTCCGCGAGCAGCCCGAGGTCGTTGCGGAGCGACAGCAGCTTCTCGAAGAGCTTCCGCGCCTCGTCCACCCGGCCGATCATCGCCAGGTCGTCCGCCATCCAGAACGAGCACGCCAGGAAGGCCCCTTCGTCGCCCTCCAGGCCGTCCACGCCGGCCTCGTCCCCGGCCGTGGGATAGCGCAGGATGAACCCGTCCGGGGTGGACAGCTCGCGCTGGATCGCCTCGATCGTGCCGATGACCCTCTTGTCGTCCGGCGGCAGGAAGCCCATCTGCGGGATCAGCAGCAGCGAGGCGTCCAGCTCCTTGGAGCCGTACGACTGGGTGAAGGTGTTCCGCTCCTTGTCGTAGCCCTTCTCGCACACGTCCCGGTGGATCTCGTCGCGCAGCTCCCGCCAGCGCTCCAGCGGACCGTCCGCGTCCCCGCTCTCGATCAGCTTGATCGTGCGGTCCACCGCCACCCAGGCCATCACCTTCGAGTGCACGAAGTGCCGGCGCGGGCCGCGCACCTCCCAGATCCCCTCGTCCGGCTGGTCCCAGTGGGCCTCCAGGTAGTGGATCAGCTTGAGCTGGAGCACCGAGGCGTAGTCGCTGCGCGCCAGACCGGTCATGTGACCCAGGTGCAGGGCCTCGGTGACCTCGCCGTAGACGTCCAGCTGCAGCTGGTGGGCGGCCCCGTTGCCGACCCGGACCGGCTGCGAGTTCTCGTAGCCCGGAAGCCAGTCCAGTTCCGTCTCGCCGAGCTCGCGCTCGCCCGCGATCCCGTACATGATCTGCAGGTTCTCCGGGTCGCCGGCCACCGCGCGGAGCAGCCACTCGCGCCAGGCGCGGGCCTCCTCCCGGTATCCGGTGCGCAGCAGCGAGGACAGGGTGATCGCCGCGTCCCGGAGCCAGGTGTACCGGTAGTCCCAGTTCCGTACGCCGCCGATCTCCTCGGGCAGCGAGGTGGTCGGCGCGGCGACGATGCCGCCGGTCGGCGCGTAGGTCAGGGCCTTCAGGGTGATCAGGGACCGGATCACGGCCTCCCGGTAGGGCCCGTGGTACGTACAGTGCTCGACCCACTCGCGCCAGAACTCGGTGGTGGCCTCGAGCGCCGCCTCGGCGTCCGGCTCCTCCGGCGCCTCCTTGTGCGAGGGCTGCCAGCTGATGCAGAAGGCCACCCGGTCGCCGGGCCCGACGGTGAAGTCGGCGTACGTGGTCAGGTCCTTGCCGTAGGTCTCGGCATCGGTGTCCAGCCAGACCGAGTCCGGGCCGGCCACGGCCACGGTACGGGCGTCCACCTTGTGCACCCAGGGCACGACCCGGCCGTAGCTGAACCGCATGCGCAGCGCGGACCGCATCGGCACCCGGCCGCTGACCCCCTCCACGATGCGGATGAGCTGCGGCGCGTGGTCCTCACGCGGGGGCATGAAGTCGATGACCCGGACGGTGCCGCGCGGCGTGTCCCACTCCGACTCCAGGACCAGGGAGTCGCCCCGGTACCGGCGCCGGTCGGCGTCGGGGGCCTTGGTGCCCGGGGCGACGGCCGGGCCGATGCGCCAGAAGCCGTGGTCCTCCGTTCCGAGGAGTTTCGCGAAGACGGCATGGGAGTCGAAACGGTGCAGGCAGAGCCAGTCCGCCGACCCGTCCCGGCAGACCAGCGCGGCGGTCTGCATGTCCCCGATCAGTGCGTAATCCTCGATGCGCCCGGACACGTTGCATCTCCAGTCGAACGGCCACGTCCGCCCCGAAGGGCGCTTGCGTTACTGCTGGGTTTCCGCCGGCCGGCTGGGGTGGTGCCGTCTGCCGGTCTGCTCGGCGGCGATGTAGAGCGTTATCCGAGCAGGATAAGACGGCACCCTAGTGATCTCCTCGAGGGCCGCAGGAATGCGGCTGCTCCGAACGGGTGAGGCCGGTGCGGCACGCCCGCCGACGGCGCGGACCGTCTCACCGGAGCGTGGCTCGGAGGCGGACCGTCCAGGTCGCTGATAGGCTGGTACTCCGTGGACCGGTGGTCTGCCTGTGCGAATCAGGGGCCCCGAAACCGCAGCTTCGGCGCCCCCGGATACCGGGGAAGCAGCCGCAGGCACCTCACTACGCGACCACGGGAGCCCCCTCTTGGCGATGCCGCCCAAATCCATGACGACCAAGCACATCTTCGTCACCGGGGGTGTCGCTTCGTCCCTCGGCAAGGGCCTCACGGCCTCCAGCCTGGGTGCGCTGCTGAAGGCGCGCGGCCTGCGGGTCACGATGCAGAAGCTCGACCCGTACCTGAACGTCGACCCGGGCACGATGAACCCGTTCCAGCACGGGGAGGTGTTCGTCACCAACGACGGCGCCGAGACCGACCTGGACATCGGCCACTACGAGCGCTTCCTCGACGTCGACCTCGACGGCTCGGCCAACGTCACCACCGGCCAGGTCTACTCCCAGGTCATCGCCAAGGAGCGGCGCGGCGAGTACCTCGGTGACACCGTGCAGGTCATCCCGCACATCACCAACGAGATCAAGCACCGCATCCGCCGGATGGCGACCGAGGACGTCGACGTCGTCATCACCGAGGTCGGCGGCACCGTCGGCGACATCGAGTCGCTGCCGTTCCTGGAGACCGTCCGCCAGGTCCGCCACGAGGTCGGCCGGGACAACGTCTTCGTCGTACACATCTCGCTGCTGCCGTACATCGGCCCGTCCGGCGAGCTGAAGACCAAGCCGACCCAGCACTCGGTCGCCGCCCTGCGCAACATCGGCATCCAGCCCGACGCGATCGTGCTGCGCGCCGACCGGGACGTCCCGACCTCCATCAAGCGCAAGATCTCGCTGATGTGCGACGTGGACGAGGCCGCCGTGGTCGCCGCCATCGACGCGAAGTCCATCTACGACATCCCCAAGGTGCTGCACACCGAGGGCCTGGACGCGTACGTCGTGCGCAAGCTCGACCTGCCGTTCCGCGACGTGGACTGGACGGTGTGGGAGGACCTGCTGGACCGGGTCCACAACCCCGACCACGAGGTCACGGTCGCGCTGGTCGGCAAGTACATCGACCTGCCGGACGCCTACCTGTCGGTGACCGAGGCGCTGCGCGCCGGCGGTTTCGCCAACAAGGCCCGCGTCAAGATCAAGTGGGTTACCTCGGACGACTGCAAGACCCCGTCCGGCGCGGCCGCACAGCTCGCCGACGTGGACGCGATCTGCGTTCCGGGCGGCTTCGGCGACCGCGGCGTGAACGGCAAGGTCGGCGCGATCACCTACGCCCGCGAGAACAAGATCCCGCTGCTGGGCCTGTGCCTGGGCCTGCAGTGCGTGGTCATCGAGGCGGCGCGGAACCTGGCGGGCATCGAGGACGCGAACTCCACCGAGTTCGACCCGTCCACCCCGCACCCGGTCATCTCGACCATGGAGGAGCAGCTGGCCTTCGTCGAGGGCGCCGGCGACCTGGGCGGCACCATGCGGCTCGGCATGTACCCGGCGAAGCTGGCCGAGGGCTCGATCGTCCGCGAGGTCTACGGCGACCAGCCGTACGTGGAGGAGCGCCACCGTCACCGCTACGAGGTGAACAACGGCTACCGCGCGGAACTGGAGAAGAAGGCGGGCATCCTCTTCTCGGGCACCTCCCCGGACAACAAGCTGGTCGAGTACGTCGAGTACCCGCGCGAGGTGCACCCCTACCTGGTGGCCACCCAGGCCCACCCGGAGCTGCGCTCCCGCCCGACCCGCCCGCACCCGCTCTTCGCCGGTCTGGTGAAGGCGGCCGTGCAGCGCAAGCAGGGCTGACGCTCGGTAACGTAGGCGGCCGGGGTACGGATCATCCGTACCCCGGCTGTCGCGTTTCTCGGGAGGGTACGGCCATGGCGCCGAAGGAGATCAAGGACATCGCGGAGACCTGGGAGGTCCTCTCCTCGGAGCGGCCGTTCCAGGGCGCGAAGACGGCCGTGGATTCCGAGCGGGTGCGGATGCCCGACGGTGCGGTGGCCCGCCGGGACTACCAGGTGCACCCCGGCTCGGTGTGCGTGCTGGCGCTCGACGAGGAGGGCCGGATCCTGGTGCTCCACCAGTACCGGCACCCGGTGCGGCACCGGATGTGGGAGCTTCCGGCCGGGCTGCTGGACGTGCCGGGGGAGAACCCGCTGCACGCGGCGCAGCGCGAGCTGTACGAGGAGGCGCACGTCAAGGCGGGGGACTGGCGGGTGCTGGTCGACCTCTTCACCTCGCCCGGCGGATCGAACGAGGCGGTCCGGATCTTCCTGGCCCAGGACCTCGCCGAGGCGGAGGGCGAGCGCTACCAGGCCCACGGCGAGGAGCTGGACATGGAGGTGGCCCGGGTGCCGCTGCCGGAGCTGGTCCGTGGCGCCTTCGCGGGTGACCTGGCCAACTGTGCCCTGGTGACGGGCGTCATGGCCCTCTCCGCCGCCCTCTCCGCCGGCGGCCTGGACACCCTCCGCCCCGCCGAAGCCCCCTGGCCGGCCCGCCCCTACCAGCCGTAACCGGCTCACGCCGCCCTGCGCGCAGGCGTGCCGGCTCGCGCCGCCGTGTGGGCAGGCGTGCCGCAGGGCGGCACGGGTGGGCACGCGGCACCCCGGTCCGCCGCGGGCACGCGCAGCCTCCCCTGCCCGTATGAAGGCTTCGCCCCGGCCCCGCCTAGGCTTCGGCTCCCGCCCCGCACAACGGCTTCGGCCCGGGCCCCGCACAAACGCTTCGCAGCCCCAGCCCCACCACGCAACACATTGATATGAAGATCTGCTGATCCGATCGAGGGATCATCGGCCGCGCGGCACGCGGCCCGTCGCTCTGCGTGAACTACGCTCGGGATCCCCGAAGCGACGGCCACGGAAAGGAGCGGGCTGTGACGGATTTCGTCGGGCGGCGGCGCGAGCTCAAGGAGCTGCGCGAGGACATCGCCCGTACCGGTCTCGACACCCTCTCCGGCCGCAAGGACATGGCCCCCCGCGCCCGCGTCCTGCTGATCGCGGGCCGTCCCGGCTCCGGCCGGACCGCGCTCGCCGAGGAGTTCGTCCGCGAGGTGGCGGACGAATACCCCGACGGGGTGCTGCGGGCCGGCCTCTCCACCCCCGGCGGGACGGCGGTCTCCACCGAGCGCACCCTGCGGGACCTCCTCGAGGGGCTCGGCCGCCCCACACCCCCCGGGGCCGGCGCCGACGAGCTCGGCGAGGTGCTCAACGAGGCGCTGACCGGGCGCCGCGCGATCGTCCTGCTGGACGACGCACTCGACGCCCTCCAGGTCGACCCGCTCCTCCCCGACGTGCGCGAGTGCCTGGTCGTGGTCACCTCCGAGGGCCCGCTCACCGGGATTCCGGATGTCCGCCCCTGCACCCTCGGCGGCCTGGACACCCCGGCCGCCGTCGAGCTTCTCACCCAGCGGATCGGCGACATCCGCGTCACCGTCGACCCGCGCGCGGCCGAGGCCCTCGCCGAGGCCTGCGGAGGCCAGCCGGCGGCCCTCGCCGTGGTCGGCGGCTGGCTCGCCGCGCACCCCAAGGCCACCGTCGCCGACCTGGCCAAGCAGCTGCACGACACCCCGGCCGCAGCCGGCGGCGGACCGCTCGGCCGGGCATTCCGCTTCGTCTACGGCTCGCTGCCGCAGCCCGCCCAGCGGACCCTGCGGCTGCTGCCGCTCGCGCCCGCCGGGATCATCGACCCCCAGACCGCCTCCGCACTGGCCGGCTGCTCGGTGGCCGCGGCCCAGTCGACGCTGGAGGACTTCGCCGGACTGGGCCTGCTGCGGCCCGCCGCGGACGGCCTCTACCTCCTGCCCGGCTGCCTCACGCCGTTCCTGCAGGCCCTGCTGGAGAGCAAGGAACGGGCCGCCGAGGTACAGCTGGCCCGGGCCCGGACGCTGGAGCGGACCGTACGGCTGCTGCACTCCTGCCGGGCCGTGGCGGAAGACGACGAGGACGACCTCGTGGGGGAAATGCGCGAGGTGTCGCCGGCGGTGCCCCGCGCCCTCCGCTTCCCCGACGCCCGGGCCGCCGCCCGCTGGCTGGACTCCAGGCTGCCCGCCCTCGACGCCGCCGCCCGGCTGGCCGTCGCCGACGGCGAGCTGGACACCCTGGCCAGGCGTCTGATCTCGGCCCTGGTCCGGGCCCTGGCCGTACACCGCGGCACCGATGCGGCGGCCCCCGAGCTGTACGGGCTGCACCGGCTGGTCCTGGACGTGGCCGAGCGGCGCGGGCTGCACCGGGAGAAGGCGGCGGCCCTGCTGAACCTGGCCGACCTGGACGCGGAGACCGGCCGGACCGCCCAGGCGCTGGAGCGCTACCGGGCCGCACTGGACGCCGGACGCGAGGCGAAGGACCCGTACGCCACCGGCCGGGCGATGGAATCCGTAGGGGGTGCGCACCAGGAACTGGGGGACTGGCACCGGGCGGCCGACTGGTTCGGCCGGGCCCTCACCCAGGCGCTCGCCCGCGGGGAGCGGGCCGACGAGGCGCGGCTGTACGGACGGCTCGGCAACGTGCACACCCTGTCCGGCCGCTACGGGGAGGCGCTGCGGAGCTGGCGAGCGGCTGCGGCCGGGTACCGGAAGCTGGCCGATGTGCCGGGCCAGGCAAAGGCGTTGAGCGAGATGGCCCGGGTGCAGGAGTACGCCGGGCGGCCCGAGGAGTCCCTGCACACCTGCCGCGAGGCGGTGGATCTGGCCCGCCGGGCCGGGGACCTGCGGCTTCAGGCCGCGCTGCAGGTGCGGCTGGCCGACACGCTGGACCGGCTGGGCGACCCGGCGGCGGCCCGGCTGCACCGTACTGCTGCTGATCGTCTACTCGGAGAGGACCCTTCGGCCTACGAAATCCGCAGCGGTTCCGGCCAAGATATTTAGTTTGCAAGGCTAGACACGCGTTAATCCTTCATTAAACTGGCTCTGCCACGTCATCTCGTGGTGCATCCCGTTGCGCACCAGTGTCAGCGGGTATGTATGGCATTGCCCCGTTATTTCCCCTGAGCCAAGGACCGTGATCGACGATGAAGGTCGGCATCCCCCGCGAGGTCAAGAACAACGAGTTCCGGGTGGCCATCACCCCCGCCGGCGTGCACGAGCTCGTCCGCAACGGCCACCAGGTCTTCATCGAGCAGAACGCCGGCGTCGGCTCCTCGATCACGGACGCCGAGTACGTCGCGGCCGGTGCCGAGATCCTCGGCACCGCCGACGAGGTGTGGGCCACCGCCGACCTGCTGCTGAAGGTCAAGGAGCCCATCGCCGAGGAGTACCACCGCCTCCGCAAGGACCAGACCCTCTTCACCTACCTGCACCTGGCGGCCTCCCGCGAGTGCACGGACGCCCTGCTGGAGTCCGGCACCACCGCCATCGCGTACGAGACGGTCGAGCTCGCCAACCGCGCGCTCCCGCTGCTCGCCCCGATGTCCGAGGTCGCGGGCCGCCTGGCCCCGCAGGTCGGCGCCTACCACCTGATGCGCTCGGCCGGCGGCCGTGGCGTCCTCCCCGGCGGCGTCCCCGGCACCCACGCCGGCGAGTGCGTGGTCATCGGCGGCGGCGTCTCCGGCTGGAACGCGGCTCAGATCGCCATCGGCATGGGCTTCCACGTGACCCTGCTCGACAGGGACATCAACAAGCTCCGCGAGGCCGACAAGATCTTCGGCACGAAGATCAAGACGATCGTCTCCAACGCCTTCGAGCTGGAGAAGGCCGTCGTCGAGGCCGACCTCGTCATCGGTGCTGTGCTGATCCCGGGTGCGAAGGCCCCGAAGCTGGTCACCAACGAGCTCGTCGCCAAGATGAAGCCCGGAAGTGTCCTTGTCGACATTGCCATCGACCAGGGCGGCTGCTTCGAGGACTCCCGTCCGACCACCCACGCCGAGCCGACCTTCCAGGTCCACAACTCGGTCTTCTACTGCGTCGCCAACATGCCGGGCGCGGTGCCGAACACCTCCACCTACGCGCTGACCAACGCGACCCTGCCCTACATCGTGCAGCTCGCGAACCTCGGCTGGGTCGAGGCGCTGCGTCGCGACGCCGCTCTGGCGCTGGGCCTCAACACGCATGACGGCAAGGTCGTTTACGGCCCCGTCGCCGAGGCCCACGGCCTCGAGTCCGTCGAGCTGCAGTCGCTCCTCGGCTAGTCGTTCCGCTGGTGGGAGGCCCTTTTGGCCTTCCGTCAACGACTGACGTCAATCTCACGTATCCGGCCGGACCTTGCCCCCAAGGTCCGGCCGGACGCGTCTGCGGGAACGGTGGCGACCCGGCTCAACTCGCCTCGAACGTAACCCTTTAACCGTTTCGCGCACCCGTGAAACTTCGCGACGACACCTCGGACGCTCTTGACAGAGCGGTGTTCGGTTGCCGACACATCGTGCCGGGTCCGGCGGATTGTGTTGCTGCGGAGCGCTGACACGCCATAGAGTCCACAACCGTCGGCATGGTGCCACGCTGACCTATCGATAAGTGTCCTGGTCACGTCCAAGGAGGTAAGACGACTTGTGAATGAGTCGACATTTGCTCCCGGGGGTGGTCAAGCAGGCGTACGCACCCTGCGCCCGGAGGGCGCGGGGGAGCCCCCGGCGCGGGCCCAGGGCCCCGCGGGGCTCGAGGCTGTCGGCTCCGTCGCGGTCCGCACCTTCGCAAACCACCAGCACATGACGACGCCCCCGAAGAGCATGGACGGCCTAGACGTGAACTCCATGGCCGGCGACCGGAGCGGCGACACGCCCATCGGTTTCGCCGACTACGACGAGGTGCCCGAGGGGCACTTCTACGACCCCGACGCCGAGTACGAGCCCGACCCCGAATACGCGGCCACGCTCGCCCCCGACGCTGCCCGGCAGCGCCGCGAGCGGATCGGCCCGACCGGACGGCCGCTGCCGTACTTCCCGATCCCGGGTCCGCTGACCGACCACGGTCCAGCGAAGATCATCGCGATGTGCAACCAGAAGGGCGGCGTGGGCAAGACCACGTCGACCATCAACCTGGGTGCGGCGCTCGCCGAGTACGGACGGCGGGTGCTGCTCGTCGACTTCGATCCGCAGGGCGCGCTGTCGGTGGGTCTCGGCGTGAACCCGATGGAACTCGACCTGACGGTCTACAACCTGCTCATGGAGCGGGGCATGTCGGCCGACGAGGTGCTGCTCAAGACGGCGGTCCCCAACATGGACCTGCTGCCGAGCAACATCGACCTGTCGGCGGCCGAGGTACAGCTCGTCAGTGAAGTGGCCCGGGAATCAACGCTGCAGCGCGCGCTGAAGCCGCTGATGGCCGACTACGACTACATCGTGATCGACTGTCAGCCCTCGCTCGGCCTGCTGACGGTCAACGCCCTGACGGCCGCTCACAAGGTCATCGTCCCGCTGGAATGCGAGTTCTTCGCGCTGCGCGGCGTGGCCCTGCTGACCGAGACCATCGAGAAGGTGCAGGAGCGGCTCAACCCGGAGCTGGAGCTCGACGGCATCCTCGCCACGATGTACGACTCCCGTACGGTGCACAGCCGCGAGGTGCTGGCGCGGGTGGTCGAGGCCTTCGACGACCACGTCTACCACACGGTCATCGGCCGGACGGTCCGTTTCCCGGAGACCACGGTGGCCGGCGAGCCGATCACCACGTACGCGTCCAACTCCGTGGGTGCCGCCGCCTACCGTCAGCTGGCCAGGGAGGTGCTCGCCCGGTGTCACGCCGAGTGAGTCTGCCCGGAGCGGACGAACTCTTCCGTACGACCGGGGGGATGGCGCTGCAGGCGTCGTCGCCGCGGCGGGGCACGGAGGAGACTCCGTCTCCTTTGGACGGCGGTGAGCACACGGCGGCGCAGGACGCGGTGCCGGCGCCGGCGCCGGCCTCGAACTCCGGCCGGGAGGCCGATGAGGCCGGGCAGCCGGCTGTCGCAGCGCCGCGCCGGCCGCAGGAAGGTTCCGGCCCGGCGGCGGGCGCGGCTCCGCGCCGGAAGGGGCGGGGCGGGAACCGCCGGCCGAGCGGGCGCGAGCGGCACGACGAGAAGATCACGGTCTATGTCTCCGCCGAGGAGCTCATGGACCTGGAGCACGCGCGGCTGGTGCTGCGCGGCGAGCACGGCCTCGCGGTGGACCGCGGACGCATCGTCCGAGAAGCGGTCGCCGTCGTCCTGGCGGACCTGGAGTCCCGCGGCGACGCCAGCATCCTGGTCCGCCGCCTCCGCGGTCGCTGACCCCCGCGGGGCCCGCAGCCCGGCCGCTCCGCAGCAGCGGTGTGCCGCCGCGGCGGCCACTCCGGCCCGCCGAAGCGACGCGGCTCCGCAGGAGCCGCCCTCCCCGTGGACGCAGCCTCACCCTGGCGGGCCCCGACCCGCGCCCGCGGGTCTGCCCCCGCCGTCCTTCCTTCCGCAGCCCCGTCGGCCCGCCCGGCGGGGCTGCGGCGCTCCCGATCCCCCGCCGGACGCCCGCCACGGCCCCGCCGAAGCCATATGCATGCGCTCCGCCGGGCTTTCCCCCCGCCGGGGGCGTGAGCGCGGCTCCGCGAAAGGTGTGCGCGGGCGCTCAGCCGAGGTGTGGGCAGGCGTTCCGCAGGGCTCTGCCCCGCCCTGGCCGGGGCGCGGCACCGCCGAAGGCGTGGGCGCGGCTCCGCGAAAGGTGTGGGCAGGCGTTCCGCAGGGCGGAACGGGTGGGCACACCGGAACGCCGCTCCGCAGGCTCGCTCCCGCCCCACCAAGGCCATGGCCGGGCCCGGCCGCAGCCGCTGCCCCCGGGCCTGGGCGGTGGCTTCGCCGCCCCCAGCACCGCCCGGAGCGGGGTCCGACCCGTGAGCGGGGTCGGGGTGCGGGCACACGCTGCGCGTCCGGCGCGGGCCGGTGTGCCGTGTGCCCACCTCCCCCAGACTCCGTCCGGGGGGACCCCCACCCCCAAGCTCTCGGCTTCGCTCGAGCAGGGGGGACCCCCATCGCCCTGCGGCACGCCTGCCCACACGGCGGCGGCATCCGGCCAGCGGCGGCGGGGGCTGCGCGGGTGTAGGGCCGTACGGGCGGGCGGCGGCGTACGGGGTCGGGCGGGGCCGGCCGGTAGGCTGCGTGGGTGCCACGTGCGGCCGTCGTCGGCCGTCGGCACTGCCGCCGGATCACCCCCCGACCCTGGAACGCGATGCCCCCGAACGACCCCGCCCGCCCCGCCGCCGCTCGGCGCCGCCTGGGCCGCGGCCCGGGGGTGTCCGCCGCGCCGGCGCGGGCCGACGGGGATCAGGATCAGTCGCCATCCGCTCCTTCCCATGGCCCGGGGGAGGGCCCCCGACCGCCGGAACCCGCCGAGGCCCGCGCCGCCATGGCCGCCACGGCCGGTGGTCCGGGCGTCCGCACCGGCGTGGTGCCCGCCGAGGCCGTCGGAGAGGTCGGGGACCAGCCATCGGCCGGGGCCGGGGGCGGAGCCCCCGTTCCGGGAAGGGGTGGGGCGGGGGAGGACTCCGCCGGGCGGGCCGCAGGCCCGGAGGGCGGGCCCTGCGGGCCCGGAGCCGCGCCGGACAGGGCCGCTGCGCCTGAGCCCGTACAGGCGGCTGCGCCCGACCGGGCCGCTGCGCCTGAGCCCGTACAGGCGGCTGCGCCCGACCCGGCTGCCGCGCCCGAGCCCGTACAGGCCGCTGAGTCCGAGCCCGCGCAAGGGGACCTGCCCGCGCCCCGCGACGGGAAGTTCACCCTGCGGCTCGCGAACTTCGAAGGGCCGTTCGACCTCCTGCTGCAGCTGATCTCGCGGCACAAGCTCGACGTCACCGAGGTCGCCCTGTCCAGGGTGACCGACGAGTTCATGGCGCACATCCGCGCCATGGGCCCGGACTGGGACCTCGACCAGACCACCGAGTTCCTCGTGGTCGCCGCGACCCTGCTCGACCTCAAGGCCGCCCGGCTGCTGCCCGTCGCCGAGGTCGAGGACGAGGCCGACCTGGCCCTCCTGGAGGCCCGGGACCTGCTCTTCGCGCGGCTGCTGCAGTACCGCGCGTACAAGCAGGTCGCCGGGATCTTCGAGCAGCGGGCGGAGGCCGAGGGCAGGCGCTACCCGCGCACCGTGGGACTGGAGCCGCACCACGCCGAGCTGCTGCCCGAGGTCGTCATCAGCATCGGTGCCGAGGGGTTCGCCCGGCTCGCGGCCAAGGCCATGCAGCCCAGGCCCGAGCCCCAGGTCTACGTCGACCACATCCACGCCCCGCTGGTCAGCGTGCGCGAGCAGGCCGAGGTCGTCGTACGGATGCTGCGGGCCCGCGGCGAGGCTTCGTTCGCCGAGCTCACCGAGGACGCGCCCGACACCCTCACGGTGGTGGCACGGTTCCTCGCGCTGCTGGAGCTGTACCGGGAGAAGGCCGTGGAGCTGGAGCAGGAAGAGGCGCTGCAGGCCCTGACCGTGCGCTGGAGCGGCGGGGAGGCCGGTGCGTCGCCGGCCGTCACGGACGAGTTCGACCGGGTCGTGGCCGTGGAGGAGACCGAATGAGCCGGAGTGAGGGAATGGGCCGGAGTGCGGGGACCGGCCAGGGTGAGGGGGTGGGGCGGCTCGCGCTGAAGCCCGCCCTGGAGGCTGTCCTCATGGTGGTGGACGAACCCGCCACCGAGGCGCACCTCGCCAAGGTGCTCGGCCGTACCCCCCGCGAGGTCGCCGACGCACTCCGGGAGCTCGCCGACGAGTACGAC
The DNA here is from genome assembly GCF_043199475.1 of Streptomyces sp. NPDC048603. NCBI lineage: Bacteria > Bacillati > Actinomycetota > Actinomycetes > Kitasatosporales > Streptomycetaceae > Streptomyces > Streptomyces sp. NPDC048603. The sequence goes on along the minus strand of NZ_JBICVY010000026.1, from coordinate 22,578 downwards.
GTGCAGCGCCGCGGCTTCGAGCTGCGGCTGGTCGCCGGGGGCTGGCGGTACTACACCCGGGCGGAGTACGCCCCGGCCGTGGAGGGCTTCGTCCTGGACGGCCAGCAGGCCCGGCTCACCCAGGCGGCACTGGAGACCCTCGCGGTGGTGGCGTACCGGCAGCCGGTGAGCCGCAGCAGGGTCTCCGCCGTGCGCGGCGTGAACTGTGACGGGGTCATGCGGACCCTGCTCCAGCGGGGTCTGGTCGAGGAGGCGGGCACGGAACCCGAAACAGGTGCGATCCTGTACAGGACGACGAACTACTTTCTGGAGCGGATGGGCCTGCGCGGCCTGGACGAGCTCCCGGAGCTCGCGCCCTTCCTCCCGGAGGCGGACGCGATCGAGGCCGAGACGCAGGAAGGCGTCCCGTCGTTCGATCCGGACGCTCCGGACACAGATGAAGACGACAAGACGACGGACATTTGATGCGAAGCAGCGGCAGCGGCGGCAACAGGAACAGCGGCAAGAGCGGCGGACGCGGTAACTACCGCGGCGCCGGCAACTCGCGCGACGACCGGAACACCCAGGGCCAGGGCCAGGACCGTCCGCGCCGTCCGCGCCCGGAGGAGCGCCGCTACGACGTCGGCCCCGAGGGCGAGCGCTCCGGCGCCGGCCGCTCCGGCGGCGGTGCCCGCGGCGCCGCGGCCCGCGGCGGGGCCAAGGGCGGTCCGAAGAGCTCGAAGGCCCCCCAGGGCCAGGGCGGCGGCCGCGGCGGCCAGTCCGGCGGCGCGCGCGGCGGCCAGGCGCGCCCGTCCCGTCCCCGCGAGTACGACGCCCGGATCGAGGAGCGCAACCGCGAGCGGTACGCGAACAAGCCCGAGATCAAGCTGCCCAAGACCTTCCCCGGCGCCGAGCAGGAGGGCGAGCGCCTGCAGAAGGTGCTGGCCCGGGCCGGCATGGGCTCGCGGCGTGCCTGTGAGGAGCTGATCGAGCAGGCCCGCGTCGAGGTCAACGGCAAGATCGTGACCGAGCAGGGCATGCGGGTCGACCCGGCGAAGGACGAGATCAAGGTGGACGGCCTCACCGTCGCCACCCAGTCGTATCTGTTCTTCGCGCTGAACAAGCCCGCCGGTGTCGTCTCCACCATGGAGGACCCGGACGGCCGCCAGTGCCTCGGCGACTACGTCACCAACCGGGAGACCCGGCTCTTCCACGTCGGCCGCCTGGACACGGAGACCGAGGGCATCATCCTGCTCACCAACCACGGCGAGCTCGCGCACCGGCTGACGCACCCCAAGTACGGCGTGCAGAAGACCTACCTCGCGGCCATCACCGGTCCGCTGCCGCGCGAGATCGGCAAGCGGCTGCAGTCCGGCATCCAGCTGGAGGACGGCTACGCCAAGGCCGACCACTTCCGCGTGGTCGACCAGGTCGGCAAGAACTACCTGGTCGAGGTGACCCTGCACGAGGGCCGCAAGCACATCGTCCGCCGGATGCTCTCCGAGGCGGGCTTCCCCGTCGAGAAGCTGGTCCGTACGGCCTTCGGCCCGATCGAGCTCGGCGACCAGAAGTCCGGCTGGCTGCGCCGCCTGACCAACACCGAGGTCGGCATGCTGATGCGCGAGGTCGGCCTCTGACCGACGGCCCGGCCGTCGCACGATCCGCGAGCCCGCGGTGCCCGCCGGCACCGCGGGCTCCGTCGTTCCCGGAAGCGGGAACCGGGAGCCGAACCGACCCCAGACCCCTTGTCCGCGCCCTCCGGACTGTTTATAGTCGTTCTGACTATTAAAGGGGTTCGTCATCATGGGCTGGACACTCTCGTGGACCGAGGTCCTCGGGTTCGCCACCGGCGCCGTCTGCGTCTGGCTGGTCGCACGGCAGCACATCGCCAACTGGCCGGTGGGCATCGCCAACAACGTCTTCTTCATCGTGCTGTTCACCCAGGCCGGCCTGTACGCCGACGCCGGCCTCCAGATCGTCTTCATCGCCCTGGCCGCGTACGGCTGGTGGACCTGGGCCCACGGGGGTGGTCCGGGCGCCGCCGACGCCCTGCCGGTGCGCCGCACCACGCGTACCGAATGGCTGTGGCTCGCCGCGGCCGGGGCGGTGACGACGGCCGCGCTCACCCTGGTGCTGGCCCGGGCCACCGACTCCACCGTCCCCTTCTGGGACGCGCTGACCACCGCGCTCTCCCTGACGGCCACCTACGGCCAGTGCCGCAAGCGCCTGGAGTCCTGGTGGCTGTGGATCGCCGCCGACCTGGTCTACGTACCGCTGTACGCCTACAAGGGCCTGTACCTGACGGCCCTGCTCTACGTCGGCTTCCTCGCCCTGTGTGTGGCCGGCCTGCGCGGCTGGAGCCGGGACCCCGGTACGGCCACCGCCCCGCGCGCGAGTGCGGAGGTGACGGCATGACGCGGTACGTCCACGGCCTGGTGCTCGGCAAGTTCTACCCGCCGCACGCCGGCCACCACCACCTGGTCCGCACCGCCCGGCGGCAGTGCGCCCGGCTGACCGTCCTGGTCTGCGCCTCCTCCGTGGAATCGGTGCCGCTCGCCGACCGGGTCGCCTGGATGCGGGAGGAGCACCCGGAGGCCGACGTGGTGGGCGCCGTGGACGACGTCCCCGTCGACCTCCTCGACCCCGCCGTCTGGGACGCCCACATGGCGATCTTCCGGGCGGCCGTCCCCGGACCGGTCGACGCCGTGTTCACCTCGGAGGACTACGGCGCCGAACTGGCCCGCAGGTTCGGTGCCGAAGAGGTCCTGGTGGACCCCGGCCGGACCCGCTACCCGGTCTCCGGGACGGCCGTCCGGGCCGACCCGGCCGCCTGCTGGGAGTACCTCTCCGCGCCGGTACGGGCGGCCCTCGCCCGCCGGGTGGTCGTCCTCGGAGCCGAGTCCACCGGCACCACCACCCTGTCCCGGGCCCTGGCCGGCCACTACCGGGCGCGCGGCGGGGTCTGGGCCCGCACCGGCTGGGTCCCCGAGTACGGGCGCCGCCACAGCGAGGAGAAGCTCGCCGCGCTGCGCACCGTCGACCCGGAGGCCGACTGGGCCGACGCGGAGTTCGGCACCGAGGAGTTCCCGGTCATCGCCCGCCGGCAGGACGCCGACGAGGAGCGGGAGGCCCGGCTCGGCTCCCCGGTGCTCATCTGCGACACCGACTCCTTCGCCACCGGCATCTGGCACGAGCGCTACCTCGGCTGCCGCAGCCCGGAGGTCGAGGAGATCGCCGCCCGCCGCCCCCGCGACCTGTACCTGCTCACCCACCACGAGGGCGTGCCCTTCGAGGACGACGGGCTCCGCGACAGCCCGGGCCTGCGGCCCTGGATGACCGACCGGTTCGAGGAGGAACTCACCCGGACCGGACGCCGTTTCCTCGTGGTCCGCGGCAGCGAGCAGGAGCGACTGCGGACCGCGGTGGAGGCCGTCGACACGCTGCTCGCCGAGGGCCCGCGGTTCGCCGACCCCCTTCCGGAGCGACGATGACCACCCCCTCCTACGACCCGCACGCCTTTGAACCCTTCGCGGTCACCGTCGACCTCGCCGTGTTCACCGTGCGCGCCGGCCGGCTGCACGTGCTGCTGATCCGGCGCGGCCAGGAGCCGTACGCCGGCGCCTGGGCGCTGCCCGGCGGCTTCGTGCTGCCCCGCGAATCCGCCGAGACCGCCGCCCGCCGGGAACTCGCCGAGGAGACCGGGCTGCCCGGGCCGGTCGTGGCCGGCCTCCACCTCGAACAGCTGCGCACGTACAGCGAACCGGACCGGGACCCGCGGATGCGGGTCGTCTCGGTGGCGTTCACCGCGCTCGTGCCGGACATGCCCGAACCCGCCGCCGAGGGCGGCGGGGACGCCGCACAGGCGCGCTGGGTGCCCGCGGACGACACCGGTCGTCCACCGGCCTCCGGCCGGGGGGACCACCGTCTCGCTTCGCTCGCGTTCGACCACGACGCGATCCTGCACGACGCCCGGGAACGGATCCGCGCCAAGCTGGAGTACACCGGCCTGGCCACCGCCTTCTGCCCGCCCGAGTTCACCCTCGGCGAGCTCCAGGCCGTCTACGAGACCGTCTGGGACACCACGCTCGACCGGCCGAACTTCCGCCGGAAGGTTCTCGCCACCCCCGGGTTCGTCGAACCCGTGCCCGGCGCCGCCCGGCTCACCGGCGGCCGGGGCAAGCCCGCCGCCCTCTACCGGGCGGGATCCGCCGCCGTGCTCCACCCGCCCCTGCTCCGACCGGAAGGAAAGCCGCGATGACGACCACCGGCACCACCCCCACCAAGCGAGCGGCGACCGGCGCGCTCGTCGGCCTGGCACTGGGCGACGCGCTGGGCTTCCCGACCGAGTTCAACGACGTGCCGGGCATCCTGGCCAAGTGCGGCCCGTGGCGGGAGATGCCGCTGCCGCGCCCGGCGATCGTCACGGACGACACGCAGATGACCCTGGCCCTGGCGCGCGGCATCCGCACCGCCACGGACCGGGGCCGGATCGGACCGCTGCGCCTGACCCGCCCGGTGCGGGAGGAGTTCGTCGACTGGTACCACTCGCCCGAGAACAACCGGGCCCCGGGCAATACCTGTCTGCGGGCGTGCAGCCTGCTGAACGCCCCGGAGCGGGACTGGCACGAGGCCAGCCAGATCGGCTCCAAGGGCTGCGGCGCGAACATGCGGGTGGTGCCGGTGGGCCTGGTGCCCGGCTGGACGGAGGAGGAACGGGCGGGAGCGGCCCAGCTCCAGTCGGCGCTGACCCACGGCCATCCGACCGCGCTCGCGGCGTCCGACCTGACCGCCCACGCGGTGTTCCTGCTGGCGCAGGGGGTCGAAGTGACCGGTCTGGTCGGCCGGTTGCGCTCGTACGCCCTCCGGCAGCGCACCCGCTACCACGAGCGCTGGTTGGGCGACCTGTGGATGCGGGCGACCTCGGACGCCACGCCCGAGTCCTTCATGGCGCGCGGCTGGGACGAGTGCCTGGCCGTCCTGGACCGGCTCGCGGCCGCGCTGCGCGACCCGGCCCCCGAGCTCGACCCGTGCCTGGCCACCGGCGAGGGCTGGATCGCCGAGGAGGCCCTGGCCACCGCCCTGCACTGCTTCCTGCTCTTCCCGGACGAGCCCCTCCTCGCGCTGCGCCGGGCCGCCTGCACGAAGGGCGACTCCGACTCGATCGCCTGCCTGGCGGGCGCCTTCGCCGGCGCGCACCTGGGGGCGGAGGCGTGGCCGCGGGACTGGGAGGGGCGCATCGAGTACCGCGACGAACTGCTGGAGTTCGGGGCGCTCTGGGACGCGCCGGCGCCGTAGCCCGGTCGGTGCCGGCGCCGTGGCCCTCAGGCGGCGCGGGGGCCGTCAGAGGGCCGACGCGCGGCGGGTGCGGTGCAGGAAGTCCGCGACCGCGGCGCGGTCCGGCTCGGCGGGCAGCGGAGTGGTGGCGAGGGCGGCCTCGGTCTCCTCGGACAGCCCGGCCATCCAGGCGTCCACCTCCTGCCAGCTCAGCTCACCCCGCTTCACCGCCAGGAGCCGGTCCCGGTGCGGGGTGGCGTCGATGGCCAGGCGGCCGGTGCGGAGCAGGTCGCGGCAGGAGACCAGCAGGCGCAGCAGGTGCATGGCGTGCTTCCAGCGGGGCGCGCCGTGCAGCCGGACATCGGCCTCCAGCCTGCGGCGCTGCCCCATCGCGTACCGCGTGAACGAGGCGTGCGCGTGGCGGGAGAGGAACGCCCCGCGCAGGGCGAGGAGTTCCTCCCCGACCGGGGTGATCCGCTCGACCAGCGGCGAGTGCAGGCACTCCAGGACGTTCGGATTGGCCTTGAGGGCCAGCTCGCAGAACCGTTCCAGTTCCCAGGAGAACTGTTCCGGCAGGGGGCCCTCGACGTGCGTGGGGGGCTTCTCGAACCGCCAGAACAGCGGGGTCGGGGCCAGGTAGACACCGCGCCGGTCGGTGTCGCTGGTCCCGGTGGCCAGCCCGAAGGCCCGCGAGCCCATCACGCAGGCGTACACGGTGTGCTCCGCGACGAGGGTCTCGTCGGCGAGGGTCTGTTCGTTCACCCCGGGAGGGTAGGCGGCGGGCCCGCCGCTACGCGAGGGAGATTTCGCCGCCCGAGACCGTGATCGCGCGTGCCGGCAGGGGCCGCGTGGCCGGGCCGTGGGCCACCGCGCCGTCGGTCACATCGAACTTGCTGCCGTGGCACGGGCAGTCGATGGTGCCGTTCTCGACCTTCGCCACGATGCAGCCCTGGTGGGTGCAGACGGCGGAGAACCCCTTGAAGGACCCCGCCGTGGGCTGGGTCACCACCACCTTCTCCGCCTTCAGGATCGTCCCGCCGCCCACCGGCACGTCCGCCGTCCGGAGCAGCGGGGTGCCTGCGGCGGCGGACGAGGGCGCCGTGGGCGCCGCCGCGTCCGGAGGCGTGGCGGGCGGGGTGGCCGGCGGGGTGGCCGACGGGCTCGGCGGCTGTGCGGGCTCCTGGGCGCCGCCGTCGCCGCAGGCGGTGAGCCCGCAGCAGGCCAGTGCCGCGGCGCCCGCGCCGAGGACGGTCCGGCGGGCGGTTCCGGGGTGCAGTGGGTCGCTCATCCGAGGCTCCTCGTCGGGTTCCGGGTCGCGAGCAGCATCCTGGTCCCTGCCGGGCCGTATGACGGTCCGCCGCGCCGCACCGGCCGCCGGACACCCCCTACGGGGTGCCGGGCTGCCAGGGCGCCAGTTCGGCCGGGCTGCCCGGCGTACGGACGACCTCCCACACGCGGGCCACGGCGGCCCGGTCGATCGGGCCGTGGACGTGCGGGTAGCGGCCGCCCGATTCACCCTCCCGGCTCACCTCGGAGGTCAGCGCCCGCTCGTTGATCTCCACCGCCAGCAGGGTGCCGGGGGTGTCGCGGTAGTGCGACTCCGCGATGGCCAGCGCGGTCGGGCGGTCCGCCGAACAGTGCACGTAACCCACGGAGTCGAGGGAGGACGGGGCGTAGGGGAGTTCCGGCCGGGCGGACCAGTCGGTGAGCGGGACGACGTGGAAGATCATGCCGCCTGTTGTAGCGCAGTCCGCCGCCCTGCCCTCCGCGAGGTGGCGACATGTCCCCATCCGGGAGAAATTATCCGTGTCCCGAAGCCGGAGGGCGCTTCCCCGGCGTCGCCCGGTCCCTCTTCGAAAGGCGCACGGTCATGGCGGGAAACGATCTCGGCTCTCTCCTCGGCGGCCTGATCGGCAGTGGCGGGAGCGGCAGCCCCGGCGGTGCCGGCAACGTCCTCGGTTCCCTGCTCGGCGCACTGATGGGCGGCGCCGGCGGTGCGCAGGGCGGAGGCGCCGCCGTCGGCGGCAACCCGCTCAACGGGCTGCTGGAGATGCTGACCAAGTCCGGCCTGGTCGACCAGGCGCAGTCCTGGGTCTCCTCCGGTGCCAACCAGCCGGTCTCCGGCGCGCAGCTCAAGGAGGCGCTGCCCGACGAGACCCTGCGGCAGGTGGCCCAGGAGGCCGGTGTGACCCCCGACGAGGCCGCCGACGAGCTCGCCCAGGTGCTGCCCCAGGCCGTCGACAGGCTGACCCCCGACGGCCACGTGCCCAGCGGCTCGCTGGAGGACATCATCCGGCAGCAGCGGCTCTGACGGGGCGGGACCGGCCCCGCAGGCCCGTTCGGCTCCGTCACGGGGGAACCGGCGGCCGTCTCGACAGGCGGTCCCCGGGGTCCGCCCGTCGTACGGGATGACTACCCTGAGTGTCAGACCCGCCACGACCACCCAGGAGCGCCCACCGTGAGAACCGCCGTCGTCATCGGAACCGGACTGATCGGCACCTCCGCGGCGCTCGCCCTGTCCCGCCGGGGGATCACCGTCCACCTCGTCGACCACGACCCGGCCCAGGCCCGGACCGCGGCCGCGCTCGGTGCCGGGACCGACGAGCCCGCGCCCGACCGGGTCGACCTCGCGGTCATCGCGGTGCCGCCGGCGCACGTGGCCGCGACCCTCGCCGACGCCATCGGGCGCGGCGTGGCCCGCGCCTACGTGGACGTGGCCAGCGTCAAGGGCGGGCCGCGGCGCGAGCTGACGGAGCGGGGCGTGGACGTGTCCGCTTACATCGGCACGCACCCGATGGCGGGCAAGGAGAAGTCCGGCCCGCTGGCGGCCACCGCCGACCTCTTCGAGGGCCGTCCCTGGGTGCTCACCCCGGCCCGGGAGACCGAGCACGAGGTGCTCAACCTGGCACTGGAGCTGGTGGCGCTGTGCCGGGCCGTGCCGGTCGTGATGGACCCCGAGGCGCACGACCGGGCCGTGGCCCTGGTCTCGCACACCCCGCAGCTGGTCTCCTCGATGGTCGCGGCGCGGCTGGAGGAAGCCGACGAGACCGCCGTACGGCTGTGCGGGCAGGGCATCCGCGACGTGACGCGGATCGCCGCCTCGGACCCGCGGATGTGGGTGGAGATCCTCTCGGCGAACCCGGGGCCGGTCGCGGACGTGCTCTCCGGGATCGCGGCCGACCTGGAGGAGACGGTGCAGGCCCTGCGCGGCCTGCAGTCGGCGGACGAGACGAAGCGGCAGGAGGGCGCGGCGGGCATCGAGGACGTGCTGCGCCGCGGCAACGCCGGGCGGGACCGGGTGCCCGGAAAGCACGGTGCGGCGCCGGCGTCGTACGAGACCGTGGCCGTGTTCATCAGCGACCAGCCGGGCGAGCTGGCGCGGATCTTCGCCGACGCGGGGCGGGCCGGGGTCAACGTCGAGGACGTGCGCATCGAGCACGCGACGGGGCAGCAGGCGGGTCTGGTCCAGCTCATGGTGGAACCGGCCGCGGCACCGGTCCTCACGGCGGAACTCACCGAACGCGGCTGGGCCATCCGCCGCCAGTGACCCCTGCCGGGCCGTCCCCACCTCGGCGGAGCCGGGAGGACGGGGGGACAGGGTGCTTCGGAGGGCCGGTAACCTTGAGCGGGGGTGCGTTTGGCGCGCCCGCACAACGTCGCGCAACCAGGAAGGTGTCCGTCCCGTGGAAACCGCCGCTCCGTCTGCCGTGATCGTCGCCATCGACGGTCCCTCCGGCACGGGCAAGTCCAGCACCTCCAAGGCCGTCGCCGCCAAGCTCGGGCTGCGCTACCTGGACACCGGCGCCCAGTACCGGGCGATCACCTGGTGGATGATCACCAACGGCGTGGACGTCCACGACCAGCACGCCGTCGCCACCGCCGCCGGCAAGCCGGCGATCGTCTCCGGCACCGACCCGTCCGCGCCCACCATCACCGTCGACGGCCTGGACGCCTCCGGCCCGATCCGCACCCAGGAGGTCACCTCCAAGGTCAGCGCGGTCAGCGCGGTGCCCGAGGTGCGCACCCTCATCACCGAGCTGCAGCGCTCCATCGCGGCGGCCGCGGCCGCCGAGGGCGGCATCGTGGTCGAGGGCCGGGACATCGGCACGACCGTGCTCCCCGACGCCGACCTGAAGATCTTCCTCACCGCCTCCGCCGAGGCCCGCGCCGCCCGCCGCAACGGTGAGCTGGGGGGCAAGGAGGCCACCGACCTGGCGGCCACCAAGGAAGCCCTGATCAAGCGGGACGCCGCCGACTCCGGCCGGAAGACCTCTCCGCTGGCCAAGGCCGGTGACGCCGTCGAGGTGGACACCACCGAGCTCACCCTCGACCAGGTCATCGAGTGCGTCGTGACGCTCGTCGAAGAGAAGCGGACGGGCGGCAAGTGAGCGATTCGCCCTCCCTCAGGGGTGCGGCGGTCGGGCGGCGGATCGGCATCGGGCTCATGTACGGGCTGTGGAAGCCCCGCGTGCTCGGCGCCTGGAAGGTGCCGGCCTCCGGGCCGGCCATTCTCGCGGTGAACCACTCCCACAACATCGACGGGCCCATGCTCATGGGGACCGCGCCCCGGCCCGTGCACTTCCTGATCAAGAAGGAAGCCTTCACCGGGCCGCTCGGTCCCTTCCTGGAGGGCATCGGCCAGCTCAAGGTCGACCGCTCCGGCACCGACCGGACCGCCGTCACCGGCGCGCTCGGCGTGCTGGCGGACGGCGGAGTGCTCGGCATATTCCCCGAGGGCACCCGCGGCGAGGGCGACTTCGCCTCGCTGCGGGCCGGGCTCGCCTACTTCGCGGTGCGCTCCGGCGCCCCGATCGTGCCGGTCGCGGTGCTCGGCAGCAGCGAGCGCCGCGGCCGCCTGGTCAAGGGGCTGCCCCCGCTGCGGGGCCGCGTCGACGTCGTCTTCGGCGACGCCTTCGAGGCCGGCGACGGCACCGGCCGCCGCACCCGGCAGGCCCTGGACGCCGCCACCGTACGGATCCAGGACCACCTCACCGCCCACCTGGCGGACGCGAAGCGCCTGACCGGGCGCTGAGTGAGACTTGAACCAGTAGTGGGCCCGCGTGACCGCGCGGGTGCCACCGATCACCACGAACGACGAGGAACGGACTTCATGAACGACCAGCACGAGCACGGAGCGCTTGGCGACGCCGAGTACGCGGAGTTCATGGAGCTCGCCGCGGAAGAGGGCTTCGACCTTGAGGACGTCGAGGGCGCCATCGAGGAGGCCGGCCACGGCCCGCTGCCCGTCCTCGCCGTCGTCGGCCGCCCGAACGTCGGCAAGTCGACCCTGGTGAACCGCATCATCGGCCGCCGCGAGGCGGTCGTCGAGGACAAGCCGGGCGTCACCCGCGACCGGGTCACCTACGAGGCCGAGTGGGCGGGCCGCCGCTTCAAGGTCGTCGACACCGGTGGCTGGGAGCAGGACGTCCTGGGCCTCGACGCCTCCGTCGCCGCCCAGGCCGAGTACGCCATCGAGGCCGCCGACGCGTGCGTCTTCGTCGTCGACGCCAAGGTCGGCGCCACCGACACCGACGAGGCCGTCGTCAGGCTGCTGCGCCGGGCCGGCAAGCCCGTCGTACTGTGCGCCAACAAGGTCGACGGCCAGAGCGGCGAGGCCGACGCGGCCTCCTTGTGGTCCCTCGGCCTGGGCATGCCCTGGCCGGTCTCCTCGCTGCACGGCCGCGGCACCGGCGACATGCTGGACGCCGTGCTGGAGGTGCTGCCCGACGCGCCCGCACAGACCTTCGGAGGCAACGCGATCGGCGGCCCTCGCCGCATCGCGCTCATCGGCCGCCCGAACGTCGGCAAGTCCTCCCTCCTCAACAAGGTCGCGCGGGAGGAGCGGGTCGTCGTCAACGAGCTGGCCGGCACCACCCGCGACCCGGTCGACGAGCTGATCGAGCTCGGCGGCGTCACCTGGAAGTTCGTGGACACCGCCGGTATCCGCAAGAAGGTCCACCTCCAGACGGGCTCGGACTACTACGCCTCGCTGCGCACGGCCGCCGCCGTCGAGAAGGCGGAGGTCGCGGTCATCCTGATCGACACGACCGAGAAGATCAGCGTCCAGGACCAGCGCATCATCACCATGGCCGTCGAGGCAGGCCGGGCCATCGTCATCGCCTACAACAAGTGGGACGAGCTCGACGAGGAGCGCCGCTACTACCTCGAGCGCGAGATCGAGACCGAGATGCAGCAGGTCGCGTGGGCGCCCCGGGTGAACGTCTCGGCGAAGACCGGCCGGCACATGGAGAAGCTGGTCCCGGCCATCGAGACGGCCCTGGAGGGGTGGGAGACGCGGGTCCCGACCGGCCGGCTGAACGCCTTCCTCGGTGAGATCGTCGCCGCCCACCCGCACCCGATCCGCGGCGGCAAGCAGCCGCGCATCCTGTTCGGCACCCAGGCGGGCACCAAGCCGCCGCGGTTCGTGCTGTTCGCGTCCGGCTTCCTGGAGCACGGCTACCGCCGCTTCGTCGAGCGCCGCCTGCGCGAGGAGTTCGGCTTCGAGGGGACCCCGATCCACATCTCCGTGCGGGTCCGGGAGAAGCGCGGCAGCAAGACCGCCAAGAAGAAGTGACCGGGGGGACAACCCCCGGCGCCGGGGCTCAGTAGGTCCGGCGCGGAGCGGGCGGCAGGGCCGCCGGGATGTGGTGCATCCCGGTCTGGTGCTGCCGCCCGCCGCCGTTTCCGGCGGACCCGGTGCCCACCTGGGTCGGCTGGGCGGCGTACACGGCGGGCCAGGGCTCGGTCTGCCATGCGGAACCGTTCCAGCCGCCGACGCCGCTGTGGCCGCTGCTGCTGTGGCCGGTGAAGCCCTGGCCGGCGAACCCGTACGCGGACTGCTGGACGGGGGTGATGGCGGCGGGGGTGGTGAGCGCCCCGAACGCCGTGAACCCGAGGTCCTCCTCGCCCGTCCGGTCGTACGGCAGGGCACGGAAGGACCGCAGGTACTCCGAGTAGAGGGCGTCGTAGATCGGGGTCTGCGAGGCGCTGTGCGTCCGCATCGGGGGGATGTGGGGGTCGTATGAATGCACGTATACGCCAACGAAACTACAGGCGCCGCGGATGCGGGCGCGGCGCGTGTCGGTCGGAAAACCCGCCATGAAACGCCGAAAAAACGCAGATGGCCGGGGGTACGCGGGCATCCCGCGCACCCCCGGCGCACCACCGGGGTCCTCGCCCGCCGGGCCGGCCGGCCTCCCGGCCGCCCGTCTGCGGGGGCCGCGTCAGCCGGCCCCCGCCCCGGACATCACGTGCCGGCGAGCGGCATGGAGGCGGCGACCAGCTGGCCGGCGGCGGCCGCCTTGTCCAGCGCGTCGCGCAGCAGGTCCTCGCGGGGCTGCTGCCCGATGGAGCCGACCGGGGCGGCGTAGATCAGGACCCGCTGGGTCTTGTTGACGGCGGCCCGCCAGCCCTCGGTGACGGACAGTGCCTGGTGCGCCTGCCACCAGGCGACCTGCGGGGCACCGGGGGCCGCGCCGGGCTGCAGTACGGCGTGCAGCTGGCCGGCGGCCAGCAGCACGGACCAGCCCTCCAGCGGGGAGGGCAGCGCGGTGGTGTCCGTGATCGGGTGGAAGCCCTGCTCGATCAGGAGCGGCAGGAAGTCGTCGCCGGGACCGGTGCTGCCGGGGCGGGCGATGGGGGCGGTGGGCTCCACCACGAGGGCGGGGTGCAGCTCCCCGCCGATGAGCACCAGCCCGCTGGTGATGCCGAGGACGGCCTGGCCGCCGGGGACCGACTGGGGGGTCCCGGCGCCGGGCGCGGGGGAGTCGCCGGTGATGGAGGCGACGGCGCCCTGGAGCTGCTCCTCGGACACGGCCACCACCTGGGAGGGGATGCAGGTGGCGTGGGCGAAGGCGAGGACGGCGGTCTCTTCGCCGACGAACAGCACGGTGCTGGTGCGTTCGGTCTCGGAGTTGCCCGGGGTGCGGCAGGAGGTGCAGTCGTAACTGCCCGGCGCGTTGTCGCCGGCGAGCAGCAGTTCGGCTTCTTCGTCGCCGATCTCGGCGCGTACGTCATCACTGACGTCGAGCATGCGCGGCACGGGGTCACTCCTCGGACTAGGCGTGCGCGGCCGGGCGGTTCCCGGCTCGCCGGGCTCAACGGGGGAGCCGTGGGCGGGGTAACGCCGGACGGGGGAACGGAATCGAACCGGGGGCCCGAAAGGGTGAATGCGCCGAACGGCCCTTTCCCAAGCGGTCAACTCCGGTCGGGATGCGGTCGTTTGACGTTGTCGATCGGCCATCGGCGGGGGTGGCCGGGTGGGCCGTGCGGGTGGGCCGTGCGGGTGGGGCCGGGGTGGGTGCCGCGTGGCGGCGGGAGCGGGCGCCGGCGGGCTGCGTAGCGTGTCCCGATGCCCAACTCCCGGATCCGGCGGGCCGTTTCCCCGGCCATCGCCGCGCTGGTGTCCGTGCCGCTGTCCCTGCTCCTTTCGCTGCCCCTGCCCCTGCCCCTGCCGCTGTCCCTGTCGCCGGCCGTCCGGGCGGCTGCCGCGGCGCCGCCCCCGCCCGCGCCGGGACCGGCCGGGTCGGCGGCGGTCGGCTCGCCGGGCGTGATCGGCACCGGGCCGGGGGACTGCGGGCCGGGGGCGGTGTGGCCCTGGGACTGCGTGGCGGACTGCGAGAGCAGCGGGCGCTGGCACGTCAACACCGGCAACGGGTTCTACGGCGGGCTGCAGTTCTGGCAGCGGACCTGGGAGGACCACGGTGGCCTGGCCTTCGCGCCGAGGGCGGACCTCGCGACGAAGCCGCAGCAGATCCGGGTCGCGGAGGAGGTGCTGGCCACGCAGGGCTGGGAGGCCTGGCCGGAGTGCGCGAGGCGGTACGGGCTGGCCGGGCGGATGCATGTGGTCCGGCCGGGTGACACGCTGTACGCGATCGCGCGGAAGTACCGGATCGAGGGAGGCTGGCGGACCCTCCGCGCGGCGAACCGCGATCGCGTGGGTGACCGGCCGGCCCTCCTGCGGCCGGGCACGATGCTCACCCTGCCCCCGACCCCGCCGACTCCACCGAAGGCCGGGCCGACCCGTGCCCGCTCGGCGGCGGGGCTGCTTGAAGTGGGGGATGGGGGGACGCAGGCTGGGAGGAATGGGGCGAAAGGGTCGCTCGGATTGTGGCGGTGAGCGGATGGGCTGGCGTGTGCGCGCGCGTGCGGTGGCGGTGGGGGTCTGGGCGGTGGCCGCCCTGGTGGGATGTTCCGCCGGTGGCGACGGCGGGGGCGTGCCCGGTCCCGATTCCCCAGGCCGGTCCAAGGAGGCTCCCGCGCCCGTCCCCTCCGGCTCTCCACCGGCCTCTGCCTCCGACTCTCCCTCCGCCTCCGCCTCCGCATCCGCAGGCATCGGCGTCGCCCGGGAGCCCGTCGACGCCGTCGCCGCGCGGGCCGAGGTGGAGGAGAACTGGGCGCTCTTCTTCGACGGACGGACGCCCGCGGCGGAGCGGGTCCGGGTCCTGGAGAACGGCAGCGGCATGGCGCCGCTGCTCGCCCGGCTCGAAGCCGACCCGAGTGCCACCAGGACCTCCGCCGAAGTGGGCGAGGTGCTCTTCACCTCGCCCACCGAGGCGCGGGTCACCTACGACCTGCGGGTGGGCGGCAATCCGCTGCTCTCCGGCAGCAAGGGCACCGCGGTGCTCCGCGACGGCACCTGGAAGGTGTCGGCCCGGACGCTCTGCGAACTCGCGAGGAGCGGCGGCAAGGACGCACCCGGCTGCTGAGCCCTCCCGCCCTCCCGCCTTCCCGCCTTCCCGCCCTCCCGCCTCACTCGTCCGTGTGTCGCGGGCTTCACCCACCCGGGGCGGCCCTCCGGGCCGCCCACGGGAGCGGGCCGGCCCGCTGGCAGACTCGGGGCATGCTGGAGACCTCCGCGCGCCTGCTGCGCCTGCTGTCCCTGTTGCAGACCCACCGCGAATGGACCGGGGCCGATCTCGCCGAGCGCCTCGGCGTCACCCCGCGCACCGTCCGGCGGGACGTGGACCGCCTGCGCGAGCTCGGCTATCCCGTCAACGCCAGCCCCGGCACCGGCGGCGGCTACTCGCTGGGCGCGGGGGCCGAGCTGCCGCCGCTGCTGCTCGACGACGAGGAGGCGGTGGCCGTCGCCGTGGGTCTGCGTACCGCCGCCGGCAACGGAGTCGAGGGGATCGGTGAGGCGTCCGTACGTGCGCTGGCCAAGCTGGAGCAGGTGCTGCCCGGCCGGCTGCGGCGGAGGGTGAACACGCTGAACGAGTTCACCGTGTCCCTGCTGCGCGGGCAGCAGCGGTCCACCGTGGACCCCTCCGTGCTCACCGAACTGGCCGCCGTCTGCCGGGACGGCGAGCGGCTCCGGTTCTCCTACCGCGACCACGAGGGGGCGTCCAGCCGCCGGACCGTGGAGCCGCACCGCCTGGTGTGCACCGAGCGCCGCTGGTACCTGGTCGCCTGGGACGTGGACCGGGCCGACTGGCGGACCTTCCGGGCCGACCGGATCGAGCCCAGACCGCCGCACGGCCCGCGCTTCACTCCGCGTACGCCGCCCGCGGAGGACCTGGCCGCCTACGTGTCGAGGGGCATCGGGCAGCGGGCGTACGCGGTGCACGGGGTGATCCGGCTGCTGGTCTCCGCCGAGGAGGCCGGGCAGGTCCTCGCGCCGGCGGACGGGGTGCTGGAGCCGGTGGACGCGCACTCGTGCCTGCTGCACACCGGAGGGGTGAGCCTGGACGTGCTGCTCTTCCACGTGCTGTTCATGGGCCTGGAGTTCGAGGTGGTGGAGCCGCCCGAGCTGGTCGAGCGGATCAGGGACGCCCGGGATCTGCTGGCCCGGGCAGCTCAGCGGTCCGCGGGTCCCGGGCCCGGATCGGCAGCGCCGCGAAGTCCGGATGATGCAGGTCGAAGGCGGGGCACTCGGAGCGGATCCGGGGCAGCCCGGTGAAGTTGTGCCGGGGCGGCGGACAGGACGTCGCCCACTCCAGCGAGCGGCCGTAGCCCCAGGGGTCGTCCACCTCGACCCGGGCGCCGTAGCGGTGGGTCTTCCAGACGTTGTAGAGGAACGGCAGCGTGGACAGGCCGAGCAGGAAGGCCCCGATCGTGGACACGCTGTTGAGGACGGTGAAGCCGTCGGCTGCCAGGTAGTCGGCGTACCGGCGGGGCATGCCCTCGGCGCCCAGCCAGTGCTGCACCAGGAAGGTGGTGTGGAAGCCGATGAAGAGGGTCCAGAAGTGGATCCGGCCGAGGCGCTCGTCGAGCATCTTGCCGGTCATCTTGGGCCACCAGAAGTAGAAGCCGGCGAAGGTCGCGAACACCACCGTGCCGAACACGGTGTAGTGGAAGTGCGCGACGACGAAGTAGGAGTCGGTGACCTGGAAGTCCATCGGAGGGGAGGCCAGGATCACCCCGGTGAGCCCGCCGAACAGGAAGCTCACCAGGAAGCCGATCGACCACAGCATGGGCGTCTCGAAGGACAGCGAGCCGCCCAGCATGGTTCCGGTCCAGTTGAAGAACTTCACCCCCGTGGGCACCGCGATCAGGAAGGAGAGGAGGGAGAAGAAGGGCAGGAGCACGGCGCCGGTCACGAACATGTGGTGCGCCCACACCACCACGGACAGCCCGGTGATGGCCATGGTCGCGCCGATCAGGGTGACGTAGCCGAAGACCGGCTTCCGGGAGAACACGGGCAGGATCTCGGTGACGATCCCGAAGAACGGCAGCGCGATGATGTAGACCTCGGGATGGCCGAAGAACCAGAACAGGTGCTGCCAGAGCAGCGCACCACCCCACTGGGGCTGGAAGACCACCGATCCGAACCGCCGGTCGGACTCCAGGACCAGCAGCGCGGCGGCGAGCACCGGGAACGCGAACAGCACCAGGATCGAGGTGAAGAGCACGTTCCAGGTGAAGATCGGCATCCGGAACATGGTCATGCCGGGGGCGCGCATGCCGATGATGGTGACCATGAAGTTGACCGAGCCGAGGATGGTGCCGAAGCCGGCCAGTGCCAGGCCCATGATCCACATGTCGGCGCCGATGCCGGGTGACCGGTCCAGGCTGTTGAGGGGGGCGTAGGCGGTCCAGCCGAAGTACGCCGGCCCGGTCGGGATGACCAGTGACATCAGCACGATCAGCCCGCCGAACAGGAACAGCCAGTACGACAGCATGTTCAGCCGGGGGAAGGCCACGTCCGGGGAGCCGATCTGCAGGGGCATGATCTCGTTGGCGAACCCGGCGAAGGTCGGGGTCGCGAAGAGCAGCAGCATGATCGTGCCGTGCAGGGTGAACGCCTGGTTGAACTGGTTGTTGGTGACCAGCTGCAGGCCCGGCCGGGCCAGCTCCGCCCGCATCAGCAGCGCCAGCAGGCCGGCCAGCAGGAAGAACAGGAACGACGTGGCCAGGTAGAGGTGGCCGATCTTCTTGTGGTCGGTGGTGGTCAGCCAGTCGACCAGGATCCGGCCGCGGGTGCGGACCGGCGGCGCTGTCGCGGGCGGCGTTCCCAACGATGGTCCCCTCACTGAGGCGGCATCAGATCAGGGTCACGATGCTCCCAGCCTCTTCCCGGCAAGGCGGTGCGGACGCGCCCGTGAGGAAGAAGTGAGGGTTCCGTGCGGGCTCGCTGGGGAGGCCGGTCCATAGTCCGTCAGATTCGTTGCGGGGGCGGCCCGTCGGGAATGCTCGCACGGTAATTCAGGTGCCTGCCGGCGGAATGCAGAAGGGAGTTCGGGCCGGGCGTGTCGCACCACCGGAGGCAATTCTGCGGGCTCCGGAATGCGTCGCTTCGGGTGAGCCGGGCCGGTGAAACAGTTGTCGACATTTCGTGACCTAAGCGTGACCCGATTCGGCTGAAGCCGTGGCCGTGCCGCTGACGCGCGGGGGCGGTGTGTGCGTACCGGCCCCCGCGCGGCGTGAATCAGCCTCCCGCGACCGGGCGGGCGGACGGGTTCCGCGCGCCCCGCTCGGCGTGCGCCGCATGGGCCGCGGCGTGCGCGGGGCGACGGCTCCCGGCCGGGGTCGCCGGGGTCCGCTCGGAGCGGATGATGTGCGGCCGGACGGTGAGGTGCGCGGTGGCCCGGGGTGCCGCGGAGTGGCCCGCGGCACGCAGGGTGACCGGGGTGGGGACGGGAACCGGCAACGGTGCACGCCGCCCGGCCCGGCGCTCGCGGACGTACTCGCGCAGCTCGAAGACCAGGCTCTCGGTGCGGGCGATGAGCGGCTCGAACCAGGGCAGGGCCAGCAGGATGAGCAGGCCGGCCGCCCAGCCGAGCAGCACGTCGCTGACCCAGTGGGTGCCCAGGTAGACGGTGGTGGCGCCGACGCTGAGCGCGACCACGGCGGAGAGCACCGACAGATTGCGCCGGGTGCGCACGGTGGAGGCCAGGTAGGCGAGGATGCCCCAGGTCACCACGGCGTTGGCGGTGTGGCCCGACGGAAATATATCCCCGCCGGCGAACATCTCGGCGGACCCGATCCGGGTGGCGTAGTGCGGACCGAGCCGCCCCAGACCGAGCTTCACCGAGCCGACGGTGATGTTGAGCAGCAGCAGGGCCACGCCGAGGGTGATCAGCGGGCGGAGGGTGTGCTGCCGCCAGGACCGCCAGCCGAGCCAGGCGGCGACCATCACGGCGGTCGGGCCGCGCTGGCCGAGCACCACCAGGTAGTCGAGGAAGGCGTGGAGCTCCGGCAGCTGCTCGTACGGCCGCCAGAACATCACCTGCCAGTCGAGCCGGACCAGCCAGGACGTGGTCAGTACCGCCACCACGATGGCCAGATAGAACACCAGGGTCGAAGCGAAGAGCACCACACGGTGCCGGCTCATCTGCGGCGTTTGCAGATGAGCCGGTCGTTCGGGTTCACGGTCCAGGCGGGCGAACAGCCGCTCCAGACGGGTGAATGACGGGTCGGTACGCACTCAATCGACGTTACCGCGCGCGAGTGGGGCGCCCGCGCGAATCGCCGGGTTTGTGATGACCATGTGATGTGGAGTAGGTCTCAGTCGGGGTTTTATCCGGGGTAATCCGGCAGTGGTTCCGTCCCGGGCTCGTGAATTCCTCCGAAACCCGTCAACCGCTTTATGGGGGAGCGTCAATTCGGTGTCGGAATTCTGAATTCCGCTATGGCGGTCCGGAACCGTTCAGCCAGAAGGCCCCGTACACCGCCGCGACCGCCGCCGCGGCCCCCAGCCAGACCGCCGCCCGGCGGGTGCTCCCGCGCGCCAGCGCCGCCGCCACCGGCAGCAGCAGCGGGAACGCCGGCAGCAGCAGCCGCGGCTTCGACCCGAAGTACGCCGACGCGCACAACGCCAGCGCCACCACGACCCCGCAGTACACCAGCAGCACCGCCGGCTGCCGCTGCCGCACGCACAGCCGGTACAGCCACAGCACCAGCAGCACACCCGCGATCAGCCCCACCCCGGCCGGCCACGCCGGGGAGCCCAGCTTCGCCCCGATGAACCGGGCGAAGGCGAGCCCGCCGTCGAAGCCGTTGCCCCAGCCGCCCTGCACCCGCAGGTAGCCGAGCACCCCCTCGCCGGTGCGCGCCCCCACCCACAGCACGTACGCCGCCGCGCCCGCCGGAGCCACCAGCGCCCCCGCCGCCGTACGCCACGAGGCCTCACCGCGCCGCGCGGCCAGGACCGCCGCCACCCACAGGGCGGCCACCACCGCCACACCCACCGGGCGGGTCAGCCCGGCCGCCGCCGCGAGCAGGCCCGCGGTGATCCAGCGGCCGCGCAGCACCCCGTACAGCGACCACGCCGCCAGCGCCGTGAACAGCGACTCGCTGTAGGCCATGGACTGGACGATCCCCACCGGCAGCGCCGCCCAGGCCGCCACCGCGCACACCCCCACCCGGCGGCCGTACAGCAGATCACCGATCGCGAAGATCCCCCACGCCGCCGCGAGACCGGCGAGCACCGAGACCACCAGGCCCGCGGAGCCGTACGACAGCCCGGTCACCGCCGAGACGGCCCGCTCCAGCCAGGGCAGCAGCGGGAAGAACGCCAGGTTCGAATGGACGTCGCCGTTCGGCAGCACCACCTCGTACCCGTAGCCCTCGGCGGCGATCCGCGCGTACCAGAGGGAATCCCACCGGGCCGAGAGCAAGGTGTGCGGGCTGCTGCCGGCGACCGCCCCCCATACGCCGAGCACCGCCAGCCCGAGGATCCGGACGGCGGCGAAGGCGAGCAGCGCGGGCGCGGCCCGGCGAACGGCAAGATCTTCCACAGGCATGATTATCGGTGGTACCGGCACGGCACCCGGGAGCAGAACCACGGGCCGTGACCAGGCGTGTACGCGGAGGGGAGGCGAGTGGCGCACGCCACACGCCGGGGGTCGCCGGGGTGAGAGCTTGACCACGCGACCCCTGACCGAACTCGCGTACGCTGACCGTTCACTCGCGTGTCGATGCCGGGCCCCGTCAACCAAGCCGCCCACCGCGGCACGTCACGACGCTGGTCCACCGAACGCGAGGGATCACCTGGGAGGTACATGCATGTCCGGACCGAAGTCCCGGCAGCGGCTCACCGCGGTTGCGGGCGGAGCCAACCGCTGGGTGGTCCTGGCGGTCCTGTGCATCAGCCTGGTCCTCGTCGCGCTCGACGCGACGATCCTGCACGTCGCCGTCCCCTCCGTGACCGAGGACCTGCGTCCCGGTTCGATCGAGCTGCTGTGGATCGTCGACGCGTACCCGCTGGTGTGCGCCTCGCTGCTGATCCTCTTCGGCACCCTCGGCGACCGGGTCGGGCGGCGCCGCATCCTGCTCCTGGGCTACGGCCTCTTCGGCGTGGCCTCGGCCGTGGCCGCCCTGGCCGACAACGCCCAGGTACTGATCGCCGCGCGGGCCCTGCTCGGCATCGGCGGCGCGATGATCATGCCCGCCACCCTGTCCATACTCCGCCAGGTCTTCCCGGACCGTAAGGAACGCGCCCTGGCGATCGGCATCTGGACCGGGGTCGCCGCGATCGGCGCGGCCAGCGGACCCGTCCTCGGCGGCTTCCTGATCCAGCACTTCTGGTGGGGCTCGGTCTTCCTCATCAACATCCCGCTGATGGCCCTGATCCTGCCGCTCGGCCGGTGGCTGCTGCCCGAATCGCGCGGCGAGACCGACGGCCCGTGGGACGTCGTCGGCGCGCTGATGGCCGCGGGCGGCGTACTGGGCGTGGTGCTCGGCGTGAAGCGGGCCGGCGCCGACCGCAGCTTCCTGGACGCGCAGGCCTTCCTTCCGCTGCTCCTCGGAGCGGTCCTGCTGGTGCTGTTCGTACACCGCCAGCGGCGCCGGAAGCACCCGCTCATCGACATGCGGATGTTCTCCCGCGCCACCTTCACCACCTCGGTGGGCTGCATCGTGCTCGCCATGCTGGCACTGGTCGGCCTGGAGCTCATCGCCGTCCAGTACCTGCAGCTGGTGCTGCACCTGTCCCCGCTGGAGACCGGCCTGCGGCTGCTGCCGCTGACCTTCGCGGCCATGGCGGCCGGCGGCACCGGCTCGTACACGCTGAACCGGATCGGCCCGCGGGCGATGGTCTCGCTGGGCTTCCTGCTCACCGCCCTGGCCGTGCTGATGCTGACCCTGATGGGCCAGCACGACCGTCCGCTGCTGCTGACCGTGGGCTTCGTACTGCTCGGCTTCGGCCTGCAGACCACGCTCTTCGCGGCCTACGAATCGATGCTGAGCGAGGCCCCGGCGGAGACGGCCGGCGGCGCGGCCGCCATCGGCGAGACCTCCTACCAGCTGGGCGCCGGCATGGGCATCGCGCTGCTCGGCAGCGTGATGAACGCGGCGTACGCGCCGGGCCTGGCGCAGGTGGCAGGGGTGCCGGCGGCCGATTCGGCGGGGGCGGCGAACTCGCTGGGCGAGGCCTACCAGATCGCGTCCGCGCTGGGCGGGCCGGCGGGGGAGGCGCTGTACGCGGCGGCGCGGGTGTCGTTCGTGCACGGGCTGCATGTCACGCTCATGGTGAGTGCGGGGCTGTTGCTCGCCGGGGCGGTCATGGCGCTGAAGCTGCCGCGGGTCATGGACTGCACCTCCGCCGATGCCTCTGCCGAGGCTGCGGCCTGTGCCTCCGCCGAAGCTGCGGCCGGGCCTGCGCGGGTGCGGATCCCGGCTCCGGCCAAGGCGGACGCGGACGCGGCCTTCAGCCGCCAGGCCTGACCCCTCCCTCTGCCCCACCCCGCCCCTTCCCGAAACCGGGGCTCCGCCCCGGCCCCCTCGGGGCTCCGCCCCGCGCCCGGTGCGGGGCCGGGCCCCGCAACTCGTGAGCCGGAGCTGCGCCCCGGGTCCCGTGAGCGGGGCTTCGGGTTGGGCGGGGTACGGACGTTGCGCGGCGGTGTCCCGGTGTGCCCACCCTCCCCCAAGCTCTCGACTCCGCTCGAG
>NZ_JBICVY010000025.1:0-72611 GCF_043199475.1 Streptomyces sp. NPDC048603 | reverse complement strand
ACTACATGAACTCCCGCTACGGCTCCCCGGTCGACGCCTGGAACTTCTGGCAGAACAACCACTGGTACTAAGCCGCCGGCACACACAGCAGACACGCGCAGACGCCCGGCCGGAACCTCCCGGCCGGGCGTCTGCGCGTGCGGGCAGCGCAGTCGCACGAACCGGAGACCAAGCGGGGACCGGTCCCCGCTTCGTGCTAACGTCCCCAGATGAAACGGGGAGTACTCCCCGGTGGCTGTGAGGGAGGAACTGCCATGCGTGCCCCGACCCTTGAGGAACTCGCTCCCGAGGGAAGCGATGTGACCGCCGACCCCTACCCCGCCCTCGCCGCGCTCCGCGAGCAGGGCCGCGTACACCGCGTCCACGTACCCGGGACCGGCGACGTCTGGCTCGTCCTCGGCCGGGACGAGGTCCGCGCGGCACTGACGGACCACCGGCTGCGCAACGACATCCGGCACTCCGCGACCTGGGAAAGCGACGGCGGACACGCCATCGGCCTGAACATGCTGCAGACCGACGGCGCCCGGCACACCCGCCTGCGTTCCCTGGTCGCCCGCGAGTTCACCGCCGGACGCGTGGACGCGATGGCATCCCGCGTCCAGCGGATCGCCGACGACCTCCTCGACGCCCTCCCCCCGGCCGGCACCTTCGACCTGGTCGCGGGCTACGCCCTTCCCCTGCCGCTGACCGTCATATGCGAGCTGCTCGGAGTTCCGTCGGCCGACCGGCACCTCTTCCACACCTGGTCGGCCGAACTCGTGACACCGACCTCGCCCGCCGCGGCGGCAGACGCCGGCGCCGGAATGAGCGCCTACTTCGCCTCACTCATCGCCGCCAAGGCCGGTGACACGGGCACGGACCTGATGAGCGCCCTCGTATCAGCCTCCGCCCAGCCGGCCACAGAGGCAGACACACAGACAGACACGGGGACGGACGCAGAGGAAAAGGGACTCTCCCCGGAGGAACTCCTGGGCATGGCCTTCCTCCTGCTCGTCGCCGGACACGAGACCACGGTCAACCTCATCTCCAGCGGCGTACTCAACCTGCTGCGCCACCCGGACCAACTCGCCGCCCTGCGAGCCGACCCGACCCTCCTCGGCGGGGCGATCGAGGAGATGCTCCGCCACGACGGGCCCGTCACCTCCACGGCCTTCCGCCACGCCGCCGAACCCCTGGAGATCGCCGGAGTGCGCATCCCGGCCGGTGACAGCGTGATGCTCTCCCTGGCCTCGGCCTCCCGCGATCCCGGGTACTTCCCCGACCCCGACCGCTTCGACATCCGTCGGCCTCCCCGAGGGCACCTCGCGTTCGGACACGGCGTCCACCACTGCCTGGGCGCGCCCCTGGCCCGCCTCGAAGGCCGGATCGCCCTGCGGACCCTCCTGCGGCGGCTGCCGGACCTGACCCTGACCACGAACCCCGAAGCACTGAAGCACCGCCCGAACGCCATGCTCAGAGGCGTCGCCGCCCTGCCCGTCTCGTGGTCGCGCACACTCCCCGCGCTGGACCTCCGACCCACCGGGCCCGAGGGCCGCTGCCGGTGACGACGCTCAGCGGACCCGTACCGTCCCGAGCAGATCCTCCGGCAGGTACTCCACGAGGGAGTCGGCGAGGGCCACCGGGTCCGCGGACCAGTCGCGGGGCAGGCCCACCGGCCGGCGACGCGGCAGCGGTACCGGCTCGGTGCTCCCCAGCCGCCCGGCCACGTCCTCCCGCAGCTTCGGCAGCATCGCGTACAGCATGTCGCCGGGACAGGCGGTGCTGTTGAAGTCCCGGTGCCCGTAGATCTCGGAGGCGGGCACACCGTACTGACGGCAGATCTGGGCACACAGATCGGCCAGAGCGGTGTACTGCGCCTCGGGAGGCTGCTCCGTCATGTACGTGCCCTCGTTCTCGATGCCGATGGCCACGCTGTTCTGACCGACGCAGTGGGCGGCACGCACCAGCCGGTCCCCCGCGTTCAGCGCGGCGAGACTGTGGTGCCGGCCCTCCAGGACGAAGGCACCCCGGCTGACGGTGAAGTGCTGCCCGGTGTCGATCCAGCCCTGCAGGTCCATGTGGTACGTCTGGATGGCGCGGGCCAACTCGTGGGCCCGGTCCAGCGAGTAGTCGGTGACATTGGCCGTGGCCGTGTGGTGGACGATGATCCGTTCCGGACGCCCGGCGAGCAGCACGACGGACTCGGAGGCCTCCCGGGCACCCCAGCCGGCACAGTCGATGATCCCGGTCCCGCTGGAGCCGTCACGGCCCCGGACCGCCCCACCACCGGTGGCGGCGCGGGCCCGCCCGGCGGCGGCGGTGGGCAGGACGGTGCCGGCGCCGAGCGCGATCGCGGCGGAAACCAGAGCCCGGCGGGAGAGCCGGAAGGACGGAGTGGACGTCATGAGGCAGCCTGTTCCGATCGGGGAGAGTCACCCATAGAACGGGTCCGGCCCGCACGAGGCACGCAGGCGCTCCGTCCGTACGACCTGTTGGGCCTGTGACGAGACGCCGAGTCAGCCGTGTCAGTGACACGCGATCACGGAACTGCGAGACTGGCCCCGCAGATTGCCCCCGGTTCGCGGTCGCGCTCGCGCTCGGCGAAGAGCCGAGGAGCCGAGGAACCGAAGGAGCCGAGAAGCCACCGTGGCCACACAGCACCCTGCTCCATCGGCGATCAGCGAACCCGCCGATGTGTGGATGCTGGTGCGGCAGCGGCCTTCGGTGCTCCGCCGGTCCACACGCGACCTGGCGGCTGCCCTCGCCGACGTGTACGGCCCCCGCTTCGCGGTCTGGCACACCGACGAGCTGCTCTTCGGCGTCCAGGGCGGGCGCCTCGCCCTGCGCACCCTGGGCGGCGCGGACCTCCCCGCTCCGGCCGTGGTGTGCGTACGCCAGGTGGCCGGCCCCATGCACAGCGACCGCGAGGTGACCCTGCTACGGCATCTCGACCGCATGGGCAGCACCCTCGTCAACAGCCTCGACGCCCAGCTCAAGTGCCGCAACAAGGTCTGGCAGCTGCAGGAACTCGCCCTGGCCGGCCTGCCCGTGCCCGACACCCTCTCCTACGCCACCGCCCCCCTGGAAGGCGTGGTCCGCAGCCCCCACCTGGGCACACCGTGCGTGGTGAAGTCCGTCAGCGGCGCCAAGGGCGGGCAGGTCTTCCTCGCCCCCGACCCGCACCTGCTGCGCGAGGTGGCCGGCAGCCTCGCCCGGGAAACGCCGTTCCTCTTCCAGGAGCACGTGGCTCCTTCGCACGGCCGGGCCCTGCGCGTGGTGGTGGTCGACGGCGAACCGGTGGACGCCGTACTCCACACCTCTCCCCACGGCGCCCTCGCCGCCAACATCGCCAACGGCGGTTTCGCCACCCGGTGCGCGGGCCGCTACCCGCAGGCGGAAGAACTGGCGGCCCGCGCGGCCCGCGCCCTGGGCGTGGACATCGCCGGAGTCGACCTGCTGTTCGCCTCCGAGGACACCTTCACCATCTGCGAGGTCAACGCCGTCCCGGGCTGGCGCCCGGCGATGACGGCGGTCGTCCCCGCCGTCACCGCCCACATCGCCCGCGTCCTGTCCGCCCGCGACAGCGCTGTACCCGGATCGGGACGCCCGGCTTCCGGCCGCCCTGCCGAACGAGTGAACGAGTGAGTGGTGCTCAGTCAATGCGCGTGGCGCGCTTGATGTAGACCGGGTCGGTCGGCACGTCCGGCATGCCGTTCTTGGTCGTCGTGGGAGCGTTCACGATCCGGTCCACGACGTCGATGCCCTTGGTGACCTTCCCGAAGACGGCATAGCCGGCGTCAGGGCCGGGGTCGAGCGCGGCATTGTCCGCCACGTTGATGAAGAACTGGGAGGTGGCCGAGTCGGGGACCGAGGTACGGGCCATGGCCACCGTCCCACGCGTGTTGTGCAGCCCGTTGCCGGCCTCGTTCACGATCATCTCCCGGGTGTTCTTCTCGACCATCAGGTCGGTGAAGCCGCCACCCTGGACCATGAAGCCGGGGATCACGCGGTGGAAGATCGTGTTGTTGTAGAACCCGCTGCTGACGTACCTGATGAAGTTGTTCACCGAGACCGGGGCCTTCTCGGCGTCGAGTTCGAGCTCGATGTCGCCGAAGCTGGTGACCAGCAGGACGTGCGGCTGCTGCGCACTCATCGTCGTCTCCTGTACGGATCGCATGTTGACCAACCTCGGCGACGGCCTGGACCACCAGCCGGGCCACGAGGTCTCATTCCACCGTTCCTAATCAGTGAGCAGGAGTGGGTCCTGGACCCATGCCTGGTCACTGCGGACATCCCGAACGGTTTTGGGTGTCCTGGTGCCCCGTGTTCTCGCCGCGTCCGGCGCGCACGGATCGTGTCCGTGGTCCGGGATGCGGGGGCGGGTTCCCTCACGCCTGGGGCTGCCCGGTCGGGCCTGGACGGTCCGATGCCCGCAATGATCACTCTGGTCTTTGCGGGGCGGTGCCGTCCGTCGCCGGATCGGGTGTCCTGGGCGCGTCGTCCGATCGCCACGGCGGCCGCGTCGTGGCGTGTGGTCTTCCTGCTGCTGCTGGTCAGGGGTTTCTGCCAGTGCTGGGCGCCCCACCGGGAGGTGTAGGCGGGATCGACGGCGATGACCGCGATGCCGCTCTCGCTGGCCATGGATGTCAGCCGGGCCCGGAGGGCGTGGCGGACCTGGGCGTCGCGATGCTCGGCGCTGCCGGTGAGGTCGAAGGGGAAGCGGCGGGGACTGCCGATGGGGTTGCCGTGGGAGTCCAGGCGCCAGGCGGCGAGGTGGCCGGCGTTGGTGTCGACGCCGATCACGCCGTCGGCGAGGGCGGTGGCCAGCGGGATGGTCCTGGCCGGGGGGATCTGCCAGGAGGCGGTGACGTACCAGCGGTTGCGGGTCGTGTCGTGGTGGATGCGGTAGGCGACGGCACGGTTGGCCTCGACGCAGTCGGCCCACTGGTCGCCCCGGTGCCGGAACCGTACGCGCCCGGTGAGGACGTACCGGCCGTGCGGGGCGTTGGCGTGTCCGGCGAGTGGGGCCGGGAGTTTGATGCTGACCTGGCCGTCGGGGCTGATGCGGATGGTTTCGTTGCCGTGCCGTTTGCCGGACTCGCCGTCCGCGGCGAGGAACCACTGCTCGGCCTGCCATCGCTGCCGCCACTGCGCCTCGCTCAGCCCGGCCTGCTGGAGGTTGTGGCGGGCGCGGGCAAGGTTCTTCCCGCCGCGCACGACGTGCGCGAGGCCGCTGTCGCGGTCGGCTTGTGCCTGTTCCAGCCGGTGTTCGAGAACGTGCAGGCGACGCTGCTTGGCGTGCCACTCCTGCCGGGTGTGGTAACCACCCGGAGCACGCTTGGACCCCTTCGACCCCAGCGGCAGGGACAGCCGGCAGGTAAGGGTGCGGACCCCGGCCTCAAGGCTCTGGATGTGGGCGAGCTGACCTCGGCGGGCCAGCGCCCACTGATCGTGCGTGGCCTTGGTGATACTGCCCGCCCAGCGCGAGGAGGACTCACCGGTCAGCGCCTGCTTGCGCGCCGCCCACGTCCGGGCGGAGTGCTCCAGCCCCTCCCGGCAGCGCACCGCCAGATCCCGGGCGGCCAGCGACCCCAGATGCACCCCGACCAGAGACAGGACCTGCACATCCCGCGCGGTCAGCTCCTTCAGCCGGGTACGGATCGCAACACCGGAAGGACCGGGAACAACGAACGGCGCCGCCACCTCACGCAGCCCGCCCAATCCCCTCACCCCCACCCGCACCCGCACCGAACAACCCCTGTCACCACACCAACGAGCCCCTCCCGCAAGGGTCACGCATTCGACAAAAGAACTCCCGTTCCCCTCACTCCAGCACCCACTCATCCACACCCAAGCATTCTCAAACGCTGTCAACCGCCAACAGTTCCCAACCCTCGGAGCGCAATTCTCGCAGGACGGGGCGGAGGGTTCACCGAGAGGGCCGATCCACCGCGTGGGCCGGACCTCTCTGCCCGACCGGGGCAACGACCCGTGACGGGAACGCACCGGCCATGACGCCGGAGCGGGCTCCGCCGTCCGGTCGATCAAGGGCGCCTGCCATGACGCCGATGCGTATCAGGCGGAGTCGTCCCACCCCCGTCTTCCGGTCTGCCTCCGCGCCCCACGCCGTTCCGATGGGGGCGGTCCCGCATCCCGGCCGTCGAGGTCCGGAGGAGAGATCCCGCATGCGCGCGTTCCTGCCCTTGACCGCTGTCGCCACCGCCGCGCTCCTGCTCGCCACTCTCACCGGCGCGGCTCCCGCGGCGGCGGGCCGTAGTCCCGACAGCGCACCGCTGGTCAAGGTGTCCGAAGGCGACCCGTACGCGGACTGCACCATCGGCGCGAGGTCGCCCGACAGCGTCGTCTATCCGGGCACCGAGGTGGAGCCTTACCTGTCCGTCGATCCGCGCGACCCCGAGCGCGTGGTCACCGTGTTCCAGCAGGACCGCTGGAACGACGGCGGCGCCCGCGGCCTGGTGGCCGGCTGGACCACGGACGGCCGCACCTTCCACCGGAGCACGCTGCCGTTCAGCCTGTGCGCCCCGGGCGGCGCGGACTTCGAACGGGCCACCGACCCCTGGGTGAGCACCGGGCCGGACGGCACCGTCTACGCCAGTGGCGAGGGCGTCGACTTCACCAAGAGCACGCGCAGCGGCCTCCTCACCGCCACCTCCCGCGACGGCGGCCGCACCTGGCAGAACCTCACCGTCACGCACGTCGACGAGCAGCCGTTCTTCAACGACAAGCCCTCCCTCACCGCCGACCCGATCCGAAAGGGCACCGCCTACCAGGTCTGGAACCGCCTCGACAACGACCCGCCCGGCCCCGGCTCCCTCGACGGCCCGGGCTACATCTCCCTCACCCGCGACGGCGGCCGCACCTGGAGCGAGGCCCGGCCGTTCGTCGACACCGGCACCGTGCCCAACACGCAGACCATCGGCCACGTGATCGTCGTCGACCCACGAACCGGCACCCTGTACGACTTCTTCGACCGGATCACGTACTCCGACGACCTGAGCACCGTCACCGAAGCCCACTACGCGGTGGTCACCTCGACCGACGCCGGAGAGACCTGGAGTGCCCCGGTCACCGTGGCCCGGGACACCTCCGTACCGGAGGTCGACCCGAACGACCCCACCAGACTGCTGCGCGCCGCCGCCACCCTGCCCAGCCCGGCCGTCGACCCGAAGACGGGCACGCTGTACATGGCCTACGAGGGCTCGGACTTCTCCGGTGGCAGGTTCGACTCCGTCCAGCTGGTGCGCTCCACCGACGGCGGACGCACCTGGGGGAGCCCGGAGCTGATCAGCCCGCAGGACGTGCCTGCCTTCTCCCCGTCGATCGCGGTCGACGGGCGGGGCACGGTCGCGCTCACCTACTACGACCTGCGCTTCCTCAAGCCGGGCGACACCACCACCCTGCCCACCGCCTACCAGCTGGCGACGCTGCCGCACGGCGATCCCGGGCTCCGGACCGAACGGCGGATCTCGCGGGTCTTCGACTGGCTCCAAGCGCCCTTCGCCGGGGGCTACTTCCTTGGCGACTACCAGGGCCTGGCAGCGGACGGCAAGGGAGTACGGGCGGTGCTGACCGAGACCCACTCCGGCTCACCACAGAACCGAACGGACGTGTACAGCGGCAGCTTCCGCACCCGCTGACCGACCCGTGCGCCGCCGGCCGGCCCGGGGCGGCCAGGGCGCGAGTGCACCCGGGGCCGGTGCATTCCCTCCGTGTCAGCCGGAGGCGGCCAGGGCGCGCAGGTGGTGGCCCAGCAGCCGGACGTAGCCCCGCTGGAGGACCGGGACGAGCGGGCCCGCGAGGCGGGTGTACCAGGCTGCGGGGCGGCTGAAGGCGGTCACCTCGAACCACACGGTGCCGTCGGCGGCGATCTCCACCAGGAACGCTTCCTCCCCGCACTCGGGGTGGCCGGTGAGGGTCCCGTAGGCGAAGCCGGCCCGGTCGGGCTCCTCCGGGATCCAGATGACCTCGCACGGGGCGCCGATCCGCAGCGGGCCGGCGCCGATCGCGATCTCCAGCCGTGCGCCGGGAACGGCCGGGCCGTCGGCGCGGACGCTCGCCCCGGTCGCCCGGTGCATCCGGAAGTCCGTGACGGCCGAGCCGGCCGCCTCGAAGACCGCGTGGCCGTGCCCGATCCGGGTGCGGTGGTGCAGGTGCCGGTACCCGGCGGGCAGCGGCCGCAGGCGAGTTGCGCCCCGTTCGGGGTAGGTGAGGACGGGCCGGCCGG
The DNA here is from genome assembly GCF_043199475.1 of Streptomyces sp. NPDC048603. Lineage (NCBI taxonomy): Bacteria > Bacillati > Actinomycetota > Actinomycetes > Kitasatosporales > Streptomycetaceae > Streptomyces > Streptomyces sp. NPDC048603. The sequence continues at coordinate 64,387 of NZ_JBICVY010000025.1, read as the reverse complement.
GGCCGAGGAAGCGGGTCATCTCGAGGTCCTTCCTTCCGGAGCCGGGCGAGAGCCGAAATCCCTTGAACGTGTTCAAGTCCTGCCTCCGACCCTACGAGGTTCCTTGAACATGTTCAAGGCGCAGGGGCGCCACTCGACCTGCCCGACCTGTGCGGATGTCGCGCAGGAGGGGCGGGCGGGCCGCGGCGGAAACGCGGGACTGTCCTGATCTCGGCTGAGATGTCTTGCCGATCACGGCTGTTGGAACGTGTGACCTGCGCGCCGAGGCCGGGCCGTGCGCACTCGCACACATGCCAACGCCTACCCTGGTGCCCGCCATATGGCGGCTTTCGAACAGTGCGACGAACGGGATGTGACAGGTGACGGGGGCGAACGGCGCGGATCTGGTCGGCGAGGTTCTGGGCGGGCGATACCGCGTGACCGCGACGATCGGGCGCGGTGGCATGGGTGTGGTCGCCCGGGCGGTGGACCAGTTGCTGAACCGCGAGGTCGCCGTCAAGGTCCTGCGGGCCTACACCGACGCCTCCCCGGCCGAACTGGCCGATCTGCGGGTCCGGATGCAGAGGGAGGCCCAGGCCGCCGCCCGTATCCGGCACGGTGGTGTGGTCACCGTGCACGACGTGGTCGAGGAACAGGGGCTGCCGGTCATCGTCATGGAGCTGGTCGACGGACCGTCCCTCGACGCCGTGCTGACGGAGCGCGGTCCGCTGGACCCGCGCGAAGCGGCCGCGATCGGCGCCAAGCTGATGGACGCGCTCGACGCGGCACACCGGGCCGGGGTCCTCCACCGGGACGTCAAGCCCGGCAACGTCCTGCTCGAGCGTGCGGGTACCGCCGGTTCCGAGGGCTATGGGGGAGGCCGGGTCGTGCTCACCGACTTCGGCATCGCCACCATGGAGACCTCCGGCGACGAGGCCCTGGCCAAGCTGACCCAGAGCGGCCAGATCGTCGGCTCCCTCGACTATCTGCCGCCGGAGCGCGCACAGGGCCAGGTCCCGGGTGCCGCGTCGGACATCTGGGCGCTCGGCATGACGCTGTACGCGGCCGTGGAAGGCGCTGCGCCCTTCCGCCGTACCTCGGTGTGGTCCACGCTGGCGGCGATCGTCGGCGAACCGCTGCCGGAGCCCCGGCGCGCCGGACCGCTCACCCCGGTGCTCCAGGCCCTGATGGCCAAGGACCCGCTGCAGCGCCCCGACGCCGCGCGGGCGCGCGAGATGCTGGAGGCGGTCGCCAGGGGCACCACGCCCGACCTCGCGGCGACTCCGTCCCCCCAACCCGTCATTCCACCTGGCTTCGGCCCTGCCATCGCCACAGCGCCACTCTCCCAGCCCACCCCCCACCCCATCCCTCAACCCACCCCGCAGCCCATCCCTCAGCCCACCCCACAGCCCGTCGCTCCCTACCCCGCCGGCGCGTACGGCGCCCCTCCACCGATGGGCACCGCGCAGCCGGGCATGGCACCTGGCATACCCGCCGTTCACAACAGCCGCGCCGAGACCCGTGCCACGACGGTCCGCACGCAGCGCCGCCGCACCCGCACCATCGTCGCGGTGGCGGCCGCCACCGTCCTCACCTGCGGTGGCGTCGGCTACGCCCTGATGGACCTACGAGGCTCCGAGGAGGGCGGCGGGTCGAACACGGCGCTCCCCACGGCGAGCACCCCCGCCGACGGTGACGTGCCCGGCGCGGGCGGCCCGACCGCCGGCCCGGCCTCCCCGGGTGACCTCACGTCCCTCAGCCCCGGCCAGAAGCCGTCCGGCACCCCCTCGAAGAAGGGCGGCAACCAACCGACAGGAGCCACGCCGACTCCCGGCAAGGGAGGTGCCAAGCCGTCCGGCACCCCGTCAGCCTCCTCGAAGGCAACGCCCGGTTCCACGGTGAAGGAGCCCACCCCGGTGTCGACCGCGTGCACCGGCTGGGCCCACTCGAACCGCAGCGATGGCTACGGCCGCGCTTCCCAGACCACCCACCTCTACACCGGCCCGTACGCGGAGTGCTCCTATGTGACCGAGGTCAAGTCCGGCACGAAGGTCTACTACCACTGCTACGTCACCAACGCCCACGCCAACAAGTGGATCTACGCCCGTATCGCGGGCACGGAAACCGAAGGCTGGGTGTTCGGCGACAAGTCCACCCTGGACAGCGGCTCGCTCGCCCGCTGCTGAGACGGCCCCGCATCCCACCGGAGGGCCGGGCCCTCCGGTCCGGCGGAGCGATCCGAGCCAGCGAGGCCCGCAGCTCCTCGGCGGTCGCGGCCCACCGCCGCCGTCGTGCGGTTCGGCCGCGGTACTCATGCCGCCCCCTGCCCTTCGGCATCACCCTGACCGGATGGTCCGCCTCGACGGTGGGCCGCGGCCGGCGTGGAGACGTGCTGGCGGGACCAGCCGACCTGCGCGGCCACCGCGGCCGGCCCGCCGGGCTCGCGCCCGTGGTGGTCAGGGCCGGTTTCTGACCGTGGCCAGGGCGTTCTTGACCTCCTGCGCCACTCGGGTGGCGTCGTCGGGGTTGTTCACCACGTCCGTGCGGTTCATGTCGATGACGAGGACCTCACTGGCCGAGTAGTGCCGGTGTACCCAGTCGTCGTAGCCGGACCACAGCGTCCGGTAGTACTCGACGAGGTTCTCGTCCTGTTCGAAATCGCGGCCCCGCAGACCTATCCGGTGCAGCACCGTCTCGAAGTCCGCCTTGAGATAGACCATGAGATCGGGGGCCTTGCGGTACGGCAGGCCGTCGATCTCCCGCATCATCTCGTTGAGCAGCCCCTCGTACACGCGCATCTCGAGGGAGCTGATCCGCCCCAGGTCGTGGTTGACCTTGGCGAAGTACCAGTCCTCGTAGATGGACCTGTCGAGGACGTTGTCGCCCTGCCTGTACGCCTCCTTGATCGAGGCGAACCGCGTCTGCAGGAAGTAGAGCTGTAGCAGGAAGGGGTAGCGCCTCGCCTGGATCTCATCGGGGCTCGCGGTGTAGAAGAGCGGCAGGATCGGGTTGTCTTCCACGCTCTCGTAGAAGACTTCGCTGCCCAGCTCCTTGGCGAGCAGTTCGGCCACGGTCGTCTTGCCGATTCCGATCATGCCTCCGACGCAGATCACTGGCATACCTCACTTCTCCCTGGGGGTCTTCTGTTCGTGGGCGGGCGGGCTGGGCAGCTCACACCCCTGAGACGCTCGCCGACGGGCACGCGATTCCCGGGAGCTTCATGATCAGCATCATATGGTCCCCCGTCCGGACCAGAACCCTGACACAGGCTGCTCTCGACGTCCGGCCGGCCTGACCCATCCGCAGCTGTCGCGCACGTCGACGCCCGCGGCCCCGCGGCCGGCTTGAATCCTAAGTGACGAACGATGTGCCCCACGCCGGCCGGAGCATCGGCACTCCGGCTTCCCCGAAGCGAGCCGACGCGACGGTACGGGCACGCATCCGGAGCCGCGTACGGGCCATGCGGGCGGCAACACGAACGGGGGCAGGCACGAAGAGCGTCCGGGGGCCTCCACCAGTGCGCCCTGATCCGAACCGCGTGAGGCTGAACTCGCCAGGCCGAAACGACGTTTGGAGGAACCCGTGATCATCCCCGCCTCACCGTCTTCACCGCCTTCTCCGCCTTCTCCGTCCTCACGCGGCGCGAAGCGGTACCGCGCCGGCCTCCGGGCAGCAGGGGCGGCCGTCTGCTGCGGCCTGATACTGGGCGGCCCGTCCGTCGCCGCCGCAGCACCCGCCGCCGGAGCGCCCGCCGCCGGAGCGCCCGCCGCCCACGCCCGGACACAGGCACAGCACCCGGAGCAGGGCCGGGGCACACTGGTCTCCGCCGAGAAGCTGTACACGCTCGCGACCCCGCAGGACGTGGCCGCCGAGCTGAGAACGGCCGGGTTCGAAGACGACACCGTACGGCACGGCGTGGTCGCGTACCGGCTGGTCTACCGGACCGTCGATCCGCACGGGCGGCCCACCACGGCGAGCGGACTGTTCGTGCTGCCGCTCAACAGCGCGAAACGGCTGTACCCGGTCTCCTTCGCGCACGGTACCGGCAGCCACAAGGACGATTCCCCGTCCATGCGGCGCGGCGCCTTCGTGTCCGCGCCGGTGATCGCGCATGCGTCGGCGGGTGCTGCCGGGGTCGCGCCCGACTATCTGGGGATGGGCACGGGACCCGGTCTGCACCCCTGGATGGACATCGGCTCCGAGACCACCGCGTCCCTGGACATGCTGCGGGCGGCCCGAGCCTTCGCGCCGCGCACCGGACACGTGCTGGAGCGGAAGGTCATGGTCACCGGCTTCTCACAGGGCGCCTCGGCGGCACTGGGGCTGGGCCGGGCTCTGCAGGCGGGCGAGGACCGCTGGTTCGGGCTCGGCGCGCTGGCACCGGTCAGCGGCGCGTACGACTTCGGCGGCACGGAACTGCCCGCCCTGCTCGAGGGCAGGCTGGAACCCAAGTCCGGCGTTCTGTACGCGGCCTACACCCTGGTGGCGTTCCAACGGCTCCACCACATCTACGACAGCCCTGGCGAGGTCTTCCGGGCCCCTTACGACAGAACCGTCGAGGCGCTCTTCGACGGCGCGCACACGGGGGAACAGCTGATGCGGGGTACCCCGGGCACCCTCGACGAGCTGCTGACCGACCACGGCCGCGAGCTGCTCGCGCATCCGACGGGGCCGCTGACAACGGCCCTTCGCGCAACGGATGCCGTATGCACGGACTGGGCCCCCCGTGCCCCGGTCCGGCTCTACATGGCGAGTGGGGACGAGCAGGCCGTCACCGCCAACACGGAGCACTGCCGGGCAGCTCTCCTCGAACGTGGCGTGAAAGCCCCGATCGTCGATCTGGGCACTGTCGACTACCACGGATCTCGTCACCTGGGCTCCAACGTCGCGGCCACGTCGGCGATCGTCCGCTGGTTCGGTGAGTTGCTCCGACGCTGACGTGACCGCGGGACCGCAGCCGAGCCGGCCAGGCCTTGGGGGTGCGCTTGCGGGCGTGAAGGCGGGTTCGACTACTTGCGGCGTCCGTCCAGCCTCTGCGTGTGCCTCCTGACCTGGGCGTAGAGCTTGTCGACGAGCCTGTCGACGGCCGTGTGCATGTCAGAGGCCGCTGCGGTGATGGTGGTGAGGTCCTGGCCATCGACCCGGACGGTGCCCGAGGCGGTCTGCTCCGAGCCGTTGATCTTCAGGCTCACGTCAGCGCTGATGCTCTTGACGCCCTGTCCGTCGAGCCTGGCCAGCTTCTCGCCGACGAAACCGCGCAGTGCGTCGGTGATCTCGACGTTGTCTCCGTTGAGCGTGTAGATCATCATTTGCCTTTCGGTTCTGGCAGGTCCTCGCTGGTCAGGCTAGGTGCCTTTTCGGGCTCGAACGAAGCTGCGGCAGAACTTTATCCCTTTTGTGCTGGTTGCGGTGTGCCGATTCCTCCGCGGCTGGGGTAGGCGAGTGAGCGACTCAGGCGACCTTCCGGGGCCCGGGCGCCTTCCGCGTCTTCACGCCACCGACCACGAGTGCCAGCCCCACGGCGACGATGCCGAGGTAAGCGGTGGACGGAAGGTCGACGACCTTGTGCATCCAGCCCCACTCGGTGCCGAAAAGGGTCTGCGAAGCGAAGCTGACGAGCCCCTGGGCTCCTACGACGTAGCCGATGCTTTCGACGGTGTATCCGATGGTTGTTCGCACGGATCAACCCTCGCGCGAAGGTGCCGCGGGATCGTCCTCCACAGGGCCGAAAACACAGTAGGCCGAAGGATGCAGTCGCTTGTTGTTGCCTTCCCGGTCACGAGGCCGCGTCGAGCTCGGCCCGGATCAGCGTCACGAGGTGGTGGGGGTGTGCCGTGCTGTCGGTCGCCCCCAGCTCGTGCCATCCGGCGTGGACCACGCTTCCGTCCTTCAGCACCTCGCCGTCCTGCTCGCACCCGAGCTCCCAGGTGGAATCGCCCCGCTGGAAGATCCACGTCCGGCCCCGGTGCTCGAACCTGATCTCACAGCCGCACCCGAACTCGCTGTCGTCCTCCCCGACTTCGCCGGGGCCGTGGCGCTCCGTCAACTTGGCGGCGGGACCGAGGAGGGCCGCGACGGCGGCGAGGGTCTCGTGTGCGTCGGAGGGGAGTCGGGTGAGGTCGGGGAGCGCGTCGAGGGTGCTCACGACGCCGGGGGCGAAGCCCTTGGCGAAGGTGACGGCCGCGGCCGTCTGCGTCAGGCCGCCGGCCGCGTCGCCGGTGAACGCGGTCTCGCTGCGGCCTTCGGCGCGCTGGATCAGGCGGCGGAGAGACTCGAAGCTGTCCGCCGTCGCGTGGAGCTGGGCGAACAGCGCGGAGGCCACGACGGCGGCTTGCTGCGGGGTGTACAGGGCCCAGTCGGATTCCAGGGCGTCGCGGAGGCCCTCGGCGGCTTCCGCTCCGGCGATGGCGAGGGCGATCGTGGCAGCGGGTTCGGAGCCGCCGTCCTCGGTGAACATCCGGATGCCGTTGCAGGCGTCTCGAACGGCGCCGCGGATGTCGGCCTCCTCGTACTCCTCCCGGAGCGTGCGCCACGGCTCGGTCTCCGTCATGGATGCGTCTCCTTGATCGTGTCGATCGTGTCGGTGGCGCCGATGGGCCTCGGCGTCCGCCGCTCACTCAACGAGCGGATCGGAATCCTCGGAACGGGCACGAGGCGCACACCACTGAAGCGCCACGTCGCTGTGATCCTGAGGTCAGCTTCCGGGAGTGCAGGCCTCGCCGTCGTTGTCGTCGATCAGCCAGGCGAGCATCGCGGGGGTGGCGTCGAAGTGGCCGCCGTGTCCGGCATCGGCCTTCTTGATCAGCGTCGCGGCCGGAATACGTGCGGCGAGCCACTCGCCGTGCGCAGGGGGAACCAGCGTGTCGAGGCCGCCGTGCCAGATCCGGACCGGAACCCTGATGTCCGCCGGGTCGAACCCCCACTCGGTGCCGAAGAGCGCCGTTACGTCATCCACCCAGCCGTCCAGGCCCGGCCGGACCGCTTCGGCGAACGCCGCGCCGACCATCGCGCTGATGTCCGGTCGGGAAAGAACCGCCTGTTCGATTTCCGGCAGCGGCGGAAAATCGGCCGTTCCGAGATTCGCCAGGTGTTGCATGACGGCTTGCCGCCCGGTCGAGGCAGCAGCGGCGCTCCGGCGGTTCCCCTCGCTCATGCCGGCGGTCCAGTCCAGCCCGGCGGCGTCACGCGGCGCCAGGCTCGCCAGCGCCCCCAGCCGCGTCACCCGTTCGGGATACCGGGCAGCGAAAGCCATGGCGTGCGGGCCGCCCCCGGACACCCCGAACACCGCGAAACGCTGCAGGCCGAGCGCGGCGGTGAGGGCGGCCACATCAGCGGCGGCATCGATGACCCGACGCCCCGGCCTCGGTGTGGAACCCCCGAATCCGGGCCGGTCGTAGGTGATCAGCCGGACGCCGAGCTCGTGGAAGAGGGAATCGTCCGGGTATCGGGCAAGCCGGCTCATCGGGCTGCCGTGCAGATAGACGACCGGCGTCCCGGTGGGGTCGCCCCACTCCTCCATGGCCAGCGTTCGACGGTCTTCGGTGATCAACTCGCGCATGGCGGCCAAGCTAGCCCGCCACCGATGGACGGCCAATGCTTTTCATCCACAGCGCAACATCGCCGTACTGCCGTACTGCGGGAAGGCACGGGCGAGATGTTCCGGTGGACACCCGAGCCCCCCGGGAGTTCCAGGGGGCTCAGGTCGTCGGGGTGGTCGTGATCAGGCGGGGCAGCCGGTGCCGGTCGACGGGTTGACGCAGGTGTTCCTGCCCGGGCCGCCGTCGTTGGTGTTGGTGCCGGGGCCGCCGTCGAGGACGTCGTCGCCCGGTTCGCCGAAGAGGGAGTCGTCGCCGCCGTTTCCGTTGAGGGTGTCCCTGCCGGGACCGCCGAAGAGGGTGTCGTTGTTGTCGTTCCCGTTGAGGACGTCGTTGCCGGAACCACCCTCCACGCGGTCGCCGCCGGAGCCACCGGCCAGGACGTCATTGCCCGAGTCGCCGCAGATGAGGTCGTTGCCGCCGAGGCCGTTGATCAGGTCGTTGCCGGCGAGCCCGAAGATCACGTCATTGCCGGGGGTGCCGACCAGGTTGTCGGCGCGGTTGGTACCGACGATCGTCGGTGTGGCGCTGTCGCACGTCACCGTCAGGGGATTCACGACCTGGTTGACGGTGTTGCTGACGGAGGCCGCGTACGTGCCGTCGCCACCGTACTCGGCGGTGATGGGGTGGGTGCCGGCGGTGAGGGCGCTGGTGGTGAACGTCGCGGTGCCCGTGCCGTCGAGGGTGTCGGTGCCCAGGGTGGTGGCGCCGTCCTTGAAGGTGACCGTACCGGTCGGGGTCCCCTCGGTGCCGCTCACCGTGGCGGTGAAGGTCACCGGCTGGCCGACGGTGGACGGGTTGAGGGACGAGCCCAGCACGGTGGTCGACGCGGCCCTTACGGCGAGCAGCACCGAGACGTCGTTCCCGGCGGCGTTCGCGGTGGCCAGGTCGAGGAACGTGTCGTCGTTGAGGTCGGCCACCGCCAGGCCGGTCGGCTGATCGCCCGCGGTGTGGTTCTCGGCCGTGCCGAAGGTGCCCGATCCGGTACCCGGCAGGACCGATACGTCGTCACTGCCCGAGTTGGTCGCGACGAGGTCGAGGTTGCCGTCGCCGTCGAGGTCGGCCGCCGCCACCGTGAACGGTGCGTCGCCCACCGTGTAGGGCACGGCCGTGGCGAACGTACCGTCACCGTTGCCCAGCAGCACCGACACGGTGTCGGCGTCGAGATCGGCGGTGGCCAGGTCGGCGTCGCCGTCGCTGTCCAGGTCGGCCACTGTCACCGAGAACGGGTTGTCGCCGACGGAGTACGGCACGGCCGGGTCGAAGGTGCCGTCTCCGTTGCCCAGCAGCACCGACACGTTGTCGCTGATCGAGTTCGCGGTGACGAGGTCGACGTTGCCGTCGCCGTTGAGGTCGCCCGCCGCCACCGAGAACGGGTTGTCGCCGACGGGGTACGGCACGGCCGGGTCGAAGGTGCCGTCTCCGTTGCCAAGCAGCACCGACACGTTGTCGCTGCCGGCGTTCGCGGTGGCCAGGTCGGGGTTGGCGTCGCCGTCGAAGTCGGCGGCCACGACCGAGACCGGTACACCGCCCACCGGGAAGTCCGTGGGCATGTCGAACGTACCGTCCCCGTTGCCCAGCAGTACGGACACGTCGTCGTCGCTCGCGTTCGTGACGAGGAGGTCGAGGTTGCTGTCGCCGTCGACGTTGGCCACGGCCACCGAGACCGGCAGGTCGCCCACCATGTAGGGCACGGCCGTGGCGTACGTGCCGTCGCCGTCGTTCAGGAGCACCGACACGTCGTCGCTGAAGGGATTCGCACTGACGAGGTCGAGGTCCCCGTCCCCGTCGAAGTCACCCGCCGCCACCGACTGCGGCCCGGTGCCGACCGGGTAGTTCACCGGTGGGGCGAACTCCTGGGCGTGGGCCGACGGAGCGCCGAGCAGCGCGGCGAAGAACACCGCGCCGGTCATACCCGCCAGGACACGCCTCCGCCTCCGTCGTGCTGCAGGATCCCCGGCCCGTGCGCTGGGCACGGTATCTCTCGCTACGCACCGGACCGACAGGTTCATCACGAGCACCTTCGCATTCACGGCTGGGCAGTCGGGACCACAGGGGCGTGAGCCCGCACCTGGCACCCGACCCATGGACATGGCGGCAGAGGGCACACGCGGGCGGGCAGACCTGCTCTCGCCCGCGTCCGCAGCCCGGCAAGGCAGCACTCTCGCATCGCGGGACGGCCGTGCTGTCGGTGCCGCGACCTTGCCCATCCCCGAAACCACTCAGAAGGAGGCCCGATGACCAGGGGGGTCCTGCTGACGAACCTGCCTCCGGGCGGGAGGGTGTCGTTGAAGACGACGTTCTCGGCCCCGCGCTGCCATGGAGCACGACGCGTTCCGCGCCGTGTCCTCCACGGTGCACACCGTGCAGGCCCACCGCCCGTGAACCCCCTACCCTCCCCGCAGTCACTCCCGGAAAGCGAGCGACCCCCGTTGAGCAGCAGCAGCCCGCTCGAAGTCACCACCGTCCGGATCCCCGACCCCGGCCCCCTCGCGCCCCTGGCCCCAGGGCCGTCCAGCACGCTGTGGCTGCACCGCGGGGACGGGCTGGTGGCCTGGGGGGAGGCCACCCGGCTGGAGACGGCGGGCCCCGACCGCTTCGACGAGGCGGACCGCAGGTGGCGGGAGTGGACCGCCGCAGCCGTGATCCACGACGAGGTCCGCCGCCCCGGCACCGGCCCCGTCGCCTTCGGCAGCTTCACCTTCGCAGCGACGGGAACATCGGCGCTGGTGGTGCCCCGCGTACTGATCGGCCGCCGCGACGGCGACTCCTGGATGACCACGGTCGGAACACCTCCCCGCCCCGTCCCCAGGCAGGAGCCCGCACCGATGCCCCGGGCGACCTGGCGGAACGATCCGACGGCCAAGTCCCACTGGCAGAACACCGTCGACGAGGCCGTCCGGCGCATCCGCGACGGCGAGGCCCGCAAGATCGTCCTGGCCCGCCAGACCGTCGTCGAACTCAGCCGCGCCGCCGACCTGCGCACCCTGGCGGCCACCCTCTCCGACCGCTACCCGGACTGCTTCACCTTCGCCGTCGACGGTCTCACCGGTGCCACCCCGGAACTCCTCGTCCGCCGCATGGGACGGCAGCTCACCTCCCTCGTCCTGGCCGGCACGTCCTGGCCGGGCGGCGCCACCCCGATCGGCACCGCGAAGAACGCCGAGGAACACGGCTACGCCGCAGCCTCCGCCACGGACGCGCTGCGCCCCTTCTGCGCCGAACTACGCCACTGGGACCGGCCCGAACTCCTTCGCCTGCCCCACCTCACGCACCTGGCCACCCGCATCACCGGCACCCTGAACGAGGACGTGTCCTCCCTCGGACTCGCCGGTGCTCTCCACCCCACCGCGGCGGTCGGAGGCACACCCACCGACCGCGCGCTCGCCCTGATCCAGGCCCTGGAGAACACCGACCGCGGCAGGTACGCGGCCCCGGTGGGCTGGCAGGACGCCCGGGGCGACGGCGAATGGTGCATCGCCCTCAGGTGCGCGGCCATCGAGGGCAACCGCCTACGCCTGTACGCGGGCTGCGGCATCGTGGCCGACTCCGAACCGGAAACCGAATGGCAGGAGACCGAGGTGAAACTGACGGCGATGCGCACCCTCTTCGAGGACCGCGCGCCCGCCCGCGGACAGCGGATCGACCACCACACCCAGGCGACACGTCCGGCACCGCCGCACCTCTGACGGGCCGCGACCGGGCAGGCCGGGGCGGGATCGGGGGAGAGCGGGACCGCGCCCGTCACAGGAACTCCAGAAGATCGCCCGGGGCGGCCGCAGAAGGCGTGCCGCATGCCGCCGTGCGGTGCGTCCCCCGGATCCGCGGCTCGCGGAGTTGGCCGCACGGTCCACCGACGACCGCGCAGGCCGGCCGAGGGAGGGCGACGGACAACCGGTTGTCCGCGGACAAGCGGAGGGATTGCGGCCGGCGGGCGGGACGGCGGGGCTTCGCCTGTTCGGAGACGTGCCGGCTTCGCTCCGGTGTTCCGCCCCCTGGCCCCGTTCAGGCCCGGTCGGACGCGGCGGCGACCGCCGCTGCGCATCGCTGCACGTGCTGGCCGAGAACGCCGAGCAGGGCCACCTCGCAGCCGAGCAGTACGCGTTCGACCAGACCGATCAGCTCCCGGCCGCCAGGGCCCGCCGAGTAGGCCATGACCGCGGCGCCGCCCAGCGCGGCCCACGAGAGCAGGCGCAGACACCGGACAGTGCCGCCCGCGCGGGGATCGGCGCCGAGCCGTCGTGCCAGCAGCAGCCCGGCGGCTGGCAGCGCGGTGAACGCCGCGATGGAGGCGTAGCGGTGCACGAGCGCAGGCCCGCTCAGCCGGTCCGTGAGCGGATCCGTTGGCACGACCGCGGCAATGACGAGCCCCAGCCCCCAGACCGCCAACAGGACGGACGGCACGCCACGCACCGCGGCCGTGCGCGCCCTGGCCGCCACCAACAGGGCCAACGACACGCCGCCCAGCAGGGCCATTCCCGTCTCGATCGGGCCCCCGCGGTCCAGAGCCGCGAAGTCACTGACCGTCAGGGACAACGGACTGAGCTCCTGGTCGGTGTCCGACGGGGCCCACAAGGCCGCGAACACGGCCCAGATCACAGCGGCCCAGACCCCAGGAGCGAGAAAGCGACCGAAGCGGTGACGTCCCGAAATCAACATGACCTCATGCTCGAACCCCGGAAGGCACCAGGACACCGGCGCCGACCCGGAAGCACCCCTGACTCCGAACCCCGATCCGTACCAGGGGCGGCCCCGGGATCCCGATCCGGTGCGGGGCCGACGAACGCGAACCGGCCGACCCGGCACCGCACACGAGCCGGGGGGGCCGTTCTCACGACGAGGCGCGTTGGGTTAGGTTCCCGGTCGTGACTCACGATCGAGGACGGCTGCTGGCCGGCCGGTACCGGCTGGCCGAACTGCTCGGCCAGGGCGGCATGGGAACCGTCTGGCGGGCCCGCGACGAGCAACTCGGCCGGGAGGTCGCCCTCAAGGAACTCCGTCTCCCCGACGACCTCGACGCCACCCGACGGAAGGCCTGGATCGGCCGCCTGGACCGCGAGGCGCGCGCGGCCGCCAGGCTGAAACACCCGGGGGTCATCACCGTCCACGACCGGATAGCCGGCGACGACGGCCGCCCGTGGATCGTGATGGAACTCGTACACGGCCGCTCCCTGGACGACTTGATCAAGGAGAACGGGCCGCTTCCGCCGGCCCGGGTCGCCATGATCGGCCGACAGGTCCTGGACGCGCTGCGCGCCGTGCATGCCACGGGCGTCACCCACCGGGACATCAAGCCCGCCAACGTCCTGCTCGAAGGCGACCGGGTGGTGCTGACCGACTTCGGGATCGCCGCCGTGGAGGGCGAGCCCGGTCTCACCCGGTCGGGGGCCCTCATGGGGACCCCGGTCTACATGTCCCCCGAGCAGGTGCGCGGTCTCCCGGCGACCGCCGAATCCGACCTGTGGTCCCTCGGCGCGACGCTGTTCACCGCCGTGGAGGGAAACCCTCCGTTCAGCGGCTCCGGTTCCTGGGCTGTTTTCGTCGCCATCGCCACCGAGGAACCCGCCACCGCCGTCCGCGCCGGAGAACTCGCCCCCGTGCTGACCGGCCTACTCCGCAAGGACCCGGCGCAGCGCTTCACCGCCGAGGAGGCGTACGACCTGCTCACCGGACCGGCGGGCGAAGCGGAGCCCTCCCGGCCGGACCCCGCGCCGGCATCCGCATCCACGCTGCGGCTGCGTTCGACGCCGGGCGCCGGCCCCGGCGAGGGACGGCTGACGCCGACGGGGCCCGGCCCCGCCCGTCCTGCCCGGCGGTGGGGGTACTTGCTGGGTGGCCTGGCCGCGGTCCTCGTGGCCGCCCTGATCGCGACGCCCTGGTGGTTACCGGGCTCCGGAACCCCCGACGACGACACCGGCCGCACCCGCGCGACCGACTCCACGGCGCCCACGCACCACTCCCCGTCCCCATCACCCTCCCCTGCCGCACCCACCACGACCGGCCCCTCCACCCCCAGCCCCAGCCCCAGCCCCACGCCCACGCGCAGACCCCCACACACCCCCCTCGACCGCCAAGCCATCGAGCGCGTCTTCGCGCTCTACATGAACGGTCTGGCCGACCACGACATGACCTCGCTGCGCCGGGGCACCTGCCCCCGGCTGCGCTCGGGCCTGCTCGGATTCGCCCTCAACGGCTACTTCGTGGACCGCTGGGAACTCCAGCCCTACGAGATACCCGCGGGCATGGACGAGCTCAGCGTGGAAGCGAAGATCACCCGACGCGACCCCGAGACCGGGCAGCTCGCCGGCGACGTCCTCAACCAATGGATCATCGAGCGGAACGCGGACCAGCAGTACTACGTATGCGGCTGGCTCAACGAGGAGTGACCCATCCCCCCGCGGGGCTCCACCAGGCCGAACGCCTGCACACGTTTCAGCTTGATCTTGCGAGGAACCTCGGGCGTTTACGCCGGGAGGAATCGCATCCTTGGCACGGAGGAGCGAAGCGCCGGAATTCGTTCCGCTCTGGCTGGAACGGGCATTGTCAGTGGGGCCTGTTGCGTTGCCCGTATGAAGATCGTGACGCAGGTGAAGCTGATGCCGGAGGCCGACCAGGCCGCCGCGCTGCGCTCCACCCTGCGCACGGTCAACGAGGCCGCGTGCTGGGTGTCGGGGGTGGCGTTCGAGCGTGGTGTTCCGCGTGAGTACGAGTTGCGCAAGCACACCTACGCCGAACTGAAAGCCCGGGGTCTGGGGGCGCAGGCCACCCAGCACGTGATCAAGAAGACCCGCGGCGCATACACCACGCTCAAGGCCAACACCAAGGCCGGGAATCTGGGCAAGCCGGGCTCCAAGCGGCGGGCCAAGGCGGAATCGAAGCCGATCACGTTCCGGCCCGAGGCCGCACAGCCGTATGACGACCGGTGCTTGTCCTGGCAGTACGACGCACAGACGGTGTCGATCTGGACCACGACCGGGCGTCTCAAGAACGTCCCCTTCACCTGTTCCACGGACGCGCTCAAGATGCTCCGCGAGCACCGCAGGGGCGAGTCCGATCTGATCGAACGCGACGGGGTGTTCTACCTGGTCGCCGTCTGCGATATCTCCGAGGCCGAGCAGTATGAGCCCACCGGGTTCATCGGCGTGGACCTCGGGATCGTCAACATCGCCACCACATCCACCGGCTACCGCCCCGCCGGGCGCGGACTGAACCGGCACCGGGCCCGACAGCTCGCCCTGCGCAAGAAACTCCAGGCCAAGGGCACCAAGTCCGCGAAGCGTCTCCTCAAGAAGCGCTCGCGGAAGGAAGCCCGGCACGCCGCCAACGTCAACCACATCATCTCGAAAAGGATCGTCACCACCGCTGAACGCACCGGACACGGGATCGCCCTCGAAGACCTCACGGGCATCCGCAGCCGGGTACGGCTCCGCAAGGACCAGCGGACCTCCCTGCACTCGTGGAGCTTCCACCAGCTCGCCTCCTTCGTGGAGTACAAGGCGAAGCGGGCCGGAGTGCCGCTGGTGTACGTCGATCCGGCGTACACCAGCCGGCAGTGCTCCGAGTGCGGCCACATCGACCGGAGGAACCGGATCGATCAGGTGACGTTCGCGTGCCGGGCCTGCGGGTTCCTGGCCAACGCGGACGACAACGCGTCCCACGACATCGGCCGCAAGGCCGAGACCGTGTGGACTGCGGGGCGTGAGTCACGCGTCCCTGCCACCCCGTAACGGGGTGTCTGGACGGAGGAGCCAACCCAGCAGCCAGTTGGGCGCTACCTCCAAACCCGGTCCTTTAGGGCCGGGTCAAGTTGACCGGCGGTGGGTGGCTGTCGCGATGCGGACGAACGAAGGGATCAACGGGTTCGTGTCGTCCTCGTTCCACACCGCCACCACCCGGCTCGGTGCCATGTCGGCCAGCGGTACCGCGGTCAGACCCTCGGGCATGTCGTGCCCGAGGGGGGTGATGCCGACCGTGGCGTTCCAGAGCACGGCTTGCCGGCACTCCTGGACGGCCCGTACCACCGGCCCCTCGCGCGGTTCACCGCCGCTCCAGTACGACCACCACTGCCGGTCGGTGCCCTCCGGGAACCGGAACCAGCGCCGACCGGCCAGTTCGGCCGGCTCCAGGCGGGTACGGCAGGCGAGCGGGTCGTCGGTGCGCAGCACCGCGCCGACCGGGTCCGCGCGCAGCTCGTGCACGGTCAGGCCAGTTTCGTCGAGCGGGGCCCGGGTGAGGGCGATGTCGACCAGCCCGGCGCGCAGCCCGCAGGTCGGGTCGGTCAGGCCGGTCGCGCGGATGCGGACCTCGATGCCCGGGTGTTGCCTCCGGTAGGCGTCGGCCAGCCGGACGACGCCCAGGTCGGTGCCGTCGCCGAGGAGGCCGATGGTGATGGCTGTGGGGCCGGCCTCGGCGGCCACGCGTACGCGCACCCGGTCGGCCTGGTCGAGCAGGTTGCGGGCCTCGTTCAGCAGCACCTTCCCGGCGGGGGTGAGGGAGACGCCCGGTAGGGAGCGGTGCAGCAGGATGACGCCGAGGCTGATCTCCAGCTGCTTGATCGCCCGGCTCAGCGGGGGCTGGCTCATGTGCAGCCGCGCGGCGGCCCGGCCGAAGTGGAGTTCCTCGGCGACCGCGACGAAATAGCGCAATGCCCGCAGCTCCATCCTGCGACGATACCCGTACGGTATCGGGGCTGCCTGAACCGGTCTTGGACGGCCGACGTCCTGCAGGGGTGCAATCGAAGCATGAACGACGCGCTGCTTCCCGACCCCGCCGTCCACGTGGCCGGTGCCCAGGAGATCGCCCCCGACCTGATGGTGATCCCAGACCGTGGGATCCCGCTGGTCCCCAACATCGGCATCATCGGCGGCACACAGGCCGTCCTCGTCGTCGACACCGGCATGGGCACCGCCAACGCCGAGCAGGTCCTCGCCCTGGCCGCCGAGGCAGCCAAGGGCCGCCGCCTCTACCTGACCACGACCCACTTCCACCCCGAGCACGCATTCGGCGCGCACGTCTTCGGCGGCCGGGCCACCTACCTCGCCAACCGCGCCCAGGCGGAGGACCTCAGGACGAAGGGAGCCGGCTACCTGGAGATGTTCCGCGGTCTCGGCTCGCCGGTCGCCGGTCGCCGACCGCCTCGACGCCGACGTCCGCGTCGTCACCCCGGACGTGGTCTACGACGACCGGCACGACCTCGACCTCGGCGGCCGCACCGTACGCCTGCGGACCACCGGCCAGGGCCACACCAAGGGCGACCAGGTGATCGAAGTACCCGACGCCGGTGTCCTCTTCACCGGCGATCTGGCCGAAACCGAACAATTCGCCCGCCTCCGCAGGCGGGAACCGAGATCGTCCCCCGACCGCCGGCGGGCATCCCCTGCGCCGCCCGGGCGATGCCCTCCCTGCTGCCCCGTACCCCGCCCGAACCTGTGGGTGCGAGCCGCTTCACACGCTCCCGTGCCGAGGGCGGCGCTGCTGTGCCATGCTGACTGACGCTCACGTGACGGGCGTTCACGTGGGAACGACGCCGCTGGCGTCTCAGGGGGGTGTGGCATGGAGCCGTTGACCGCGACCGACCCGCGCCGGGTAGGCGCGTACCGGCTCCTGTACCGCCTGGGGGAGGGCGGCATGGGCCGCGTCTACCTCGGCCGGTCGCCGGGCGGCCGGACGGTCGCCCTCAAGGTGGTGCACGGGACGATCGCCGACGACCCGGACTTCCGGCGGCGCTTCGCCCGCGAGGTCAGGGCCGCCCAGTCGCTCCGGGGAGCCGGGACCGTGCCGGTCCTGGACGGCGACCCTGAGGCGGAGGTGCCCTGGCTCGCCACGGCGTACGTACCCGGGCCCGCGCTCTCCGACGCCGTCATCGGCCACGGGCCGCTGCCCCAGGAGGCCCTGTGGCGGCTGCTCTCCGGACTCGCGAAGGCGCTGGCGGTGGTGCACGGGGCGGGTCTGGTGCACCGGGACGTCAAACCGTCCAACGTACTGCTCTCCCAGTCGGGGCCGCTGCTCATCGACTTCGGCATCGCCCGGTCCGCCGACGACACGGCGCTGACCGGGACCGGTCTGGTGGTGGGGTCGCCCGGCTACATGTCACCGGAGCAGGCGGAGGGCCGGACCGTCGGCCCGGCGGCGGACGTGTTCTCCCTGGGAGCGGTGCTGGCCTTCGCGACGACCGGGCGCGGCCCGTTCGGCGGCGGGTCGGTGGCCGAACTGCTGTACCGGCTCGTGCACCACGAACCGGACCTCGACGGGGTCGGGGGCCGGTTCGGGGAACTGGCCCGGCACTGCCTGGCCAAGCGGCCCGAGGACCGCCCGACGGTCACCGAGCTCGCCGCCGCGACCGAGGAGCGGGCGGGCACAGGCCCCTGGCTGCCGGCGCCCGTGGTCGCCGCCATCGCGCAGAAGGCGGAGGAGTTGCTCAACGCGGAGACGGAGGAGCCGGAGGAGCCGGAGGGGGACACGGAACACCTCGTACGGGAGCGGGCGTCCGGGGCGGCTTCCGGACCGGACGAGGAGGCCACCACCGCGCTTCCCCCGCACACCCCGCCGCCCACGGCGGTCCTTCCCGGCCGGCCGCCTGCCGGGCCGGCCCGCGCTCGTGCCGCATCGTCGACCGCGTCCTCCCGGCGGAAGGTCGCCATCAGGGCCCTGACCACGGGTCTCGGCAGGCCCCTCTACGGGCTCTTCTTCCTGATCCCGGTCGTGGTCCTTCTCATCGGAGGGTTCGACCTGCTGGACCGGGCGGCGCAGTACCCCTCCGAATCAGAGCAGCAGAGCGGCGCGCACCAATGGGCCATGAACGACGACTGGTGGCGCTTCCCCGTGACGCTCCTGCTCTTCGGCGCGATGGCCTGGCTCCACGTCTACCGGAAGCGGCTGATGACCGTGCCGCCCGTCAGGGTCCGGCTGTGGGCGGCCGGGATCGGCCTGTACTGGATCGCCCTGATCGCGGGCACGGCCCTGCACCTGGTGTGGTTCATGATCGTGGCCGAGGACATGCCCTACGAGGCCGGCGACCACCCCCTCCTGTGGGTGGCCATCCCGACGATCATCATCGGGGCGGGGGTCTCGCCCGTCCTGCTGATCGCCTCGGCGCTCCGGATCGCAAGGGCCTGATTCCCTGCGCCGGCCGCGGTACGGCAGGAGGTCGGCCGTGCCCGACCCACCTCATTTCCCACGTGGCGGCGTCAGATCGGCTACGCGTACGTGCTGCGCCGGCTTTGAAGCCGGCCGACACACTCTTGGGTAAGGGCCGACTGGAGACCTTCCCTTCGGTCTCGGCCGACGGTGGCCTGGGGCGGGCGGCGTTCGCGGACACCCGGCGACAAGGCGTCCGGCGACGTCGGCACATCCCGGGCGTTGATCGAGGGCGTTGCTCCTGACTGCCTTGCCGAACAGGTGCAGGCACTGCCCCGCGAGGGGTTCGTGGCGTCCGTCCGGGCAAGCCGGGCGGATTCACCCTCACCAGGCCCGTATCGTCTCGACCAGAAGTGTCCGAGTTGGGTGGAAGGGTTGGGTACGGTCATGAAGATCACCGTCATCGGCGGCACCGGACTGATCGGTTCCCGGCTCGTCTCCAGGCTCCGCGAAGCCGGACACGAGGTGGTCGCCGCATCCCTCTCGAGCGGAGTCGACCTGCTCACCGGTACGGGGCTCGACCAGGTGCTCGAAGGCGCCGAGACGGTCGTCAACGTGACGAACTCGCCCACGTTCGACGAAGCTTCCCCGGAGTTCTTCCGCACCACCATGGGCAACCTGCTGGCGGCGGGCGAGCGCGCGGGCGTCCGGCACCAGGTCATCCTCTCGATTGTCGGAGTCGACCAGGTGCCGCAGCTGGACTACTACCGCGCCAAGACGCTCCAGGAGGAGCTGCTGCGCAAGGGGCCCACCCCCTACTCGATCGTGCGCGCCACCCAGTTCTTCGAGTTCATGGACCCGGTCATGTCCTGGACGGCGGACGACGACACCGTCCGGCTGCCCGCCACGCCGGTCCAGCCCATCGCTGCAGCTGACGTGGTGGCGGCATTGGCCGACGTCGCCACCGCTCCTCCGCTCGGCGGCACGCTCAACGTCGCGGGCCCCGACGTCTTCACCCTGGACGAGCTCGGCCGCCTCACCCTCTCCGCCCGGCAGGACCCGCGCACTGTGGTCACCGACGCCCAGGCGGGCATGTTCGCGGCCGTCACCGGCGACGTCCTCATCGCCGGCGACGGCGCACGCCTGGCCCCCACCCACTACGAGGACTGGCTCGGCGACCGCGCTTGATGACCCAGGCGACAGCCAGCCAGCGGACAGACCCCCGCCCCCGGGCTGCTGATCACCAGACTCGCAGGGCGCCCGGGCGATCGCCGAACCCCTGGCGGAGGCCGCGTAGCCCCGCCTTACCTGCCGGTCTCGGCGGGGCTTGGCTTGGGGGTGCCTTCATATCGTCCTAGATTGATGGTCCAGTCCTTTGCGTCTCCTTCGCGGGAGACGTAGACGCGGATGGTGAACGGTCTCCCGGCTTTGTCCGTACCGCTCACGTCCACGTCTGCGGCCTCGGGCGATGTGGGGGTGGTGACCTTCATATCGGCGATCTTCAGGCCGCGGCCGCCCTCCTTGGAGATGATCTCCTCGGCGTCCTCCTCCATCCCCACCAAGCTGTTGTTCTCCACCGCCAGCGCCAATAGAGCCTTCGGGTCTCGGTCGTTGAGCGCGGAGATGTATGCCTTCGCGGTCTCTTCCTCGCTCCTGCCCTCAGTGGAGCAGGCAGCGAGCAGCCCGCCTGCAACGGGGACCAGCACCAGTGCCAGGGCCTTTCTCACAGGACGCTCCTCTTGTTCGGATCAGGTGCGGTGAGCGTAGAACCAGGCGCCCTGGTTCTCGGCCAGGATCTTGTGCAAAGACTTGTTGTAGACATTGTTGGTGTGTCCGCTGAGCATGGGCACGCCACCCGCTTCGGCGGTGACGATCATGGTGTGTGGCCGAGGACGACGTTGCCGTCGATGGTGCCGGAGGTTGCCGCGTACGCGGGCGGCGCGAGCACGGCACTCCCTGCCACCAGCGCCAAGGAGGCGAAGAACGCGCCCATCGCAGGGGCCTTCACCGTGGAGGCGAAACGCCTGCCACGTGCTGCCTGTGGTGCCGGTCCGTCACAGCGGTGTGTGTCGCGGGGATCTGCGTGGCCCCGGGATATGAAGGAGCCTGCCTCTCGTAGATCATCAACGACAGGCAGGGTAGGCCCTGCACGATGTCTTCCCCTTGATTCCGGCCACCTGCGCAGGCGGCCACCTGAACGTGGTTAGCCGGGTGCCCACGAGGCCGGCAGCCATGGCGGAAGGAGGCAGCTGGAACTCCAGAGACGGCAGGCAGGTGACCGCGACCACTGACCGACGCATCCGGGCGCGCCCGGACGACGCGGGCGCAGCGCTACTCCTGGGCCCATTCCACCCCGAGCCCGGCGAGGCTTCGTACTGCGTGGCGTTGAGCCGGTCGCATCGCTGCCGCTGCTCGGCCGGCACGCCGCCCTCCCGCGCGAGGTACTGCGCCAGGGCCGTCACGCCCTTTGAAGACGAGGCTGGGGGTCGCGCTCGCGGTGCCGCCCGGGAGCGCAGGATGGGCTGGGTGGTGGCGCGGTGTGGCGCGATGGCGGCATCGTGACGGCCGTACGCCGTGCAGTGCGTGGTCATCTCCCGGGCCTGACCGGCGCCGGCGGCAACCCGACGAAGTATCCACTCGATCCACCAAACACAACAACATAGACCCAGTTCGCGAGGAACCCCATGACCCACGACTCCAGCACGCCTCTTCCCCAGCCCTTCGGGCCCGACTTCCAGTCCGACCCATACGCCGTATACGCGCAGCTGCGGGAGAAGGGATCCGTACACAGGATCGCGCTCCCCGACGGGTCCCCCGTGTGGCTGGTCACGCACGAATGCGATGTGCGGCGCGGCCTGGCGGACCCCCGTTTCTCTGTCGACAAGCAGCACTCCGGATCCGGATTCAAGGGCTTCTCCCTTCCTCCGGCCCTGGATGCCAACCTTCTCAACCTGGACGCGGATGACCACCTGCGGCTGCGCCGCCTCGTCGCACAAGGGTTCACCCCGCGGCATGTCGACAGCATGCGGAATCACATCCACCGCGCGGTGGACACCTTTGTGCACCAGCTGCTCGAGCGCCTGGACACCGACGGGCAGGCCGACCTGGTGGCCGAGTTCGCCAAGCCGCTCCCCTTGAAGGTCATCGGAGACCTGTTCGTCGTACCGGCCGAGGAGCAGGAGCAGTTCTCGGGGTGGATCTCCGGCATGCTCGCACCCGCGAGCGGGCAGGAGCTGGTCCAAACGATCGGCAGCATCCACCACTACCTCGTCGACCTCGTAGCCAGGCGCCGCGCAAACCCCGGAGACGACATCCTGTCGGGCCTCATCGCGGCCCGGGACGAAACCGATCGGCTCACGGAGGACGAGCTTGTCTCCTTGGCGTTCCTGATCCTGGGAGCCGGCAGCGAAAACGTCCAGCACCAGATCAGCAACGCCGTGGTGACGCTCCTGGACCACCCCGACCAGCTGGCCGAGCTGCGGGAGAAGCCGGATCTGCTGCCCGCCGCTGTCGAGGAACTGCTCCGATACGCCCATCCCAACCTGAGCGCCATCCGCCGCTTCACGACGGAGCCGGTCGACGTAGGCGAGGTCCGTATCCCCGCAGGCGACACGGTGCTCTTCTCGCTCGCATCCGCCCACCGGGACCCGGCCCGCTACCCGAATCCCGACCGGTTCGACATCCACCGCGTCGACAAGGGCCACTTGGCCCTCGGCCACGGCCTCCACTACTGCCTCGGCGCCGCATTGGCACGCACCCAGGTCATCCTCGCCCTCGACGCCCTGCTGCGCCGACTGCCTGGGATACAGCCTGCCTCCGCTCCTGGGAGCGTCCGCTGGACAACCACGTTCCGGTTCCGTGCACCGCGGGAACTGACCGTTGTACTCACCCCGGACACAACCGCAGCGCCCTGACCACCTGAGCGGCTACCACGCGGGGGAGCTTGCGTCCACGCAGGCTCCCCCGCGCACGAACGAGCGGACGGTTCAATGAGGCTCTGCGTACTCGCGACCGCTCAACAGCCCGCCGAGCCGAAGCCCGATCCGCCGGCTCCGTCATCCGCGGCCAGCCCGGACCTGGTGGCGGAGGCCAGCGCGGACCGGGCGGTTGACCTGGGTGTCTTCCGTCACCCGCTGAGGAAGACGGGGCTGCGGCGCCGGGGGAGGGGACCCGTTACTACGGGAGGTTCACGTCACCCCGGAGGTACGGGCTCTGCTCGGGCTGTGGCAGCGGAATGTTGCTCGCTGACACGAAGGCGGTGCCCGGCCTTGCCGTACTGACACGGGGTGGCGTTTGGCCTTGTCGGGCGCTGCTACGAAACCGGTGCTCTGCACCCCACGGACGACGGTTCAGGCACCGTAGGTGATGGACACCTGCGCCGATCCGGTGGCGGGGCCGGAAGTGCCGCTTGCCGGGACGAGGTTCGACCCGCCACCGCCGCCGCCCGGCCCGGCGGTGCCGTTGGCGTTGACCAGGAAGCAGCCGCCGCCTCCGCCGCCGCCGTGCCAGCCTCCGCCACCACCGCCTCCGCCGAATCCGCCACCGCCCGTGCCGCCGGTACCGGGCGTGCCGTCGGTGCCGGCCCTGAAGCCCTCGGGGCAGGCGGCTCCGCCCTTGCCGCCGAGGGTCTGGGTTCCGCCGCCACCCCCGCCGCCGCTGTCCGGTCGCTCGCCGCCGGGCTTCCCGGCGTCGCCCGCGTCTCCGCCGGTGGCCTCGCGGACGGGGAATCCGGTGAAGCTGGAGCCGCCTCCGCCGCCCCCGCCGCCGGCGGCGACGATGAGGCGGGGGTCGGTGCCGGGAATGCCGGTCAGGGCACAGCTCGCGCGCGCCGAGCTGCAGGTACGGACGTCACTGGCACCGCCGCCGCTGCCGCCGGGGCGCTGACCGGTGACGGCTCCGCCGCCCGTGTCGACGTTGACGTAGTAGGTGGTGCCGGGCACCACGGTGAGGGTGCCGGTGACGGTGGCGCCGGTCCCGCCCGCTCCGCCCTCGATGGCGGACCGTCCCGGCTCGCCTGTGGCGGTGACGGTCAGTCGGGTGACGCCGGCCGGGACGACGAACCGCTGGTTGGCGCCGGCGGTGAAGGTCTTGGTCACGGGCGTCGCTGCGGCGGGCGCCGCGGGCACCACCAGGGCCGCCGGCAGCGCTGCGGCGGCGAGCAGGAGCGCGGCCCGTCGGGCCGCCGTGCGCCGAGGGCGTTCGGATCGCTGCGGGGTCAAAGTCACGATGGGGACTCCTGGACAGGGCCGTGGCCCCCCCGGTGCGCGCGGACGTAGGTCGATGGTCCGGCCCCTGCGCGGGACCGTCCGCCGCGGACCGTCCGGGCCGCAGCGGTCAGGCGTCACGCTCTCCCTTAGTCTCCCCGTTTCCCGGTCCGCCCGCCTCCCGGCGCCCCGGTCCGTCGCGGCGTCCCGGGTCCAGCAAGGACGGATGTCTGCGTACACGTGAACGTGGCTCTGGCAAGAATTTCGTAGGCGGAGATCATCTCGGTGACACGGTCGGCCGGTCCGCAAAGCGGCGGCGGAGGTGGGCGATCGGAATGACGCGGTGGCGGAAGAGAGGGACGCCGGCGCGTCCGGCAACTACGTGAGAAAACTGGCAAGTTCGTCAGAACACAGCCACAGGCTGCCCGTGGGGACGCCCACGTAGTTCCTCGCGCTCGCCCTTGCCGCGTGGCACGGCTGGAAACACTGATAGAACCCCGTCATGACATACCGATTCACCGCCCGCGCCGTCAGGACCGAGATCGATCCTGACGGGTACTTCACCGAAGCCGCTCTTGCCGAGGGTGAGGATGGAAGCGGCTTCATCATGATGTTCATGGCAGGGGAAGAGGAGCCCGATGACCAGGAGGTCGCCCTCGGTATGGACACGCACTGCCTGGTCACGGCCGGACAGGGCACCGCATACGGCTGTGTGCGGGAAGCCGCCCTGACAGGCAACGTTCTCCGCATCGCACTCGACCCCGAAGCCCTGGGAGACCTGCGGCTGACGGACCCCGAGATCGAGGCCGTCATCGAAGCACCGGCCGAGGACATCAGGCAGTTCCGCGAGGTCCTCGCTCAGGTGCTCGGATACGGGCGCGCGGACGCAGTGCCCACCCGTGTAGGTATCTGACGCGCCGTCTGTGCGGAATGTGTGACCGCTGGCAGCCCCCTTTTGTGGACCGGCCGACCGTGTCACCGAGATGATCTCCGCCTACGAAATTCTTGCCAGAGCCCCTTCTGTGCCCAGGCGGGTACGGAGAAACGTGCCCGCTTTCCGTATCCCTCCGGTCCCGTGCATCCTGGTCAGTGCTCCGGAGAGGGTTGAATGCGCAGGGGGGCGGCCTGTCATAGGGTCCCGGCAGGAGCCTCGGCCCACATCGCGGCTCCTCATACAGCGAGGGGACACAGAGCTGATCGTCCAGGAAGCCCAGCCGCCGACCACGGCTTCGACCGTCTCCTTTCCGGCGCCCTGGCCTCGTCGGTTCGGCACGAGCGTGGTGTCGCTTGCCGCTGACCTGGTTGTCTTCGCCGGACCGCATGCACTGCGAGCCGTTGACCAGTCGGGAAGCCCACGGTGGGAACTGCGGCACCGCTGCTGGGCAGGCTGCGCGGGTCACACCGACTTCTCCGAGTACGCGGACGACAGAGACCACCGCCATGCCAACCGCGGCTCGGCCGGCTTCTCATCGGACGGGAAGACCGTGTGGGCCCATGTTCACGGTCCCCTGGAGCACGACGCCCCGGACCACGACCGCGGGGAAGAGTGGCTGGTCATCGACGCCGCTGACGGCACGGTGCTGACCCGGGATCGTGCCCGGCAGCTGGCGCGAGAAGTCCTCGCTGCGGAAGGTGAGGGTGACGCACCGCTGCCGGACATTTGCATCAACCGATGAGCGCCTGAGCCGGCTGCAGGTCTCAGGCCGCGGTCTCGCGCTCGAGCGCGGTGAGCCGGTTCTTGAGTCGGTAGCTGGGGCCGTTGATCGAGACGACGTCGCAGTGGTGCAGAAGGCGGTCGAGTATTGGGAAGAAGCCGGCACCGCGGGCGACACGGCTGGACCCGTTCAAGCCGTTGATCGACGAGATGCTGCGAGCAGACCTGGACGCGCCGCGCAAGCAGCGGCACACCGTGAAGCGGGTCTTCGAACGGCTGCTGGATGAGCACGGCGCGAACGAGGTCTCCTACCAGATGGTCCGCGGCTACGTCGCTGGCCGCCGTGAGAAGATCCGGGTCCAGGCCGGCCGGGGTGCCTTCACCGACCGCCGCCTCTGCACGGCCATCATCGACCGCCTCACCTTCGGCGGCAACATCATCGAGACCG
Source organism: Streptomyces sp. NPDC048603 (assembly GCF_043199475.1). NCBI lineage: Bacteria > Bacillati > Actinomycetota > Actinomycetes > Kitasatosporales > Streptomycetaceae > Streptomyces > Streptomyces sp. NPDC048603. The sequence goes on along the minus strand of NZ_JBICVY010000025.1, from coordinate 38,431 downwards.
GCACCGACTCCCACCGCCTCGCCACCACCCGCGCCCGCGCGGAACAACGGCAGACAACCAGCTGACACCGACCTGGCCTGTCTACCCTGCCCTGAATCACCTGGCGCTTCAGGACGTGAGTGTCAGAGGATTGCCCTCATGTCCCTAAGGGCTGTCCCGCAAACGCTGGTCGGGTTGCACTCAGGTGGGAGCCGGGATATCCGCGAGCCTCCGGCACGGCAGTTGTGGCAGCCTGCCGACATGCCCTGGGAGCTCAAAGAACACACAGGTCGCCACTACGCTGTCCTGTTCCACTACGCCTTGCCCGACGATGCCTGGGCTGTGGAGCTGAGCGAGGCTGTGCCTTCGGTGGCCGAAGGGGCCGAGAACCCCAATGCCGTGGTGACCCACTTGCCCGGCGCTGCCTTCCTGGTGACACATGTTCCGGACGAGGACCCGAATCTGCAGCCGACCGTCCGCGTCTGGAGCCCTGCCGAGCGCGTCGTCCCCTACGAAGTCATGCGCTGGTACATGGAGCAGGTGGCCGACCAGGTAAAACGCTGCCGTATCGCGTTCGAGCAGGGTGGACCTGAAGCAGTGGAATGATCATGCAATTCCGCGTGCTTTCGGGAAGCTGGTGACGGTGCTGCAACGCGCAGGAGCGGACGCGGCCCGCAGGGGCCGGCCGTGGAGTCTTCCACTGGAAGACAGAACCCTGCTGGTCGCAGCTTACTGGCGAACGAACCTCACGATGCGTCAGCTCGCCTCGCTGTTCGGGGTCTCGAAGTCGACTGCGGGCCGGATCATCGACCATCTGGGTCCGATGCCCACGTGTGGGACAACCGCTTTGACACCGCGACCCTCCGCAACGACCGCGGCCGCACCATAGACACCAAGTCCTGGGGCCGCCGCCACCGCTGAACAGGGTGACAGCGCCCGCCGCCGCCGTTGAGCGGTAGCCGGCGGGGCTTGTGGGGGAGCCGGGTGTGCCGGGTGGCTGGGGAGGCCGCCCGGCACACACCCATGTCCGGCCGGGTGCAGCGCTGCGACGGCGGGTGCACGCCGCCGAGGATCAGCCCGTACCGGACAGGTACGAGGCTGAGCGCATGGGGATGTACGCCGGTATGCGGCCACTCGTTCGTGGATTCCGGCCTGCCGGCTGCCGTGCTGCGGCATCGAGAAGTCCCCCACCCCGGGTGGGGTGGGGGACTTCCTGTTGCTGTGTCCAACTCCGGCTCCGCCCCGGCTCTGCGGGTCAGCGGGGAGCACCGTGGGTGGTCAGTCCCAGGTGGAGTTCTGGATGTTGAACCTGCCCGGGGTGGCGCCCTCCACGAACCGCAGGAGCTTGCCTTCCACGATCAGGGGCCGGCCGCTTTCGCGCGTGACCTGGAGATACCCACCCCAGTGGCCGTCCTCCTCCCAGCCGCCGGAGCCGATCTCCGCCCACAGGGCCACGCCGCGGACGGCGTGCATCTCGGTCTCGTCCCGGGTGTCCTGCTTGCCGGTCTCCTCGTTCCACACGTGGACAGGGACGTCCCCGGCGACCCGGAAGTAGTCGCTGTCGGGCTGGAAGCGCACACTGCGTGACACAGTGAACGACGGACGGTAAGCGAGGTCGGGGAGGGTCGGCTTGGAACTCTAGATCTCGAACACGCCCCGTGCGAACTCACGCTGTTCGAACTGGGAGGTTCCGCTGTCGATGCGGCCCTTCTTCCCCGGCTGGTGCTCGGCCTCGATGGTCGCGATCTCCTGCGGATTGAGGGTCTTCACCTCCGTCGGGGCGTTCTTGTCCTCGTAGATCATGAAGCTGTTCTTGCGCAGGTGCCCCATCGAGCGTCCCTCTCAAGGTCGTCAGCAGTCCGCCGCAAGATAAATGATCAAGAGCGTGCACGGGGCTTACAGGTCTTGCCAGGCGGCTGCGCGGCTCCCGACCCCTGCGGCCCAGATCGTGTCGATCAAACTTCGATGGCACGCGATCAGGATTCGATGGCACGGGACACGACGGCCGTACGGAGCGGTTCCGGCTGACACCGACATGCCGCTGTCCGGCCTGCACCGCGGCACCTTCGCGGCGGACCGGGTCGACTTCCTGTAGGCCGTCCGGGGGAGAGGCGGGGACCGCGGCGGCGGCCCCTGCCCCCGTCGTGGCTGGCCCCATGGATGGGACGGGCAGGTCCATCGCGAGGAGACCGGGGTTTACGGCCGTCCCCGGTGGTGTCAAGTCCCGAAATCCCGGGGCATGACCCCGCCGGGGTGGTTTCGGCCTACTGGAACCGAGGCGAGGGGCGCCACGTGGGCGCCTCTTCACTACCAGCGGGAGAGAAGCCATGGCTCGCAGGATCCGGAAGAACTCCGTCCGTCTGGGTGTCGCGGCCATCGTGGCGGCGGCGGTCACGGGAGGCGTCGTTCTCCCCGCCACGACGGCGATGGCGGCTCCGACGACCGAGGTGACCACCGCGTCGTTCGAAGTAGACCCGTTTGCCCCTCCGCCGCAGCAGGAGCATTACGGGCCGGATAAGGCCCCGCCGAACCCTTACGAAGCCCCCCCGGTGTCGACCTGGGGGACGGGGACCTCTCCGGCGGAGTCTGATATGCCGGTGGAGGAGCCGGAGGTCCCGCCGAACGAGGAGCCGGAGGGCCCCCCGGTGGTGACCTGGGGGACGGGGACCTCTCCGGCGGAGTCTGATATGCCGGTGGAGGAGCCGGAGACCCCGCCGAACGAAGAGCCGGAGGGCCCCCCGGCGGAGTGATGAGCCGCTGGGGGAGGTGTGGGTGATCGAGCGGTTCCGGTCGGGGCCGGGGGGCCTGCGGCTGACGCTGGCCTGGCCGGCTGGTCTGCGGGGTGCCGCCGCGGAAGGGCGGGGTGGGCGGGGTGGTGCGCCACGGTGTGCCGTACACCCGGCCGGGCGAGGGGTGTGTGTGCGAGCCGCACGACTGCGGCGGCCTGATCCCGGTGTGCTGAGTGCCCGTTTCTGAACCTGTTTCAGCTGGTCAGGGCCTTGACGGAGAGTTTGGTGGTGTGATGGCCGGTCGTGCTGCCGTCACGGTGACGGCAGCACGGACACCTCAGTGGTTCCCCTCCCGGCCGGCGCTCGGTGCGCCGGGCCCGGCCGCCAGCCTAAAGATCAACAAGACGCGCCGAGGCGGGGTCCGCGGAACCCGCCTGTCCACCGACCCGGTCAGAGCCCCCGAGGGCCGCCGGCCCCGGGCCTGCCGCCGCCAACCTCCCCACCCACCACCAGCAAAGCGATAGGGGGCCAGGGACAGGTCCCTCGCAGCCGGTCCGGGGAAAGAGGTGAGCGGGCCCTGCCGAGGCCACCGGACGCGACAGGGTGGCGGATGCCTGCGGCAGACCCGCTGCGGGGATCCGCCACCTCCTTGGCGGGCCTGGGTCGGTCAGTAGGCGCCGTCGGTCAGGTTCCAGCGGCTCGGCTCGGCGCCCTCGACGAAGCACAGGTTGTCGTTCTCCAGCGTCAGGGGGCGGCCGCTCTCACGGTCGCGCTGCCAGATTTCGTAGTAGTCGCCCATGTTGTAGAAGGTGACCGGGGCGCCCTTCGAGTCACCGGTGGTCACCCACCCGCCGCTGGAGCCGACCCACTTGTCCTTCTTGTAGGCGCCGCCGATCTCGAACACCTCCGTGCCGAAGCAGTACATGGACGGGTCGCTCGTCTTCGGGAAGAGGACATGCGAGCGGTACCGCTCGAACTCCGTCTTGTCGTTGCCGATCTCCTGGATCCGCTGGACGATCCCCAGCAGCTTCTGACCGGCCTCGGAGCCCCCGGTCTGCTCCTTGGCGCGTTCCCGCGCCGCCCGTACGTCCTCCTCCGTGACGGCCGGCCAATCGACGAAGCCGAACAGCTCGATCAGCACACCGCGGGCTTCCTGATCGAGCGCGTCCTGGGCTTCCCGCTCCAGGTCGGCCCGGTCTTCCCGCTCTTCCTCGTCAGCATCCTGGCCCACGGCCCAGGTGTTCTCAGCGGCCGCATCGGCCCCGATCTTCCGCATCTCCTCCAGGTCGCGCTCCATGGAGGCCAGCAGTTCCCGCAGGCGCTCGACGGCGCGCTTGCCCGGCATCATCGTGGAGAAGTCGATGCCCAGCTCGCCACCCAGCTCGGTCATCTGCGTGGCGCTGATGCTCAGCTCGGCCAGCTGCTCAGCGGCGGTGGACGCCGGGCCCACCACGGGGATGTAGATGCCATGGCGCCTCCGGACCAGCTCGTCCGGGCGCTCCTTCTTGGCGGCCTCGTGAGCGGCGTCGATCTCCTCGATCGCGGCTTTGTCGAGCACCATCGCGGAGGGTGCGCCCGGGTCGTGGAAGATGAAGAAGCCCGTCGTGCACAGGCGCCCCCGCGTTCACCTAGTCAAGTGGATCTTTCGCACTTGGCTTGACATTGCGGGGCCGGCTGGCGAGCGCTGGGCCAGGAAGGCTGGCTCAGCGACCGCACGGCGCCCGGGCGGACGGGCCCGGAGTTCTTCCCGGCCTCTCAGAGCTGAACTTGGCGTGCAGGCTTCACAAGCAGGCACTGATACTGCTCCCATCCCGTCGCTGTGGGGGTGGGCCGTTCAGGCGGCCAATGGCAGCGTGTGGTCCCTCCGCCTCAGCAACAGTTCTCGTGATGCAGCCCCGGCGGGCCGCCTGCCCGGCGTCGCGCAGCAGACCGGAGCGACCGAGGCCTGCCGGCGCTGGCCCGTCGAGGGCCTGCAGGAGGACTACTTCAAGGACGGGGCCGTCGGGCGGGCGATCTGCCGGTGGAGTTCACCGACATCGACTACATCGATATCTCCCCCGCGCCGCCCGGGCACCGGGCGAGGCGGCCTTGTCGGTCAGCCGTCCCGGCCCTGCCAGGTGGACACACAGGCCTCGTTGCCTTCGGGGTCGGCGAGTACCCAGAAGGCCGGGGCATGGGCCGCGGAGACGGGTCGGCCACCGGCCGCCAGTGCGGCCTCGATCCGTCGGGGCGCCTCGTCGTGCGGGACGCTGACGTCGACGTGCATGCGGTTGCGCTGCGGACGCGCGAACTCCATCTGCTGGAACCAGACCGCCGGGCCCTGGCCGAGGGGATCGACGAGCGGATCGTGGGGCCCGTCGGCTCCCGCCTCATCGGCGTAGCCGAGGACCGTCCGCCAGAACGGCCGGATCGCGGCGATGTCGAGTGCGTCGATCGCGATCTCCAGGAGCTGCACCGACCGCGGCGCCCCCGTGCCGATGGCGGGTTCCGTCCTCAGCCCCCTCTCATGGACGGCAGCGGAGATCCGGTGCGCGAGCTCGATGTCGCCATTGGTCACTGCGGCGTGGTCCGACGATTGCAGGGTCAGGAGGACCTTTCGGGGCCGGAGGTCGATGTGAAGGTGCTGGTCGGCATCGTCACCGCATGCCGTGACGGCAGCTGTCGCCACCTCCGTTGCCATCGCCAGCGACCTGACTGAAACGGACGTTCGCAAGGTGCCCAGCAGAAGGCGCCATCCCTGGTCGCCGACCGCGTCCGAGGCTGCCTGTCGCGTCACTGCCACTTGCATGACGAGCATCCTCCCAGGGGCCGGGGCTGCTCGGGAGGCCCCCGGCGAGCCCGGGAATTGGCTCCTCGGTCCAGCCACCGTCCTCGCGGCACGGGGCGATTCAGCGGAAGGCGTTGGCGTTTTCTGATGCCCACTGCTGGAACGGGCGGGCCGGCCTCCCAGTGATCTGTGAAACCGTGTCACGCACCATCAGCAGCTCGTCGTTCACGTCTCCGCCCGTGACGTCGAGCACCGCGTCCGCGGCGTCCGCGCCGAAGACCGCGGCCATCTGTGCGTGGGCCTGCTGGCGGCTGATTTCGGCGAAGGAAACCTCTCGGCCCAGTGCTGCCGCGATGGCCTCTACCTGCTGTGGGGCGGTCACCGGCTCTGGACCGGTCAAGGTGTACGTCTGTCCGTGGTGGCCGGGCTCGGTCAGTGCCACGCGTGCCACCGATGCGATATCCGCGGGGTGGATGGTCGGCAGCGCGGTCGCGGCAAACGGCGCGCGGACGGTCTCGTGGCCGCGGATGGAAGCGGCCCACATCAGGGTGTTCGAGGCGAACTGTGTCGGCCGCAGAATTGTCCAGGCCATGCCGCTTGCCTTGAGCAGTTGCTCCACCGCCAGGTTCTCGCCGGCGGGACCGAGGTGCGGGTGGGTCTGGACGGTGATGGACGACACCAGGACGACGTGCTCCACGCCCGCCTGCCGGGCGGCTTCGAGGATGTCGGCGTCTGATCCCAGACGCGACACAAGAAACAGCGAGCGCACCCCTTCCAGCGCGGGCTTCAACGACGCGGGCTCTGCGAAGTCGCCCTCCACCGCCTCGACCCCTTCGGGGAAGACGGCCCGTACGGCATCACGGGTGAGCCCTCTCAGCGGTCGGACACCGCGTGCGTGCAGCTCCTTCAGCAGGGCGCTGCCTATGTTTCCGGTGGCTCCGGTCACGAGGATCATGTGCGTGTTTCCCGTCGTCGGATGATCAAGTAGATGACACGCTAGAACCTCAATCACACTTCAGGTCAAGAAGACGCCTGGCCATTCCCGCCGTTGGACACGTTCATCCGTACCCGGCTGGGTGCCTTCACGGCCGCACACTTCGCGGTCGGCCGGCCCCGACCCCACCACGTGGACCGCGCTCGCGCTCGCTCCCCACTCGATTCAGGGACGAAGGAAGTGGGGCGAGGAATAGGGGTGGTCGTTTCCAACGTACTGACCGTGCCTCCGTGATGGCTACGCCAGAACGATGGTGTGTGTCCAGCCTGGGCACCGGTGCGCAATCGTCCGAGCAGCGCGGGGCTCTGTCACCGAAAGCACCTGGGGCCAGCGCCAGGCTGGTGCTCTGCAAGCCCGGCCAGAACCACACTCGAACGCCCGGTCACACGACCGATACCTGGCTATGTGTCGAACGGTAGTTGGCCGGGCTCGGATCTTGTGAGCAGCTCGGAGGCGTCGGATCGCAGGAGGTTCTCTGGATCTCCTTGAGGTCGGCCGCCCTGGTCATAGGCTGATGGTCGGCATGGCTTCGTCGTAGGGGTGGTGCGTGGAGCGCGGTGAGCTGATCGCGGAGCGGTACGAGCTGATCAAGCGGCTGGGACGGGGCGGTATGGGGGAGGTGTGGGCCGGCAGGGATCGGGTGCTGCACCGGGATGTGGCCGTCAAGATGCTGGTGCTTGACGACGGGGTACAGGTGGATCTGCCGCGCCGTTTTGAGCGGGAGGCGGTGGCCGCTGCGCAGATCGGTCATCCGAATGTGGTCGCCCTGTATGACCGCGGGTTCCACGAGGATCTGTGGTTCCTGGTCATGGAGCGGGTCGAGGGAGTCAATCTCGCTGAACACATCCGCGACGGGGGGCCGGTGGCCGTGGACCGCGCGCTTCAGATCGCCCAGGAGATCTGTGCGGCCCTGGTCGCTGCACACCAGGCTCAGGTCATCCATTACGACATCAAGCCGCACAACGTGATGATTACTCCGGACGGCAGGGTCAAGGTCGTGGACTTCGGCATCGCCGGGTTCATCCAGGATGCCTTCGGCCTTGCTCGTTCCTCACAACTGGCCCCCGCCGGCACTCCGGAGTACGGCGCGCCTGAGCAGTTCCTCACCGAGCGCGGCGACGCACGCTCCGACCTGTACGCCCTGGGCAGCGTCCTCTTCGCCCTGTTGGCCGGCCGGGCGCCCTTCACGGGTCACAATGGGCTCGCGATTGCGCAGCGGAAACTGGTTGAGGAGGCTCCGCGGCTCGACGCGCTCGGCCTGAACGTGCCGCCGGCAGTGAGCCGGCTGGTGTCCGACCTGCTGGAACGTGACCCGGACCGGCGCCCCCAGACGGCCGTGGCAGTCCATGAACGGCTGGTCGGTCTCCGATCCTCCCTGAACGGCACTCCCGGCATCTCTGACGCGACAACCGTGACCGCCGGACCACGTCACGCTCCCATTCCGCCACCGAAGAGGCGGGAGCCTGCTCACGGTGATGCCTTTGAGGCCGCCTGGACCGGCCAGGAGCCCGTCACCGACTATGCCCGCCCGATCTGGCAGGCCTCCGTATCCACACCCCTTGCGGTGATTTCTGGCGTGACCTGGGCAGCCGACTCTTTCGCGCTGACCGGGGCGGGCGCCTTCCCCTTCGGGTCGAAGGGCGAGAACGGAGTGGGGGACGGCCTCTGGGGGGTCCTGGGCGTGCTGTGGATCATCGCCATGGTGGGAATGCTCGTGGGCCTCGGCGCCGTGGCGAGCGTGATCGGAGCGAACAGGCACCACCGACGCATGCTCCCGAACCGAACTCCGTGGTCCCTCACCGTCGCCTCGCAGGGCATCGTCACCACGGGCTCATTCGGCCGCACGGTGACCTGGGACCGGATACAGACGGTCACGGTGGACCGCATAACATCAGAAAGGGCGGCGTACACCTATACCGGACTTCGCATCCGCCTAATCCAGAAGCCCAGGGCCAACAGCGTCTATCCCGCGGGCTGGTTCTACCGCAACCGCCCTAACACCAGCTGGGACGGCACACTCCCGCTCTGTATCCTCGGCCCACTATCCGACCAGCAGTACTCCGACCTCACCAAAGCCCTCGCCTGCTACGCCGGCAGCCGTTGGCGACCCGGTAATCGTCCACTCAAGCTGTCCAGTTCCTAAAGGCCGCCCCACAGCACGGGGGATTGTCGGATTGAGCATCGTTACAGGCCGGCCATTGGCTCAACGGCGGATCGCCGTGTTCACGCCGCCATGCGCAGCGGGGATCGCTGCGCATGGCGGCCTTCTTTGCGGAGGGCTGCCCCGGCCTCATCGTCCTCGGCCGCCACGACACCGGTGGCCGGCTGTGCGCGGTGGGGCGGACCGTACCGCTGCGCCCGGACGTGTCCCGGCAGGTCGGCGAGCACCTCGCCGCGGCCGACCCGGGTCACCCCTTCGAGGTGGTGCGGTTCACGGCGTCATGGGGGAGTGGTGACGTCCTGGACGTCACGTTGGTCCGCCCGGATGTGGTGGCGAAGGTCAGCGCCGATCGGGCCGTCGACCAGGGCGTTTTGCGGCACCCGCTCAGGTTCCGGCGGATCCGCCTGGACGTGACCGCCGGCGACGACGTCCCGCCCCTCGGCCAGGGCCCGGTCGCGGCCGCAGGCTGACCGCCCCTCCCGCGCTGACGAACGAAACCCTCGAGGGTCGGCACGGCTGCGTGTTGACCCCGTCTCGTGTCCCCGCAGGAGTGAATCCGGCCCTCGCGTCCCTGCCCCGCGAAGAACCAGTCCCGGCGGCCGGGCGGTGCGGGTGTCCGGTGCTGGTCCGGCGGGTCCGGAGCCTTGCGGCCGTGAACTCCGAGGGTCGGGACCGGCCGGGGCCTGGCTTCTCACACTTCAGTCGTCCAGGATTCCGTGGCCGCGGGCCTGGAGTTCGGAGCGCACCAGTTCAAGGAGCCGGCCGGACCAGTTCCGGCCCCGCCCGCCGTTGTCACCCCAGTAGTCGGAATCGTCGTCGCAGAGCACGGTCGCCTCACCGGTGGCCAGCAAGATGGCCGCCAGGTCGGGGTGCTGGTCGAACTTGGCGCGCATCAGTCGGGCCATCACGGCGTTACGGGCCTGTTCCCAGCCTTGCCGGCGCGGCAGGTCGGCGGCACGCTGGCGGGCCTGGGGGCCGGTCTCGGCGCCCGCGACCTCGGCCCGGCCCGCGGCATCGGCGACGGACAGCGCCCAGTAGGCGTGTTCGACCGAGGGGTATGTGGTGCCGTCGACCACGACCGGCGCCGGGTAGTCGCAGCGCAGGGCCCGCCTGCCCGGCTCGTCCTCGCGGCGCTGCGGGAAACTCTGGTAGAGCTTCACCGCAGGGGCGAAGGACTCCGCGGGACCGTCCGCCGGGACGCGCCGCGGCTGGGCGGCCCACTGGGCCCGCTCCTCGAAGTATTCCAGGGCTTCGTCGTACTCCTCCTGCCCGACCGGTTCGTCCGGCCGGTCCTCGGTACGGCCGCCGGGTCCTGCGACGAGGACCTGGAGAGGGCCGTCCTGGCTGTCCATGTCGCGCAGCGCGTAGATGCGCATGGTCTCCGGGATCGCCAGGTACGCCCGCCGGGCGGCGGCCCGGTGATCCTCGGTCCGGTCGGCGAGGAAGACGTCCACGGCGGCCAGGCAGCGGTCGGTCGAGTCGGGACGCCCGTTGAGCTGGTCGATCGTGTCACGGACCTCGGCGAGCAGCAGCTCGGGCGTGAGCCGGGAATGAACCTCGGCGAACTGCCAGGAAGCGAGCCGGTGCGCGGACACGTCCGCACCGTCGGGGTAGGAGGTGGCCACCCAGCCGCGGCGAAGCTTCTCCTCGAACTCGTCGAGAGTGACGAGCTCCCAGCAGTCAACGAGTCCGTCGGCGTAGATGAACAGGTCGGTGAGGAAATAGCTGCCGCCGTTGCAGATGAAGGCGTGCCGCCAAGTGCCGGGGATGCGGACGCCGTCCGCCGTGCGATGGATGAGCCGGTTGCCGATCATCCGATGATGATGCCGGACCGCGGCCCGGGACCGGCCACCGTGGGCCGCCGGGCCGTCCGCTCCCAGCCCTCGCCGCGCGCGGCGGGGAGGCCGTGCCCCGGGGCGGGCTGCGGTGGCGTGCCGGCGTCGCCGGTACCCTGACTTCCCCGGCCCGGTGGCCGGCGCGGATGTCCACCCGCAGTTCGATCGCGGCGCGGTTGTCGCCTGGCTCCCGGCCCACGACAAGATCGGCGTACTCACGGGGGCCGACGGTCGCTTCGCTGGTGGCGGCCAGGTCCGCGGAAGCTGCGCACCGGTTCCGCCTCGATGGCCCGTGGCTGTCCCCGGCCGACGACGCGGCCGGGGTCGGGTGGTTGCGGGTGACGCTGGCGTGGCCGGGCGGCCTGCGGGGGAGTGGTTACTGTCTTCTGGTGCGCCGAGCAGGGTGACGCGGTCGGCCCGGTGATGGAAGGGTCCCGGCGGCGGCATCCGCTGCGCGGAGCGGGCCTGGAGGCGTACTGGTACGGCGGCGGATGCCTGACGCCGGGTGGGTGCAGCGGCGTTTCGCCGGTGAACCCGTCTCCCCGGCTGGGGCGGAGGCCCCTCTCCGTGGGGTCTTGTGTTTCGCGGGATGCCGCCGTGCGGGACGGCAGTCCGCTCCCCCCCGAACCGGCCTGGGGCGGCGCGTTCGGCCTGTGGTTCTGCGGTGTCCGGGTGGTGTGGGCTATTTGGTGGTGGCGTATTTGGTGATCTTGTGGAGGTGGAACTTGGGCGCGGTCATCTGTCCGCCGAGGGTGGTGGTGTAGGTGTAGGGCACGCCTACTTCGACGTCTGCTTCGAAGGCGTCGCCGTCGACGATGTTGTCGATGCCGCTTTCTCCGTCTCCGCCTCCGAGTTCCGTGAAGAAGGAGTTGGTGTCGCAGTCGGAGATGAATCCGTACGTCGGCTGGTGTTTCTCCCCGCAGGCGTTGGCGCGGACGGAGAGGGAGCCGGTGGCACTGTCGGCCTGGGTGACGTATCCGTAGATGCGGTAGCACTTGCCGAGGTGCTCATAGGGGTTCTTGGCCAGGAGCTTGAACTCCCGGTCCGACATCTTCTCGAACTTCGAGCAGGCGGGCTCGCTCTGGGTCGGTGACGGGGTGGGGATGGGTTCGGCCGTGGTGGGCGAGGGAGCGGGAGCGCTGCTCGGACCGGTGTTGCCAGGTCCGGGAGTGATCGATGCCACCGGACCCAGGGCGGACGTTTCGGGAGAGGCCACGGTGGTGGGGGCGGCCTGGACATCTGCTTGTGCGGTTTGTGAGCCCACCACGTAGCCCACCGTCCCGGCCACCAAGGCTGCGAGGGCACCCGATGCTATCGCCGCATACAGAACGGCCTTCCGGCGCGCGGGGACGGCCGGCGGGACGGGGTGGGCGGGTGCGACCGGGGGGTGGTCGGGGACTGGCGGGTGCTGGGGGTTCTGCTCGGTCACGCGGGGATGCCTCTCGAGGGCTGAACAAGCCGTTGACGGGGACGATCGGGGGAGTTCACGAGGCCCGGAGGCGGGAAGCCGGGATGTCGGCAGGGCCGTCCCGGCGGCCACCGTGAGCCCCGGGCTCTGTGTGGAGGCCGGGAAATTCCCGGCCACCTGCACTCACCCGATCCGGGGGTACGGGCGAGGCCCGTGCTTTGCTCGAGCCGGGGTTTCAGGCGCGTACCGGCCGCTGTCGCCGCTGGTCGGTGCGGTAGTCAGGCCGGGGTGGACGGCGGGGTGTAGACCGTCCCGGGTACTGCGCCCGCCGGTCCGGCGGGGTCGATTCACCCTAGTGGCCCGCAGGGCTCCGGGCGCTTCCCGATCACCACGTGAGACACATTTTGCCATGATGGCGTAGATGGGCACTGGGCGTCCGCGGTGATGGGCTGCGAATCCCGGCGGTTCCAGGTCTTGGCCAGGCGAGTCTTCCCGCTCCCCGGCAGGGCGGCACCCGCAAATCCTCCGTGCCCGCACCGAGTTCAGAGTGTGGTCGGGTGGCGGGGACTGCCGGCAGCTCGTTGCCCGGCCGTTTGCACGCCGACTGGGGAGGAGTGTCAGCGGCGTCGTTCGCGGCGCCGGTCCCGTTTCCGGGCGCGTTCGGCGGAGCGGTGTCTGGCGCAGGTGGGCCCGTACCCTGCGCGTATCGATGTCGGGTCGGCGAGAGGGCGTCCACACAGCCTGCAGGTGACCTCGCCGGACTTGAGCTGCTTGCGTACGGCGGCCGCTGCCGCTCCAGGGTCACGCATCGCGAGGTTGAGCGCGATGACGGCGACCGTCGGCCCGTACGTCCGTACGTAGGGCTTGGAGGCTTGCCAGGCTTCGCCACTCCACTGTGCGGCGGCGCCTGCGGTCTCGCTGGTCCACTCCGCCCGCAGTGTCCAGGGCTTCGCCGGTCCATCCTGCGGTGGCCTCCCACGCGGCTGCGGCGCTGCCTGCGACCGTGCCCCACCAGGACGATCGCGGCTTCCCGGGGTCGTCCGGGCGCGGCTCTGCGCCCTGCTGCTCGTTCTTGCTCAAGAGAGGCTCCTCGTAGGTGGGTGGGGTTCGCCTGAGCCGCATGGGCGCAGATCGTTGCGACGGGCGACGCGCAGCCCCGGGCTGTGGCGCGCACGCACCCCGGTGTGGCGGACAGGAGCGGGGTTCACCAATTGGGGTCCAGCACGAGGGGCATCTCGTCGGGAACGGTGTCGCTCATCCAGCTGTCGAACTCCTCAGGGGTGAGGTGCAGGGGGAGTCCGGCATGGAGGGAGGTGACCGCGGCCAGCGACGACAGGGCCCGGGCGGGGTCGGTGCCCGTAAGGTCGTTACGGACCGGGCCGAGCGCCGGCAGGACGGTGGTCCGGGCATGCGTGCGGGGGCCCAGTGAGGCTGCCGCCGTGGCCAGGAGACCGGTGGTCAGGGAGGCGGCGAGGAGTTCATGCTCGAGGGTACGGGTCCCGGCGCTGCGGGTGCCGCGAGCGATGAGCACGGCCGCCTGCAGGCCCTGGACGATGACGGTTCCGGCGGCCTGCCCCACCAGTCCGCCCGCCAGCGCACCGACGACGGGCACGGGGACCACGCTCTGGCCGACCGCGCTACAGGCCCAGGCCAGCGAGGCGCGCAACGCGGCTTCGGCACTGCGTGCGGCGAACTCGCCGCCGTCGATACGGTCCTGGGCGAAGTCGTAACCGGCTCCGGCGACGGCGAGGGCCGCGGTGGCGGTGGCCGAGGCGAGTTCACCGCCGCCGAACGCCGCCGGCAGGCGGCCGGCGCGCCCCGCGCTGCGCACGGCCGAAGAGAGCCCGGCCAGCGTGCCGGAGTGAGCCGCGCCGCGGGCCGCAGCCGCAGCCGCGGTGAGCGCAGCCTGCGCGGGTGAGGTCTCCCCGGCACGGATCCGGCCCAACTGCCCCGCAGCCGTGATGACAGCCGTGGCTGCCGCGCCTGCAGCCGCTCCGGTGGCGGCGGCAGCGGCTGCCTCCTGGCCGGCCGCCGCGCGCACCCGGCCACCGATCCACTTCTGAGGGTCCATGCCGTGGCCGTGCGCGTCGGCCAAGTCCACCGGCTGCGAGCCGATGTTCCCGTACCGGATGGTGCCGCCGAGGTGGGCGCGGGCATCGGCGTACGCGGCGAAGCCAATGCCGTCCGGATGCATGGTCAGACGTCGTTCGAGAAGGCTGTCCACGACGGCCACCTTGTCCGCGGCGACCAGGCGGGTCATGCCCGTGTAGTGCTCGCGGCGCAGCCGGTGCGCGGTGTCGGCGGCCGATGCCATCAGTTTGGCCTGCACCCGGCCGACGGTCCTGGTCCCGTCGATGAGCAGGATGTCCGCGGGAGCCGTATGCGACCCTCCCCCCATCCACTCCGACACCACAGCCCGCACGCCGGCCCCCGCCCGGGCCGCGGCCTGATTGAACGCCAGCGCGTGCTCCACCTCGAAGAGGTGACCGGCCCGCTGGGCGTTGGCCAGGCCCGCGTACCGCCGGGCGAGGCGTTGCACCGTCTCCCTGGCGTCCAGGGTCTCCATGGTGGCCGCAGCGAACCGCCGGGTCGCCGCATCCGCCGCCAGCCACGCGGCCGCACCCGCCGCCGACGACGCGGCCGAGGCAGCCCTGCCCGTTGCCGGGCCCGCACTCGCCGACGCCTCCGCGCTCATGCCGCGGGCCCGAGGGCCGCCAGACGCGCCCGGGCATCGGCGACCGCCCGGCCCGACAGCTCGCTGACACATCCGTCCTCCCCGGCGGGCGGCGCTCCCATCACGGCGACGGTGGCCACGGCCAGGTCGAACATTTCCTTCACCAGAGCCCGCGGATCCGGGCCGTACGAGGAGTAGTCCTCGCAGCGGTCCACCAGTTCGGCGAACGCCGTCTGCCGGGCCTTCATGGCTCGGCACAGTTCCTTGAGGACCAGGCGTATGTCCCGGCTGCGCTGGAGCACCGGTGCAATATCCGCCCGAGCCTTCTTCAGCTCCCGTGTGGCCTCGGCCAGCCGGCGGGCGAACTTCTTCTGCTCGCTCTTCACGGCACGGCCGCGCCATTCCAGCAGGACCCCCGCCGCCAGCAAGGCCGGGCCGGCCACGAGCGCCCCCATCACCATGGTGCCCGCCGCGACCCCACCGCCTCCTGCCGCCAGCGATCCTCCGCCCAGCCAGGCAAGAGTGGCGCTCGTGGCTGCCGCCCCGGACAGGCCTGAGATCGCCGTGCCCGTCGACGCGGTCGCGAAAGCCCCGACCGCCGCATAGGCCACGGCCCCAACCCCCGCCCCGGCAACGGCACCTCCAGCCAGGGAGGCCACCGCAGCGGCCGCCACATGCTGCAGCTCCCGCAGCTCCACGTCCGCCACACCCGGGCCGGACCGGTCCACCGGAGCCAGCTCCGCCAGGTCCACGTGTTTGAGCCGTGTGAATGCCTCCTGGAACGGGACGAGCGCCGTGTCGTAGACGGCCCGCCTGCAGCGCTCCTGCCCCTCGGCCTCCTGCCGGATGTGCCGCTCCAGCTTCTTGCGCCGACGCTTGAGCTCCTCGAAGCGCTGCTCATTCCTGCGGGCGAGCAGAACCGCCTTGACCATCGCCACCGGCATCGCAGGTGATCCCCCCAGCGCCGACACCCGGCAGGCTCAACGGGGCGTGCCGCCGCCTACTCCAGCCCCCGCCACCGCCCCACGGACACAGCCAACCTGGCAGTGCGGCTTCAAGGTACACAACTTGGCAAAGAATGCCACCTCATGTACGCACCGTGAGATGACATGCGCCGCCGGCCCGCCATAGTGCACGCGGCGTGGGGTGGGGTATGCGGCTTTGTTCACGAGAAGGACCCGTGAACAAAGCCAGGATGCCGAGTGCAAGGCCGTGGCCGGCACCTGGACCTCCCCCTACGACGACGTCGAAGTGACCGATGCCGCGAAACCGGACATCGACCACATGGTCCCCCTCGCCAAGCCTGGCGGTCCGGCGCCGGCAGCTGGTAGAAGCCTTCCCATACAGGCTTCTTGCGTCGGCGCCCGAGGAGGACGGCGCCGTTGGCGTCGTGCAGCAGGACGTGCACATCGACCCAGTGTTGCGGCCGGTCGACGGAAGGGGTGACGTTCACGCGGTGGCCTCGACGATCAGCGTCCCGATCGTTTCCTTCTCTGGCGGACAGGGCACCCGCTGCCCGCTGGCCGAGGCGAAGCCGGTGGCCAACAGCTTCTCCTCCCACATATAGGGCCGGTAGCACCATCGTGTGATCGGAAACAGCTCGTCGTCCGGCCCGTACATGTCGTACTCGTGGGGGCCGGGGCACTCACCGGACGGCGGCAGGTGCGAGAACACGAACCGGCCTCCCGGCTTGAGCGCCCGGCGCACGAGGGGCAGCAGCACGGCAGGGTCTGTGAACCACACCGCGTCAAAGACGGAGTAGATGCTGTCGAACTCCGCCTCGCAGTCCGCGAGGAACTCCTCGGCCGGGCCCACGCGGATGTCCAGCAGGTCACCGAACCGTGCCTTGGCCCGCTCGGCCTGGACGGCCGACACGTCCACGCCGATGGCTGTGGACCCTGTCCTGGTGACGAACGCGAGGTTGTCGCCCTTGCCGGGTCCCAGCTCCAGCACTCGTGTACCGGGGCCGGTGGTGAGCAACTCGATGCTCGGTCCGTGATTGCCGTACTGCGTCCATTCGAACCGGTCCCAGAGCGGGCCGCCGTCGGAACGTAAGCCGAACCTGTCCCAGGACTCCACGCTCATGAAACGCATGCTCCTCTTGGTCAGTCGTCCCCGATGGTGATGTCCAGTTCGTTCATCAGTGCCTCGGCGAGCTGGATCTGCTGGTCGTGGTCGATGCGGATCTTGGCGAGATTGATGATGCCCCGCGCAGTGCGAAGGTCGTTGCCCCGCAGGTCGGTGTCCCGGTAGCGGCCCGTACCGAATTCGGTGAGCTTGAGCGTGCAGTCAGAGAACACCACGTCGGACAGGTCGCAGCTGGTGAACGCGGCCTCGGTGAAGGTGCAGCCAGCGAAGGCGACCGGCCCGGCGGCACGCACGTTCTCGAAGGCGGCGTAGTCGAAGCGGCAGTTCTCGAAGAGGACGTCATCGAGTACCAGGCCGTCCAGGGCGGCCCCCCATGAGCTTGCTGATTTGCATGTGGACGCGGGTGAGCTTGCTTTCGCTCCACCGGGCCGGACCGAGATCGCTGCCGTTGATCTCGACCCTGTGCAGAGTGAGCGCTTCGAACTCGGCCTGCTTCGTGTGCAGGCCTGTGATTCGGCCGGTGGTGAGTCGAGTGTCGGTGAGTTCCAGCGTGCGCAGGTCGGCATCCCCATACGTGAAGTCCTGCACGACGCCGCGGGGGTTGTCGAGGGTGTCGACGCGGGAGAGGTAGCGGCCCGAGTCGCCCAAGTCTGGTGTGGTGATCGTGATCTGACCGAACGCGCGGGTGGTCACGGGCGGACGGCTCGGGCCAGCAGGGTGCCGATGTGGCCCGGGTTGGGCGCGTCGATCTCGGTCATGCTGATCTCGGTGAATCCTGCGCCCCTAGGGAAGTTCTCCCACGTCTCGGGGGTGGCGGGCGGTGCCCACCACCGGGCACCGCACGTGTGCCCGCCCCGCCCCGTACCGGACCGCGGAGCCCGGCACCCCGCCCGCCCCGGGCTCCGTCCCGGCCGGGCCCTCGCCCGGCCGGGACCGCCCCGGTTCCGTTGCCGTACGCCGCGCCTCAGCGGCCGTCCCCGACCACCGCGGGCTGCGCGGCCGCGACCCCGCCGTCTGCGGGACCCTCGGCGGCGTCCTCGCCGTCCTCGCCGCCGGCCTCGTCGCCGCCCGCCGGGATGTGCCGCAGCAGCACGATCGCGCCCACGGCCAGCAGCGCGACGATGACGCCTGCGATACCGCTCGCGAGGTTCAGCCCGTTGGTGAAGGCCTCACGAGCCTGCTCCAGCACCGGAGAAGCGGCTCCGCCCGGCAGCTGCGCGGCCACCGCGTCGGCACCGGCCAGCGTGTCACGGACGGTGTCCGCGACCGGCTCCGGCAGGCCGGCCGGCAGGGCGTCGCCGATCTCGTCGCGGTACACCGCGGTGACGACACTGCCCAGTCCGGCGATGCCCAGTCCGATACCGAACTCCATGCCCGTCTCCGACATCGCCGCGGCCGAACCGGCCTTCTCCAGCGGCGCGGAGCCGACCACCAGGTCCGTACCGAGCACCATCATCGGGCTGATGCCGGTGTAGATGAGCACGAAGCCCGTGACCAGCACCGGCAGTCCGCCGGTGCTGCCGACCAGCGCGATCATCGCGTAGCCGATCACCGAGATGAACAGCGCGCCGCCGACCACGAACCCGGGTCGGATCCGCCGGGCGAGGACGGGGGTCGCCGAAGACGCCGCGATCAGCGCGACCGCCGCGGGCAGCAGCCACAGGCCGGCCTTCATCGGCGACAGGCCCTCCACCAGCTGCAGGTATTGGGTGATGAACAGGTACAGGCCGCCCATCAGACCCAGGCCCAGCAGCAGCACGATCAGCGCGGCGCTGAACGCCCGGTCGGCGAACAGCCGCAGGTCCAGCAGCGGGTCGGCCAGCTTGCGCTGGCGCTGCACGAGGACCGCGCCGAGAACGAGACCGGCCAGGACCGTCCCGAGGGCCACGGCGTCCACACCGTGCTCGGCCAGGCGCTTGATGCCGTAGATCACCGGCAGCACCGTGAGCAGCGAGAGCACCACGCTCGCCAGGTCGATGCGGCCGGCCTCGGTGTCCTTGTACTCGGGCAGCAGCAGCGGGGTCGCGATCATGAGCAGCACCATCACCGGGATGGCGAGCAGGAACACCGAGCCCCACCAGAAGTGCTGCAGCAGCACCCCGCCCAGCACCGGGCCCACGGCGATGCCGACGGAGAAGCAGGTCACCCACACGCTGATGGCGACGCCGCGCTGCTGGGGGTCCTTGAACATGTTGCTGACCAGGGCCAGCGTCGAGGGCATCAGTGTGGCACCCGTGATGCCGAGCAGGGCGCGGGCCACGATCAGCATCTCGGGGCTGGTGGCCTTGGCCGCGAGGATCGAGGCGAGACCGAAGCCGAGCGCGCCGATCATCAGCAGCCGGCGGCGGCCGATGCGGTCGCCGAGCGTGCCCATGGTCACCAGGAATCCGGCGATCATGAACCCGTAGATGTCGACCGTCCACAGCAGTTCGGTGCCGGTGGGCTTGAGATCCGCGCTGATGTGCGGGACGGCCAGGTTCAGGACGGTCGCATCGAGGGCCAGCAGGATGGTGGGGAGGGTGAGGACGAAGAGCCCCAGCCACTCCCGGGGCCCGGCCCTGAGGTCCGTTGCGGCCTGAGCTTGTGTCGTCATGAGGAACCTTCCATGGTGCGTGGCTTCCCTGCGCCCCGGCGCTGCGGGGCGTACGGGGGGACGGGGGACGGGGGGACGGAATGAGGGGTGAGGGGTTCAGGACTCGTACGGGCGTGTCTTCCGGGCGTCGTGCAACACCCGCGCCCACCAGGTGAGCTGGTCGAGCGTCGTCTTGACGGAGGCCGAGAAGCGCGTGCCGGACCGGGGCCAGCGGCCGTCGGCGTCGAACTCGTCCCAGTAGTTGGGGATGCTGATGCCGTCGCGGATGGCCACCGCGTGCACCTCGGTGAAGGCGCTGCGGAGCTGTTCGGCGGCGTGCAGCCCGCCGGACTGGCCGCCGTACGAGAGGAAGGCGACGGGCTTGGCCTTCCACTCGTCCAAGTACCAGTCGATGGCGGTCTTGAGCGGTGCGGGGAAACTCCGGTTGTACTCCGGGGTCACCACCACGAAGGCGTCGGCCGCCGCGAGCCGTGGAGCCAGGGCCACCACGGGACCGGGCAGCTCCTCGCACTCGTCGCCGAGCCTGTCGGGCAGCTCCGCATCGGCCAGGTCGATCAGGTCCACGTCCAGCTCCCGGCGCCGCCGGGCCTGTCCGGTGAACCACCGGGCCACCGTGGGGCCGAACCGGCCCCGACGGGTGCTGCCGATGATGATCGCCAGCCGCAGTGCGCTGTTGTCGGACATCGGACGCTCCCGCAGGTCGGCCGGCGCACCGCCGACGGGACGCCGCCGGCAGGGGCCACCGGCGGTGGTGGACCGGTCCAGCCTGTGTCCAGGCACTCACGAGCCGCTCACCATCCGCTCACGGTCACCTCTCGGGCGGTCACCGTCTGCGTTACCGTGACGCCCATGCGATTCGGGGTGCTGGGGCCACTGGCCGTGTGGCGCGAGGACGGCCGCCTGCTCACCGTGCCCGGATTCAAGACCCGCGCCCTGCTCGCCGCCCTGCTCTCGCGCGGCGGACGGCCCGTCTCCGCCGACCGGCTCGTCGACGAGCTGTGGGGCGGGGCCGGCCTTCCGGGGAATCCCGCAGCCGCCCTCCAGACCAAGGTCTGGCAGCTGCGGAAGGTGTTCGAGGACGCCGAGGCCGGCGGCCGAGACCTGCTCACGCTCCGCGACGACGGCTATGTGCTGCACACCGGGCCCGGTGGAGTGGACATGGAGCACTTCGGGGAGCTGACCGCCCGTGCCCGCGCCGCCGAGGACCCCCGTACCCGGGCGGACCTGCTGGCCGAGGCCCTGGGACTGTGGCGGGGCAGCGCGTTCTCCGGCTTCGAGGACGCCGGGTTCGCCCGCCCCGTCGCCGCCCGCCTGGAGGAGGCCCGTCTCGCCGCCGTCGAAGCGCACGCCGAGGCCCGGCTCGCCCTGGGCGAGCACCTCGCCGTGGCGGGGGAGCTGCGCGAGCAGGCCGCGGCGCACCCGATGCGCGAGAGCCTGCGCGCCCTGCAGATGCGGGCGCTGTACGCCGCGGGCCGGACCGGCGAGGCCCTGGCCGACTACCAGGAGCTGCGTACCCTCATGGCCGAGGAGCTCGGCCTGGACCCGAGCCTCGAACTCGCAGCCCTGCACGCGGGGATGCTGCGCCAGGACCCCGCCCTCGGTCCGGCCCCCGCCGCCGCACCGCCCGCCGCCGCACGGGCCGCTGCCGCACCCTCCCCCGTGGTCGCGGAGCCCGCCGGAGAGCCGGCCGCGGAGCCGGCCCCCTCGCGCCGCCCGCCGACGAACCTGCCCGCCCCGCTCACCGCGCTGGTCGGCCGTCGGCGGGAACTGGCCGAGGTAAAAGCCCTGTTCGGCAGCGTGCGGCACCTGACCCTCACCGGTTCCGGCGGGGTCGGCAAAACCCGCCTCGCGCTCGAGGCGGCGGCCCAGCTCGCCGACGGGTTCCCCGACGGGGCGTGGCTCGTCGAGCTCGCCTCGCTGGGCCGCACCGGGGACGTCGATCCGGTGGCGGAGGCCGTACTGACCACGCTCGGCATCCGAGAGGAGGCGGGACCGTCCGCCCCCGGCGCCGCCGGCCCCCCCTCGCCCGCCCGGAGCCTGGCCGCGGCGCTCACCGACAAGCGGCTGCTGCTGCTCCTCGACAACTGCGAACACGTGGTCGACGCCGTGGCCGAACTGACCACCCTGCTCCTCAAGCGCGCCCCCGGCCTGCACGTACTGGCCACCAGCCAGGAGCCGTTCGGCATCCCCGGCGAGGTCGTCCGGCCCGTACCGCCGCTGGACGTCCCCGATGACGAGGCGCGGCCCGACGCCGTGGCCCGGTCCAGCGCGGTGGAGCTGTTCGTCGCCCGGGCCGCCGCCGCGGCGCCCGGTTTCACCCTGCACGCGGAAAACGTCCGCGACGTGTCGGTGATCTGCCGGCGGCTCGACGGGATCCCGCTGGCCCTGGAACTGGCCGCCACCCGGGTCCGTGCCCTGGGCGTACGTGGCCTGATCAGCCGCCTCGACGACCGCTTCCGGCTGCTGGCCGCCGGCTACCGGGGCGCCCCGCCCCGCCAGCAGACCCTGCGCGCCATGATCGACTGGAGCTGGGACCTGCTGACCGGCAGCGAGCGTGCCGTTCTGCGCCGCCTCGCCGTCCACGCCGAGGGCTGCACCCTCCAGGCCGCCGAGACCGTCTGCGCGGGCGGCGGGGTGCGTCCCGCGGAGGTGGTGGACCTGCTCGCCCGGCTGGTGGACCGCTCGCTGGTGGTCACCGCCGACAGCAGCGACGAACCCCGTTACCGGCTGCTGGAGTCGGTGGCCGACTACGGCCTGGCCCGCCTCGACGAGGCCGGCGAGACCGCCGAGGTCCGCAGGCGCCACCGGGCCCACTACACCGACCTCGCCGAACGCCTCGCCCCGGGACTGAACGGACCCGGCCAGCAGACCGTGCTGCGGCAGCTGGACGCGGAGTCCGCCAACTTCCGGCGGGCGCTGGACGACGCGGTCCGCGTCGGCGGCGCAGCCGACGCCCTCCGCCTGGCCGACGCGCTGGCCTGGTACTGGTTCCTGCGCGGCCGGCTCCGGGAGGCGGGCCGCTCGCTGGACACCGCGATCGCGGCGGCGGACGGCTCCGGCCCGGACGAGGCGCTCCTCCCGCTACGGGCCCGGGCCCGGGCGTGGCGCGCCGGTTTCGCGGTGTTCGCCGGCGACGACGCCGACCGGGCCGAGTACGGGCCGGTGGCCCTGGAGGTCTCGCGGGACGTCGAGGACGGCCGCCGACGGGCACGGGCGCAGTGGTTCCTCGGCTTCGCGCTGTTCGGGGTCGGCGACCAGGCCGCCAGCGAGGAACTCATCGACCGGGCGCTGGAGGGCTTCGCCGAGCACGGCGACGCCTGGGGGACCGCCGCAGCCCTGAGCGTACGGGCCAACCAGGCCCACGTCCGCGGTGACCTCGCCCGGCTCGCCGAGGACGGGCGGCGCAGCGCCGCGCTCTTCACCGAACTCGCCGACTCCTGGGGCCAGCTGCAGACGGTGGAGCCGCTCGCCTCGCTGGCCGAGATGGCCGGCGACTACGCGCGGGCGGCGGAGTTGCACCGGGAGGGCCTGCGGATGGCGGAGGACCTCGGACTGTGGCCCGAGGCCGCCGACCGACTCACCAGCCTGGGCAGCACCGCCATGCTCACCGGGGACCACGCCACGGCGCGGGAGTTCCACCGGCGTGCCATGCGCCTGGCCGCCGAGCACAGCTTCAAACCGGGCGAGATCCACGCCGAGGTCGGCCTCGGCCTCGGCGCCCGCCGCGAGGGGCGGCTCGACGTGGCCGAGGCCCACATGCGCCATGTGCTGCAGTGGCAGTCGATGATGGCCTTCGAACCCGGCCGCGCCCTCGTCCTGGCCGAACTCGGCTTCGTCGCCGAGCTGCGCGGCGACGCCGGGGAAGCCCTGCGGCTGCACCTGGACGGCTGGACCTCCGCCCGCAACACCGGCGACGCCAGGGCCATGGCGCTGGCCCTGGAGGGCCTCGCGGGCGCCCACGCGCTGGCCGGGCGGCACGAGTACGCGGCGCTGCTGCTGGGCGCGGCCCACGCCGCCAGGCAGTCCGTCGGCATGCCGCTGCCGCCTGCCGAACGCGGCGACGTCGACCGGATCACCGCCGCCGTACGCCGTCACCTCGCCGCTGCCGCCTTCGACGCCGCCCACCGCCGAGGCGCGGCACTGGACCCCGCCGCGGCCCTGTCCGCCGCCCCCGCCCGCTGACCCCGTCCCCCGGCTGCGTCCGCCCGCCGGTTGCCTCCGGGGCGCCCGGTGCCGCCCCAGCCCGCCCGGCCCCGCTCCTGCCCCGGACGGCCCGGGCCGTCTGGCCTGCCGGGGCCTGTCCGGCCCGGGCGCAGACTGCTCAGTGACCGGCCGATGAGAGTCCGCCTCTAGCCTCGCTGAGGCTCCGGGACATCCCCCGAGCGGGTACGCCGCCCCGAAGTGCCGCCCCCGCACCCGGAGCCACCCGGCACTCGGGCGGCGTACGGCGCACCCGGCCGCCTGCGCCGCCACTTCGTCGGCGGCTTTGGCTCGCTGATCCTGGGACACAACCCTCACCCGGCCGGGGCCGCACCTGGCCAGGCCGCGTCGGCGGAGCCGGCTGTCCCCGGGTACCGGCAACGGGCCGCGCCCCGCCTGGCACAGCTGGACCATGTCCGCGGCCCCCGCGGCCGGCCCCCAAGCGAGCCGCGCCGGGCGGTGGGGCGCAGGGCGGCCGGTTGTTCGGCCGCGCCTTCACGGGCAGGGCTGTCACCCCTCGGGGTGGCGGCCCTTTTGCGTGGCTGGGGTCTGGGGGTGGCTGCCGGGGTGCCGGCGGGTGGCTCTGGACACGAGAACGGGAGTCCTTTGTCGACGGCTTCGGAAGTCACCGCGTCACTCTGTCGCTTGATCAATGTCGATGAGTTCGGGATTCACTGAGCGCTTGCATCTGAGCAGTCCATGACAGAGCGGCGCCGGCGGCTCAACGGATCACGCTGGCAAGTCACTCGCTGAGCGGGTCATGGACCGGATCACCGGCACGACCGTCTCGGTGCCGGAGCTGGCCCGCCGCCCGCCCAGTAGGGCCGTTGTCACGGGCAGCGGTTACCTTGCAGCTCAGCACACAGCCAAGGCGGGTTGCAGGAAGAGGAGCGGCAATGGTCGTCGAGGTGGGGTACGCGCAGGCGTGGGACCTGGAGGCTTGTGCGCCCTGGCGTCCAATGTCCGCCGAGGAGGCCCGGGAGCGGGATGCCGCCGGGCTTCCGTACGTGGTGGTGTACCGAGAGCCGGGTCGGAAGGCCCCGCTGGAAGTCCGGCTGGTCTCCTGGCGGGACCACTACGTCGGGCTGTGGGTCTACGACGCCCAGGGCCGCCGCACCTACGATCTGGACATGCGGCTGCTGGACGACCCGTCGCGGCTGCTGCGCCGGTACTCCGTCGGCTGGTACTACACAGGCCCGGAGATGGCGGAGTTCGACAAGGCGTGCCCACGCATCACCGTGGACCTCTTCCCGGACGGGAGGGGCCGACGGACGGAGGAGCGGCAGGGGCAGGGCGGGGGCTCCTACGCCACCTCGCCCGGACTCCGGGATGACGAGCGCTGGATGGACCGCCCCGCCTTCGGGGAGTGGCCGCTGCTCTCGGCTCAGGAACATGGGCTCATCGAGCCGCCGGCCTTTGAGGCGGCTGAGGTGGCCGAGGCAGCCAAGCCAGGTGACGGAGGCACCCCCGCTACCTGCTGGCGTCCGCCGCGCCCCGCGCAGCCCGGGCCGATCAACGAGTTGTTCCGGCCCGGGGTGCGCGTGACCGACGGGTACCACCCCGAGACGACCGTCGTGGAGCCGCGCCGGGTCGGCACCCTGCGCGTACCCAGCGGGCTGCTGGCCGTCTCCGGCCCGGACATCGGCCACGGCGACGGGCCGCGCATCACGGTCGCCGTCCCGGCCGGGGAGTACGTACTCGACGAGGCGCGGGTCCGCTTCAGCTACCACTGCGAGTGGCGGGACGCCGAGGTCACGACCACGGAACCCACGGCCGTCCGCCTGCTCGTCAGCGAGACCCCCGCCGAGACCTGGGAGATGGCCCTCGGTCCGGACGACGATCCCCGGCTGTTCATCGAGGAGCAGATAGCTGGCTTCGACACCGACGGCGCCACCGGCTGCTTCGCCGACGCCGGGGCCTGGGAGCCACTCATCGCGCTCTTCGAGCGGGGGCTCATCCAGGGGGAGCCGGACCTGGACGGGTACGAGGACATCGACGACGGTTCCATGTTCATGCAGCGCACCTGGGACGAGGCTTCCGGAGGCGAGCTCATGTCCTTCGCAACGACCGGGGACGGTACTTACCCGGTGTGGGTCGGCCGTTCCGAGGCCGGTGAGGTAGTCGGCGTCGTGGTGCTGGTGGAGGGGATGCCCGAAGTGCTCCCGGAGCGGAACGGAACCCCCACCGATGCGGCTGTGTAGGCAGGGTCCTGCCTGCGGGCCAGTCGCCAGTCGACATGTCGTCGCTGCCCGCCGAGCGGCGTCGCGCAGATCGGGCGCCGGCTGACCGCACACAAGCTCAGGCGGACCACGCGGTCGCATGCGTGTGCCCCGAGACCACGCGGGCGCCGGCCGGCTGGAGGCTATGTGTGGAGGGGGCGCTGATAGCGGAGGGATACGTGGCCGGCGGCAACGGATCCGCCGACGTCGCCGATGAGTGCGCAGACCTCGCCTGGACCAACGTCAAAGCCCACTACCGGCTGACCGTCACCGAAGGCGAGAAGACCAAGCTCAGCGAGATGCTGGGCACGTGCCCTTCATGATCACAACCTTCGGCGCTCTCACCGCACACCAGTCTCCGGGCGGCGCCCGCGCCCGCTGACGATGTCTGGGTGCCCTCCGGCGCCTGCAGGGATCAGGCGCCGGCCGGGGCAACCGTGTGCGCCGAGGCCCCGTACGGCACCTGTCGGCTCGCCCGCAATCCCCATGCCCTCGGGCAGCGGATCCGCAGCCATGGCCCGGAGCGGGCGCGTGACCTGGCCGGGCCTCTTGCGGGGAGCTCGCCATCGTGGGCGAGGATCGGTTGTTCCACGCTGTGGGAAAGCGGTGCAAGCTGCGGGGATGCCTACCCGGCCGGACTTCTGTGGTGCTGTTCCAGCCGCCTGACCCCTGCCTCATCGACGGGGCCGGGCGGCTGATGTTGCTGTGTATGGGCATCGTGTGGCTGGTGGTTCTGAGAATGCGGCGAATTACTTGTTCCAGACCGTTATATCCAGGGTGACCTTGTCTGCGTCCGGGTCCACCGCTGTGATCGTGACACGGGCGTATCGGTCCTGATCGGTCTTGACGCAGTACGTCGTGCCCACCGAGATGTCCTTCTTGTATCGAGTACCCGTGTAACCGGTCACTTGGCATGATGCGCGGTTCGGGGCGGAGTCCACCACGACACTGTCGGCGTAGAGCCTTCCGATGAAGGCTTTGGACGTGACGTCCTTGCCTCTGCCACCCACGCTGTACCGCCAGTCCGGGGACTCGACCTCGCTCGCGTCCAGGTCGATGCCGTAGTTGTCGGCGAGCACGACACCCTTGCCCGATCGGAAGACGGTGTCCTCGCCTCCGGCCGTGGGGTCGGGTGACGGGCTGTCCGACGTGGGTGCGGGTGGTGACGAAGGGTTCGGTCCGGGTTGTTGGAGGGCCGTGGATGCCGTGGCCGGAGGGGAGGAGGGCGTGGCCTGTCGATCGGAGGACCCACGCTCAATGAGAGCGGCCGCAATCGCCGCTGTCGCCGTGATGAGCGCGGCAGCCAGTGCGGCGATCCACACCCCGTGGTCCCGCAGCCTCTGACCGATACTTCGGGATGGGCCGCCGTTGCCGCCGGCCGTGCTTCCTGGGGCCTGGTTTGTGCCGCCTGATGTCTGCGCCATGGTGCCTCCCCCGATGCTGAGAACGCAGGGCGGGATACCTACCCCGTAGGCAGCGTCAGGAACGTCGCCGAGCAGGTCGGCGAGCGCTGCGAGTGCCCCGCCGGCCGCTGGGTGCGATGTGCCGGTTGTTCAAGGATGTGTGTCTGGGTGGCCGTGCAACGATCCGGGTCCACATCGGTCACGGCCGTGGCACCCGTTCGGACCTCTTTTAGGACCGGGGCGACCATGTGTGGGACAACCGCTCCGACGCCGTGGTTCCCTCGGTCCGGCCGCCGCCCTGGAGCCGCCCAGGGTGGTGGTGAGTGCGGACGCCCGCGCGATGTGGGGGCGGCTGACCGAAGGCCTGACTGTTCCGAACGGCCTGGACCTGTCTGACCGGCCTGCGGCCCTTGGGCGGCTCGGTGTCGGGGCGGCGGGTGTCGGCGTACGCCTGAATGTGCTCGGCCAGGTACGGGTGAACGTGCCTGGACTTTGGCACGTGGTCCGGGCAGCGCCGGGAGTGCCGATGGGCGAGGTTGGGCGCATTTGGTTGCGTCCAAGGGAAGGTTCGGGTGAGGTTTCGTCGCCAGTTGCGAACCCGATGGGCTTTCGTGGTGGCTGCCTGTCCTGGTGGTGGCGGGCGAGCCGCAGCGTGATGGCCGGGTTGGGAGTTGACCCTGACAGTGTGTGAGGGGGTTGGCTGGTCCCACCTGCCCGGCGATCCGCCGGCGGAGATCACCTCTGTCTCTTCGAAGGGCTCTTTGTGCTCGGCTACATCGGCTCCGGCCCGTACTGCTACACGAACTCGCTGGCCATGATGCAGGGTGGGGAGTCTCCCTCCACCGCAGTCATCGAAACGTTGACCGGCTCACCGTTCGGCGCCCAGCTCATCGCTGGTTCCCTGCCCTTGTTCGACCCCTACGGCTGGGACCCCGAGACCGGCCTCGACGCGGCAATCGCACTGCTGGGCTGGACCTGTGAGCGCAGCGACGGCGGGACGCCGGCCGAGGCACTGGACCGGCTGCGGACCGCCTGCTCGCGCGGGCCGGTCCTGGTCGGGCCGGTGGACATGGGCCTGCTGCTGTACCAGCCCGGCACACCGAACGCCGACGGCGGTGACCACTACGTCGTGGTACTCGCTGCCGACCAGGACACCATCGAACTCCACGACCCCCACGGCCACCCCTACGCGACGCTGCCCACACAGGCTTTCCTCTCCGCATGGGAGGCGAAGGCGATCAGTTATATCGATGCCCCGTTCGTTCTGCGGGCCGGCTTCGTGCGCCATCATCGGGTCACTCCCGCTGACGCGCTGCGACAGTCGCTTCCACAAGCTGAGCGGTGGCTGGCCGGCCGTGACGACCTGTTCATGCCTCCCGGCTCACTGGGCGGAGCCGCCGCCGTCGAGGCGCTCGCCGACATCGTCGCCCGGGGCACACCCCCCGGCATTCGCACGTTGCTCACCGCGTTCGGTGTCCGCGTGGGAGCACGACGTCTGAACGACGCGGCAACGTGCCTGGAAGAGCTGGGACTGTCGCATGCGGCCTCCATCGCGCAGCGCCAGGCCCGGATCCTGGGCGGCCTGCAGTATCCGCTGATGCGCGGCGACGACCAGACTGCAGCAGAGCAACTGCGGCACCTCGCCGCCCTCTATGCCCAACTGCACAAGGCGGTGGCTGCGGCACTGGACAGCGTCATCTGAACGAAATGAGGAGCACGTCCCATGGCTGCGCTCAGGGACCTCATCTGTCCCCCACGCCGGTCGGCCGGGCGAGTCCGAGCTGAGCACGTTGAGCTGTACTTGGCTGAGACTTCAACGAGTACGCCGACAGCTGGTGACATTCGTGCAGGACTACGTCGGTTCTGGGCGGGAAGCGGTTCTCCTGGTCAATACCCGGGCCTGGCCGCTGCTCGAGGCCCGCATGGCGGACATCGCCCCCGGCCAGGCCGCGCCCGCGGAGCCTGCCGTGCCCGCGCACCGGCAGCAGGCCGCTCCCGCCCGGCGCCCGGGCAGGGCGGTGGCGCGCAGGGGCAGGTATTCGTCGATGGCGCGTACGGCGTCGTGGTGGATGGGCTGGAGGCGGGTGGCGTCACTGGCGGCGTTCTTCTGGGGGACGTCCCAGGTGGTGCGGTGCTGTTCGTGGTGGCGGCCGGTCAGGCGCATGGCGGTGATCTGGCCGGGGCGCAGGATGTCGTCCTCGTGGTGGCGGCCCCACAGGTAGTGGTTGAGGCAGAGGTAGACCAGAGCGCGGGCGCGCTGGGGGCGTTCAGGCCACCGAGCACTACCGGCCCGCCGTCCTCCTCCCCGTTTCCTGGTGCGCCGCGCACGGGGATGCGGGTCGGTCCGGAGTCCCCCGCAGGGGTGATTTTTGCCCTCGCGTACGCGTGGGCGGCTGTGCGGTGCGCCCCCAACTCGCCCAAGAATCAGGGCTATTGACATCAAACGGGATATTTCGGCATGTTTCCGGCGCGGTCCGGTGGTCGGGCTGTCGATGTGTGATCGGAGTGTGTTTCATGGCGCGTTCGGTGCGGGAGCGGTACGACGAGAGCCAGGCCGTGGGCCGGCTCCGGGTTCCGCTGGCGGCCTGGCGGTGGGCGACGGGTTCCGGCCTGGTCCCGGCCGCCGACGCGGGGCCGGGGTTGTGGTCGCGGGCGGTGGTGGAGGCCGCCGACCCCGAGGCCGTGCGTGCGGCGCTGCGGGGCCCGATCGGCGCCGGCGCGGCGGCGGACCGGCTGACGCAGGCCCTGGGGGAGCCGCTCCCGAGGTGCCGGCCGCGGGTGACCGCCTTGGCGGTCGGGCACCTGGCCCGAGCCGGCCTCCTGGTCCGCCTCGGCGGAGACGCCGAGTTCCCCGACGTCCACCCGGACCAGGTGGCCACCCTCGCCCGCCGGAGGGACCTCCCCGCCCTCCTCGACCGGCACGTCCCCCTGGGCCCGGACCAGGCCGCCCGCCGCCTCGGTGTCCGAAGGACCGACTGGGAGCAGGTGGTCAGGCTCGGTCTCGTCTCCCCGGCCGGCGCGGTCAGCGGCGCACCGACGCCCCGAACCCTCCGGCCGCCAGCTTCCGGCTCCTGCAGATCTACCGGGCCGAGTCCGCGTAAGAGCTAAAAGGGCAGCTCGTCGACCACGGTTGGCTCCGTTCCCTGCCACTGGGCCCATCGGCCCGGAACAGAGGAGCAGGCCGCGCTGAGATGAGCCAGGCTTCGCCCCCGAACGTGCAGCCAGCTGAAGGCCGTCAGTCCGTCCTGCCGCAGAAGAAGCCCGGGAGCGGAGTACCAGCGGACCGGCGACTCGTCGTCCCCCGTCCACATGGGGTAATCCGGGAGAGCGACCTGCTCGAAGAGCCGCGGAAGCACATCCGCAACATCGGTCGGCAGCTCACATGCGTTGTAGAGCCGCCCCTCGCTGAACAGCGCCTCCGACAAGACCAGTTCCACACACGCCAGCGAGACCCTGTCCATGAAGGGCCGCCAACCGTCCCTCGACTGCACGACGACTGGCGGGTCGGACTTGCCCAGGTCGCACAGACGCACCCCCCAGAAAGCGCACCCTTGGTTCTCGCTGCGGAAGCACAGCACACCCCCGAGGTCCTCGTGCACGAAGAGCTCTGGGGGAGGCAGCATCGGATCCTGGTGCTCGAACAACTCCGGACGGCGGCCGAAGAGCAGGTATGCCTCACGCAGAGCGGCAGGGAGCGGCAGACCCAGCCGGCCTTCCACCTGCTTGAGCTCTTCCTCACCGACGCCGTCACCATCGGTCAACGGCGCATACCACCCAGCCGCGAAGGCCCGGATGAAGTCCCAAGCCTCCGACCGGTCCGATATGCCGTCGCGCATGGCCACCGCTGCATCGAAGTCGTCCACCATGCGGTGGACCGTACCCGTTCAGCAGATCGGCCGGGAAGCGATCTTGCAGGCGGGGGCTGCCCCCACTGGTCAGAGATGCTCGTCAATGGCCATAGGGTCACGAGCGTGACCGAATCCCAGTCGAGCGAGGCACTGAAGAACTTTCTGAACAACCTGCGGGCCGGCGAAGTCCGCGCCGGCCGCGTCATCAGCGTCGAGGACCGGGCTGCGCTCGTCGAACTGGACGGGTTCCCTGGTCC
Organism: Streptomyces sp. NPDC048603; assembly: GCF_043199475.1. Lineage (NCBI taxonomy): Bacteria > Bacillati > Actinomycetota > Actinomycetes > Kitasatosporales > Streptomycetaceae > Streptomyces > Streptomyces sp. NPDC048603. The sequence goes on along the minus strand of NZ_JBICVY010000025.1, from coordinate 7,276 downwards.
GGGGAAAGCACTGGGACGTATCCCTCGCAGCGATCTGACCCGCAAGGCCATCGGGCATCCGTCCGAAGCCGTGAGCATCGGGCAGCAGCTCACCTTCGAAGTGATAGCCGTCGACTGGCAGCAGCAGTGCGTCTGGGCGTCCGCTGCCGCATGTGAGGACCAGGCTCTGCGAGCCTTCCTCCTTGGCCTTCGGCGCGGTGCAACACACGAGGGTCAGGTGCAGAGCGTCCACAACTTCGGTGTGTTCGTGAACCTCGACGGCGAACCGGCCAATCAGTGCACCGGGTTCATCAGAGGCCCAGAACTGAGCTGGCAGCGAATCGACCATCCCGCAGACGCCGTCACGGCTGGCCAGCGGGTTGTCGGCGAGATCATCGACGTAGACACCCGGCGTGGACAGGTCCAGCTGTCGCTGAAAGCCCTCCAAGAGGACCCGCTCGTACCGTTCGCGGACCAGGCAGGCATGGTCACGACCGGGCAGGTAACCAAGCTGATTCCGTTCGGAGCCTTCGTCCGCATCGCCGACGGCGTCGAGGGACTCGTGCACGTCACCGAGTTCCGTGACGAGCCCGTCGAGGACCCCAGCCAGATCGTGAGCGAAGGCGACGAGATCACCGTACGGATCGTCGAGGTCGACCTCGTGCGCCGCCGCCTCACCTTGTCCGCCAGAGATCTGCTGCAGAACGGGAAACGATCTTCCTGAAGACGGGAAGCGATCTTCAGGTGCCCTGCATCGCGCCAGGTCGGAGGTACTCGTGAACACCCCGTCTGTGCCACGGTTGCGGGGGGATCACCTCCCCCACCTTTGGATCAATCCTGGCCGGGCAGAGCGGCTGCCGACGCTGCGCCGACCTGCGGGCCGCTGCCAGGCGCCGGGAGGACCCCGAGCGCGCCGCCTCGATGCGCGAGGCTGGTCTTGAGCCCCTGGAACCGTACCCGGGCGCCATGGCGCCCCGGCGATGCCGCTGCGCCACCTGCCACCGCACCTCCACACCCACCCTGGCCAAGATCCGCTCCGGCCGGGGGTGCAAGTACTGCGTCCGTCACGGCTTCGACCGTGCCGCACCCGCCCGCGTCTACGTCGTCACCCATGCCGCACACCAGGCAGTCAAGATCGGCGTGGCGGGCGCTGGCCAACGCAACGACCGCATCGCCCAGCACGGCCGCTACGGATGGACACTGTTCTACGAACACCACGTGCCTACGGGCGACGACGCCCTCGCCGTGGAACAGGCGATTCTGCGCCGCCTGCGCGCCGCAGGCCACGGCGCCTTCCTGACAGCCGCAGAGCTACCCAACGGATGGAGCGAGACGTTCGATGCCAGGCGTGTGAGCGCAGCCAGTCTGCGCGACCAGATCCGCAAGGAGAGCCAAGACGATCCCGAATCGCACGAACCGTTGACGCTGTTCTGAGAGCGGCGACCGCCACGGCGCTCACGTGCCGGGTGCCTACGAGGCGCCCACTGTCCAGGTCTGCGAGCGGGCGCCCGGCGCTGCCGGTTGGAGGTCCACACGCGGGTCCGGTCTCGTGGGCGTCGGCTGTGCATGGGCGTGGCCCCGGACCGGGCGGGTCCGGGGCCACATGGGCCCCTGGTGCCGCTCCGGAAGCCGGGCCGCTCCCGCTGCTGCTCCTGATCCGGCCACGTGCCGGGGGCGGCGAGTGCGGATGCCGCCGACTGAAGGGTTGGCCGTCCCGAACGACTTGGACCTGTCCGGCTGGCCCCCGGGTGTCGGCCGCCGCGGCGCGCTCACCCCCGGGCGATCTGATCCGCGTCCCGGACGGACACACCGGCCGGGAAGGCCTCATACGATGCATGCGCGATGCATGCGACACCGTCCGACGGAAGGAACCGCATGCTCGGCTGGGACATATCGATCCGCGTCGCGACACCCGAACAGGTCTCCGATCCCGAGGCCGGGAACGACGGCGACCCGACGCGGATCCTGGCCTCATGGACGACGACGAGCACGCTCGAGTGGCTCAGCACGCTGCAACGGGACGGCAGGGCACGGGAGATCCTCTCGTCCGGCTATCCGCTGCGCTACGCCGCCAGGGCGGGCGATGTCCTGCCACTCCTGGCGGACGAACCCCTCCTGGGCATGGGCAGGTGGCCCTTCACGCGCAGGACCGTACACACCGACCGGATCGCTGCCTGTCCGGCCGGCCAACTGCTGATCATCGACGCGTGGGACCAGTCCTGACGAGGGCGCCCGCAGAACCACGCATCCACCGGGACGGAAGCGGTGCTTGACCACAAGTAGGAGGAATTGCGCAGGTACGCAGTACCGCTACTTCACCAGTGCCGGCGGGACACCACCGAAGCGGTCATCGGCGCCGTCACCGGCACCCTGGCCCGCCCCGGTCTCCTCGTCCTCGGCCGCCGCGACACCGGCGGCCGGCTGCGCGCGGTCGGCCGGACGGTACCGCTGCGCCCGGAGGTGTCCCGGCAGGTCGGGGAGCACCTTGCCGCGGCCGGCCCGGGGCACCCCTTCGAGGGCGTGCGGTTCACGGCGGCATGGGGGAGTCGTGACGCCCTGGACGTGGTGCTCGTACGCCCGGACCTGGTGGCGGAAGTCAGCGCCGATCGTGCCGTTGACCGGTGTGTTTTCCGGCACCCGCTCCGCTTCCAGCGGATCCGCCTGGACGTGACCGCCGCCGACGTGCCGCCCTTCGGCCAGGGGCCGGCCGCGGCGGCCGGCTGACCGCCGAAGACGCTGCCGGCGGCGCGCTGGCGTGCGGGTTGTCCGGGGGTCGGCACCCATGGGTGCCGACCCCCGGTTCATGTCCCCCGCAGGGGTGAATCCCGCCCCTCGCGTATGCGAGCGCGGCTTGTGCGGTGTGCTCCCAACTCGCCCCGAAAGCAGGGCTATTGACAACAAACAGGATCTTTCGGCATGTTTCCGGCGCGGCCCGACAGCCAGGCTGCCGATGTGCGATCGGAGTGCGATTCATGGCGCGTTTGGTGCTGGAGCAGTACGACGAGAACCAGGCCGCGGGCCGCCTGCGGGTGCCCCTTGCGGCCTGGCGGTGGGCCTCCGGTTCGGGCCTGGTCCCGCCGGCGGACGCCGGGCGGGGGTTGTGGTCGCGGGCGGTGGTGGAGGCCGCCGACCCCGAGGCCGTGCGCGCGGCGCTGCGGGGCCCGATCGGTGCCGGGGTGGCGGCGGACCGGCTGACGCAGGCCCTGGGGGAGCCGCTCCCGATCCTCCGGCCGAAGGTGACCGCTTCGGCTGTCGGCCACCTCGTCCGTGCCGGGCTGCTGGTCTACCTCGGCGGGGACACGCGGTTCCCCGACGTCCACCCGGACCAGGTGGCCGCCCTCGCCCGCCGCCGGGACCTGCCCGCCCTCCTCGACCGGCTCGTCCCCCCGGCCCAGACCAGGCCGCGCGCCGGCTCGGGGTCCGCCGAACGGACTTCGACTTGATCACCGGCCGGCTCGGGTGGCTGTCCCCGGTCTCCTGCGTGACCGTCGACTACAAGCACCACGGCGGGGTGACCCGGGTCCCCCTGTACGACGCCCAGGAGGTAGCGCTTTGGAGGTGGTCCGTCCGCATGTGGACTGGCGGGCGGTGCGCACCGCCCGCCCGGGGAGCCGTTCCCCGCTCGCCGCCCTCGACCCGGCCGTTGCGGGGCAGGACCGGGTGCTGCTGGCGGGGGTGGCGCGGATCGCCGGGGTGGGCCGGGCTGCGGTGGCGAACTGGCGCCGTCGGCACCCCGACTTCCCCGTCCCGGTGGCCGGCACGGACGTCCACCCGCAGTTCGACTGCGGCGCGGTGGTCGCCTGGCTCCTGGCCCGCGACAAGATCGGCGTACCTGTGGGGCCGACGATCGCTTCGCTGGTGCTGGCCGGGCCCGGAGGCGCCACCCGCCGGTTCCGCCTCGATGACCCGTGGGGTGGCGTGAGGCGGAGAACTCCCACTCACGCAGCCGTTGCGTGGCTCTGTTGGCGGGAGAACGGGCGGCATGTGTCCTCTGAAACGGCAAGCTCACAGAGGGGTGCAGATCACTGTCGCGACAAGGTTGCCTGGATCGAGGCCGGTGTTCTTGGCTTGAACGGCCCAACCCCTGCCGCCTGGGCTGAGGGAGTTGTCGTGAACGAAGTAGTTGTCGCCGTCGAAATTCCAGCCTCCTCCCGTCGGTACCCATCCCGCCGGACAGTTCGCTACGGCCATGCTGTACGTACCTCGTGGTACGGGCACAGGGTCGCTTCTGAACTCGCGGTGGGGAGCAAGTTGGGCTGCCTTTCTCGCCTCCGGCTGTCCGGCGGTGTCCTGGGCGACTGCGATGGTCCCACCTGTGGCGAGTACTGCGGCGGTTACCAGGGCGGGGATCGGAAGGCGTCTCATCTCGACCTCTCATGTTGCGTGAGCGCGCTGAGACCTTTGTATGCCCTGTGCCCGCAGCGATTCCCTCTGCTGCGCGTTCGACGCAAGAAGAATCGATGCTCCTCTGCGAATGGAGTACCCCCGTTCCTGTCGGACGTGCGGTGCCGATGTGTCTGTCGGTCAGTGGTCCTGGCCGACGACCCCTCGTCGGCCAGGATCGGGCAGGCGGTCACGAGCCGGCCCACTTCACCCCGAGCCCCGCGAGGGCTTCGAGCCGTCGTGGCGGCTGTGCGGGCTGGTACGGCCCGCGCGGGCTTCACCCCGAGCTCGGCCAGCCGGCGCTGCTGCTCCTGGTTGAGGCGGCGGAAGTCGCGGCGTTGGGTGGCCAGCCACCGGCCGACGTCCTCACCGTGCCGGGTCACCCCAGGGATGATGGCGGCGAGGCGGGTGCCGTCGTTCAGGAGTTGGGCGAGGTAGGTGTAGTGGCGTTGCCAGTCGACCGTCCACCCGAGCGCGCTCGGGTTCCAGTTCTCATCGATTGCGGCGAGGGCGGCGGCCCGCTCCTCGGCGCGTACGGGGTCTTTGCCGAGTCCGCCGGGCCGGCGGACGTTGGTCAGCCACTGTCCCACCGCCCGGTCGAGGGCGGTTGCGTGCCGTGGTGCGGCGAGCGTGCCGTGCTGCTGGTGGTAGGCGCGTGCGGCGGCGAGGTTCTCGGCGAAGGCTGCGTCGGCGGTGTCCCAGACGATGCCGAGCTCTTCCAGTTCGGCGGCGCTGTCGCTGGTCAATGAAACTGAGCAGTCGTCATGCTTCTGATCTGGGGTTGTGCAGGTTGGTTGGTACCGCACGCATGTACGTGCGGATCCGCTCTCACTCACGCATATGCGGGTGCGTTCGTTTCATGTCTCTATCCGGGTTGCAGATCGAATCAAACAGTCGTGGCTCGACAAGCGCTCTCTGACAGGGCCGGGCCGTGCGGGCCCATGGGGCTTCACGCACGCACACCTTGTTAGCTGGTGGCGGCGATCTGGAATACAGGGCCGCTGATTCTGGTCCAGGAGGTCCCCTTGCCGTCGTACCGGTACACCCCGCTGCCGTCCGGGGCCATGCTGTACACCGTGTCGTCGGTGATGGCCAAGAACGCACTTCTGGGTCCGCCAATGAGTCTCCAGACCCCGGGGGTACCGGTGTAGGCGTATGCATCCCAGTTCCCCTCAGGCGGAGCCGTGGCTACCAGCCCCCAGCCCCCGGCATCAATATCGCTAGCGGGGCCGCCGATTTGGGTCCAGGAGTCTCCGAAGCCGTCGTACTGGTACACCGCGCTTTTATCGTTGGGTATTTTGTATACTGCGTCCGGGCCGATTGCGAACGTGAAGCAATCGCCGGAGATCCGATCCCAGTCCCCAGGGTTACCGGTGTAGCGGTGGGCGTCCCAGGGCTGAGGATCCTGGGCTATCAGTCCCCAGCCTCCGCCCCAGGCTTGCCTAGAGGTGCCGCGTACCCAACTCCAAGAGGGTTGGGAGTCATCGAAGCCGTCGAACTGATATATGTTGCCCCCGCCGACGGTTGCTATCAGTTTGTACACCGTGTCGTCGGTGACCACGTGCTGACCACGAGGGCCGGCATCGGAGCCATCGGTCGGAGTCATGAGCCACCATTCGCCGGTTTCACCGGAGTAGCTGTATTCATCGGGGCCGTAGGCCGTGGCTATCAGTCCCCAGCCCCCGCCTGTGATCTGGATGTGGCTCTGGCTACCGGGCCCGCCGATGTTGGTCCAGGAGCTTCCGAATCCGTCGTACCGGAACACTTTCGTTCTGTCCGGGGCTACCGCGCAGATAGTCGTAGTGCTCATGTCATTCCTCGTTCTCGGAGGCGCGATCCCACTATTCGGGTTCGGTGTGCCGTACCTGCACCGAGCGAGATGCCGGCAGTGAGTCCGGCGAGCGCAGCGGTTGCGCCCAGCGATCGGACGAGGATGGCACGACAGGGTCGAGATTTCGGGTTGTCTTGAGGGATCAAGAACAGCATGAACGCGTTTGAATAAGATCGCAAAACGCTACCCCCGGTCGAACGGGGGGCGGATCGGCTCTGCTGACATCCCGACCTGCGGCATACCGAAGACTCCAACGAGCAGGCAAAACGGGAACAGGACTGCGGCTGGAGGCAGCCGAGCCTTCGCACACAGCGAGAAGACCGCCGACATCGCTGCGCGCCGGCGTCCGGGCCCGTGCCGAGCCGGCGCCGACCGGGGGAGCGGGGCGCGGCCGCGGGCCCCTCGGTGGCCGCGTGCGGCTCTTCGGCTGGTTCGGCGGCGAGGCGGGCCCCGCGGCCAGCGGCTGGCTGTGCTGGGGGAGTTGTAGGGCGTGGGCCGGTGCCCAGGGTGCGACGGTCGGTCATCCGCCCAGTTTCCCGGTCTCGCAGGTGACATCAGACCATCACCAGGGAGAACACGTGACGGACAACGAAAAGGCAGCCGTGATTATGGGCGCGCTTGAGGACTACTTCAATGAGGTCGAGGTGTACGACCTAGACTCGGATGATGGCATGGGTGATTGTCCGCGCGTTGAATCATGCGGACAATTCAAACCGGTCGTGAATTTGCCGGATATCGGAATTCAGTAGTCCTCCGATAGCGGTCGTGGAATTCTTGCAACAGACCAGAGCTGATTATCCGTCAGCTCTGGTGGAGGGTGGTAGTTTTCTCGGGATTCAACACAGTGCATCATGTGTTGACAACGGTCCTCCGCTCCTTGCATCCTGACTGTGTGTTATCAACTGCACAGCGGAGAGGGTCCCTCGAACCCCCGCGACTCTCCCTCGCAGCCGGCCGCCCGCGAAGCGGGCCCAGAGCCGGGGAGCGAAGCGGATCGGCCCAACAGGCCGTGAAACGGCCTGAGTTGAGCCGCGAAGCGGCTCAATCTCTGGGGTCTGGAGCGAAGCGGAGGACCCCGAGGCT
>NZ_JBICVY010000024.1:0-78188 GCF_043199475.1 Streptomyces sp. NPDC048603 | reverse complement strand
CCGGCATCTACGACCTGACGCTCCTCAACAAGGTACTCAAGGCCGCCGGCAAGCCCGAGGTCTCCGACGCCGGCCTCGGCGCCAAGTAAGTCCCCAGAAACAAACCCCAGGAGGTGACGACCATGGCCACCACGCTTGCCAAGGCTGCCGAAAGCACCGACGCGGCGGTGACGCACGCCGCCCGGATCGAGCACGTCTCGAAGTCCTTCTCCGGCCCGGCCGGTACGCAGCTCGTCCTGGACGACATCAGCCTCGATGTCGCGCCCGGAGAGTTCGTCACCATCCTGGGGGCCTCGGGGTGTGGCAAGTCCACGCTCCTCAACCTGGTCGCGGGACTGGACCGGCCGACCCAGGGATCCATCGAGACCCCCGGCGGCCGCCCGGCCCTGATGTTCCAGGAGCACGCCCTCTTCCCGTGGCTGACCGCGGGCAAGAACATCGAGCTCGCCCTGCGGCTGCGCGGGGTCTCCAAGTCCGAGCGCAAGGCGGAGGCGGAGCGGCTGCTGGAGCTGGTCCGGCTCGGCGGCGCGCACGGCAAGCGGGTCCACGAACTGTCCGGCGGCATGCGGCAGCGCGTGGCGCTGGCCCGGGCTCTGGCCCAGGACAGCCGGCTGCTGCTGATGGACGAGCCGTTCGCCGCGCTCGACGCGATCACCCGGGACGTGCTGCACGGCGAACTCACCCGGATCTGGGAGGAGACGGGCCTGTCCGTCCTGTTCGTCACCCACAACGTGCGGGAGGCCGTGCGCCTCGCCCAGCGCGTGGTCCTGCTCTCCTCCCGGCCCGGCCGGGTGGCGAAGGAATGGACCGTGGACATCCCGCAGCCGCGCCGCATCGAGGACGCGGACGTCGCGGAGCTGTCCGTCGAGATCACTGAACACCTGCGTGGGGAGATCCGCCGCCATGGCCAGCACTGATACGAAGGCGAAGTCGGACGACCTCGCGGGTCTGGAGGCCGGTCTCGACGCGCTCGACGCCGTCGAGATCCGCCGTACGCCGGTCCGGGAAGTCCTCGTCAAGAAGGTGCTCCCGCCGCTCCTGGCGGTCAGCCTGGTCCTGGTGGTCTGGCAGGTCCTGGTCTCCGCGAAGATAGCCGAGGAGACCAAGCTCCCGCCGCTCTCCGCGGTCTGGGACAGCCTTTCCACCATGTGGCTGCAGGGGACGCTGCTGGAGGTCATCTGGACCTCCGTCTCCCGCGGTCTGCTCGGCTTCGCGCTGGCCCTGGCGATCGGCACGCCCCTGGGCCTGCTGGTCGCACGGGTGAAGTTCGTGCGGGCCGCGATCGGCCCGATCCTCCAGGGTCTGCAGTCGCTGCCGTCGGTGGCCTGGGTGCCGCCGGCCGTGCTCTGGTTCGGCCTGAACGACGCCATGATGTTCACGGTGATCCTGCTGGGCGCCGTCCCCTCGATCGCCAACGGTCTGGTCTCCGGAGTGGACCAGGTGCCGCCGCTGTTCCTGCGGGCCGGCCGCACGCTGGGTGCCACCGGCGTCAAGGGTGTCTGGCACGTGGTCATGCCGGCCGCGCTGCCCGGCTACGTGGCCGGTCTCAAGCAGGGCTGGGCGTTCTCCTGGCGTTCGCTGATGGCCGCCGAGATCATCGCCTCCTCGCCGGACCTGGGTCTGGGCCTGGGTCAGCTGCTGGAGAACGGCCGCAACAACATCGACCTGCCCGGCGTGTTCCTCGCGATCATCCTGATCCTGATCGTCGGCATCGCGATCGACCTGCTGATCTTCAGCCCGCTGGAGCGGTGGGTGCTCCGCAGCCGCGGCCTGCTGGTCAAGAGCTGATCATGCGTTCCGCGCGACTCGTTCCTCCTGGCAGGACGGGCTCCCAGGGGCCCGTCCTGCTGGTCATCGCCCACGGCAGCCGCGACCCGCGGCACGCGGCGACCGTGCACGCCCTGACCCGGCGGGCGCGGGCCCTGCGGCCCGGGCTGCGGGTGGAGACGGCGTACCTGGACTTCAACGCGCCGTCGGTCCCCCAGGTGCTGTCCACCCTGCACGCCGACGGGGTCCCGGAGGTCGTGGCGCTGCCGCTCCTCCTCACCCGGGCGTTCCACGCGAAGGCCGACATCCCGGCGGTGCTGGCCGAGGCCGGCGCTCGGCTGCCCGGCCTCTCGGTCCGCGTGACCGAGGTCCTCGGGCCCTCGCCGCTGCTGGTCTCCGGGCTGGAGCGGCGGCTGGCGGAGGCGGGACTGGACCTGTCGGCCACGGCCCGTTCCACGACCGGTGTGGTGCTCGCGTCCGCCGGTTCCACCGACCCGGAGGCGATCGCAGTGATCGCTGAAATCGCGCGGGAGTGGCGGCTCACCGGTTGGTGTGCCGTGCGGCCTGCGTTCGCCTCCGCTGCCCTGCCCCGCGTGGAGGACGCCGTACGCGCCCTCCGGGCTGAGGGCGTCGGACGGGTGGCCGTCGCCCCGTACGTCATCGCCCCGGGACGGCTGCCGGACCGCATCGCGGCGGGCGCGGCCGAGGCCGGCGCCGATGTCCTCGCGGACGTCCTGGGTCCCTCCCCCGAACTGGCCCGTCTCCTGCTCACCCGCTACGACGAGGCCGTCGCCCTCCGGGCGGTCCCGGCCCTGACCGCCTGACGAACTGACGAACTGACGAACTGACGGCCTCACGGCCTCACGGCCGGTCGGAAAACCGGATGCCGGCCGGGATCGCGACCTCTTAGGCTCCGGTGCAGCGGGTTCGCGCGGATCCGCAGGGTGCGGGGCCGTGGCAGAGCGGTCCATCGCAGCCCGCGGCCCCGGAGGTTCCCGGTGCCGCGGTCGAGCGGCCGGTGGCCGGACCTGGCGCCGAGCCCCGCGGGTTCGAATCCCGTCGGCCCCGCACCCGTCCCGCACGTCCCGGGGGTGACGCCTTCGGCGACAATGGGCGCATGAGCGAGATCCTGACCCCCCGCCTCGTGCTCCGGCAGTGGCAGGAGGACGACCTGGTGCCGATGTCCGAGATCAACGCCGATCCGGCGGTGATGCGGTGGACCGGCGACGGATCGGTACTCGACCTGGAGCAGACCGCCGACGCGATGGAGCGCTGGGAAGAGGACTGGGACGAGGAGGGCTTCGGGCTGTTCGCCGTCGAGCTCCTCGGCTCCGGCGAGCTGATCGGCTTCACCGGGCTGTCCGTACCGCACTTCCTGCCCGAGGTGATGCCCGCGGTGGCGGCGGAGTGGCGGCTCGGCCGGCAGTTCTGGGGCCAGGGCTACGGATCCGAGGCCGCCCAGGCCGTCCTGGAGTGGGCCCTGCAGGACCGCGGCCTCGACCACGTCCTCGGCATCTGCCGGGCGGAGGACGCGGCGTCGGCGAACGTGATGCGCAAGCTCGGCATGACACCCGAGCGGAAGACGGTCCACCCGGTCTACGGCTTCCCTCTCGACGTCCACGGCATCGACCTCACCGAGTACGCCGGCTAGGGCCTGTCGTCGAACTCGCGTCGTCGCCCGGAGGGCGGCCCCACGGCGTCTGGTGCGTGCTCTCGGCGTGCCGGGCGGGAGCCCCCGTACTGGACGTACTCGGGCTCTCGCCCGGTGCGGCGAGAGTGCGTGCCAGGCGCCGCGGGGCAGACGCGAGTCTGACGACAGGCCCCAGGTGTGCTCTCCGGCGGAGCCGCACGGCCGGGTGGGCCCGGGCTCCGCCGTCGGCGGTGGGCCGGGTCAGGTCCTGGCCGCGGCTTCGTCGGCGAGGGCGGTGAGGTCCGTGATGGACATGGAGCCCGGCGGCAGCCCTTCGCGGGCGAAGATGTTCGCTGCGTGGCGCAGGACGTCGTTCACCGGGGTCGGGACGCCGTGCAGCCGGCCCAGCAGGCAGATCTCGCCGTTCAGGTAGTCCGCTTCGATGGAGCCCGTGCCACGGGCCAGGCTCTGCCAGGACGAGCCGCCCCGCAGCACCGCCGGCTGGTTGACCCTGCCGTCGCGGGCCGCCGACTGCTCCTCGTCCGTCGCGTACGCGATCCCGGCCGCGGCGAACGCCGCCTTCGCCTCGCGGATCGCCCGAAGCAGCAGGGCCGCCTTCGCCGGCTCGGGCGCCGGGCCCGTGGTGGCCTGGATGGCGTTGCCGAGGTTGCCGAGCAGTTTCGCGTGCTTCCAGCGCATCACGTCCGGCACGACCGGCGCCCCGAACCCGGACTTCACCAGGTCGGCCGACACCCGTTCGGCCCGCGCGTCCGTGCCGCCGGCCGCGAGGCCGATGTGCAGGATGCCGGTCAGCGGCTCGCACAGCGCCGAGACCACGCCCGGTTCCAGGAAGGTCGACGGCAGCCACACGCAGACCCCGTACACCGTGCCGAACCGGCGCAGCGCCAGCCGCTCGGCCTCCACGCCGTTCTGCAGGCAGAACACCGGGAGCCGCTGCGCGGCGGTGCCGCCGCCGGCGACCTCCGCGTCGCCCCAGGCGTCGAGCGCGGCGATGGCGTCCTGCGTCTTGACGGTGAGGAGCAGGACGTCGTCCGGCCGCAGTTCGCCCAGCTCCGCGGGGCCGCTGACGACCGGCGGGCGGTGCGTCCGGGTGCCGTCCGCGGTGGTGAGCCGGAGCCCTTCCGCCCGCAGGGCGGCCGCGTGTGCGCCCCGCGCGACGAGGACGACGTCATGGCCGGACTCCGTGAGCCTGCCGCCGATGGTGGCGCCGACCGCGCCCGCGCCGATGATGATGTACCGCATGTATTGAGCCTGGCACACGGCGGGGCCTGCGTTACGGTCGGGGCATGGATACTTTCACGTTCCATCTGGGTGGCGATCTGCCGGTGCGGCGGCTCGGGTTCGGTACGGGCGGTCTGGTCGGCCCCGGCTACTGGGGGCCGCGCGGGGAGACCGCGGACGCGCGGGCGCTGCTGCACGCGGCGGTCGATCGCGGCGTCACGCTCATCGACACCGCCGACAACTACGGCCCGGAGCTGGCGGAGACCCTGATCGCGGAGGCCCTCCACCCGTACCGGGAGGACCTGGTCGTCGCGACCAAGGGCGGGGTGGTGCGGACCGGCCCGGACCAGTGGCATGTCGCGGGCCGTCCGGAGGACCTGCGGGCGATGTGCGAGGCGAGTCTGCGCCGGCTCCGGCTGGACACGATCGGCCTGTACCAGCTGCACCGGCTGGACCCGGAGGTGCCGATGGCGGAACAGCTGGGTGCCCTGGACGAGTTGCGCCGGGAGGGGAAGATCCGGCACATCGGGCTGGACACGGTGACCCGCGAACAGCTGGCGGAGGCCCTCACCGTCACCCCGATCGCGGCCGTGCAGAACCCGTACAACCTGATGGACCGCTCCTCGGAGCCGGTGCTGGAGCTGTGCGCCTCGGCGGGGATCGCCTTCCTGCCGTACTACCCGCTGGGCAGCGGCGGCCTGACCCGTACGCCGGCGGCGGCGCTGGCCACGGTGTCCGCGGAGCACGGGGCGGGGCCCGGCCAGATCGCGCTGGCGTGGCTGCTGCACCGCTCCCCGGTGCTGTGCCCCACGCCCGGCACGGGCTCGCTCGACCACCTGGACGAGAACCTGGACGCGGCCACGATCCGGCTGTCGCCGCGCGAGCTGGAGCTGCTGGACGTCGTGGCGTGACGAAGCCCGGGAGCTACCGCGCTCCCGGGCTTCTGTGTGCCACCCATTTGCACACGCCGGCGGCATTTAAGAGTCGCGGATCATTCTGAGATCGACGTGTTCTGCCTTTGAACTACCGCGCCATGAGGAGAGGCGCAGAGGGGACTTGAACCCCCATCCGTCGATGGTCGTCCACGCTCGGTCGATCCGGCGTTCGGCGGCGAATGCTGAGACTGGAGCGAGAATCTGAGATTGACGAGGCCGCCTCTTCCGGATTGGGCCACCCCGGCTCGTTCGTGCCGGGGGAGGGATTCGAACCCCCAACTGCACCTCTTCGTCAGCTTCAACAGTCAGTTTCAGCTTTTTTCGCGCGCTCAGCGCGCACCCTCCGCTCCAGGAGGGCGTTCTCGGGGCTACCTGGTCACTGGCGGAACAGGTAGCCGAATACCGCGTCGCCGACGCGCTGGTCGGTGACCTCGGCGGCGTTCGCCTCCTCGCGGGCGAACTTGACCGCCTGCTGCAGCCGTTCGACCCGGTCGGCCAGCTCGTTGACCCGTCGGGCGGGCAGCGCGCCGGAGAACTTCACGGTGGTCCAGTACCCCACCGCCACGTCCTCGTAGTACACCTCGACCTGGGCCGGGTGCTTCTCCGTGGCCTCCGCCTTCACGTGGTTGCGCGGCACCTTCTTGGTGCGGATGGTACGCACCGGGTCCGTCTTCCAGCTGTCGGTGGAGGGGTCGGGGCTCCAGGACTCCGCCGCGTCCAGCACCGGCAGCTTCCGTACGAAGGTGTGCAGGTCGGTGAGCTGCTTCTCGAGGAACAGCAGGTAGGGGACGGGCACCTGGGCGAGCAGCACGGAGCCGTCGACCACGACGTCCGCGGCGGCGGACCGGTTGGCCCAGTCCTTGGTCGCCGTCACGTCGAACAGCCGCGTGAGGGTCCCGGCCACGTCACCGAGCACGTCCTCGGCCTTGACCTGCACCCGGGTGGACTCCGGCGGCAGCTGCTCGCCCTCCTCGTCCTTGGGCTGGTACGTCCGGGAGATGCCGGCGAGCAGCGCGGGCTTCTGGACGTCGTGGTGGGCCTGGGAAAGCTCCTGGAGGGACTTGGACTTGACGCCCTTCTCCACTGCGATGATCTGATTCAACTTCGGCACACGGAGAAGCTAACAACCCGGCCACCACTCGCACATCCGATTTAATTCCTGCTCAGCTCCCGGTGAGTTCCACGAGTTTGGCGACGGTGTTCCAGTTGCGGGTGGTCGCGTCGATTCCCTTGGTGACCGCCGGGCGGGCCAGGGCCTCGGCCAGCTTGGAACGGCCGAGGCCCTCGGGGGCGTACAGGTAGACCACCCTGTCACCGAGACGGAATTCCTCGGGGAGGAAGGCGGCCCGGTCGATGTGGGCGAAGCGGTCCTCGGCCGGCTGCTGGGACAGGAAGGTGGCGTGCAGCTGCTTTCCCTCCAGTTCCGCGGCAGGGAAGGGGCAGGCGTCGGCGACCGCGCGCAGATAGTCGCCGTCGACGACCAGGCAGGCCACCCGGAAGCCGAAGCGGGCCTCGATCGCGGCTTCCAGGGCCCGGGCCAGGGCGGTCGGTTCCTGCTCCGGGGCTTCGAATACGGCGTTGCCGCTCTGCAGGTAGGTCTGGACCCCGGTGTGGCCGAGCTCCTGGAGTACGGACCGCAGGTCGGCCATCGGCACCTTCTTGGCGCCGCCTACGTTGATCCCGCGCAGCAGCGCGGCGTACTTCCTCGCCTCACCCGTCCCCGCCGTGCTCTTCTTCGCCTTGGTCGTCATGAGCGAACCCTAGGGCGGGGGTCTGACAGTTCGGCCTCGACGAGGTCGGCGGCCTGCCGCGTGCCGCCTTCGGCGGCGGTCCGGGCACGGAGCTCCGCGGCCCGGGCGGCGACCTCGGGGTTCGACACCAGTCCGAGCACGGCCTCCCGGAGCGCCCCGGCGGTGGCCTCCTCCATGGGGAGGTGCCTGGCCACGCCGAGCGCGGCGAGCATGTCGGCGTTGCCGAACTGGTCGACGGCCTGGGGTACGGCGACCATCGGCGTGCCGGTGGCCAGCCCCTCCTGGCTGCCGCCGGCGCCCGCGTGGGTGATGAAGGCGTCGGCCTGCCGGAGGATGTCCAGCTGGGGCACCCAGCGGTGGATCTCGGCGTTGGCGGGGATCTCGCCGAGCTCGGCCTCGTCGGTGAACCTGCCGATCTGCAGGACCACGTGCCAGTCCGGGAGGCCGCCGAAGGCCTCCAGGCAGGCCCGGTAGAACGCGGGCTGCTTGGTGAAGGTGGAGCCGAGGGAGACCAGGAGCACCTTCTTGCCCTCGGCACCGGCCGGCCGCTGCCAGGTGCCCTGCTCCCGGCGGTCTCCCTGACAGGCGCCGACGAAGGTGTGGACGGCCTCGTCCACCCGGTCGGCGTTCGGCTGGAGGGCCTTGGGGATCAGCACGATGCTGCGGCGCGGCCGGCCGATGAGCCGGTCGGAGTCGTCGGGGATGCCGTTCTCGTCGAGCCAGGCCCGGAAGCGCGCGTAGTACGCCCGCCCGCGTTCGGTGGCCTTCAGCGGGGCGGTCATCGGCTCGGCGACCTCCTCCTCGTAGCCGTCCCAGGCGACCAGGTTGGGGGAGAGGGAGACGGCGGGGACGCCCCAGCGGCGGGCGAGGACGATCGCCGGGTAGGAGGTGATGTCGTGGATGACGAGGTCGGGCTCGTCGCCCTCGAAGGCGGCGGCGAGTTGCGGGAGCGCCTGGATCGCGTCGTTGAGGAAGGGCTCGATGTTGTCGATGAGTTCGGTGCCCCAGGCCTCGGGGTCGTCGTCCGTGGGGAGGGTCGACGTGTAGACGACGGGTGTGGCTCCGGTCTGCGCCACCTTCTCGGCGAAGGAGGCGGGGATGGCGTAGCTGACCCGGTGGCCGCGGGCCACGAGCTCCCGGATCACTTCGATGCTCGGGTTCACGTGGCCGTGGGCGGCGATGGAGAACATGGCGATGTGGGCGGGCTTGTGCGGGGTCACTGGGTTCATGACCACGACCATAAACGAGACGATACGTCTCGTGCAACATACTTTCCGGAGGCCCCCCTCGCACTTGACCGGCTCCCCTTCGGGAACACGCGGGCCTCCAGGAGAATGCGCGCATGTCACCTACGGATTTAGCCGGTGCGGCCGTCGCCGCCCTCGCCTCCGGCGCCGCGTCCGGGGCCGGAACCGCCGCCTTCACCCGCCTCTCGGAGCTCGTGCGCAGCCGCCTGGGCCACTCGGACGAAGGGCGCGGGGCGCTGGAGCTGTGGGAAGCGGAACCCGGATCAGAGCGGGCGACGGACGCGGTCAGGGCCCGGCTGACCGTGGAACTGGAGGGCGACCCAGGGCTCGTCGAGCAGTTGCGGGCCGCGCTCCGGCCCGCGATTCCGCCGGTTCCGGCCGTCCCGCCGGTCCCGGCGCACCAGCCGGCCGTCACCCAGCACGTCCACATCGGCGGCAACGCCAACCACGCCGCCATCAACATCGGCCCGCTGCACCTGAAGAAGAGCAGGGGGACGGTGGTCACCCTGGCGGTCATCGGCGTGGTGCTGGCCCTGCTGGTCGCGCTGGGCTTCCGCAGCGTGGTGCAGATGCTGGGCGACGACGGCGACAGCCGCAAGGTGGCCGCCGTCTCCGACATGGCCAGGGTCAGGAGCATCCTTCCCGACCGGGGCAGCCTGCCTGCCGGGTTCAGGGCCGACGGTGAACCCGACGTGAGGGCGGCGGGCGAGGAGGGATGCGGACCCGCCTGCGAGGGCGTGCTGTTCGCCGCCGAGGGGACCATGAAGCGCGAGAGACCGCAGCAGAGGGCCGAGTTCTCCGTCGTGGCCTGCGACAGCGCCCCGCACGCCGCCCAGGTGTTCGACCAGATGCGCAGGGACCTGGCGAAGTCCTCGGAGAAGAGCCCCATGTCGTTCCCGTCCATGGGCGACGTCAGTACGGCCTTCCGGTTCACCCCCGGCAAAACCGTCGTCAACGAGGACGACGAATCCGTCGAGGAGGCCGAAGCAGGGGTCCTCGTCGGGACGGTCGTCGTCTTGGTCCGCTACTCCACCGCGGCGGGCGAGCTGGAGCCGTCCCTCGCCTCGCTCGGACGCATGCTGGCCGACCGGGCGCAGCAGGCGCAGAACGGGAGCACCCCCTCCGCCACCGCGTCCTTCTGAGCCCGGCGACGGCCTCGGCGCTCCCCGGGTCAGTCGTCCAGGGGCTGCCAGGCCGGGCCGTCGCCGTCGCCGCCCTGCCGGACGTGTCCGAACACCACGTCGGCGAAGTGGACGCCGAAGCCGATCGTGCCGGGCTCCGCCAGTTCGGCGACGAGGCGCCGGCGGTGGCCGGCGGTCTCGGTGAGGTCGTGGTCGAAGCCCGAGGACCAGTCGGGGTGGTCGATCTGGATCGGCGAGTGGACGGCGTCGCCGAAGGCGATCAGGCGCCGGCCGCCCCCGCTGATGACGTACTCGGCGTGTCCGACGGTGTGGCCGGGGGTGATCCGTACCCGTACGCCGGGGAAGACCTCCTGCCCGTCCGCAACCGTACGCACGCGCGGCGCGAGGGCGGCGACCTGCTCGGCCATGCCCTGAGCCTCCAGGAGGTCGCGGGCGGCCCACTCCGGTTCGGAGATCAGGTAGTCGGCGTGGGCGAAAGCCGGCCGGTCACCACCGGGGGCGGGGAGGCAGGCCCAGCCGAGGTGGTCGGCGTGGAGGTGGGTGAAGGCCACCGCTTCGACGCCCTCGGGGGTGCGGCCGAGTTCGGCCAGGCCGCGCAGGAGCCCTCCTCCGTGGATCACGCCGAGGGGGCCGTCCGGTGCCCGGTACGTCTGCGGGCCGAAGCCGGCGTCGATGAGCAGGGCGCGGTCGCCGTGCTCCACCAGCAGACCGCCGACGCTGCCCACGAGGTGTCCCGTGGCGTCCAGGTACTCCGGGTGTGCGGCCCACACCTCGTCAGTGGTGTCCGGGAGCAGTCGCAGCGGGCGGAGCCGTACGTCGCCGTCGGGTACGTAGGACACCTTGAGCTCGCCCAGTCGTATCGAGCGGATCCCCGACGGGCGCCGCAGTCGCTCGTCCCGCTCCACCGTCAAGTCAGCCATGGTGTCTCCTTTGTGAGTCATCGCCAGATGGCCGCGAGACGCTGCTCGCGGCGGATGGCGATCACCATAAACATCAAGCTTGAATCATTCAAGCTAGACATATTCAGGCTTGATGGATTTGCTAGGGTGGGGGCATGACGAAGTCCCCGGACCAGCAGGCCATCGCCGAGCGACAGCTGTGCGGTCTGGTGAACGGACTGGCGCAGCGCATCGCCGAACACGTACGGGAACGCGCCGCCACCCTGGGTCTCACCGCTTCCCAGGCGACCGCGCTGCGGGAGATGAGCGGGCCGATGACCATGCGGGAGCTCGCCGAACGCATGAGCTGCGAGCCCTCCAACACCACCTTCGTCATCGACAAGCTCGAGAAGCAGGACCTGGTCGAGCGCCACCCCCACCCCACCGACCGCCGCGCCAAGCACCTCGTGCTCACCGCCGAGGGCACCGCACTGCGCGAACGCCTCCTGGAACTCCTCCATACGGACTCCCCGCTGGCCGGCCTCAGCCAGGAGGAACAGGGCGTCCTGCACGGACTGCTGGAACGGGCCGTCGTCCGCCCGTGAGCCGGGGCTCCGCTCAGCGGTCCCGCTGATCACCCGCCGCGGCGACGGAGGACACGACGGCCGCGGCGACGGTGTCGGCGAAGGTCCGGGCCGGCGCGGACAGCGCGTCCCAGCGGCGTACCGCCCACCCGACGGGCAGGGGCGGCAGCGCGGGAACCGGGACCAGCCGCAGGGGCCCCTCACCGGGTGCCGACAGACCCGGCACAGCCGGGACGACGGCATGCCCCAGACCCAGCTCGGCCAGCAGCAGCGCGGTGTCCCAGTCGGCGACACTGGTGTCCGAGCCGGCCCGTACGCCGAGGTCGGCGAAGGCGGCGTCCAGATGGGCGCCGGAGGCGGAGTTGGGCGGCAACCCGACGAGTCGGACGTCCGCGAGGTCCGGGGCGTCGATGCGGGACCGGGCGGCCAGCGGGTCGCCGGCAGGCACGGCCAGCACCCACGGCAGTTCGACGACCGGCCGCTGCTCGATGCCCGGTACGGGCCGGCCGAGGGTGATCCAGGCCAGGTCCACGCTGCTCGCCCGGAGGGCGTCGAAGCAGCCGCGGCCGGAGGTCTCGGTCCGGAACTCCAGACTCACTCCCGGGTGACGCCCGCGGAAGGCGGCGATGGCCTCGGCCATGAAGTGGCGGACGGTCGTTCCGCCGGTGGTGACCCGTACGGTTCCGCCCTCCCCGCTCGCGAGGTCCCCGATCCGGCGGAGCGCGCCGTCGAGGCCGGCGATGCCGTCGGCGGCCGCGTCGTACAGGATGCGCCCGGCCTCGGTGGGCACGACTCCGCGCGGGCGGCGTTCGAGCAGGACCGTCCCGGTCTCCCGTTCCAGCCGCTTCACGTGCTGGCTCACGGCGGACTGGGTGCGCCCCAGCTCGCGGGCCACGGCGCTCAGGCTGTGGGACCGGCATACGGCGACGAAGACACGGAGGTCGTCCAGGGTCATGAACTCCAAGCTAGAGCTTGGGTGTTGCCAAGGAAAGCAGAGGATTGACCTGGGTCGGCGGGCAGCGGGAGGATCGCGTCAGGGCCCAGGCGGCAACCCGTTCGGCGCCCGCGACCGGATCCGGACCGGACGCGGAACCACCGAACGGGTGCCGACCACCACCTGCCGGCACGCCCACTCCGCGCCCACGAGCGTGCCGGACCGCACGCCGACGCTCCCCGAAAGGATCCGGCCACCCACCATGTCCACATCCGAGACGGCAGCCGCCGCCGACCGGGCGGTCGCCCTGCTGCGCGGCTGCGGCGCCGAGACCCTCCCCCACCCCGGCGGCACCCTCCTGGCGCACCTGGAGCGCGTCCGGACCCGGCTCGCCGGCTGGGACGCCCGCCCCGCCCTGCAACTCGCGGGCCTGTGCCACGCGTTCTACGGCACGGACGGCTTCCCGACCGCGCTGCTCCCGCCGGACGCCCGCCCGCGGCTCGTGGCGGCCGTCGGCGCCGAGGCCGAGGCCATCGTGTACCTGTACGCCGCGTGCGACCGCCGGGCGACGTACCCCTCCCTCGACCGGGCCGACGGCGCCGTCCTCGACCGGTTCACCGGCCGTCCCGTCGTACCCGGGCCGCAGCTGCGCCGCGACCTCGCCGAGCTCTCGGCGGCCAACGAACTCGACCTGGCGGCCACGGACCCCGCCTTCCGCGACCGTCACGGCCCCGCCCTCCTGACCCTGTTCACCCGCCTGCACCCCCTCCTCTCCCCCGGAGCCCGGGACGACTGCCGGATCCTCCTGACACCCCCTCGGAACCCCTGAGGCCGTCCGCGGCCCGCGCGCTCCCCACCGCCCGCGGTGCGAGACTGGACGCCGGCGGAACAGGACGCGACAGGGCACGACGGAACGGGACAGCACGGACATGGACGAGGCGCGGGCCAGGGAACTGCTGCGGGCCGCGGGGCTCACCGGGCGGACCCGGCAGAGCGGGCAGACCGGGCAGAGCGGGAGGGCGGAGCTGCTGGCGCTGGGGGAGAACGCGGTGTTCTCCGTCGGGGACGGCCTGGTGGTGAAGGTCGGCCGGTCGGCCGAGCTGCTGCCGCGCGCCGAACGCGAGCTGGAGATCGCCGGATGGCTCGCGGAGGCCGGTGTTCCGGCGGTACGCGCGGCCGAGCCGAAGCCGCGGGTGGCCGAGGGGCACCCGGTCACCGTGTGGCACCGCCTGCCCGCCGCCGTCCGTCCGGCAGGGGCCGCCGACCTGGCGGAGCTGCTCCGCGTGGTGCACGCGCTGCCGCTCCCGCCGTTCGAGCTGCCGGGCCGGGACCTGCTGGGCGGGGTGGAGCGCTGGCTGCGGCTCGCGGGGGACGCGGTCGACCCGGCCGACGCCGCGTACCTGCGGGCCCGCCGCGACGCCTTCGCCGCCGAGGCGGCCGCGCTCGTACCGCAGCTGCCGCCGGGGCCGATCCACGGCGACGCGCTGCCGCGCAACGTCCATGTGGGCCCCGAGGGGCCGGTCCTGGTGGATCTGGAGACCTTCTCCGCGGACCTCCGCGAGCACGACCTCGTGGTCATGGCACTCTCCCGGGACCGGTACGGCCTCCCGCCGGCCGAGTACGACGCCTTCGTCGCCGGCTACGGCTGGGACGTACGCGACTGGCCGGGCTGCGCGGTCCTGCGCGGCGCCCGGGAGACGGCCAGCTGCGCCTGGGTCGCGCAGCACGCCCCGGCCAGCCCCGCGGCCCTGGCGGAGTTCCGCCGCCGCGTGACCTCCCTCCGCCAGGGCGCGACCGAGGTCCGCTGGCACGCGTTCTGACCTGACACTCCCCCTTTGACACTCCCCTGCGCATATGCAGCGTCATGGGCATTCAAACCTATGCAGCTGCGCTCGAATTGATGCCGTCAGGCAGTAGATGCAGCCGCCGTGGACTGATAGCGTCCGCATGCGCAATCCGCCGAGCGGGGCGCGGGCCGCTCCTCCGCATCCCGGTCCGCACCGCTCGGTGGTGGATCCGACGTCCCCTCAGGACTCCACCCCCGGCACCGCTCTGCCGTGGGCCTCTCATCCCCTCTTCCCCTTCGTTCCCCACCGGCCGGCACTGCTCCGCCGTGCCCTCCGACAGGGACCCAGAGAGAGCGAGAACCCCATGAAGAAGAGCTCGAAGCGGCGCCTGGCCACCGGGAAGGCACTGGTCATCGGCGCCGTCCTGGCCCTCGCCGCCCCCGGCACCGCCTACGCCAACACCGTGGCCGTCACGGTGAAGACCCCCGGCGCCACCTCCGGACCCGGCTCCACCTTCTCCGAGATCACCACCAGCGCGCAGTGCGGCAGCGGCCTGATCTCCGGCGGCGGCATCAACCAGGCCATCGGCACCGGCACGTCCTCGAACGGCAACAAGGTCAACGGCACCTCGCCCAGCCCGGACGGCAGCACCGAGTACCTCGGCTCCACCGGTGTGGTCGGCACCGACGTCACCTACTGGCTCGGCATCGGCGGCAGCGGCGGAGCGGTCAACGCCGACTTCTCCAGCACCCCGTACGCGATGTGTTTCAGCAGCAACGTGATCAACCACACCCAGGTGGTCATGAACAAACTGGCCGGCCCGACCAGCAGCGGCACCGTGGGGCTGGTCACCGCCACCTGCCCGGCCAACACCCGTCTCCTCGGCGGCGGCGCCCGCATCACCCCCGCGAGCGTCGGCAGCCTCAAGCCGATCGCGAGCTTCCCCACCTTCAACGACTCCGCCCACGGCTACGGCCAGAAGGCCGCGGCCGACGGAGAGAGCAACCCCGACTCCTGGACCGCGGTCGGCTGGAACGGGGGCGGCGGCAACAGCAACAACACCACCTACGCGTACGCGATCTGCAGCGGCAACAACATCAACGTCAGCGGAGTGACCGTCAAGGTCCGCTTCGGCGAGGTGAGCGGCCCGACCGCCGCCACCTCCGGCCAGACGGCCACCGTCGGCTGCGGCCAGAACGACGGCAAGCTCGTCAGCGGCGGTGCCGCCATCAGCGGCGGCAGCGTCACCACGACGAACTTCACCGGCCCCGGCTCCGTCGGCGACCACCTCAACGGCAGCTACCCGAGCAACTCCGGCGGCACCCCGGTCTCCGACGGCACGACCACCGCGGCGTACTGGACGGCCTACACCCACACCGGCGGCGGCAGCTCCCCGAACACCTACACCGACGTCTGGGCCCTCTGCGCCGACGACGGCGCCTGATCCCGCCGGGAACGCCGGACCGGTCAGGCACCCGCCGGACCGGTCAGGCACCCACCGGGGCCGGCGTGAAGGGGCGGAGCGGCCAGGACGTGTCGATCAGGGCGTCCGGGGTGCCCTGGCGGCGGAGGTAGGACTGGAAGTCCGTGGCCCAGCGGGCGTGCCAGCGGGTCTGTTCGGCGTGCAGGGCCGTCGGGGTGAGCTCCGCCACCCGCGGGTGGCGGTCGGCTATGGCGCGGGCCACCTGCACCGCCGCGAGGGCGTCCGCGCCGGCCTCGTGGGCGGCCTCCAGCGTGACCCCGTACACCCCGCACACCGCCTCCAGGGTGCGCTTGCCGCGCCGGTACCGGTCGACCGCGCGGTCGATGGTCAGCGGGTCCACCACCGGGCCGGTCTCCGCGCCGCCGAGCCGGTCGGCGAACGAGGGCAGCCCGTACCGGGCCAGTTCCGCGCTGAGCAGGGTGAGGTCGAAGGCCGCGTTGTACGCGACGACCACCGCGCCCGCCCGCCAGTGGGCGACGAGTTCCGCCGCGATCTCCTCCGCGACCTCCGGGGCCGGCCGGCCCTCCGCCGCCGCGCGCTCCGTGGTGATCCCGTGGATCGCCGCCGCCTCTTCCGGGATCTCCGTGCCCGGATCGGCCAGCCAGCCACGGCGGGACCGGATCTCGCCACCCGCCACCTCGACCAGCGCGGCCGTGACGATCCTCGACTCCGCCGGCTCCGTGCCGGTCGTCTCCAGGTCGAACCCGACCAGTGTCCTCCCGTGCCACTCCCCCATGGCGCCCCTCCCCCGCAAACGATTCGAACGGCTTTCAGCCTGCCACGGGCCACTGACAGCCCTCACACCGGGAGGGGGAAACCGCAGGTCACGGTGGATCGAGACCGGGTTCCGGGAACGGGCGCGGCGCGTTCAGGACACCGGGCGGGAGTCCTCCCACACCGATTCGAACTCCTCCCGGTACGTCGTGAACAGCCCGTGGTCCGCGTCCTTCGGCACCCCGCGCCCGCCGCCCCGCAGGACCAGCACCGGCGCCTCCATGCCCCGGGCCCGCCGCAGGTACGACTGGACCACCCCGATGCCGGACCCCGAGGGCCCGCCCTCCACCAGGTAGGCGGTGAACCGCGGGGTCTCGTCGAACACGTGGATGGAGAAGCCCGAGGGGTCGCTCAGCCCGGCCCGGACCCGCCGTACGTGCAGGATGTTCATCTCCACCGAGCGGCTCAGCTCGCCCTTGCGCAGCCCCAGCTCCCGCTCGCGCCGCTTGACCGCGCTGCTCGCCGGGTTCAGGAACAGCAGCCGCACCCGGCAGCCGGCCTCCATCAGCCGGACCAGTCTCCGGCCCGAGTAGTTCTGGACGAGCAGGTTCAGCCCTATGCCGATGGCGTCCAGCCTGCGGGCACCCCCGAACAGGTCCTCGGCCGGCAGCTGCCGCTGCAGCCGCACCCGGTCCGGATGGACCGAGATCACGTCCGCGTACCGGTCCCCCACCAGGTCCTCGACCGCGTCGATGGGCAGCCGGTCCGCCGAAGGGCTGCCCGCGCCGCCGCCCAGCACCTCCAGCAGCCGTGCCGAGGCCCGTTCCGCCTGCCCCAGCACGGCCCGGGACAGCGCCCGGTTGCGGGAGACCACGTTGCGGGTGACCTCCAGTTCGTCGAGGGCGAGCTCGATCTCCCGCCGGTCGTCGAAGTACGGTTCAAAGCAGGGCCAGTGCTGGACCATGAGCTCGCGCAGCTGCGGCAGGGTCAGGAAGGACAGCACGTTGTCGTCGGCCGGGTCGAGCAGGTAGCCCTTGCGGCGGCTGACCTCGCGGACCGCGACGGCCCGCTGCACCCATTCCTGCCCGGCGGGCCCGGCGGCCGCGACCACCCAGTCGTCCTCGCCGTGCACGGGCTCGTAGACCGGCCGCAGCACCGCGCCGACCACGGCCCTCAGCCGCTGCTCGATCAGGTTCAGCCAGATGTACGCGCGGCCCGCCCGCTGGGCCCGGGTCCGCACCTCGGTCCAGGCGTCGGCGCCCCAGTCCAGCTCGACGCCGGTGCGCACGGCACCGCCCGCCGCCTCCGGTCCCGCCAGCGACACCGCCCCGGCCTCCGCGGCGCCGCCCTCGTGACCGCCGTCACCAGGGGGCAGCTCCAGACCTCCCGAGCTCACCCGTGCACCGCCTTCCGCTACCCCTCCAGTGATCAAGGAAGGGTACTCCGCGCACCCGGCCCGCTGCAGCCGGATGGCCCCTACACCGGAGGCTTGTTGACTCATCATCGGATTCCCCGACAGTCCGCTGACCCGCATATCGGCTCTCGCGGGGTCACCCGGTAGGACCCGCGCAAGTCCCCGCTTGGCGACCCCCTTTCGGGGAAGATCTGGGACGGACACCAACCGATGCCGGATCAGGAGTGGAAGAGTCGTTATCTATGCAGGTCTGGCCCGGACAGGCGTATCCCCTCGGCGCGACGTACGACGGCGCCGGCACCAACTTCGCGGTCTACTCCGAGGCCGCCCGACGGATCGAGCTGTGTCTGCTGCACGACGACGGCTCGGAGACGGCGGTGGAACTGCGCGAGACGGACGCCTTCGTCCGGCACGCGTATCTGCCCGGCGTCATGCCCGGCCAGCGGTACGGCTTCCGCGTGCACGGCCCGTACGAGCCCGAGCGCGGGCGGCGCTGCAACCCGGCGAAGCTGCTGCTGGACCCGTACGCGCGGGCCATCAGCGGCTCGGTGGACTGGGGGGAGGAGGTCTACGGCTACCACTTCGGACGGCCGGACAGCCGCAACGACCTGGACTCCGCCCCGCACACCATGAGTTCGGTCGTGGTGAACCCGTACTTCGACTGGGCCAACGACCGGCCGCCGCGCACCGAGTACCACCACACCGTGCTCTACGAGGCCCATGTGAAGGGCCTCACGATGCGGCACCCGGAGCTGCCGGAGGAGCTGCGCGGCACCTACGCGGCGCTGGCGCACCCGGCGGTGATCGAGCACCTGACCAAGCTCGGGGTGACGGCGCTGGAGCTGATGCCGGTGCACCAGTTCGTCAACGACCACCGGCTGGTCGACGACGGGCTGAGCAACTACTGGGGCTACAACACCATCGGCTTCTTCGCCCCGCACAACCGGTACGCCTCCGGTGACCGCGGCCAGCAGGTGCTGGAGTTCAAGTCGGCGGTCCGGGCCCTGCACAAGGCGGGCATCGAGGTGATCCTGGACGTGGTCTACAACCACACCGCGGAGGGCAACCACCTGGGACCGACCCTGTCGTTCCGCGGTCTGGACAACGCCTCGTACTACCGGCTGGCGGAGGATCCCCGCTACTACACGGACACCACCGGCACCGGGAACTCGCTGCTGATGCGGTCTCCGCACGTGCTCCAGCTGATCATGGACTCGCTGCGGTACTGGGTGACCGAGATGCACGTGGACGGATTCCGGTTCGACCTGGCGGCCACCCTGGCCCGCCAGTTCCACGAGGTGGACCGGCTGTCCTCGTTCTTCGACCTGGTCCAGCAGGACCCGGTGGTCAGCCAGGTCAAGCTGATCGCCGAGCCCTGGGACCTGGGCGAGGGCGGTTATCAGGTGGGCAACTTCCCGCCGCTGTGGACCGAGTGGAACGGCAAGTACCGGGACACCGTACGGGACCTGTGGCGCGGGCAGCCGCGCACGCTGGCCGAGTTCGCGGGACGGCTCACCGGCTCCTCGGACCTGTACCAGGACGACGGGCGGCGCCCGCTCGCCTCGATCAACTTCGCCACCTGCCACGACGGCTTCACCCTGCACGACCTGGTCTCGTACAACGAGAAGCACAACGAGGCGAACCGGGAGGGCAACCGGGACGGCGAGAGCCACAACCGGTCCTGGAACTGCGGGGTCGAGGGCCCCACCGAGGACCCGGCGATCCTGGAGCTGAGGACCCGCCAGATGCGGAACTTCATCGCCACGCTGATGCTGTCGCAGGGCGTGCCGATGCTCAGCCACGGCGACGAGTTCGCCCGCACCCAGAGCGGCAACAACAACGCCTACTGCCAGGACAACGAGCTGTCCTGGGTGGACTGGCCGGAGCCCGGCAAACCGGCGCCCGGGCTGCTGGACTTCACCCGGCAGATGGTGTGGCTGCGGCGCGATCACCCGGTGTTCCGGCGGCGCCGGTTCTTCCACGGGCGGCCGGTGGAGGGGACGAACGACGAGCTGTCGGACATCGCCTGGTTCACCCCGCACGGCGAGGTGATGCGGGCCCGCGACTGGCAGGCGCAGGGCACCCGCGCGCTGACCGTGTTCCTCAACGGGGAGGCCATCTCCGAGCCGGGCACGCGTGGGGAGCGGATCACCGACGACTCGTTCCTGCTGATGTTCAACTGCGGTGCGGACGGCCAGGAGTTCACCCTGCCGGCCGGGCACGGCGACCGGTGGCGGCTGGTGGTGGACACCGCCCGGGACCAGGTGCTGCCACCCGGCACCGGGCCGCAGTACGCGGCCGGGGACCGGGTGACGCTGACCGGGCGGAGCCTGGTGGTGCTTCAGCGGCCGGCGTAGCCGCTGCCGGCGGCCGGAGTACCGGCGGCCGGGGTGCCTGCACCCCGGCCGCCGGCGCCCTGCGCATCGACGCCCCGCGCATCGGCGCCCTGTGCGTCACCCGGCTCGCGCGTTCGGCTCCGCGGGTCCGGGACGGAGGCGGTCACCGTCTGGGTGCGGCCGGCCGGGACCCGGGTGACCAGGGCCAGGACGAAGCTGAGCGAGGCCGCGCCCACGGCCACCGCGAAGGCGCCGGAAGGCCCGTGCCATTCGGCCATCCGGCCCGACAGGGCCAGCGCGGAGGCCTGCCCGGCGACCAGCGAGCTGGCCGCGAAGGCCATCGACTCGGCGAGCCGGGCCGGCTCCACGTGCCGCTCGGTGAGCGCGAAAGCGGTGATCAGGTGGGGTGCGACGGCCACACCGAGGACGGTCACGATGACGTACAGCCCCCACAGGCTGCCGGTGAACAGCAGCGGCACGGACAGCAGCACCGCGGCGCCGGTGGCCGCGCGCCAGCGCAGCCGGAGCCCGAAGCGGGCGGGCAGCGCACCCAGGGCGAGGCCCACGACGGCGCTGACCACGCCGTTGGAGGCGTACACGATGCCGGCCTGGCCGGAAACCTCCAGCCGCTCGGTGAGCGAGGCGATTCCGGCCTGGAGGCCGCCGAACATGGCGCCCTGCAGGAAGAGCGAGCCACGGACGGAATACACGACCCCGGCGGGCCGGGAACGGCGCTCGCCCTTCGGCCGTTCGGGCGCGGGGCCGCCCGCCGTGACGGCCGCGGTGGGATGCAGCGCGAAGGCGGTGCCGAAGACGGCGACCAGGGCGGCGGCACCGCCGAGGGCGACCGCGGGGTGGGCGGCGAGTGCGGCCACCCCGACGAGGGCGGGGCCGATGACGAACGAGACCTCGTCCATGGTCCCTTCGAGGGAGTGGACGGCACCGATGACGTCCTCGCCGGCCCCGGCGCGGTGCGCGAGGGCGACCGAACGGGTCCGGGCTAGCGGCCCGATCAGCGGTACGGAGGCCCCCGTGACGGCACCGATGGCGGCCAGCGGCACGGTGTCCAGCCCGCCGAGCGCCCCGGCGACCAGGGTGCCCGTGGCGACGGCGTTGACCACGGCCGCGCCGAGCACGACGGGCCGCTGGCCGTGCCGGTCGGCGAGCCGTCCCAGCACGGGGCCGAAGAGCACCTGTCCGGCGGAGAGGGTGCCGCCGACGATTCCCGCCGTGGCCAGTGATCCGCTGGTCTCGGCGACCAGCAGCACGCTCCCGAACTGGGACATGGCGACGGGAAGCCGGGCGAAGAAGGAGAAGACCGGCAGCAGGGGCCCGGTCAGGGCGATGACTTTTCGATAGGTGTTGACGGTTCCGAGCACCGGCAACACGCTAACCGCTCGCAATCACCCGGATGCAGTGGGCAATGGCACGGAATCCCCGTCTCTGGGTACGTACGTTCTCATGACGCGGCAGCAGTGGAGTGATGATCCGAACGACCGCCGGAACACCGTGCCGGTCTCGACGTACCGGCTGCAGCTCGGCCCGGACTTCCCGCTCGCGTCAGCGCGGGCGGCCGTCCCGTACCTGGCCGCGCTCGGCGTGTCGCACCTGCACCTGTCTCCCGTGCTGGAGGCGGTGCCCGGCTCGACGCACGGGTACGACGTGGTGGACCACGGCCGGGTCCGGGCCGAGCTCGGCGGCGAGGCCGGGCTGCGGGAGCTCGCCTCGGCGGCCCGCGGCCACGGGCTGGGGCTGGTGCTGGACATCGTGCCCAACCACATGGCGGTGCCGTTCCCGCTGCGCCTGAACCGGCAGCTGTGGGAGGT
The DNA here is from genome assembly GCF_043199475.1 of Streptomyces sp. NPDC048603. Classification (NCBI taxonomy): domain Bacteria; kingdom Bacillati; phylum Actinomycetota; class Actinomycetes; order Kitasatosporales; family Streptomycetaceae; genus Streptomyces; species Streptomyces sp. NPDC048603. The sequence continues at coordinate 56,518 of NZ_JBICVY010000024.1, read as the reverse complement.
CCTGCGCGACGGTCCGGAGTCGCGGTACGCCCGCTGGTTCGACATCGACTGGGAGGCGGGCGGGGGCCGGGTGCTGCTGCCGCTGCTCGCGGACCCGCCGGAGGGGGACGCGGCGCCGGTGGCGGACGTGGCGGCCGGGGTGCTGCGGTGGGGCCCGCACGAGTTCCCGCTGCGCCCGGGCACGGAGGACCTGCCGCTGCCGGAGCTGACGGCCGCCCAGTGGTACCGGCCGGTGAGCTGGCGCCGGGCCCGCACCTCCCTCAACTACCGGCGTTTCTTCACGATCTCGGAGCTGATCGGGGTCCGGGTGGAGGACGAGCAGGTCTTCGCCGCCACCCACGCGAAGGTGCTGGAACTGGTGCGGGACGGGCTGGTGGCGGGACTGCGCATCGACCACGTGGACGGCCTGGCCGACCCCGAGGGCTACCTCGCCCGGCTCCGGCGGGCCGTCGGGGACGGCTGCTGGGTGGTGGTGGAGAAGATCCTGGCGCGGACGGAGCGGCTGCCGTCCGGCTGGCCGGTGGCGGGCACCACCGGCTACGACGCGCTGCACCGGCTGGACGGCGTCTTCACCGACCCGGCGGGCGCGGCGGAACTGGCGGACGGGTTCCGGATCATCACCGGTTCCCCCGGGTGGGCGGCGGTGGCCGGCGCCTGTGCCGAAGCGGTGCTGGACGTCGACCTGGCGGCGGAGACGGCCGCGCTGCGCCGCCTGGCGGCCGCCGTCGGCCGGGGCCCGGCCGGCGGGCCGCGGCCGGAAGCTCCCGCAGGGCAGGGGGCGGAGGGGCATTCGGGCTCGGCCGGGGATTCAGTCGTGCCCGAACGCCCGGACGCGGTCGGACACCCGGACGCGGTCGGACACCCGGGCACGGCCGGACACCCGGACGTGGTCGGACACCCGGACGTGGTCGGACAGCCGTACTCAGCCGCACAGCCGGAGGCGACCGTGCAGCCGGAGGCGGCCGGACAGTCCGACTCGGCTGCACACTCCGACTCTGCCGAGCTGCCGGAATCCACCGGTGAAGCGGAATCACCCGGGCAGCCGGGACGGACCCGGCAACTGGACGCCGCGCTCCGGGCGTTACTGATCGCGTACCCGGTCTACCGGCCCTACCCGGGCGGTGACGGGCTCGCCCCCGAGGCGGTGGCCCGGGCCCGCGAGGTGGCGGGCCCGGCCGCCGTCGACCGCCTGACCGCCCTGCTCGGCGCGTCACCCTCGTTCGCGGCCCGGTTCGCGCAGACCTCCGCCGCGCTGCGCGCCAAGTCCCTGGAGGACCGGGCGTTCTACCGCTACGCGCCGCTGCTCTCGGCCTGCGAGGTCGGCGGGGATCCCGGCGATCCGGCCGTGTCCGCCGAAGAGTTCCACGCGTACTGCGGGCAGCTGGAACGGGACTGGCCGGCCTCGGGCACGGTGCTGTCCACCCACGACACCAAGCGCAGCGCGGACGTCCGGGCCCGGATCGCCGTGCTGTCGGAACGGCCGGACGCCTTCCGCGTGGCAGCCGGCCCGGATCCTCAGCTCGCCTGGGTGGCCGCACAGACCTCGCTGGGCCTCGGGGACGCGCCCGACCGGCGCGAGCGCCTGGAGGCGACCCTGCTGAAGGCGGCGCGGGAAGCCGCGCTGTACACCGGCTGGACCGACCCCGATCCGGCCTACGAGGCCACCGTCCCGGACCGTGTCCCCGCACTGCCCGGCGTACCGGAGGGGTTCGGGCCCGCGATCCGGGCCAACACGCTCGGCATGACCGCCCTGCACCTGGCCATGCCCGGCGTTCCGGAGATCTACCAGGGGTGTGAAACCGAATGCCGCACCCTGGTAGACCCCGACAACCGGCGCCGGGTCCGCTTCCCCTCGGACGTCCTGGCCCGGCTGGACACCGGGGCCGTACCGGACGGGCTCGCCGAGGAGAAGCTCGCCCTGACCGCGGCGCTGCTGAGGCTGCGCCGGGACCGCCCGGAGCTGTTCCGCGGCTGCTCCCCGCTCACCGCGCGCGGCCCGGCAGCCGAGCACTGTCTGGCCTTCGCCCGGGGACGGGGGCCGGCTTCGGTCCTGGTGGCCGTGACCCGCCTCTCCCTCCGTCTGGCCGACGCGGGCGGCTGGCGCGACACCGTGCTCCCCCTGCCGCCGGGCAGCTGGGCCTCTGCGCTGTCCCCCGGCGGCCCGGCCCTGGCGGGCGACACCCCGCTGAAGACCCTCCTCGGCCCGAGCCCGGTCACGGTGCTCCTCCGCATCACCGCCTGAAGCCGCCGAAACCCGTTGGTGCCCGGCACGGGCACCGGGGGACCATGAACGGCCGCCGTCCGGACCGGGTCCGGGCCGCGGCCGTTCCTGTGTGTTCCGTCCCCCGGAGGCTCCCCGTATGACCGCTGTGCCGTCCAGCCCGCCCGTACCGCCCGTACCGTCCGGCCCGTCCGCGCCGTCCGTCCTGCGCGTGTTCGGCGACAGGCCGTTCGCCGAGATCGGCCGGCCCTCTGTGACCGTCGCCGACGGCCGGTCCCGGCTTATCGCCGTGGGCGGCGACGTCGGCTCGCTCCAGTGGAGCGGCAGCGGCACCGCGGACCAGCGGTGGACCGGCCATCGGATCGGGGTGTACGACCAGCGGGGTCTGCGCTGCCGACATCTGCTGCGGTCCCGGTATCCCGTCAACTCCCTCGCCTTCCACCCCGTCCTCCCCCTCCTGGCCGTCGGGACGGGCCAGTACGACGGCGGCTACAACTTCGAGGGCGAGCTGCTGCTCGTCCGTACGGACACGGGTGAGGCGGTGTCGGCGCTGCCGCACCCGCGGGAGGTGCTCCACGTGGAGTGGCCGGCCGCGACCACCCTGCGCATGGTCATGGCACCGCTGGACGACTGGGACGACCCGCGGGCGCACGAGCAGGGACACACCGTGGCGATCGAGCGTGCCGACTGGGCCGCCGTCGGGTCCGGCGGCATCGACCCGCCGGAACTCCACGCCCCGGCCGCGCCGTTCGACCGGCCCGACCTCGGTGAGGACGCCCGCCGCATGCTCACCGGGCTCGCGGCGGCCGCGGGCCGGGAGTGGTCGCCGGGCCCGCGCGCGTGGGCCGTCGAAGCCCTGGCGGACGGCAGGGTCCTCGCCGCCCGGGACGGCGTCCTCGCCGAGGCGTGGCTGCCCTCGGGCGAGCGGCAGTGGGGCGTGGAGGACGAACTGGGCGGCCGCCAGCTGGTCCCCTCGGGGGACGGCACGTCCGTCTGGGTGAACGCGGAGCGCCGCCGCCCGTGGTGGCCGGAGTCGACCGAGCCGTCGGATCCCCTGGTGGTCCGACTCGACGCCGCCGACGGCGCCGTCCTCGCGACCGTGCCCGTGCCGACGTACGTGACACTCGTCGCGGGCGGCGGGCGCGTCGTCCTGCGTCCCCGGGACAATCAGGACGAGTCGCCCGGGCACCTGCTCCTCGCCGGACCCGACGGAACGTTCTCGGAAGGCGCGGAGATCACCGACTACGACCTGATCAACCATTCCTTCCCCGTCCGCCGGGCCACCAGGCCGTACGTCCTGGTCGGTGCCGACCAGGAGGAGCCGCACAAGGACAAGTGGATCGCGGCCGTCGGGGCGGACGGCACCCCGCGGCCTCTCGTGCCCCACTCCTGGGAGCCCGGGGAGCATCACTTCGGCGGTCCCGCCGCCGAGAACGGGCAGTGCCTGCTGTACGCGGGCACGGTCTACGACGGACGTGGCCTGCAGCCCGGCGGTGCCTTCGTCGTCCGCCGCTCCCTGACCGACGGGGCCGTGCGGTGGCAGCACCGCGCGGACGTTCCCGCCACCGCCCTGGACACCGACGGCGAACTGGTCCACGTCGCCTGGAACGACGGGACACTGGTGGCGCTTGACGCGGCCGACGGGTCGGTGCGGTGGCGCACCGAGCTGCGCGTCCACGGCGTGCCGACCGTGGCGCTGTCGCTGACGGTGGCGCCGGACGGCGGGCTGCTCGCCGGGACCGTCGACGGCCGGATCCTCCGCCTCGGCCGCCCGGCGGACACCCCTTAGGGGGTGCGCAGCAGGTCGGTGAAGGCCGCCGCCGCACCGGTCAGGGGGACCCGGGACCAGACGGCGAGCTGCCGGTGCCACGGCGGGTCCAGGGACAGCAGGACGCAGTCCTCGCCGACCGCCCCGCCGACCATGTGGGACGGCGCGGCAACGATGCCGACGCCCGCCGCGGCCATCCGTACGGCGGTCGAGGTGTGTTCCGTACGGACCACCGTGCGCGGGGTGTAGCCGACCAGGCCGCAGGCCCAGTCGAGGACCGGCTGTCCCTGGACGAGGGGCTCCATGGCGCAGCGGACCCAGCCGCGGTCGGAGAGTTCGGCGAGGCGGACGGTGCCGCGGCCCGCGAGGGGGTCGTCGAAGGGGACGACCAGCACGATCTCCTCGCGGCCGAACGGCAGGAGCGGGCCGGTCCATTCCTTCGGTTCGGGGCCCACGGCGAGATCGGCGACCCCGCGTTCGAGCTGTTCCTCCAGCGCCTCCGTGGAGGAGTACTCGCGTACCACCAGCTGCACTCCGGGGTGGGCCGCCCGCCAGCGGGCCGCCACCCCGGGGAGCAGGCCGACCGCGAGGGCGTGCACGGTCGCGATGTGCAGTTCGCCGCCGGCCGCCCCGGCGGCGGCGCGGGCGGCCCGCTCGGCCTGCCGGGCGCTGCGCACGGCGAGCTGGGCGTGCGGCAGGAAGGCCCGGCCCATCGCGGTCAGCCGGACCCCGCGCGGCATGCGGTCGAGGAGTTCCCCGCCGACCGACCGTTCCAGGGCCTTGATCTGGTGGGAGAGGGCGGGCTGGGTGACGTGCAGGGCCTCGGCGGCCCGCGTGAAGGAGGACTCCTCCACGACGGTGAGGAAGTACTCCATCTGACGCAGGCTCATGACCGGGGAGCATAAACAGCGTGCATGGATCCGACAAGATCATTGCCTTGGACCTATGGCAGTGCCGGACCACATGGTTGCCACATGGACATGGACATCAACGGCACGGACACCGACGCCCCCGACGTGATCGTGATCGGCGGCGGCACCGGCGGCTACAGCACCGCGCTGCGCGCGGCCGCCCTCGGCCTGAGCGTCGTCCTCTTCGAACGGGACAAGGTGGGCGGGACCTGCCTGCACCGCGGCTGCATCCCCAGCAAGGCCATGCTGCACGCCGCCGAGCTGGTCGACGGGATCGCCGAGGCCCGCGAGCGGTGGGGGGTGAAGGCGAGCCTGGACTCGGTGGACTGGCCGGCGCTGACCGCCACCCGGGACGACATCGTCTCCCGCAACCACAAGGGCGTGGAGGGGCACCTCTCGCACGCCGGGGTGCGGGTGGTGCGCTCCTCCGCACGGCTGACCGGGCCGCGGTCGGTCCGCGCCGGGGACGGGCGGGAGGCGGGCCGGGAGTTCACCGCCCGCCGGGGCGTGGTTCTCGCCACCGGCTCCCGCCCACGCACCCTGCCCGGTCTGGAACCGGACGGCCGGACCGTGGTGACCAGCGACGACGCGCTGTTCGCGCCGGGGCTGCCGGGCTCTGTGCTGGTGCTCGGCGGCGGGGCGATCGGGGTCGAGTACGCCTCCTTCCACCGGTCCATGGGCGCCGAGGTGACCCTCGTCGAAGCCGCGGACCGGCTGGTGCCGCTGGAGGACGCGGACGTCTCCCGGCACCTGGCCCGCGGCCTGAAGAAGCGCGGGACAGACGTGCGGACCGGCGCCCGGCTGGAGTCCTGCCGGCGCACCGCCGACGGGGTCGTGGCCACGGTGCGTACCGCGCGCGGCGAGGTCCGCGAGATCGCCGCGGAGCGGCTGCTGGTGGCGGTCGGCCGGGTCCCGGTCACCGACGGGCTGGACCTGGCCGCCGCCGGTCTGGCCACCGACGAGCGGGGGTTCGTACCGCCCGCCGACTGGTCGCGGCTGGAGACGGCCGTGGCCGGCGTGCACGTGGTGGGGGACCTGCTGCCGCCGCCGTCGCTCGGGCTCGCGCACGCCTCGTTCGCCGAGGGCCTGCTCGTCGCGGAGACCCTGGCCGGGGTCCCGTCGGCGCCGGTGAACTACGCGGCGGTGCCGCGGGTGACGTACTCGGCCCCGCAGACCGCCTCGGTCGGGCTCACCGAGGCGGAGGCACGGGCCCGTTCTCACGAGGTGGTGGTGAACTCGATGCCGCTGACCGCGGTCGCGAAGGGCATGGTGCACGGACAGGGCGGCATGGTGAAGGTGGTCGCCGAGCGCGACGGTCGGGTGCTGGGCGTGCACCTGGTGGGCCCGCACGTGTCCGAGATGATCGCCGAGAGCCAGCTGATCGTCGGCTGGGACGCGGAACCGGCCGACGTGGCCCGGCACGTCCACGCGCACCCGACGCTGTCGGAGGCGGTCGGCGAGGCGTTCCTCAGCCTGGCCGGGCGCGGGCTGCACCAGCTTTGATCCGGGTTCGGGGACACGGCCCCTGACCGAACCGAAGCAGTCCGTGGCCGAACCGCAGGAGTCTGTGGCGGAACCGTGGCGGTCTGTGGCGGAACCGCGACCGTCTGCGGCGGTACGGCGTCCGTACGGCGGGCAGACCACCACGGTGACCCACATCCCTGACCCGTGCTACCCCACGCCCCGCGAACTGGCGCTGGCCGGCCGCGCGCTGGCGGACCGACACCCCGGGCTGGTCCGGCTCCGCCGGGCCGGGACCTCCCGGGGCGGGCGGCCGCTGTGGCTGCTCTCCGTCGGCGCCGGCGCGTACGAGGCCCAGGACGGCGGCGTGCTCGTCGTGGCCGGGGCCCACGCCAACGAGCCCGTCGGCGGGCCCACCGCTCTGGAGCTGGCCCGCCGCGTCATCCACGACCCGGAGTGCCGCTCCGGCCGCGGCTGGCACTTCCTGCTGTGCGCGGACCCCGACGGGGCGGCGCTGCACCGCACCCCGCGTCCGCACTCGCTGCTGGAGTACCACCGGAACTTCTTCCGGCCGCCGGGGCCGGAACAGCCCGAGTGGGCGCCGTCGTTACTGCCCGCGGACCGGCTTCCGCCGGAGACCCGGGTGCTGATCGGGCTGATCGACGAGCTCCGGCCGGTGCTCCAGGTGTCGTTGCACGCCACCGATCTCGGCGGCAGCTGGGTGCAGTTGACCCGGGACATCCCGGGGCTGGCGGAACCGTTCGGGAAGTCGGCGGCGGAGCTGCGGATCCCGGTGGAGACCGGCGCCTGCGACGCGGCCGGCTGGCCGTCGCCGGGGCCGGGGATCTTCGTGATGCCGCCGGCGGGAGCGGGGGCGGAAGGGGCCTTCCATCCCGAGGACACCCGGCTGAGCACCTGGTACCACGCGCACCGGTACGCGGGGACCACCGCGATCGTCGAGGTCCCGATGTGGGCGAGCGACACGGTGGACGACCCGGCCCCGCACCCCGATCCGCGGCGGGCTCTGCGGCGGCTGGCGGGGCGGCTGGAACGGGACGCCGAGCGGGTGGCGGGGGTGCTGGCCGCGAGCCGCGGCGGGCTCCCGGGGGACGATCCGTCGCTGGCGCCGCTGGCGGGTCCGCTGCTGCGGTCGGTGGACTGGACGCTGGGGCTGATCCCGCGGATCACGGCCGAGTGGACGGGGCCGGGGGCGCCGGCGGAGGCGTCGACCGCGTACATCGGCAGCCTGGACGCGTTCGGGCAGCGGCTGGCGCTGCGGGCCGCGGCGATGCTGTTGCGGGTGCTGCGGGCGGCCGGGCATCCGGCGGCGCCGGGGCTGGACCGGCTGGTGGCGGAAGGGTGCGATGCGTTCGCCGCGCGGTTCGGGGCGCGGTGGGTGCCGGTGGGGGTGCAGGTGGAGCACCAGTGCCGGACGGTGCTCTGCGCTGCGCGGCTGGTGGGGTGACCGGGGCGGGGGCGGGCCGACTCGCCGGGGCGGGACGGCGAGAACGACCGGGCGGACCGGGGCGGGGCGGGCTGCGCGCATCGCGCGGGGCTTCGTGCCCTGTGCCCACCCGTGCCGCCCTGCGGCACGCCTGCCCACAGGGCGGCGGCCAGGGGATCAGCGGGTGGGGTGCCAGGTGTAGCGGCGCTTCGGGAGGGCCTGGGCGTCCAGGCGGTCGTAGAAGCGGATGGCGCCCTCGTTCCAGTCGGGGGTCTGCCATTGGATCTGGTCCAGGTTCAGGTCACGGGCCAGGTCGGCCACCGCCGACATCAGGGCCGCGCCGAGGCCGTGGCCCCGGGCGGGCTCCGCGAGGTACAGGCAGTCCATGTGCAGGTACTCGCGGGCGTCCCAGAACGCGAACTCCGCCGAGCAGGCCGCGTACCCGTTCACCTCGCCGTCCGGTGTCACGCCGAGCAGCACCCACAGCCGGGAGTCCTCGGCGAAAAGCCGCGGCCCGAGCCGGTCGGCCAGGCCGGCGGGCCGGGGCGCGGACTTCTCGTAGGCGACGTGCTCGTGCACGAGCTCGACGATCCGGGGCAGGTCCTCGGGGCGGGCGGGGCGCACGCTGTGCGTGGGCTGCCCTGAACCGTGTGTGGTCATGTCCGGTGTCCCTCAGCGCGCGGAGAGCCGGAAGGACATGCGGCCGAAGCTCACCTGGTCCCCTTCGCGGACGACCGCGGAGCCGGTGAGCCGCTGCCCGTTGACCGTGGTGCCGTTGGTGGAGCCGAGGTCCCGCAGGACCCACAGCCCGTCCCGCAGGCTCAGTTCGGCATGGCACCGCGACACCGTCTCGTGGGTGAGCCGCAGCCCGTTGCCCGGGTCCCGGCCGATCCGCAGGGGCGCCCCGCCCGGCATCGGCAGCAGCAGCTTCGGCAGCCGTTCGGCGTTCCAGGCGCGCCGGATGCCGACGGAGACGGCGGACACCCGTCCGACCCAGCCGAACAGCCTGCGGGTCCAGGGGCTTTCGCCGCCGCCCCGGGTTTCGAGGTCGGCGGTCAGCACCGCCAGGTCCTCGGAACGCCGTGCCACCAGCGCGAGTTCCATCCGGCGCAGGAAGGTGTCGTGCGAGAGCTTCCCCTCGGCGGCGCCGTCCCGCAGCAGGCCCAGTGCCCGGTCGCGCTCGGCGTCGGACAACCGCGGCGCGGGGTAGGCGGGCAATTCAAAACTGGACGTCACAGGGTGATTGTCGGCCCGTCGGGGGCGGAGTGTCCAGAACTCCCCCGTCCGGCCCGGAATGATGGGGCTGAATATAGGCCTGAATGCCGGTCACCACCGGCCCCGATGACCACGAGGGGACCGTCCGTGCAGTTCGAGGTGTGGGCGCCGTACGCGGCGCGCGTGGACATGCGGCTCAACGAGGCCACGTACCCGATGGAGCGCGACCCCGGCCGGGACGGCTGGTGGCTGGCCGAGGCCGGGGCCGCCGAGGGGGACCGGTACGGGTTCCTGCTCGACGGCGGCCCGCGGGTGCTGCCCGACCCGCGCGGGCGGCGGCTCCCCGACGGGCCGGACGGCCTCTCCGCGGTGACTGCGATGACGGCGATGACCGCGATGACGGCGGTCACTCCGGCGCCGCCCGCCGCAGCCGCAGACGGGGCGGCGGACCTGCCACCGGTCACGTTCGCGCCGCGGCGCCGCGTCCCCCTCCAGGACGCCGTCCTCTACGAGCTCCACATCGGCACCTTCACCCCCGAGGGCACCTTCGACGCGGCGGCCGCCCGCCTCGGCCACCTGGTCTCGCTCGGGGTCACGCACGTCGAGCTGATGCCGGTGTGCCCGTTCCCCGGCCGGCACGGCTGGGGCTACGACGGGGTGGCTCCCTGGGCGGTGCACGAGCCGTACGGCGGCCCGGCCGGGCTGGCCCGGTTCACGGCGGCCGCGCACGAACACGGGCTGGGGGTCGTCCTCGACGTGGTCCACAACCACCTGGGCCCCTCGGGCAACCATCTCCCCGCCTTCGGACCGTACTTCACCGACACCCACCACACCCCGTGGGGCGCGGCGGTGAACCTGGACGCCGCCGGCTCGGACGAGGTCCGGGCGTACTTCATCGGGTCCGCCCTGGCCTGGCTGCGGGACTACGGGATCGACGGGCTGCGGCTGGACGCGGTGCACGCACTGGCCGACGGACGGGCGCTGACCTTCCTGGAGGAGCTGGCGGCGGCCGTGGACGCACTGGCCGCCGAAACCGGCCGGCCGCTGTTCCTGATCGCCGAATCCGACCGGTGCGACCCGCGCACCACGACCCCCCGCGAAGCCGGCGGCCTGGGCATGCACGCGCAGTGGAACGACGACTTCCACCACGCCCTGCACTGTGCGCTGACCGGCGAGGACCAGGGCTACTACGCCGACTTCGCCACCGCCCCGCTCGCCGCCCTGGCCAAGACGATCACCCGGGTGTTCTTCCACGACGGCACCTGGTCCTCGTTCCGGGGCCGCGCCCACGGCCGTCCCGTGGACCGCCGCCGCACCCCCGCGCACCGCTTCCTCGGCTACGCGCAGACCCACGACCAGATCGGCAACCGGGCGCTGGGCGACCGCCTGTCGGCGTCGCTCCCGCCGGGTCTGCTGGCCTGCGCGGCGGCCCTGACCCTGACCGGCCCCTTCGTCCCGATGCTGTTCATGGGCGAGGAGTGGGGCGCCCGCACCCCCTGGCAGTACTTCACCGACCATGTGGACCCGGCCCTCGGCGAGGCCGTACGGGCGGGCCGGCGAAGGGAGTTCGCCTCGCACGGCCTGCCGGAGTCGGAGATCCCCGACCCGCAGGACCCGGCGACGTACGAGCGCTCCTGCCTGGACTGGAAGGAAGCGGACGAGGACCCGCACGCCCGTCTCCTGAGCTGGTACCGCACCCTGATCGCGCTCCGCCGCACCCAGTCGGACCTGCGCGATCCGGACCTGGGCGGGGTCCGGGTCGCCTTCGACGAGGAGCGCCGCTGGCTCACCTTCCGCCGTGGCGACATCCGTATCGCGGTCAACCTCTCCCCCGAGCCGGTCACGATCGCCCTGGGCCGCAACGGCGTGCGCGTCCTGGCCTCGTGGGACCCGGTGGACCACCCCGGCCCCGACGGCCGTGTCCACCTCCCGCCGACATCGGCGGTCGTCCTGGGCCCCTGATCCGGCCGCGACGGGCGGACGGCGGGCGTCCCGGGAGTCCCCTGTGCTCCCGGGCCGCCCGCCACCACGCCCTCGCACCTCTTTGACCACCGAAGCCCCCCGTCTGGTTGCCCTGAAGATCGGCGAGATCCGGCCATTTCCAGGCTCGTTCCCGACCCTCGCCCGGCCGGCGGCCCTTCCGGCCGGGCGAGGGGCGGCGGCCGGGCGGCGGATCGGCGTGGGACATGCTTGCGGGATGGATCCGCATCTCCTCCGCACGTTCGTGACCGTGGCGCGGCTCGGGTCGTTCTCGGCAGCCGCCCGGGACCTCGGGTACACGCAGTCCGCGGTGTCGCAGCACATCGCAGCGCTGGAGGGGGACCTGCGGGCCGAGTTGCTGACGCGGCGGCCCGTGGGGCCCACACCCGCCGGGGTGCGGCTGCTGGAGCACGCCGGCCCGCTGCTGCTCCGGCTGGATGCGGCGCGGGCCGATGTGCTGCGGCTGGCCGGGGCGCCGCCGGAGCGGGTCACCGTCGCCGCGTCCCCGCTCGCCGTGGGTCCCCGGCTGCTCGGTGCGCTGCCCGCGACCGGCGTGACCCTGGAGGTGATGCCCCCGGAGGCGGTGCCCGCCGCCGTCGCCACCGGCGGCTGCGATCTCGGGCTCGTCGACGGACTGGCCGCGCCCAGCGACCCGCTGCGGCTGCCCGACGTGGCTCCGCTCACCGTGGTGGGGGTCGGCGAGGAGGGTCTGGCCGTACTGCTGCCCGCCGGGCACCCGTTCGCGCGCAGGGCCTCGGTCCGGCTGGACGACCTGGCCGACGCGCGCTGGCTGGACGCCCCCGACGCCGGGATGCCGGTCGCCGCGGTACGGGCGGCCGTCGGGTCGGACCGGCCGCGGGCCGCGCTCCGCTGCACCGGCACGGACGTCCGCGCCGTGTGCGCGCTCGCCGCGGCCGGGCACGGCCTGGTGCTGCTGCCGCGCGGGGTGGCCGAGGCCTCCGCAGCGGCCGGGACCGGGGTGGCCGTACCGCTGGCCGCCCCACGCCTGGTGCACCGTACGGAGCTGGTCTCGTCCGGGGCGCCGTCCGGAGCGGCCGCCGCCGTCGCTGCGCTGCTGCACTAGGGGCTGCCCGGCGGATCAGGGCCCCGGCCATGATCCGCCGGACAGCCCCTGGCTCTGCTCCGTGCCGGCGGATCCGTAGGTCCGGGCGAGCGTGCCCACCGTGTCGGCCATGGCCCGGCGCAGTTCGGCCGGCGCGACGACCTCGACGTCGACCCCGAGGCGCAGCAGCTCGCCGCAGGCGTGCTCGGTGCTCTCGGTCGGGATGACCGCCTCGATCCAACCGCCGTCGCCGACGGGGGCCGCGGTGGAGTCGACGGCCCGCACCACCTCCGGGGGGAGGTTGTCGGGCAGGCGCCGGCGTCCTCGTGGCGACAGCCGGATGGTGGCGGTGCCGGTATGGCGGCGTGTCCGGAATTCGTCGAGGTAGGAGGTCCAGTACGTGCCCAGGTCGAACTCCTCCGGCCGGTCGAACCGTTCACCGCTCAGTTCCGCACCGAGGACCTGGGTCACCCGGTAGGTCGCGGTCCCCTTCTCCGTGGCGGCCACGAGGTACCAGATGCCGGACTTGAGTACGAGGCCGTAGGGCCGGAGGCGGCGGTGCACCTCCTGTGGCGCGCGCCAGCGGCGGTAGTGCACGTCCACCGCACGCCGGGTGAGCACCGCTTCGACGAGCAGCGGGAGATACGGCGTCCGCTCGGGTTCCCGGTACCAGCCGGGAGCGTCCACGTGGAACACCGCCGCGGTCCGCGTCGCCTCCTCGCGCAGTCCCGTCGGCAGCGCGGCCAGCAGTTTCAGCCGTGCTCCGGCCACCTCCGCCGCGAGCCCCAGGTCGGCGGCGGGGCCGGGCAGCCCGGCGAAGAACAGTGCGCGCGCCTCACCCTCGCTCATCCCGGTCAGGCGGGTGCGATAGCCGTCGACCAGCTGGTATCCGCCGCCGCGCCCCGGCTCCGCGTAGACCGGCACCCCGGCGGCCTGCAGACGGTCCAGGTCGCGATAGGCGGTGCGCACGGACACACCCAGCTCGTCGGCGAGCGTTCGCGCGGACACGCGGCCCCGGGATTGCAGCAACAGCAGCACCGACAGCAGCCGACCGGTAGACATGGGCGCATTCTCCCCGGAAACCCTGACAGCACCTGTCACACGGCTCCCCTACGGTCGGCTCGCGCCCGGCTCCTATCGAACGAGCCGGTATTCCGCGCCCTCGGAAGAGAACCGAACAGGAGCCCGCCGTGCCCCTTACCGACCCTGTCGGCCGCCCCGCCGTGATAGAGCTCCGCCAGTACACGCTGCGGTCCGGCCGGCGCGAGGAACTCATCGAACTGTTCGACCGCGAGTTCGTCGAGAGTCAGGAGGAGGCCGGGATGGCCGTGCTCGGCCAGTTCCGGGACCTCGACGATCCGGATCGTTTCGTCTGGCTGCGCGGATTCCGGGACATGGCCGCACGCCACGACGCACTCACGGCCTTCTACGGCGGCCCCGTCTGGGCCGAGCACGGCCCGCAGGCCAACACCACCATGATCGACTCCGACGACGTCCTCCTCCTGCGTCCCCTGACGGACGCGAGCGGCTTCGGCGCCTTCCCGTCGCAGCGGCCCCAAGCCGGTGCTCCGGCACCGGAGCGATTCGTGTCCGCCACCGTGTGGTCCTTCCCTCCCGGGCGGCACGAGGGCATCTCCCTCGTCCGGGACGGTCTCCTCCCCCTGCTCCACCGGACGGGATCCGCGCCGCTCGCCGCCCTCACCACCGAGACGGCGTCCAACACGTTCCCCCGGCTGCCGGTCCGCACCGGTGAGAACGTCGCCGCGGTCTTCGCCTCGTACCCCGACGAGAGTGCCCATCGAGAGCACCAGGCCCGGGTACGGGCACATCCCCGCGCACGGGACGAGATCCTTCCGGGACTGGAGCGCGAGCAGACAGCGGCCCCCCGGGTCCTGCGGCTGGCGCCCACCGGCCGGTCGCTCCTCTCCTGACGAGACGAGGGACCGGGCCCATCAGCGTTGCTTATGGGGCGTGCAGGAATGATCGTTGGACGTGAAGCCGTGGCGCCGAGAGCATGATCTGCATGAACGCCACCGCACGCATCGCCCTCGTCGGCGACCGCTCCCCGCATGTCACCTCCCACACCCGGATCCCGCTTCTGCTGGAGGCCCTCGCCGAGCGCGAGCAGCTGGTCCTCGACGCGTACTGGATCCCCACCGCCGAAGCCGGGGCCGAGGCCGGGTCCGGGGCCCTGGCCGGGTTCGACGCCGTGTGGCTGCTGCCCGGCAGCCCGTACGCCAGCGAGGCCGGCGCCCTGGCCGCCGTACGGACCGCCCGGGAGCGGAACATCCCCTTCCTGGGGACCTGCGGCGGGTTCCAGCACGCGCTGCTGGAGTTCGCCCGTGACGTGTGCGGGCTCGCCGCCGCCGCACACGCCGAGAACGACCCCTCGGCCGACGAGCCCCTGATCACCCCGCTCGCCTGCTCGCTCGTGGGACACCAGGGCCTGGTCCGGGCCGAGGCGGGCTCGCTGGCCGAGCGCGTGCTCGGGGCGGAGCGTTCCATGGAGCGCTACCACTGCAACTACGGGCCCGACCCGCGGCAGCTGGAGGTGCTCGAGGCACACGGCCTGCGGCTGTCGGGACGGGACGAGGACGGGCAGGTCCGGATCGCCGAGCTGCCCGGACACCCCTTCTTCCTGGCCACGCTCTTCCAGCCGGAGCTCCACGGCGACGGCACCCGGCCGCACCCGGCGGTCCGCGCGCTGGCCGCCGCGGCCGTGGCCCACGCCACCGCCCGGACGGAGCGGGCCGCCGCGGTCTGACCGCGCCTCCCCCGTCCGGCGGCCGCCGATATCCGGGCGCGGGACACCCCCGCTGATCCGCTATGCTGTGCGTGCACATCGAACGGGTGGTCCGCCACCCTTCGCGGTGGGTGTAGCTCAGTTGGTAGAGCACCTGGTTGTGGTCCAGGTGGCCGCGGGTTCGAGTCCCGTCACTCACCCTTCGTCCCGTGGGGCGTACGAGTTCCTCGTACGCCCCACGGGCTTTTCCCCACGCCGTCCTCACCTCCGGCCTGGCAGGATCAAGGTCATGAGCATCCAAGTCCTGGCCAACGGCGCGGTCGGCTGAGCGGATGGCGATCGATGCCTGGCCGACGCTCACCGCCGCCGCCCTTCTCGCCCTCGCGGTGCTCGCCCTCACGGTCTGGGTCTGGCCGCGGCTGGCGTCGGGCGGCCGACGTCCGGTCCTCGGCCGCGTCGCCCTGCAGCTGGCGATCACCCTGACCCTGGGCGTACCGCTGCTGCTGGCGGTGAACTCCTCGTACGGCTTCTACGCCTCCTGGGGCGACCTGGCGGCACTGGCCCGGGACGACCGGTCCGCCGCACCGGGCCCCTCGGGCGCGGAGGGCGTCCGCGTCCACGGCAGCCACTCCTGGCGGTACCGGGGCTCCTCGGACCCCGCCGTGATCGGGCGGATCGACTCGGTGACGGTGCGCGGGGCGCGCAGCGGGATCTCTTCGCGGGCGTACGTCCACCTCCCCCCGGAGTACCTGAGCGCGCCGCCGTCCGCCCGGGCGGGCTTCCCGGTGGTGGTCGCTCTCAGCGGCTACCCCAGCACCACCCGGGTGCTGATCGACCTGTTCAAGTACCCGCAAGTGGCCCTGGACGGGGTCCGGTCGGGCGCGATGCGGCCCGCGGTGCTGGTGATGCTGACGCCGAACGTGGTGGCGCCGCGCGACACCGAGTGCATGGACGTTCCGGACGGGCCGCAGGTGGAAACGTTTCTGGCGCACGACCTGCGGGCGGCGGTGGCCGAGCACTACGGGCTGAGCCGGGACCCGCGCGCCTGGGGGGTGATGGGCAACTCGGTCGGCGGCTACTGCGCCCTCAAACTCGCCCTGCGTGAACCGGGGTCGTACCGGGCCGCGGCCGGCCTGTCGGCCTCGTACCACGCGGCCAGCGACTCCACGACGGGCGACCTGTTCGGGGGCGACGACCGGTACCGCCGCGAGAACGACCTGCTGTGGCGGCTGCGGAACCTGCCGCAGCCGCCCGTCTCCCTGCTGGTGGCGAGCAGCCGGCGCGGTGAGCACCAGTACCCCGACACGCGCGCCTTCCTCGACGCGGTGCGCCCGCCGGCCCGGGTCTCCTCGATCATCCTGCCGAGCGGCGGACACAACTACGAGACCTGGAACCGCGAGGTGCGACCGGCCCTGGAGTGGCTCGTGGGCCGGCTTCGCACACAGTGACGCCAGGGACGTCAGAGACGTCAGAGACGTTCAAGAACGAGCCGCACCAGGGTGAACCGTCCTTCCCGGAGGAAGCGGAGCGCGGTCCGCTGTTCGCTGATGACGTCGGAGACCGCCTTGGCCCCGATGAGGCCGGCGCCCCGCTGGCGGTTCGCCTCGGCCCGCTGGGTCCAGGCCGTGAGGGTGGCGACGCCGTCCTGCGGGTCCCGCCGTGTCTCGATGAGCCGGAACAGGCCGCTGCTTGCCTCGTTCAGCTCGGACAGGGTGGGCAGGCAGGTCTCCGGGTACACCTTGCGGGACGCCTGCCAGCCCTCCCACACGTTGCGGGCGCCGTCGTACACTGCGGCCGCGCCGGGGCGGCGGCGGCCGGCGGGCGGCAGCACCAGGGAGGGCAGCCAGCCGCGGTCGTCCCAGGCGTTGGCCTGGATGGACATCCGGCCGCCGGGGCGGAGCCAGGAGTGGCTGCGCTCGAAGAACTGCCGGTAGCGGGCCACCCTCCTGGAGCGCCACAGGGTGTTGCCGGCGAAGTGCTCCACCGCCTCGATCGCGATGATCGCGTCGTACGGCGC
The DNA here is from genome assembly GCF_043199475.1 of Streptomyces sp. NPDC048603. Lineage (NCBI taxonomy): Bacteria > Bacillati > Actinomycetota > Actinomycetes > Kitasatosporales > Streptomycetaceae > Streptomyces > Streptomyces sp. NPDC048603. The sequence continues at coordinate 39,695 of NZ_JBICVY010000024.1, read as the reverse complement.
GTCGGGCCGGTGGTCGAACCAGTTCTCGGTCCGGATCTCGCAGCCGGGCCAGTTCTGGTCGCGGGCCCAAGCGGTCTGGGTCGGGCTCATGTTCAGGCCGACGGCGTGCTTGACGCCGTGGTCCTCGACCAGGCGCTGGAGCAGGCTGCCGTAGCCGCAGCCGACGTCCAGGACCCGTTCGGCGCCGGCCGCGCCCGCCGCCTCGGCGTGGTGGTCCAGCTTGCGCAGCTGGGCCTTCTCCAGGGTGTCCCCGTCCTCCCACATCCCGTAGGAGTAGACCAGCCGCTCCCCCAGGAGCAGCTGGTAGAAGTCACCCAGATAGTCGTACTGATGCACGATCGCCCTGGTGGACGTGCCCTTGTAGGCCCCCTTCGTGCCCTTGTAGGCCGTCCTCGTGCCCTTGCAGGCCGTCTTCGTTCCACTCGCCACGCAAACCCACCAGCCCTTCCCCACCCCCGTCGGTCACATCCGGACCACGTAAGCACCTGGGGCGGTGGTCACCGGGTCTCCCACACCGGTCCGACCCTCCGACCCGCCTGATCGGAGGGTCGCAGGGTCGGACACGGGGGTCAGGAGCGGAGGAAGGACTCGGCCTCCGCCACGAAGGCGACCGGGGTCTCCTGCGGCGGGTAGTGACCGGCGCCGGGGAGGGTGTGGACGCGGGCGTTGGGGTACCAGACGGACCAGGTGGCCCGCATGACCTCGGCGGTCAGCGCGGCGTCGTACTCGCCGACGAGGACCAGCACCGGGACCTCGCTGCCCTTGATCTGGTCGCTGAGGTCCAGGGTCCGCCAGCTCTCCAGGTAGCTCGCGAAGGCGTTCTTCTCGGAGATCTCCACGGAGTGGGCGGCCATCCGGTCGAGCCAGTGGCCGCTCGCCCGGTTGCCGGTGACCGTGTCGATGAGCACCCGACGGGTGTCGGCGGACTCGGCGGCGCCCTGGAAGAGCCCGAGGGTGGCCTCGTCCATCTCGTACGGGGCGGCCGGGACGGGGGTGAGACCGATCAGCTTCTCGACCCGCTCGGGGGCACGGACGAGGACCTGCTGGATGGCCTTGCCGCCCATGGAGTGGCCGATCAGGCTGAAGGTGTCCCAGCCCAGCTCGTCGGCGAGGGCGAGCGCGTCCTCGGCGATCTCGGGCACGTCGAACCGGCCGGGGACGTCACGGCGCTCGCCGTAGCCCCGGTAGTCGAGGAAGGCCCAGCTGAAGGCGTCCGGGTCCAAGTAGTCCAGTGCGGAACCCCAGTTGGCAGAGGTGCCGAACCAGTCGTGGAGCACGATGACGCGGATGGGGCCGGTGCCGATCCTGCGGTGGGCGATGGGCATGCGTTCTCCTCGCGGGGCGGGTGGGACGAAACCAACGCCGTACGTCCTGCCCACCGCACGCCACCTCACACCGCCGCTTTCCGGCCGGTCAGTCCTCCGGCGCCGGAACCCGATCCCGCGTGCTCCCGGCGCGCAGAGCGGCCCGGACCTCGGCCGTCAGCCGGGCCATGGCAGCCCGTTTGGCGGCCTCGGTCCGCACCGGCAGGCCGGCGGCCGTCCGTCGTTCGCGTGCCCGGCGCTTGACTTCTTCCCAGCCGATGCCGCTCATGCCTGCCCCCGGTTCCGTACCCGGCGTGCCGGGCCGCGTTCCCGGCGGGCACGGCATCGCAGCATCGAACCGATGCGGATCTAGCATCGCGCTGTGAAGCCGATATCGAGGACGGTCCGCATCGCCGTGGCAGGGCTCCCGCCGGACTCCGGGTGCGCCTTCCACCCCGACCGGTACGAGATCACCGATGCGGACGAGATCCGCGAGGTGCTGGCAGTGTGGCCGGAGCGTGGGCCGGACGAGGCGTGGTTCGACTGCGGCTGCCCGTGCGGGAACGCCACCCTGTACGAGGCGAGCGGGCAGGTGATCCGTTCGCTGGGGTCGGCCGTGCCGCCGGAACTGGTCCGGCTGCTCGACCCGTCGGAGCCCGGCAGCGTGCCGGAGCGGCACCGGATGCGCTGGGCGGCTGCCGCGCCCGAGGGGCTGCGGGAGTACGCCGCCCGGCTCGCCCGCGGCGAGCGGCCGGACCCGGCGTCGGTCCGCGCGGTGCCGCGTGAGCGGGTGTTCCGGTGGCTGGGCGCCGTACACCCGCATCCGGCGGACGCCGCGCGGCTGCTGGCCGAGGAGGCCCCGGTGGAACTGCTGGCGGCCGAGCGATCGGAGGAGCTGGCCTGGGCGGTGCGCGGGACGGACCGCACCGGGCTGGACGGGGCGGTGCGGTTCTTCGCGAGTGAGCACTTCACCACCCGCCACCCCAAGCGGCGCCGGGTCCCGGACACTGCCCGGGACCTGCTGCTGCGGCATGCGCGCAGCCACCGCCCCGACGTCCTGCCGGTGCTGGAGCGGCGGCTGCTGCGTGTTCCCGAGGACCTGGTCAGGCGGTCCTGATGGCCGGGTCGGAGATGCCCGGGGCGCCCGTTTCCACGCGGCCGGCGAAGCGGCGGAGGAAGGTGGTGTCGAGGTCGGAGACGACCTTGACGTCGTACCAGCGGGCGGTGGTGCGGAGGTCCACCGAGTGGGTGACGGTGGCGCCGGCGGTGACGCGGAGGGTCTGGGGCGTGCCGCCGTAGGCGTTGGTGACGGTGAGGTTGACGGCGGTGGTGCCGCCGTTCTTGAGGGTGAGGTCGAGGTTGCCGGTGGTGGCGTTGTGGCGGGCGGTGACCTCCGGGCCGGTCTTCTTCGCCGGGCCGCGGAAGGTGCGCAGGAAGCCGTTGGGGCCCCAGACCGTCAGGTCGATCTGGTTGCCGGTGGAGCTGTAGGTGCTCCACGTGTCCGACAGGGTCTTGCCCGCCTCGACCGTGTAGGGCCAGGGGCCGTCGGTGCGGTTGGCCGAGGTGATGTGGAAGTGGGCGCCGAGGGCGGGGCCCGAGGAGAAGGTCAGGGTGAACTTGCCGGTGGAGGTGGTGCGGAGGCCGTCGACGTACGGGGCGTAGCCGAGGGCGCGGGACGGCTTGGAGCCCGCCTCCTGCACCGGGAGGGCGCCGGTGGCCGGCGGGGTCGGGTGGTAGCTGGCGTGCCGGTTCTTGTCCGGCGGGAGGTAGCCGGCCGTGGGCGGCAGGGCGGCCGGGGCGGCGTCGGAGATGCTGAAGTCGAAGGCCGAGGTGAGGTCGCCGCAAATGGCGCGGCGCCAGGGCGAGATGTTCGGCTCGGACACGCCGAAGCGCTTCTCCATGAAGCGGATGACCGAGGTGTGGTCGAAGGTCTCGGAGCAGACGTAGCCGCCCTTGCTCCAGGGGGAGACGACGATCATCGGGACGCGCGGGCCGAGGCCGTAGGGGCCGGCGGCGTAGCCGCTGCTGCCCTTGTAGAGGTCGCCGGTGACGTCGGCCGTGGACAGGCCCCAGGCGGAGGAAGCCGGCGGGTACGGCGGCACGACGTGGTCGAAGAAGCCGTCGTTCTCGTCGTAGGTGATGAAGAAGGCGGTCTTGGCCCAGACGTCGGGGTTGGAGGTCAGTGCGTCGAGGACCTGGGAGATGTACCAGGCACCGAAGTTGACCGGCCAGTTCGGGTGCTCGCTGAAGGCCTCGGGGGCCGCGATCCAGGAGACCTGGGGCAGGGTGCCGGCCGCGACGTCGGCACGGAGGCGGTCGAAGAGTCCGTCACCCGCCTTGGCGTTGGTGCCGGTGCGGGCCTTCTCGTACAGGGGGCTGCCGGGCTGGGCGTTGCGGTAGTTGTTGAAGTAGAGCAGGGAGTTGTCGCCGTAGTTGCCGCGGAAGGCGTCGTTGATCCAGCCCCAGGATCCGGCGGCGTTCAGGCCGTCGCCGATGTCCTGGTAGACCTTCCAGGAGATCCCGGCCGTCTCCAGGCGCTCGGGGTACGTCTTCCAGCCGTAGCCGGCCTCCTGGTTGCCGAGGACCGGGCCGCCGCCGGTGCCGTCGTTGCCGGTGTAGCCGGTCCACATGTAGTAGCGGTTGGGGTCGGTGGCGCCGATGAAGGAGCAGTGGTAGGCGTCGCACACGGTGAAGGCGTCGGCCAGGGCGTAGTGGAACGGGATGTCGTTCCGGGTCATGTACGCCATGGTGGTGGCGGTCTTGGCCGGCACCCACTTGTCGTACTTGCCGTTGTTGTACGCCTGGTGGCCGCCGGCCCAGTCGTGGTTGAGCCCCTCGACGAACTGCATGCCCAGGTCGTTGACCTGGGGGTGGAACGGCAGGATGTCCTTGGTGCCGTTGGACTGGTGGAAGACGGACTTCCCGTTGTCCTGGAGGACCGGGCGGGGGTCGCCGAATCCGCGGACGCCCTTCATCGTGCCGAAGTACTGGTCGAAGGAACGATTCTCCTGCATCAGTACGACGATGTGCTCGACGTCCTGGATGGTTCCGGTGGTGCCCTGCGCCTGGATGGCGGCGGCCCGGGCGATGCTCTCCGACAGCATCGCGAAGGCGGCGGTACCGCCCGCCATCTGCAGGAACCGGCGGCGATTGACTTCAGCCATGGGTGACGAACCTCTGGGGTGAGGGGGTGGCATACGAGGGGCGCGTACAGAACAGCGCCCCATCGGGACCGCCCGGCGGCACGTGCATGACGGCCCGTCGTACAACCGGCGAACGACGGGCAAGTACGCCATGTTTCACCGTCCACCACGGTCTGACGACCCCCTGGAGGCGATGCCGTGCACCCTCCCCGTGCCCCCGAGGGCCCGGTTCGCGCCCGCTTGGCGTTTCTGCCGCCGGGGTAGTACCGGGCCGACGCACTCGACAGCACGGGCAGGGTCCGGGAGTCGCCGATGCACCACGTGAGCACCCCCCGGCGGGCCGCCGGGATGACGCTGCCGCCGCCGCTGCCCGCCAGGCCCGTGGTCGGTCCGGCCCACGACCCGCTGGAGCGGGAGGCGGACCTGCTGGCCGGGCAGCTGGTCGCGGAGCGGGGGTCGGGGGGACCGGGGACGGACCTGCAGGTGTTCGGTTCGCGGCTGGGTCTCGACCTCTCCCGGGTGCGGGTGCACACCGGGACCCCGGCCGAGGCGGCCGCGGCTTCCGTCCGGGCCGGGGCGTTCACGGTGGGCGACCAGGTGGTCCTGGGACGCCCGTACCGGGCCGGGGACGCGACGGGTCGCCGCAGGCTGCTGGCTCATGAACTGGCCCATGTGGCCCAGCACCAGCAGGGCCGGGGACGGGCCGGGGACGGGCCGGTGCTGCGCCGGCAGCCGCTGCCGGGGACGGCGGAGGTGGAACGGGAACTGCTGGAGAACGAACGCAGGCTGTCCGACCAGAGCCTGCCCCGGGAGGAACTGCTGCGGCTGGGCAGGGAGCGGGACGCCCTGCTGGCCCGGTACCGCGCGGCGGCCGGGGGCGGCACCGCCCCGGAGCCGGCGGCGGGGACGGCTCGGCAGCCGGGCGGGGCTCCGATGGCTCCGGATGCGGCGGCTGCCCGGCCGGGCGGCGAGCAGGTCGTCCCCGTCGGGGTGACGTACGAGATCGTCGAACCGCTCGCGTACGCGCCGCCGTCGGGCGGCGGGCCCGGCTCCGGTCCGGACGTGGCGGGCGCCGTGCTTCCGTACGCGCCGGGCGGACTGTCCGCGACGGGCCTGTCGGCGCTGCGCTACGTGGACCCGCTGCCGGGTTCCGGCGCGCCCGGTGCCCCGAACGTGTACACCCGCTACGTCCATCCCGGACTGGGCGAACTGCGGCCCCGGCTGTACCAGGACGTGGACATCCCCAAACGGATGGAGGCCTTCGAGCTGTTCGAACGGCGGGGCGCTCGCTTCGGCGACCTGTCCCGGCTGAGTGCGAGGCTGAGGTCGGGCGGGGTGGGCGCGCTCACCGCGGAGGAAGCCGCGCTGCTCAAGGCGGTCACGTACGCCCACGCCGTGGAGAACGCCACCGCTGCGAGTCCGGTGATCTCGCTCACCGAGCTGGAGCCGACGGCGGAGAACGCCAAGCTGCTTCCCCCGAGCGTCAGGACACGGACGTACGTGGTGCGGGTGCGCATCGATCCGAACGACGTCATCCGGGTCAACGAGATCCTCCGCCGGACCGGGCAGCCGGCGCTCGCGGCGGAACGGGAGATCCTGGTGGCCGTGGACCTCGCCGCCGGCGCCGGGCCCCGCGGCCCCGAGATCCTGTCGATCACCGCCAACCAGGCCGGGGGCGCGCCCCTGGCCGGAGCCCTCGGGAAGGGTCTGCGGTTCGCGGGCAAGGCGTTGATGGTGATCGGAGCGGCGCTGGCCGTGGGCGAGGTGGTCACGGCGCAGGGGCCGGGGCGGCGGGAGACGCAGGGGCGGGCGGCGGGCTCCTTCGTCGGCGGGACGGCCCTGGCGGCGTTCGGCACCGGGCTGGTGGTGGGGCTGGGCGTGGCGACGGGCGGGGTGGCGCTGGTGCTGATCGGGCTGGGGCTGGGAGTGGCCGGTGCGGTCGGGGGCGGGGCGCTCGGCGGCCGGATCGGCCGCGCCTTCGACTGAGGCCCCGCCGCCCGGCCGGGCCGGCCTGGTCACGGGGCCGGTCGCGGGTGGAGTTCCGGGCGGGCGTCCCACCAGGCACGGTGGAACGGGTTGTTGTCGAGGTTCGCCAGGTAGGCGCGGACGGCCGCCCGGTAGAGGAGGTCGGCCTGTTCGGCGGAGACCGCCGAACGGTTCCACGCGAGCCGGATCCGGCCGGTGACCGGGTCGCCGGCCAGCGGGCGGAGGACGGTGCCGGGGGCGGCGGGTGCGGTGGGCTGGGTCAGGGAGACCGCCCGCCCGGCCGCGATGAGGTCGTAGTGCATCTTCCGGTCGGTGATCCGGTGCCGCAGGTCGGGGGTGAAACCGGCCCGGGCGCAGGCCTCGACGAGTGCCTCGGGGCCGCCGTCGTCATCCTCGACCAGGGTCATCCAGGGCTCTCCGGCCAGGTCGGCGAGGTCGATCTCGGCCCGCCCGGCGAGGTGGTGGGTGGCGGCGAGGCGGACGCAGAACGGCTCCCGCGCGATCAGGGTGCGGGCCAGGGTGCCTTCCGGGAGCGGGACCTCGTGGTCGTTGACCTCCCCGTAGAGGATCACGTCGTACTGGCCGGCGCCCAGCATCCGGGTGAGCACGGTGACGGAGTGCTCCAGCTCGACCGAGACACTCTGACTGCTCGTCACTTCATCGAGCTGGCCCAGGAGTTCGTCGACAAGAACGAGCAGGATGCAGCCCAGCCGGAGCGGTCCGGCACCCTGCGCCACGGCTCGCGCGCCGGCGGCGAGGGCGTCCATCTCGCCCAGCACGCGGCGGGCCCGTTCCAGGACGAACTCCCCCAGAGGGGTGGGTTCGACGCCGCTGCGGCCACGGAAGAACAGCTCGCCGCCGGCGACCCGCTCGATCCGGCGCAGCTGGGCGGAGAGCGCCGGCTGGGAAACCCCCAGACGGGTCGCCGCACGTCCCAGACTGCCCGCTTCCGCAATCCGGCAGACGGCCTCCAGATGTCTCAACTCCAGCTGCATTTCGGCAGCGTATGCAAGGTGCGGGCGGCGCACCATAACCCCGGTCTTATGCCTGCAGAGATGTCCCGATCTGGTCATGCACACGTCGATACTCGGCGCTACCCACCGTCTCCCCCCACCTGATCGGAGCAGACGTTGCAGCGCACCCGTATGACGGCGGCCGTGGCAGCCCTCGCGCTGACCGCGAGCCTGGCCGGCGTCGTCGCCGGAACGGCCTCGGCGGCCACCCCGCAGCCGCAGCCCGCACCCCCCGAGCGGGGCAGGTCCCTCGCCCTCGCCGCCGCCGACGCCGCGGCCGCGAACGGCCTCGACGCCCTGCGCCACGGCGCCGACGAGAAGCTCGTGCGGACCTCGGTGACCCCGTGGGCCAACGGCCTCTTCTACACCTCCTACCAGCGGACCTACCGCGGTCTGCCGGTGCACGGCGGCGGCGACGCCGTGGTGCTCGCGGACAGCGCGGGCAAGGTCCGTGACATCACCGCCGCCCCCGCCCCGGCCCTGAAGCTGTCGACCCGCAGCAGGGTTTCGGCGGCCGCCGCCGGGGCCACCGCCCGCGGGCAGCTGGCCACCGTGGAGGAGGCCTCCAAGCCCGAGCTGACCGTGCTGGTCAAGGACGGCAAGCCGGTGCTGGCCTGGCACACCCTGGTCACCGGCCGCACCGCGGAGAACGCCCCGGCCGGGCTGGACACGTACGTGGACGCGAACACCGGCAGGATCGTTCAGGCGGCCGACAAGGTCCGCCACGCCGACGGCCGCGGCTACCACAACGGCAACGTCACCATCGACACCGCCGCCTCCTCGATGACCGACCCGAACCGCTCCGGTTTCCGCTGCGGCGGCCAGAACGGCAGCGCGTACACCGGCTCCTCGCCGTGGGGCAACGGCGGTGCCAACGACCTGGTGACCGCGTGCGTGGACATCATGTACGCGGCCCAGCGCGAGTCGGACATGCTCAAGCAGTGGTTCGGCTACAACGGGATCAACGGGCAGGGCGGGATGGTCCCGGCCCGGGCCGGGCTCGGCGAGGTCAACGCCTACTACGACGGCACCAAGACCACGTACGGCCGCAACCAGAACGGCACCAACCAGCTCACCGGCATCGACGTGGTGGCGCACGAGTACGGCCACGAGATCTTCGACAGGACCCCGGGCAGCGCCGGCAACAGCAACGAGAACGGCGGGATGAACGAGTCCACCGGGGACATATTCGGTGCGCTCACCGAGCACTTCGCCAACAACCCGAACGACACCCCGGACTACACGGTCGGCGAGAAGCTGAACTTCCTCGGCGACAACAAGCCGATCCGGTACATGTACAACCCGTCGCTCCGCAACAACGACCCCAACTGCTACAACCAGCTGACCTCCGGCACCGAGGTGCACGCCGCCGCCGGACCGCAGAACCACTGGTTCTACCTGCTGGCCGAGGGCTCCAGCCCGGGCGGCGGCAAGCCCGCCAGCCCCATATGTTCCGGCGGCCCCTCGTCGGTGACCGGCATCGGCATCCAGAAGGCCGGCAAGATCTTCATGGGCGGGCTGCTCGCCAAGACCTCCTCCTGGAACCACCTCGCGGCCCGCAAGGCCACGGTGGCCGCCGCCAGGAACACCTACGGCAGCGCCGAGTGCCAGGCGGTCAAGACGGCCTGGGACGCGATCCGGGTCCCCGCCCAGTCCGGTGAGGCCGACTGCGGCGGCACCGGCACCCCGGACTTCTCCCTCGCCCTGGACCCGGCCTCCGGTTCGGTCCAGCCGGGCGGCTCGGTGACCGCCAGGGTGAACACGTCCACCACCGGCGGCGGCGCGCAGACCGTGCATCTCGCGGCGAGCGGCGCCCCGGCCGGGGTCACGGTCTCCTTCAGCCCGTCCTCGGTGACCTCCGGGCAGTCGGCCACCATGACCGTCACGGCCTCCGCCTCGGCGGCCAACGGCACCTACCCGATCACGGTCACCGGCACCGGCTCGGCCACGCACTCGGTCACCTACAACCTGGCCGTGGGCACCACCACCCCGCCCACCGGCTGCGACAACTCCGAGTACACGTACCGCGGGACGCTGGCCTCCGGCCAGGCCCAGGTCCAGCCGGACGGCTCGTACTACTACTCGGCCACGGCCGGCACGCACACGGGCTGCCTGCGCGGCCCGGCCGGCACCGACTTCGACCTCTACCTGCAGAAGTGGAACGGCTCCGGCTGGGTGGACGTCGCGGTCTCCGGTGACGCCGGCGCCGACGAGGACATCAGCTACGGCGGGACCGCCGGCTACTACCGCTACCTGGTCCACGCCTACAGCGGATCCGGTGCCTACACCCTGGGCCTGAGCGCCCCGTAGGCCCCACGGAACCCAAGGGACCCAAGACCCATGGGACCCATGGGACCCAAGGGACCCGGGACCCCTTGAGCCCGGCCGTTCCGGCCCACGTGCGCCGGGGGGCGTGCGTACGCCGGGTGGTCCCTCCGCACCGGGGCCGCCCGGGGGTCCTTCCCCCGGGCGGCCCCGGCCGTGGTGCGACCCGGCCGGGTCAGGCGCGGCGGCCCGATCCCCGGGTGAGGGAGTAGCCGAAGACGCCGGCGAGCGCGGCCAGTACGCCGCCCGCCGCCGTCCAGAGCCAGCGGTCCGACCACCAGCCGCCTGACCATCCGTCCTCGGGCTCACGGAGCGAGCCCGAGGACGGCGCCGCGCCCGGGACCAGCGGCGCACCGAGGGCGCCGTCCACCGCGTACGCGCCGCCCGTGTCCTTCACGGACGCCTCCACGGCCGCCTGCACGGGCAGGCCCAGGTCCTCCTGCGGGCCGCCGACGACCGTCAGCCGCACGTAGTAGCTGCCCGGCAGCGGGTCGTTCGACCACGCCTCGGCGCCCGTCCGTACGGGACGCAGGGTGCAGGACACCTCGACCGACCCGGCCTCCTTCGCGGCCGCCGCGGTCTGCGCGCCGTACATGCAGGGCTGGCGGCGGCGCAGCCCGTCGTACACGTCGAGCCGCCAGGTCGACGCGCCGTGCCGGGAGGCCGCCTCGGGCAGGGTGACCGTGGCCTTGACGGTGGCCCGCTGGCCGGCGTCCAGCGGGACCACCCAGTACAGGTAGTCGCCGGTGGAGGCGGAGGCGGTGGCCTTCTGGCCGGGCCGGAACGCGGCCGCGGTGCGGAAGCCGGTGCCCGCCTCGGTCGGGGCGGCGGAGGACGAGGAGCCCTTGTCCGCGTCCTTCTTGGTCGCGTCCGGCGAGGGTGCCGCCACGGCCGCACCCGTTCCGGCGAGCAGCGCGGTGCCGGCCAGCAGCGCGGCGGTCAGTGTGCGTACGGCCCGCATCAGTTGGTCCTCCAGACGGAAACGCGCCAGCGCGACAGCCAGCCCCACACGAGGCCGGCGAGCAGCCCGGCCAGTACCAGGACGAGGAGCAGCCACCAGCCGCGGCCCAGCCCGAAGGAGGCGGCGTCGGACGCGTCGCCGGGCCCGTCGACGAGGTCGACGGTCAGCTCCAGTGGCATGCCCGGGGTGGTCTTGACCCCGGCGGGCGCCGAGAAGGAGTTGCTGACCTGCAGGCACACGGTCTCCGTGCCGGCACCGGAGTCGGCACCGGAGGCCTCGTCATCCTCGTCGACCTCGCCCTTGGGGTAGCGCAGGCCTGCGGAGATCACGTCGGTGCGCCCGTCGCCGGCCTCCGAGCCGCGGACGATCTCCCGTCCGTGCGCGGTGGTCGCGCGGATCAGCACGCCGTAGTCGTTGTTGACGGCCCGGTCGGCCGCGAGGCTGACGGAGGCGCGGAGTTCCTGGCCGGGCTTGACGTCCACCCGGTACCAGCGGTGCTCGCCGAAGGACTCGCGGTCGCTGTAGAGGCCGGGCTTCAGCTGCGGGGCCCCCTGGCACTGCCGGCCGCCCTCGGTGGCGACGGGGGTGACGACCGGGTCCGCGGCGCGGTCCACGAGCTGTCTGACCCGGCCGGAGAGTTCGTCGGTGTGCCGTACGGAGGTGTACGTGCCGCCGGTCGCCTCGGCGATGCAGACCAGCTGCCGGCGGGTCTTCTCGTCCGGGACCAGGCCGAGGGTGTCGATGACCAGGTGTATGCCCTTGGCCGCGATCTCCCGGGCCACCACGCACGGGTCGAGCGGGGCGCAGGTGTCCTCGCCGTCGGTGATGAGCACGATCCGGCGGGTCGCGTCGCCGCCTTCGAGGTCCTGGGCCGCGCCGAGCAGGGCGGGCCCGATCGGGGTCCAGCCGGTGGGGGCGAGGGTGGCCACCGCCGTCTTGGCCTCGGTCCGGTTCAGCGTCCCGACCGGGTAGAGCTGCCTGGTGTCCTTGCAGCCCTGCTGCCGGTCCGGGCCCGGGTAGTCGGCGCCCAGGGTGCGGATGCCCAGCCGGACCTCGTCCGGGACCGCGTCGATGACCTCGTTGAAGGCCTGCTTCGCGGCCGCCATGCGGGACTTGCCGTCGATGTCGGTGGCGCGCATCGAGCCGCTGACGTCGAGGACCAGTTCGACCTTGGGGGGTTCCTTCGCCGCCGGGGCGTCGGCCGCGGCGGGGGTGGGGGGAAGTCCGACGGCCAGTGCGGCGAGCAGTCCGCACACTCCGGCCGCCAGCCGTTGTCTTGTGATCATCGCCGGATCGTATTGAGGATCGTCCCACCGGCCAAAAATCGACCGAGGGGTGGGCGCGGCCCGGATCGACCCCGCCCACCCCCGCCCGCCCCCGTACGGCCGTCGCGCTCCCGCGGCCCTTCGCGGGAGGGCGAGCCGGTCAGGCGGCCGAGTCCGCCATCCGCCGGCGCAGGCCCAGCGGCCGCATGTCCGTCCACACCCGGCCGATGTGGTCCAGGCACTCCTGGCGGGTGCCCGCCGTGCCCTCGGCGTGCCAGCCGGCCGGCAGTTCCCGGTCCGCCCGCCAGATCGAGTACTGCTCCTCGTCGTTGCGCACGACCCGGTAACCGGCCTCGTCGCCGTCGCCGTGAGTCATCTGTCGGTCCTCCCGTACTCGCCCGCTGTCGTGGTCGGGGCCAGCCTGCCCCGCCGGGACCGGCCGGCCACAGAGACAAACGCGCAGCAGGACCGGCGGAGGACGCTGCCGCTCCTTCCCTGTCCGGCCCGGTGTCCGCCCCGGCAGGGTTCTTCCGCAGCCAGCCTGGAAGGAGTCGTCATGCCGGAGAGCCCGGACAGCCCGGAGAACGTGCATCTGCCCACCGGGGGGTGGCGCCTGTGGGAGCACTTCGCCCTCCGCGGGCCCGGCTTCCCGGCCGAGGGGGTGCTGCGCATGGCCCCACCGGGGCTGGCGCTCGCCGCCGACAAGTTCGGGCCCGGGGACCAGCTCGCCGGGCAGGAGTGGGACACCTTCGCGGAGTCCTTCGACTCCGGTGCCGTGCGCACCGCGGTGCTGCTCCAGGAGATCGCCGCCTCGCCCCGCTTCCGGGCCGCCGTGGCCTGGCAGAACCCGGCCGTGCTGCGCACCGGCATCGCCCCGTTCCTCAACTGGACGCCGACCGCCGGGAGCCGTACCAGCATGCCGCGGCAGCGCGAGGAGCTCGTGGCGCACTACTGGCAGCGGTTCTGCGTGAAGAACGACACGATCGGGTTCTTCGGCCCGGTCGGCTGGGGCCGCTGGGACCTCGGCACCCGGGACATCGACGTGGATCCCGGTTCCGGGTTCCTCGCCGACTCCCGTGTGTACTTCGCCAGCTGGGCGATCGACGCGCTCGCCAAGACCCTGGGTGCCGACCCGGCGGTGCGCGCCTGGATCCCGCCCCGCCGGGTGTCCTTCGTACGCATCGACGCCGACGGCGACGCCGGCGGCGAGGGTGCCAGCAACGGGGCCGGCGGCGCCCGGGTCAACATGCCGGGACGGCCGCCCCAGGACATCGACCCGGTGCTGCGGTCCGTGCTGGAACGCTGCGACGGCCGGCGGACGGTGGCCGGCATCGCCGCCGACACCGGCCTCACCGCGGACGCGGCGACCGCGGCGGTGGAGGCCCTGGTCGCCAGGCGGTGGGCGTACTGGCGGCTGGACGTGCCCTCGGGCACCCACCCGGACCGGGAGCTGCGCGCCATCCTCGGCAGGATCGGCGACCCGGAGGTCCGGGAGCCGGCGCTGGCGAAGCTCGCCGTCCTGGAACGCGGGCGGGACGCCGTGCAGGCCGCAGGGCTCGACGCCGAGGCCCTCACCGCCGCGATCGGCGCGCTGGAGGCGGACTTCGCCGCGCTGACCGCGACCGACGCCCAGCGGTCCAAGGGGTCGCGGACCGCGCCCTGCCGCGGCCTGGTGTACTCCGACGCCCGCCGGGCGGCGACCGCCACCCTGGGCACCGGCCTCCTCGGCGAACTGAGCCCGCTCGCACTGTGCCTGACGGCGGCGCGCTGGATGACCAACCGGGTCGCGTCGGAGATCGGCGCGCTGATCGGCGAGGCGTACGGGAAGCTGCGCGCGGCGGCCGGCCCGGACGGCCGGGTCGACCTGGGGCAGCTCTGGATGGCCACGCTTCCGTCCCCGCACCCGCAGGCCGGCCGGATCATCGACGAGGCCCACGCCGAGCTGCGGGCCAAGTGGGCCCGGATCCTGGAGGTGCCCGAGGGCGCGCGCAGCGTCCGGGTGTCCTCCGCGGACATCGCCGAGCGGGTCCGCGAGGAGTTCGACGAGCCGGGTGCCGGCTGGTCGCTGGCCCGCTACTTCAGCCCGGACGTGCTGGTCGTCGCCGAGGACCGGGCGGCCGTGGCCCGCGGGGAGTTCGAGCTGGTCCTCGGCGAGATGCACTGCGCGCTCAACACGATGGGCGCCTCCCTCTTCGTCCACCAGCACCCCGACCGGAACGAGCTGCTGGCCGAGACCTCCCGTGACTTCCCCGGTCCCCGGCTGTTCCCGCAGCTCCCCAAGGAGCTGCCGCTGCGCTGGTCGACGCGGAGCCGGCCTTCGCTGGACCGGCCCGAGGACTACTACGTCGCCGTGATCGACGACACCGGCGACCCGCACCGGCCGCGCACGGTGCTCGGCGCGGACGTGGCGGTGGAGGACCGCGCCGGGAAGCTGGTCGCGGTGCTGCCCGACGGTGCGGCCTTCGACGTGCTCGACGTGTACGCCAACACGCTCACCCAGCGGGTCATGGACAAGTTCACGCTCCGTCCGGAGGGCGAGCACACCCCGAGGATCAGCATCGACAGGATGGTGGTGGCCCGGGAGACCTGGTCGCTTCCGGTGTCCGAACTCGCCTTCGCGGAGGAGAAGTCGGAGGCGAAGCGGTACGTGCGGGCCCGGCACTGGCAGCGCGAACGCGACCTGCCGCGCTTCGTGTTCGTGGTCTCGCCGACCGAACCCCGGCCGTTCTACGTGGACTTCGACAGTCCCGTGTACGTGACCATCCTCGCCAAGGCGGCCCGTCGGCTGGCCCGCAAGGACCCCGGGGCCCGGCTGAAGGTCAGCGAGATGCTGCCCACGCCGGAGCAGGCCTGGCTGACCGACGACGAAGGCCGGACGTACACCTCGGAGCTGCGCTTCGTGGCCGTGGACCAGACGGCGGTCGGGCAGGCGCCCGCGCCCGGTGACCGCCCCGCAGAGCCGCCGCGGGAGGCGTGATGCGCACCTTCGTCGACGACATCGCCGCGCACGCCCGCCGCACCCCCGGGCGCGTCGCGGTCACCACCCCGGACGGCGAGGTCACCTACGGCGCCCTGGCCGCCCGGATCGAGTCCCTCGCCCTGCTGCTGCGGGCCCGTGGCGCCCGCCCGGAGACGGTGTGCGCGGTGGCCGTGGAACGCGGCGTGGACGCCGTGGTCGCCCTGGCGGCCGTGGTGCGCTCCGGCGCGGCCTTCCTGGCCCTGGACGTGGAGCAGCCGCCGGCCCGGCTCGCCGCGCTGGTGCGCAGTGGCGGCGCGGACCTGCTGCTGACCACCTCGGCCGGCGCCGTGCGCTTTGGCCCGCTGGTGCCCGGGGAGCCGGTGCTGCTGGACCGGCCCGGCGCGGTGCCGCCCGGCCCGGCCCCGGACGGCCCGCCGGACGGGCGGGCGCTGGCGTACGTCAGCCACACCTCGGGCAGCACCGGGGAGCCCAGCGCCGTCCTGGTGGAGCACCGCGGCCTTGACAACTACCTGCGGTTCGTGGTCCGCGCGTACGGGCTGGGGCCGGACACGGTCACCCTGCAGCTGGCCCCGGCCGGCTACGACGCCTCGGTCCGGGACACCTTCGCGCCGCTGCTGGCGGGCGGCAGGCTGGTGCTCGTACCGCGTTCGGCCCTGCTGCGGGCCGAGGAGTTCGGCGCGACCGTGCGGGAACACGGCGTGAACGCGCTGCTCAGCGTGACCCCGTCCTTCCTGTCCTTCCTGGCCGGGCAGCCCGGTGCGGGCGGACTGCTGGCCGGCGTGACGCTGGTGGTGTCCAGCGGGGAGTCGCTGCGGCCGTTCCTGGCGGCGGGCGGCCGGTCCCTGCTGGCAGGCGCACTGGTGAACCAGTACGGGCCCACCGAGTGCACCATGACCTCCACCCGGTACGCCGTCCCGGCCGCCCCGGACACCCGGGCCGACCTGGTCGGGACCCCGATCGACGGGGTCGCCGTACGGCTGCTGGACGCGGCGCTGGAGCCGGTCGCGGACGGGGAGGCCGGGGAGGTGTACATCGGCGGCGCCGGGGTGGCCCGTGGCTACGGAGGCCGGCCGGCCCGCACCGCCGAGTGCTTCGTGCCGGACCCGTGGGGGGTGCCGGGGACGCGCATGTACCGGACCGGGGACCTGGCCCGCCGGACCGGGGACGGCGGCCTGGAGTACCTGGGCCGCGGCGACCGCCAGGTGAAGATCCGCGGATACCGGGTGGACCCGGCGGAGGTCGAGGGCGCGCTGCTGGCGCACCCCGGGGTGACGGGGGCGGTGGTGACGCCCGGCACGGACGGGCAGGGCCGGGTGTTCCTGGTCGCCCATGTGACCGGCGCCCTGGCCGGCACCACCGACGCGGCGCTCCGCGCCCACCTGGGCGCGACGCTGCCGCCGCACCTGATGCCGCGCCGGTTCGAGCGGCTGGACCGGCTGCCCACCACCCGCAGCGGCAAGGCGGACCGCCGTGCCCTGACCGAAACCGGAGGCCGCCGATGACCACGAGTGCGTTACTTTCCCCCGCCCCGTTGCCGGCTCCGCCCGTCCCCCCGGGCGTGGTGGCCGAAGCGGCCGAACGGATCGCCGGGCACGTGCGGCGCACCCCGCTGCTGCCCGGGCTGCCCGCGCCGGGCCGGCGCAGGGCCGGCTGGGGACTGCTCCTGAAGGCCGAACACCTGCAGCACGGCGGCTCGTTCAAGCTGCGCGGCGCCGCGAACGCGGTGCTCGCGCTCGGTGCCGGTGCGATCGTCGCCGGCTCCTCCGGCAACCACGGGCTCGCCCTGGCCCGGCTGGCCCGGCCGCTCGGCATCGAGGTGACGGTGGTGCTGGCGGCCGGGGCCAGCCCGGTGAAGGCCGCCGCGATCCGCGCCCTGGGCGGCCGTACGGTGACCGTGCCGGGCGGGGTCGCCGACCGGGACGCCCACGCCGGGGAACTGGCCAAGGAGACCGGGGCGCTGCTGGTGCCGTCCTCCGACCACGAGCTGGTGGTCGCGGGGCAGGGCACCGTCGGCCTGGAGATCCTCGCCGAAGTGCCCGACGTACGGACCCTGTACGTCCCGGTGGGCGGCGGCGGGCTGCTGG
This sequence comes from Streptomyces sp. NPDC048603, assembly GCF_043199475.1. NCBI lineage: Bacteria > Bacillati > Actinomycetota > Actinomycetes > Kitasatosporales > Streptomycetaceae > Streptomyces > Streptomyces sp. NPDC048603. Next base: position 22,634 of record NZ_JBICVY010000024.1, on the reverse strand, counting down.
CCGGGGTGTGCCTGGCCGCCCGGGAGCACCCCGTGCGGGTGGTGGGCGTGGAGCCCGCGGCCACCCCCCGGTACGCGCGCTCGCTGGCCGCGGGCCGGCCGGTGCGGCTCGCGCCGAGCGACACCGTCGCCGACGGGCTGCGCGCGCAGGCGCCGGGCGTGGTGACCTATCCGATCGTCCGCGACCGGGTCGACGACCTGGTCGCGGTGTCCGACGCCGAGATCCTCGCGGCTGCCGCGCTGCTGCGGCGCCGCGGGGTGGAGGCCGAGCCCAGCGGGGCCGTGGCCCTGGCCGGGGCGCTGCGCGCGGGGCGGGACGCCGGGCGGGCCGTCGCCGTCGTCTCCGGCGGCAACACGGCCACGGCACTGGCCGCGGCGGCCGGGGCGCACTGCGCCCACGGCGAGCACGGCGAACGCGGCGAACGCGGCGAGCACCACTCGGTACACGACGACAACCGCACGGCAGACGACCACCGAACCGCGCAGGAGGACTTCTCATGACCACGACCCAGGACCTGACCTCGCTGGTGACCGACGCCTACCGGGAGACCCTCGGGGTGGACGGGCTGGACGAGAACAGCGACTTCTACGAGTGGGGCGGCGACTCGCTGACCGCCTTCCGGATCACCGCCCGCCTGGAGGAGGCCCTCGGCACGGAGGTCCCGGTGGCGCTGGTCTTCGCCTACCCGACGCCGGCCGACCTCGCGGCGGTCGTCGAGTCCGATCTCGTCCGGGTGTGAGGGGCAGGCCATGACCGACGTGTACCTGCCCGGCGGCCGCTGGCGGCTCTGGGAGCAGTTCGCGCTGCGCGGGCCCGGTTTCCCGGCCCGCGGGGTGCTGTGGCTGGCCCCGGACGGGCTGGCCCCGGCGGCCGACAAGTTCGGGCCGGAGGATCCCCTCGACGGGGACGGCTGGCGGGACTTCGCCGGGCTGTTCGCCGGGGCTTCGGTGGAGACCGCGCACGCCCTCCAGGACATCGCCCGGCTGCCCGCCTTCCGGGAGGCGGTGGCCTGGCAGAACCGCCCGGTGCTGGCCTCCGGGATCACGCCGTTCCTCAACTGGACGCCGAGCGCCGCCGGCCGCACCAGCATGCCGCGGCAGCGCGAGGAACTCGTGGCGCACTACTGGCAGCGGTTCTGCGTCAAGAACGACACCATCGGGTTCTTCGGCCCGGTCGGCTGGGGCCGCTGGGACCCGTCCGCGGACGGGGTGGCGGTGGACCCCGGCACCGGCCTGACGGCCGCCACGGAGGTGTACTTCGCCAGCTGGGCCGTGGACGCGCTGGCCGCCCTGGCCGACGCCGACCCGGCGGCCCGCGACTGGATCGCGCCGCGCCGGGTGCCCTTCGTACGGGCGGAGGGGCGGCGAGTGTCCGTGCCGGGCCGCCCGCCCGTCGAGGCCGGCACCGGGGAGGCCGCCGTACTGGCGCTGTGCGACGGGGTGCGGCCGGTGCGGGAGATCCGGGCCGCGCTGCCCGAGGTCGACGTGGACGCCGCCCTGGAGGGCCTGGTGGCCCGCCGCTGGGCGGTGTGGCGGCTGGAGGTCCCCGCTGACGCCCGGCCCGAGCGCTGGCTGCGGGACTGGCTGGAGCGGGTGGGCGACCCGGAGCCGCGCCGGCGCGGCCTGGCCGCACTGGACGCGCTGGAGGCCGGCCGGGGCCGCGTCCGGGCGGCGTCCGAAGCCGCGGACGCGGACCGTCTGGTCGCGGAACTGACCGCCTTGGAGAAGGAGTTCACCGAACTGACGGAGACGGCGGCGGTCCGTGAGAAATCGGCGGGAACCGCCCCCTGCCGGGCCCTGGTGTACTCCGACTGCCGCCGTGCGGCGACCGCCACCCTGGGCCGATCGGTGCAGGAGGCGCTCGCCCCGCTGGAGCCCCTGCTGACCAGCGCGGGCTGGCTGACCGCCCGGCTCGCGGAATCGGTGATGGCCCGGGCGAAGGAGGTGTACGCCGGGCTGGCCGAGCGGGGCCCGGTGGACCTGGCGGCGTTCTGGTTCGCCTGCATGCCGATCCTGCACGGGGCGGCCAGGACGGACGCGGCGGCCCTGCAGCGGGAATTCCGGGCCCGGTGGGACCGGATCGTGGCGCCGGCACCCGGTGAACGGCACGTCAGGCTGTCCCTCGACGAGGTGGCGGGGCCGGTGGCCGAGGCCTTCGGCGACCCGGAGGGACGGGCGGGACGGGCAGGACAGGCAGGACGGACGGGACGGGCGGGAGCCGGCTGGACGGCGGCCCGCTACCTCAGCCCGGACATCATGATCGCCGCCTCCGGTGCGGACGCGGTGGCCCGAGGTGACTTCGAACTCGTCCTGGGCGAACTGCACGTGGCGGCCAACACCCTGGGCGCGTCCCTCTTCGTCAACCAGCACCCGGACCCCGCCGAACTGCACCGGCTCACCGACCGGGACCACCCCGGCCCCCGGCTGCTGCCGCTGCTGCCCAAGGAGCACCGCTCCCGGCTCTCCGCACGGATCCGGCACACCCTGGTGCGACCCGAGGACCACCACGTGGCCCTGCTCGACTTCACCGCCGACCCGGCCCGCCCGCGCACCCACCTCAGCGCCGACGTGACCGTCACCGAACGGGACGGCGAACTGCGGGTGGTGCTGCCCGACGGTGCCGAGTTCGCCGCGGTGGACGTGTTCTCGCACGTCCTGACCACGCTGGCGATGGACCTGTTCCAGCTGCTGCCGGACGGCACGGACCACTCGCCCCGGGTCACCGTGGACCGGCTCGTGGTGGCCCGGGAGACCTGGCGGCTGCCCGCCGCCGGCGCCGCCTTCGCCGACGAGAAGGACGAGGCGAAGCGGTTCGTACGGGCCCGGCGGTGGCGCGGGGAACACGGCCTGCCCCGCTTCGTGTTCGCGGTCCTGCCCACCGAGACCCGGCCGTTCTACGTGGACTTCGACAGCCCGGTCTACGTCAACATCCTCGCCAAGGCGCTGCGCCGGCTGGCCCGCAAGGACCCGGACGGACGGGCCGTGATCACCGAGATGCTGCCCTCCCCGGAGGAGGTCTGGCTGACCGACGACGGGGGCGAGAGCTACACCTCCGAGCTGCGGTTCGTCGCGGTGGACGACCCGCGGGACGACGCGCCGTAGGAGGGGTCTCCGGGGGCTGCGGACACGCGTTGCGCGTTCTTCCGCGTGCGCCGCTGCGTCTTCTTCCCTACTGGCCGTGCCGCCCGGCCAGCAGGGTGGGGGAAAACAACGCGTGGAGGGGCAGGCACAGATGGTTGACCGGGTGGCATCGTTCGCACAGCGCAGGCTGTGGTTCCTCGACCAGCTGGCCGGGGGGTCCGAGGACTCGCTGCTGCCGCTGGCGCTCCGCATCCGCGGCGCACTCGACATCCCGGCGCTCGAACGCGCCCTGACCGGGATCGCGGACCGGCACGAGGTGCTGCGCACCCGGTTCGTCGCGGTCGACGGGGAGCCCGTGCCGACGGTGGACCCGGCGGGCGCGGTCACCGTCGTACGGACCGGGGCCGACAGCGCCGAGGAGCTGTTCGAGCGGGAGCTGTCCCGGCCGCTGGACCTGGCCGAGGAGCACCCGATGCGGGTCACCCTGGCCCGGCTGGGGCCCGAGGAGCACCTGCTGCTCGTCGTCGTGCACCACATCGCCGTGGACGGCTGGTCCTGGGACGTGCTGCTGCGCGAACTCGCCGCCGGCTACCGGGGCGAGGAGGTGCCGCCGCCCGGGACGCAGTACGCCGAGGTGGCTCACGCCGAGGCCGAGCGGCTGAGCGGGGCCCGGATGGAACGGCTGCTCGGGTACTGGGGTGAGCGACTGACCGGAGTCTCCCCGCTCGCCCTGCCCGCGGACCGGCCGCGCCCGGCCTTCTGGGACGGCTCCGGGGACGTCGTACGGTTCCACCTGCCGGCGGAGCTGGTCGGCGAGGTCGACCGGGTGGCCCGCGCGCACCGCGCGACCCGCTACATGCTGCTGCTGTCCGTCTACCAGGCCCTGCTGGGCCGCTACTCCGGCCGCTCCGACATCGCGGTGTGCACCACCCTCGCCGACCGCGGCCAGGCCGGGGTCGCGGACGTGATCGGCCCGTTCGTGAACACCATCGTCCTCCGCACCGACCTGGGCGGCGGGCCGACCTTCGCCGAGCTGCTGGGCCGGGTGCGCGGGCGGGCGCTCCAGGACTTCTCGCACTTCGAGGCCCCGTTCGACCGGGTGGCCGCCGTGGTGGGCGGCGAGCGGGACCTGTCCCGGCACCCCCTCGCGCAGGCCTCGTTCACCCTGCTCAACACGGTCCCCGAGCCGGCCCGGCTGGACGGGCTGGACGTCTCCCTCGTCCGGACGCCGCTGCGCGGCACCCCGCTGGACGTGTTCCTCGACCTGGGTCTCGCCGCGGACGGCGGCATCGCGGCGCGGCTGCAGTACGCGACCGCGCTGTTCGACGCGGACACCATGCAGCAGTTCACCGACGGGTACGTGCGGCTGCTGCGCGCGGTGGTGGCGGAACCGGACCGCCCGCTGGCGGAGCTGACGGCCCGCGTCGCACCACTGCCCGGCCGCGAACGCGCCCGCCTGCTGGCCCTGGCCGAACCCGCCGGGCCCCCGGTCGCCCCCGCCCCCCGGTTCGCGGTCACGGGCAACCCCGGTGACACCGCCCTGGTGTGCGGGGAGGAGTCGGTCACCTACGCCGAACTGGACGCGCTGACGAACGAGTTCGCGGAGGAGCTGACTGCGTCCGGGGTCACCCGGGGCACCCCGGTCGGCGTGTGCATGCGCCGCGGGATCCCGGCGGTGGCGGCGATGACCGCCGTATGGCGTGCGGGCGCCGTCTTCGTCCCCCTGGACCGCGCCCTCCCCGAGGAGCGCCTCCGCTTCATGGCCGAGGAGGCGGGCCTCCGCCTGATCGTCACCGACGACGACACCGCCTCTTTGGCGGAGTCGCTGGGCGTCCCCGTCACCGCCCCGTGTGGGCAGGCGTCCCGCAGGGCGATGGGGGTCCCCCCTGCTCGAGCGGAGTCGAGAGCTCGGGGGAGGGTGGGCACACCGGGACACCCTGCTCCGCAGGACACACCCAGCCCAGCCGAAGCCCCCGCTGCGGACGACCTCGCCTACGTCATCTTCACCTCCGGCTCCACCGGCCGCCCCAAGGCCGTCGGCGTGGAGCACCGCGCCCTCGACGCCCACATCGCCGCCGCCCGCACAGAGTTCGGCGTCACCTCCGCCGACCGTGTCCTCGCCTTCTCCTCCTTCTGCTTCGACGCCTCCTTCGACCAGCTCCTCACCGCCCTCGGCTGCGGCGCCACCGTGGTGATCCGCCCCGACGAACAGTGGCTGCCCGCCAAGGTCGCCGAGGTGGCCGCCGAGCACCGGATCACCGTGCTCAACCTGCCGCCCACCTACTGGGCCGAACTGGCCCACTCCCTCGACCCCCGGTCCGCCGCAGCCCTGGCCGGCTGCCTCCGCCTGCTGATCCTCGGCGGGGAGGCGGTCCCCGCCGGCGCGCTCGCCGCCTGGCTGGCCGCCGTACCGCAGGCCCGGGTCGTCAACGCCTACGGCCCGACCGAGACCACCGTGACCGCCACCACCCAGGACCTGGACGGCACCGGCGGGGCCATCGCCATCGGACGGCCGCTGGGGTCCCGCCGGACCCACGTCGTGGACGCGTACGGCGAGCCGGTGCCCGAGGGCGTCCCGGGCGAGCTGCTGATCGGCGGGCCGGAGCTGGCCCGCGGCTATCTCGGCCGGCCCGCGCTGACCGCCGAACGCTTCGTGCCCGATCCGTTCGGCCCGCCCGGCGCACGCCTGTACCGGACCGGTGACCTGGTCCGCCGGCTGCCGTCCGGCGCCCTGGAGTTCCTCGGCCGTACCGACGACCAGGTCAAGATCCGCGGGTTCCGGATCGAGCTCGGCGAAGTCGAGTCGGTGCTGCGCGACTGCCCCGGCGTGGCCGCGGCGGCCGTCGCCGCCGTCCCCGACGCCGCGGGCGGCACCGGCCTCGCCGGTTACGTGGTCGCCGCGCCCGGCGGCACGCCGCCGGAGCCGGCCGCCCTGCGCGCCTGGTGCGCGGACCGGCTGCCGCAGCACGCCGTACCCGCGGACTTCCTCACCCTGGACGCCCTGCCGCTGAACGCCTCCGGGAAGCTCGACCGGGCGGCGCTGCCGGCCCCGTCCGCGGACCGGGACCGCGCCACCGCCCTCGGCGGCGCCGAGTTCGTCGCGCCGCGCGACGCCACCGAGCGGGTCGTCGCCGAGATCTGGGCCGAGGTGCTGGGCGTGGACCGGGTCGGCATCGACGACGGGTTCTTCGACCTGGGCGGGCACTCGCTGCTCGCCACCATGGCGGTGTCCCGGATCGCGGAGCGCCTCGGCCGCGAGGTCGAACTGCGCACCCTGTTCGAGAACCCGCGGATCCGCGAGTTCGGGCCGGTGGTGGCCGCGGCCCGGGAGGCGGGCACCGACACCGTCGTGCCGGTGGACCGCTCCGGCCCGCTGCCGCTGTCCTTCGCACAGGAACGCATGTGGTTCCTGGACCGGATGTCCGACGTCGGCGACGAGTACGTGCTGTGGTACTCGTGGCGGGTGCGCGGCGGGCTCGACCGGGAGGCCTGGCAGGGCGCGCTGGACGAGGTGGTGGCCCGGCACGAGGTGCTGCGGACGGCACTGGTGGAGGTGGACGGCAGGCCCGCGCAGCGGGTCGTCGACGGGATCGGCCTGCCGGTGGAATGGCAGCAGGCCCAAGGCGCCGGCTCTGACGCAGACCGGCTGGCGCGGGTCCGGGAGCTCGCCGTCGCCTTCGCCACCCGCCGGTTCGACCTGTCCGCGCCGCCTCTGCTGCGGGCCGGGGTGTGGGAGCTCGGCGAGCGCGACCACGTGGCCGTGATCGCCTTCCACCACGCCGCCACCGACGGCTGGTCCAAGGACATCGTGATCGGCGAACTGTCCGCCGCGTACGCGGCACGCGTCGACGGCCGCCCGTCCGGGCTGCCGCCCGTCCCGGTGCAGTACGGGGACTACGCGGTCTGGCAGCGCGACCGGCTGGCCGGAGGGCTCCTGGAGGAGGAACTCTCCTACTGGGAACGGGCCCTGGCCGGGGTCCCGGTGCTGGAGCTGCCCACCGACCGGCCCCGCCCGGCGGGCTGGTCGGGCCGCGGCGGCGCGGTCGAGGTGGACCTGGCGCCGGAGCTCGCCGACGGCCTGGACGGGCTGGCCCGCCGCCACGGGGTGAGCCGGTTCATGGTGCTGCTGGCCGTGACCCAGGTGGTGCTCGGCCGCTGGTCCGGGCAGCAGGACGTGGCCGTGGGCACGCCGGTCGCCGGGCGCGGCCGGCTGGAGCTGGAACGGCTCGTCGGTCTGCTGGTCAACACGGTGGTGCTGCGCGGCGACCTGACCGGGGAGCCCTCCTTCGAGGAGTTCCTCGGCCGGGTCCGGGAGTCGGTGCTCGGCGCGTTCGACCACCAGGAGGTGCCCTTCGAACGGCTGGTGGAACAGCTGAAGCCGGAGCGCGACCCCGCCCGCAACCCGCTCTTCCAGGTGATGTTCGACGTACAGGAGAGCGCGACGGGCGGGCCCCGGGTGCCGGGGCTCGACGTGGAGTACTTCCCGCTGCCCTGGGGGTCCGCCAAGTTCGACCTGACGGCGACCTTCCTGCTCTACCCGGACCGGTTCGCGCTGAACGTCGAGTACGCGAGCGACCTGTTCGACCCCGCCACGGTCACCCGGTTCGCCGGACACGTGGGCCGGGTGCTGGAATCCGTACTCGCGGACCCGGCCGTCCCGGTCGGGCGGCTGGAGCTGCTCTCCGAGGCCGAGTACGACGGGCTGACCGCGCTCCCGCCCGGCGTGCCGGCGGACTGCACGGTGGCGCAGGTGCCGCCGTACGCGATCACCGGGGATCCGGACGCGGTGGCGCTGGTCTGCGGGGACGACTCCCTGCGGTACGGCGAACTGGACGCCCTGACCGGCGGCCTGTCGCTGGCGCTCACCGCGGCCGGGGCGGGCCCGGAGGTCCCGGTCGGGGTACTGCTGCCCCGCGGGGTGCGTTCGGTGGCGGCGATGGCCGCGGTCTGGCGGGCCGGCGGGGTGTACGTGCCGCTGGACCCGCAGCTGCCCGAGGACCGGCTGCGGTACATGGTCGAGCGGGCCGGAGTGCGGTGCGTGGTCACCGAGGCGGCCACCGCCGGCCTCGCGGCCGGGCTGTGCGTGCCGGGGGTCTCCCTCGACGGGGTCCGGCCGGCACCGGAGGCACCGCGCCACACGCCCGATCCGCAGGCCCTGGCGTGCGTCATCTTCACCTCGGGCTCCACCGGCCGCCCCAAGGCGGTCGGGGTCGAGCACCACGCGGTCGCCGCGCACGCGCTCGCCGCCCGCGAACGCTTCGGCCTCACCGACGGGGACCGGGTGATGAACCTGGCCTCGTTCTCCTTCGACGCCTCGCTGGAGCAGGTCCTGCCGGCGCTGGCGGCCGGGGCGACGGTGGTGATCCGGCCGGACGAGGTGTGGTCGGTGGAGGAACTCGCCGCCCGGGTAAGGGCGGAGGGCGTCACCGTCATGGAGGCCACCCCCTCCTACTGGGAGGAGATCATCGCCCGGGTCGATGCCGACGAAGCGGTCGCGGGAGACCTCAAGAGCCTGCGGCTGGCCGTCACCGGCGGCGAGACGCTGCCGTCGGCGCCGCTGGCCCGCTGGTTCGCGCGCCTGCCGGACGTGCCCTTCCAGAACACGTACGGCCCGACCGAGTCGGTCATCTCCTGCAGCTCCCACCTGGTCACAGGGCCGGTGGACGGGCGGGTGCCGATCGGCACGGCGTGGGGCGCGCGACGGCTGTACGTGGTGGACGCGTACGACCAACTGGTGCCGGTGGGCGTGCCGGGTGAACTCCTGGTGGGCGGACCGGAACTGGCCCGGGGCTATCTGGGCCAGGCGGCCCTGACGGCGGAACGCTTCATCCCGGACCCCTTCGGGTCATCCGTCGGCGGCCGGCTCTACCGCACCGGCGACATCGTCCGCCGACTCCCGTCCGGGGAGCTGGACTTCCTCGGGCGGAGGGACCACCAGGTCAAGATCCGCGGCTTCCGGATCGAGCTCGGCGAGATCGAGGCGGTCCTGGAACGCCACCCGGGGGTGCATGCGGCGGCCGTCCTGGTCCGCGCACCGCGCGGGGACCGCACGCTGGTCGCCTACGCCGCCGGAGCCGGCCTGGACACGGAGGCCCTGGCGGCCTGGTGCCGGGCCGAACTCCCCGGCTACATGGTCCCGTCCTTCTTCGTCCTCGTGGACGCCCTCCCCCGGACGGTCCAGGGCAAGCTCGACGCGGGCGCCCTGCCCGACCCCGAACTGCCGGCCGCCGTCGCGTCGGTGCCGCCGCGCACCCCCACCGAGGTGGTGACCGCCCAGATCTGGGCCGAGGTGCTCGGCATTCCCGAAGTCGGCGTCCACGACGACTTCTTCGCCCTCGGCGGTCACTCGCTGCGGGCGGTGGCGGCGGCGTCCCGGCTGCGGGCCGCCTTCGACTGCGCGATCCAGGTCCGCGACCTGTTCGACCATCCGACGGTCGAAGCGCTGGCACTGGAAGTGGAACGCCGCCTGATCGACGAAATCGCCGGCATGAGCGACGACGAAATCGACCTGGCCCTGTACTGACCCGGCTCCGCCGAAGCCCCGGCGGGCTCCGCCGAAGGTGTGGGCGGCGCCTCCGCGGAAGGTGTGGGCAGGCGTTCCGCAGGGCGGAACGGGTGGGCACACCGGAACGCCGCCCCGCAGGCAACGCTCCCGCCCCACCGAAGCGATGGCCGGGCCCGGCCGCAGCCGCTGCCCCCACTGCCGGGCGGGGCTCCGCCGGACCCGGCACCGCCCGGGAGCGGAGCTCCGCCCGGACCGGGCCGACCCCGGAGCGGGGTCGGGGCGCAGGCACACGCTGCGCGACCGGCGCGCGCCGTCGTGCCGTGTGCCCACCCGTGCCGCCCTGCGGCACGCCTGCCCACACGGCGCGGCGTACGGCCGACCCGCCCACCACGGCCAAGGGAACGGCACGGCCGGCACGTACTCCACGGCCAGGGATGGCCGGCACATACGACTTGCTCAACTCTTCCGATGGGACATGAACTGCCATGACCACTTCGCACGTCGAGCGCCCGACCACCACCCCCGCTCCGTCCGCGCAGGCCGGCACCCTCTCCCCCGCCGCCCGCGCCCTCCTGGAGCGCCGCCTCCGCGGCAAGGCGGCAGCGGCATCCGCCGCCCCCGCCGGGATCCCCCGGCTGCAGCCCCGCCCCGACAGCACCCCGCTGTCCGCCGCCCAGCAGCGCCTGTACTTCCTGGACCGCATCGCCCCCGGCACCGCCGAATACCTGATGCCCTCCGCCTGGCGCTTCACCGGCCCCCTGGACGTGCCCGCGCTGACCGCCGCCGTCGCCGACCTGATCGCGCACCACGAGCAGCTGCGCGTGGTCTTCCCGGAGCAGGACGGCGTCCCGGCCCAGCGGGTGCTGCCCGCCGAGGCCGTCGCCGGCCTGGAAGTCCTGGAGGTCGCGGAGGCCGCCGTCGCCGCCGCCGTGCACGAGATCGCCGTACGCCCCTTCGACCTCGCCGCCGAGCCCGCCTTCCGCGCCGCCCTCCTCCGCGTCGCCGAGGACGACCACGTGCTCGTCCTGGCCATGCACCACATCGTCTCGGACGGCTGGTCCCTGGACATCCTCCTGCGCGACCTGCGCGAGTTCCACCGCGCCCGCAGCGAGGGCGGCACCCCCGCCGTCACGCCGCCCGCCGTCGAGTACACGGACTACGCCGTGTGGCAGCGCTCCCAGGACGAGTCCGCCGACCTGGACTACTGGCGCACCGCCCTGGCCGGGCTCACCCCGCTGGAGCTCCCCGCCGACCACCCCCGCCCGGCCGTCCGCTCGTACGAGGGCGCCGTCCACCGCGTCGAGCTGCCCGCCGCGCTGACCGCGGACCTGGCCGGGCTCGGCGGGCGCGCCGACACCACCCCGTACATGACCGTGATGTCCGCCTTCCAGGCAGCGCTCGCCTTCCACAGCGGCCAGGACGACATCGCGATCGGCACGGTGGTCGCCAACCGCGAGCGGCCGGAAACCGAGCAGCTCGTCGGCTTCTTCGTGAACACCCTGGTCATCCGCACCGACCTGGCCGGCGACCCCACCCCGGCGGAACTCCTCGCCCGCACCCGGGACAGCGTGCTCGGTGCCCTGTCGCACCAGACGCTCCCCTTCGAGCGGGTCGTCGACGAGCTCAGCCCGGAGCGGGACCTGTCCCGCAACCCGCTCTTCCAGGTGCTGTTCCAGCACACCTCCACCGCGCAGCCCGCCGGCGGCTACGCGCTCGGTGCCGCGGCCGGTACGCCCTTGCGCGTCGACCTGACCACCGCCAAGTTCGACCTGACCCTGGACCTCTGCGAGAGCGGCAGCGGCGAGCTGGCGCTCCAGTTCGTCTACCGGACCGACCTGTTCTCCGAGGAGTCGGTGGCCCGCCTGGCCGCGCACACCGTGAACGTGCTGCGGGCCTTCGTCCAGGTCCCGGCCGTCCCGCTGGGCGAGATGGCGCTGCTGACGGACACCGAGATCGGCGAGCTGCTGGGGGCCGGCGGCCCCGCCAACCCCGAGACGCTGCCGGCGCCCCGCGCCGCCCTGGACCGGGTGGACGAGTGGATCCGCCGTACCCCGGACGCGGTGGCCGTGTCCGGTGGCGGCCGCAGCCTGACCTACGGCGAACTCGACGCGGCGGCGCGGGGGCTGGCCCGCCGGCTGCGCGCGGCCGGTATCGGCCCCGAGTCCCTGGTCGGGGTCTGCCTGGACCGGTCGGTGGACCTGGCGGTGGCGCTGCTGGGCGTGTGGCGCGCGGGGGCGGCGTACCTGCCGCTGGACCCGTCCCACCCGCGGGCCCGGCGGGAGTTCACCGTCGCCGACGCCGGTGTGGAGTGGGTGGTCGCCGACGCGGTCGGGCGGGCCGCGGTGGACGGCCTGCCGGTGGGGGTCATCCCGCTCGACGGCGCCCGGGAGGCCGACGCGGGCACCGCCCCGGACGCCGACACCGACCTGGCCTCCGTCCGGCCCGGCCCCGACACCCTCGCCTACGTCATCTACACCTCCGGCTCCACCGGGCGCCCCAAGGGCGTGGAGATCACCCACGCCAACACGGCCTGGCTGTTCGACGCCGCCGACCGGCACTTCGGCTTCGGGCCGGGGGACGTGTGGACCCTGGTCCACTCCCCCGCCTTCGACTTCTCCGTCTGGGAGCTGTGGGGGCCGCTGACCTCCGGCGGCCGGGTCGTCGTACTGACCGGGGACGAGGTCCGGGACCCCGCCGCGGTGCACCGGGTCCTGCGCGGCGAGCGGGTCACCGTCCTCAACCAGACCCCGGCCGCGTTCAAGGGCCTCCGCGCCCATCTCGCGCAGCAGGGTGCGGACTTCGGCGAGCTGGCGCTCCGTACGGTGGTCTTCGGCGGGGACGCCTTCGACACCCGTGACTACCGCGACTGGTTCGCCGTACCGGCCGACAGCCGACCCGCGCTGGTCAACATGTACGGCATCACCGAGACCACCGTGCACGTCACGTACCGGCTGATCACCGAGGAGGACCCCGGCTCGGCCGTGTACTCCCCGATCGGCCGCCCGCTGGCCGGGCAGCACGGCTACGTGCTGGACCGGGCCGGCCGGCTGGTTCCCAAGGGCACGGTCGGCGAGCTGTACGTGGCCGGCGGCGGTGTCGCCCGCGGCTACCGGAACCGGCCCGAGCTGACCGCCGAGCGGTTCCCGCTCGACCCGTTCGGGCCTCAGGGCTCCCGCATGTACCGCACCGGCGACCTGGTGCGCGTCCTGCCCGACGGGCAGCTGGCGTACTGCGGGCGCGCCGACCACCAGGTCAAGATCCGCGGCTTCCGGATCGAGCCCGGCGAGATCGAGGCGGCGCTGCGCAGCCTGCCCGGGGTGCGGGACGCGGCGGTGGTGGCCCGTCCTGACGGGCACGGCGGGGCTCGGCTGGTCGCCCACGTGGTGCTGACCGAGGGCCGTCCGCTGGACGCGGCGGACCTGCGGGACCGGCTGCGGCTGAACCTGCCGGAGTACATGGTCCCGGCGCTGTTCGTCCGGCATCCGAAGCTGCCGGTCACCGCCAACGGCAAGGTGGACCGGAAGGCGCTGGTCGCGGTGGCGGCCGAGGGAGCTGCGGCCACCGCGGGCCACACCGCCCCGGCCGGCCACGCCGAGGAGGCGCTGGCCGCGATCTGGGCGGAGGTGCTCGGCACCGAGAAGGTCAGCAGCACCGCGAACTTCTTCGACCTCGGCGGCGACTCCATCCTCTGCCTGCGGGTCATCGGCATGGCCCGCACGGCCGGACTCGCCCTGACCGTGAGCGACCTGTTCCGCGCCCGCACCCTGGCCGACCTGGCCCGCGCCGCGACGGCGGCCGGGGACGAGGGACCCGCGCCCGTGGCGCCGTTCTCCCAGCTGGATCCGGCCGACGCGGCGCGCCTGCCGGAAGGACTCCAGGACGCGTACCCGCTCACCACTCTGCAGACGGGCATGCTGCACGAGATGCTGGCCGACCCGCGGCGCGGGGCCTACCACAACGTCACGGACCTGAAGATCACCGTGCCGGAGGGGTTCGACCTCGCCGCGTTCCAGGCGGCCGTCGACACGGTGGTGAGCGGCCAGGACATCCTGCGCTCCTCCATCGACCTGGTCTCCTACGGCGAGCCGCTCCAGCTCGTCCACCGCACCGCCGAACTCCCCGTCGGCTACCGTGATCTGCGCGGTCTCGGCCGCGAGGAGCAGCGCGCCGCGGTCCGGAAGCACGTCGACGAGCAGTTCGCGCTGCGCTTCGACCTCGCCGCCGCACCGCTGGTGCGGATCCAGCTGCACCAGCTCACCGACCACGAGCTGCGGTTCACCATCACGGACTGCCATGTGGTGCTGGACGGCTGGAGCCTCACCTCCCTGATCGCGGACCTGCTCGACCTGCACCGGCAGGCGGTCGCCCAGGGCCGGCGGCCGAGCCTGCCCGCCTCCCCCCGGTTCGCCGAGTACGTGGCACTGGACCGGGCCGCGGCCGAGGCCCCGGAAGGGCTGGAGTTCTGGCGCGGTCAGGTCGCCGCTCTGCGGCCGGTGCGGTTCGCCCGGCGGGCCGGCGACACGGGTGACACCGGGGGCGGGGGCGGCTCCGCGTGGTCGGACATCGTCGAGATCCGCCGCTCGTACGCGGCGCTCGCCGAACCGATCGGCCGGCTCGCCCGGCTCGCGGGAGTGCCGCGCCGGACCGTGCTGCTGACCGCGTTCCACCACGCCATGGGCCTGTTCGCCGAGCCCGACCCGGACGGCGAGTTCCTCGGCCACTCCATCGGCCTGGTCACCAACGGCCGCCCGGAGCTGGCGGGCGCCGACCGGATGCGCGGGCTCTTCCTCAACTCCGTCCCGTTCGGCATCCGCAGGCCCGGCCCCGGACAGAGCTGGCTCGACCTGGTCCGCACCGTCTTCGCGGCCGAACAGGACCTGATGCCGCACCGGCGCGTCCCGCTGGCCCGGATCGGGCAGCTGCGGCCCGACGAGCCCGGACTGGTCGACGTGCTCTTCAACTACATCAACTTCCACCGCCTGTCCGGGGACACCTGGGAGGAGTCCCAGGAGATCGCGCAGACCATGTTCCCGCTCAACATCAACGTGAGCGTGGAGGGGTTCAGCGTCGACGTCGACACCACCCGCGTCGATCCGGCGGCCGCCGAACAGCTCTCCGACACCGTGTGCGACCTGCTGCGGGCCATGACCGCCGCCCCCGACGCCCCGGTCGCGCCGCCCGAGCTCACCGAGGACGCCCGCAAGCGCGCCCTGGTGGACTGGGCGCGCGGCCCGGTGGTGGAGAACCCGCCGCAGCTGTTCCACGAGTGGATCCGCGAGCACGCGCGGCGTACCCCGGAGGCCGTTGCCCTCGCGCACGGCGCGGAGGAGGTGACCTATGCCGAACTCGACGGCGGGGCGGGCCGGCTGGCCGCCCGGCTGCGGGAACTGGGCGTGGGCCCGGAGGTGATCGTCGGGATCTGCGCGGACCGCGGCCCGGACATGATCCGCGCAATCGTGGCCGTACTGAAGGCGGGCGGCGCGTTCCTCCCGCTCGATCCGCAGCACCCTGCCGAGCGGCTGGCGTTCGTGTCCGGGGACAGCGGGATGCGGGTCCTGATCACCCAGTCCGCGCTGGCGGGCACCGTGCCGTTCGACGGACCCACGGTGGTGATCGACGCGCCGCCGGCGCTGCCCGGGACTTCGGAGGGCATCGCCGCGGAGCCCGTCCCCGGAACAGGACCGGACAACACCGCCTACGTGCTCTACACCTCCGGCTCGACCGGCCGCCCCAAGGGCGCGGCCGTACCCCACCGCGGTCTGACCAACCTGATCCACGGCCAGCGGGACGTGTGCCTGCCCACGCCCGAAGACCGGGTGCTGCAGTTCGCCGCGTTCAGTTTCGACGTCTTCGTCAGCGAGCTGACCTGGGCGCTGGCCAACGGGGCCCGGCTGTGCACCGCGCCCAAGGCGGCGCTGCTGCCCGGCCCCGACCTGGTGGCCACCGTGAACTCGTACGGGATCACCGCCGCCGCGCTGCCGCCGAGCTCACTGGCGGTGCTCGCGGAGGAGGAGGACGACCTGCCGACGCTGCGCACCATCGTGACCGGGGGCGAGGCCCCGACGGCGGAGATGGCCGACGTGTGGTCGCGGGGCCGGCGTTTCGTCAACTCGTACGGCCTGACCGAGACCTCGGTGTGGTCCTGCGGGGAGATCTGCCGGGTGGGCGCCGGCCTGCCGCCGATCGGCCCGCCGATCCGCAACACGCAGGTGTACGTCCTCGACGACGCGTTGCGGCCCACCCCGGTCGGGGTGCCGGGGGAGATCTGCCTGGGCGGCGACGCCGTCGGCCTGTACTACCTGAACCGGCCGGAGCTGACGGCGGCCACCTTCGTGCCGGACCCGTACGGCAGCCCCGGCACCCGCCTCTTCCGCACCGGTGACATGGGCCGGTACCACGCGGACGGCAGCATCGAGTGCCTGGGCCGCCGCGACAACCAGGTCAAACTCCGCGGATTCCGCATCGAACTCGGCGAGCTCGAACACGCCCTGCGGGACCTGCCGGGTGTGGCGAAGGCCGTGGTCCTGCTGCGGCGCGACCTGCCGGGCGACCCGGCGCTGGTCGCGTACGTGGTTCCCGAGGCGGGCGCCGCGCCCGACGCGGAGGCGCTGCGGCAGGGGCTGCGGTCCCGGCTGCCCCAGTACATGGTGCCGGCGCGCTTCGTGTTCATGGAGGAGTTCCCGCTCAACACCAGCCGGAAGGTGGACCGCCGGGCGCTCCCGAAGCCCGAGGACCGTTCCGACCTCACCTCTTCCTACGTCGCCCCGCGCACCGCGACCGAGCGGACGCTCGCCGAGGTGTGGCAGTCCGTCCTCGGGCTGGAGCGGGTGGGGGTCCACGACGACTTCTTCCGGATCGGCGGCAGCTCCCTCTCCACGGTCCGGGTGGCGGCCCGGGCCGCGGCCCGCGGCCTGGCCGTCTCGGTCCGCGACCTGATCGAACGGCCCACGCTCGCCCAGCTCGCCGCCCGCGCGGAGGAGTCGGCCGCCGCACCCGCGCCCGGCGCGCGGGAGGTGCGGTCCGAGGTCCGGCTGCGGGAGGGCGAGGGCGATCCGATGTGGTGCGTGCACCCGACGGGCGGCAGCGCCGCCTGGTACGTGGGCCTGGCCCGGGCGCTGCCCACCGGGGTCCCGGTGCGGGCCTTCCAGGCCCGCGGCCTGCTCGGCGGGGTGGACCCGACCACGATGTCCGGCATCGCCGCCAACTACGTCGCCGAGATCACCGCGCACGGCGGGAACGGGGAGGGCGAGGCGAACGGCGGTCAAGGCGGTAAGGGTGGTCACGGCCCGCACGACCTGTTCGGCTGGTCCATGGGCGCCAACCTGGCCCTGGAGATGGCCCACCAGCTCCTCGACGCCGGCCACACCGTGGCCCCGCTGACGCTGATCGAGCCGTACCTGCCCAGCCCGGTGGCCCGGGAGCGCCTGGCCGCCGTCGGCCGGGACATGGAGGAAGGGCTGCGGATGCGGGAGCGGGTCCGGGCGCTGCCGCCGTCGGCGGAGCGGGACCGGGCCGTGGCCGAGCTGACCGCGCTGCTGCTGGGCGCGGGCATGAGCCCGAGCGAGGCGGCGCTGGTGGAGAACGCCCCCATCGAGGTGTGGCACTCGCTGCTCACCGCCCTGGCGGGCTGCGAACTGCGGCCGTATCCGGGCCATGTCCACCTGGTGGTGGGCTCGCAGGCGGCGGGGCTGCCCGACGGGGAGAACATGACCGACCTCGACGTGGGCTTCCGGGAGTACGTCGAACGCTGGCGGGAGGTGGCCCTGGGCGGGCTGACCGTCCACGTCACCGAAGGAGACCACATGTCCCTGATGTCCGAGCCGCTGATCGGCTCAACGGCTGCCCTGCTGCACTCGATCCGTACGGAGGCCCGGCGATGACCACGATGACGACGATGACCATGGCCGCGGCGCCGGCGACGGGAGCGGCCACGGGGACGGTGAGGGGCGGCTTCGCGGAGCGGTACCTGCTCGACCCCGCCGTCAACGCGGACCCCTACGACTACCTCAACTCCCTCCGCGACCACGACCCCGTGTACTGGAGCGCCATGCACCGGGCCTGGCTGGTCACCGGGCACGCACAGCTGATGCACTGCCTGCGCGACCCGGCCGTCTCCGCCGAGCGGGTGCGCCCCCTCATGGACGCCGTACCGGAAGGCGCCCGGGAGGACACCGAACGGGCCTTCTCGATCCTCTCCCGCTGGATGGTCTTCAACGACCCGCCCCAGCACCGCCGGCTGCGCCAGGCGTTCCAGGAGCAGTTCGCCGCCCGCGCCATCGGCCGCTACAAGACCTTCGTGGAGCGCGCCACGCGGGCCATGCTGGCCCGGCGGGCCGTGCCCGGCACGGTCGGCGACCTGCTCGCGGACATCGCCCGGCCGCTGCCCGCCCTGGTCTTCGCCCGCTGGCTGGGCGTCCCCCAGGCGCACGGCCCGTCCTTCTGGTACTGGAACGCCCGGGTGGGCGACCTGGTGCTGGGCGCCGCCCAGGAGGAACGCGAGTACCGCACCTCCCTCCAGTCCCTGGTCAGGCTGGAGGACTACCTCGCCGGCCTGGTGCGCGAGCGCCGGGCCGATCCCAAGGACGACCTGATCAGCTCCGTGCTCGCGGGCGGGCACGTCGGGAAGACGGTCAGCGAGGAGGAGTTCGTCGGGATGCTGACCCAGATGGCGTTCGCCGGCGGGGAGACCACCAGCAACCTCATCGTCAACGCGATGCTCGCCCTGCTCCGGCACCCCGACCAGCTGGCCGCCGTACGGGAGGACCCGGCACTGGTGCCGATGGTGGTGGAAGAAGCCATGCGCTACGACGGCCCCTCCAAGATGTCGATCCGCACCGCCGCCCGGGACTTCGGCCTGGACGGCCGGGCCGTCCGTTCCGGCGACCGCATGTTCCTGGTGACCGCCGCCGCCAACCGGGACCGGGACCGCTTCCCGGACCCGGACGCGTTCGACGTCCGGCGCGGCAGCGCCTCCCACCTCGGCTTCGGCTTCGGCGCGCACTTCTGCATCGGGGCGGCCCTGGCCCGGCTGGTGGCGGGCGCCGTGATCGACGTCCTGATCCGCGAGTACCCGGACCTGGAACTGGCGGACCAGCAACCCCTCACCTGGCAGCTCTCCCTGCTGAACCGCGCCCTGACGGCCCTCCCGGTCCGCTACTGAAGCCACCGACGCAAAGGAAGACAGGAAACCATGGCTAGCAGCACGCTCACGAGCGCGGGCGCCAGGCTCTGGACACCCGCCCGGCAGGGGTCGTTCCGCCTGCTGTGGCTGGGCCAGTCCCTGTCGCTGCTCGGCGACGGCTTCAGCTACATCGCCTTCTCGTGGATCACCCTGGGGCTGACCGGCTCCACCCTGGCCCTCGGGTACGTCCTGGCCTTCCAGGCCGTACCCCGGGCCCTGCTGACCCTGGTCGGCGGCTCGCTGAGCGACAAGTGGTCCAGCCGGACCCTGATGCAGTTCTCCAGCTGGGCCCGGGCCGGGCTGATGGCAGCGGTGGGCGTGGCCGGCATGACGGGCACCCTCACGCTCTGGCTGCTGTGCTGCGCGGCCGCCGCCTTCGGCGCGGTCGACGCGTTCTTCCAGCCCGCCCGCGCCTCGATCCTGCCGTCGGTGGTCGACAAGGACCTCCTGGCCCCGGCCAACGCCCTCCTGGGCGTCGGCACGAAGGTCTCGGCGATCCTCGGCCCGGCCGTCGGCGGCATGGTGGTGGCCTTCTCCGACGCCCACGTCGCCTTCCTCGTGGACGCGGCCTGCTTCGCCCTCTGCGGCCTGTTCGTCTCCCGCATCCGCACCCTGCCACGGGAGACCGAGCCGGGAACGGCCGCCAAGGCCACTCCGGCAGGTGAGGACTCCCTCGGCGCCCGCATCAAGGAAGGCATCCGCTACGCCCTCCAGGACCCCCGCCTCCGTACGATCCTGGCCATCGACGTGGCGGTGACCTTCTGCCAGTCCGGCCCGTTCACGGTCGGCTTCGCCACCCTCGCCAAGATCGACCTCCAGGGCGGCTCGACCACCCTGGGCCTCCTGAACGGCGCCCTGGCGGGCGGCGCCATGCTCGGCACCCTGACCGGCGGCGCCCTGTCCGCCCGCCCCCGAGTCGGCCTCCTGATCAGCGCCCTGGCCGGCTGGCTCGCCATCGGCACGGCTCTCCTGGGCATGGTCGACCACACGGCCTCCGCCCTCGCCACCGTCTTCGCCATGGGCTTCGGCATGGGCTTCCAGGGCGTCTTCGGCATGAGCTGGATCCAGCGCAACATCGACGGCTCGGTCCTGAGCCGCGTGATCTCGTTCGACATGGTCCTCGGCTACGCGGTCGCCCCCCTCTCCCTGGTCATCTGCGGCGCACTGGCCCAGCAGGGCACCACCCCCATGTTCACCCTGGCAGCGATCATCCTGGCCATCACATCAGCCGCAGTCCTCACCTCCCGCCACGTCCGCGAAATGCGCTGACTCCGACGCGACCCCGCCCCCAACAAACCGACACAACCCACGAACCTGCTCCTGCTCCTGCTCCTACCCACGGCCTGTGGGGAGACAGGAGCAGGAGCACTCGGCCGAAGCGCGCCAGGCTCAGCACCGCCCGGCACCATCCCAGCACGGGAAACAGCAGGGGCCAACGGCTCACCCTTCACCTGAATGCCCCTGCCGCCTTGCCCCCCATCCGCCCCGGTCATCGCATGGAGTGGGAACACGAGCCCGCGCGGGGCCACCGGAAGGCAGGAAGGGCGCTATGTACGTTCGCACCATCTATGCAACGGGTGATCCGGCCGAGCTCGACGGGGTCGCCGAGGCACTCCGGACCGACGGGCGTGCGCTGCTGTCGGCGCAAGCGGGCTTTCGCGGGATGGGGCTGTTCGCCGACCGCGAGCTCGGCAAGCTCCTGGTGGGATCGTGGTGGGAGGACGAGGCCTCCCGACAGGCCAGCTACGAGAACCTGAGCAAGCGGCGGGCCGAGATGATGGCGCCCTTCGCGCAGACCGTGACGGTCGACAACTGGGAAGCGGCGGTCGCCCGGCGCGCAGAGGAACTCCCGCCGGGCGCGGGGTTCCGGCTGGTCCACATGGACGTCGAGCCGCCCGACATCGACCTGCTGGTGGACACGTTCCGCGACACCTCACTGCCCAAGGTCCAGAAGATCCCCGGACTGGCCGGCATCTCCCTGCTCATCGACCGTGATCGGGGCAGAGCCGCCGTAGGTGCGCTCTACACCGACCGCAACGCACTCGTGGCATCCCGTGGCGCCGTCGCGGCGGTCCGCGGAGAGACCGCGACGAAGGCCCGCGTGACCACCCGCAGCCTGGAGGAATTCGAGGTGGTCCTCGCCACGGCGGTACCCCACGCCTGACCCTTCCCTTTGAGTCCGCCTTCACCGGTTTGGTCAAGGTCTCTTCCAGGCGGTCAAGAGAACAGACGCTCTTCGTACAGTCCGGATCGCGTACGCGCTTCGCCTCGACAAGGTATCCGCCAACGGGCCGGATACCGTCCACCATCAGCCCACGGTCCTTGCCGGCCAGCGGCACTTCCCGTTCCGGGTATCCGGAAGTGCGCAGTTGGTAGGCATTGCCCGGATCACTCAGACCCGAAACGCCAAAAACCCCGCAAACCGCCGCACTCACCCCCACCAGCGCCTCACCGCTCGCCCAGTAGGGTGGCCACGTGGACATTCATTCGCTCTCGCGTCCCTTCCGGCTGCTCGTGACGGGAGGAGGCACCGGCGGGCACACGTATCCCGCGCTGACGGCGATCCGCACGCTGCAGCAGCGGCTCGCGAGTGCGGGCACCGCGCTCGACGTGCTGTGGATCGGCACCGCCGACGGGCTCGAGGGGCGCATCGCGCCTGCCGAGGGCATTCCGTTCAAGACGGTGGCCACCGGCAAGATCCGCCGGTCGGCCAATCCCCTCAAGATGCTGTCCGCCGCGAACATGAAGGACATGGCCCGCGTCCCGCTCGGTGTCGCGCAGGCCAGGACGATCGTGTCCGACTTCAACCCGGACGTCGTGCTCGCGACGGGCGGATACGTCGCCGTTCCGGCCGGTCTGGCCGCCCGGCTCTGCCGCCGACCGCTCGTGCTGCACGAGCAGACGGTCCGCCTGGGCCTGGCCAACCGCAAGCTGGCGAGCTCCGCGACCCGCATCGCCGTGTCCTCGGAGTCGTCCCTCCCCCTCCTCCCCTCCGAGGTGCGGGACCGCGCGGTCGTCACCGGCAACCCGGTCCGCCCCGAGGTCCTGTCGGGTCACCCCGACAAGGCGATCCAGGCACTGAACCTCGCCTGGTTCGACCGCAACCTGCCCACCGTCTACGTGACGGGTGGCGCGCAGGGCGCCCAGCAGATCAACGGCGTCGTCCGGGACGTGCTGCCCTGGCTGCTGAGCCACGCGAACGTGATCCACCAGTGCGGACCGGCCAATGTGGACGAGCTCCGCGCGGCCGCCTCCGGTCTCGACCCGGTCCTCGCCGGCCGGTACCACCTGACCGGTTTCGTCGGCCCCGAACTGCCCGACGTACTGGCCCTCGCCGACATCGTGATCTCCCGCAGCGGCGCCGGCACGCTCGCCGAGCTGACCGCCCTGGGCAAGCCGGCCGTCTTCGTCCCCCTGGCCACCTCGGCGGGCAACGAGCAGGCCCACAACGCCCAGCACCTGGCCGACGCCGGCGCAGCCCTCGCCCTCCTCGGCGAGGTGACGGGCCAGTCCCTCCAGCAGGCAGTCGGTCCCCTCCTCACCGACCCCAACCGCCGCGCCGCCATGGCCGACCGCGCGAGGGCATACGGCCGCCCGGACGCCGCCGAGCGCCTGGTCGACGTCCTCCTCTCCGCCGCCGCCTCCGCCTGACCGACACGGCCGTGCGCCGCGACCAGCGCACGGCCGCCGCCTCCGCCGTCCGGCCGGAGTGCGTAGCGATCGTGGGCGTCATCCGCCCAGCCCCCGGCGGCCCCCATCCGCCGTCAAGCAGCAGCGCGTAGCGATCGTTGGCGGTCTATGTCCGGCCCCCGGCGGCCCGCATCCGCCGAGAAATGAGAAGCGCGTAGCGATCTGGTGCGCGTGGGCC
>NZ_JBICVY010000023.1:0-99381 GCF_043199475.1 Streptomyces sp. NPDC048603 | reverse complement strand
ACCCTGTGGGAGAGTAGGACGCCGCCGAACAATCATTGCGGGAAGCCCCGCACCAATCCTCCGGGATATGGTGCGGGGCTTTCTTGCGTTTAGGGTCAGGGCATGGAATATGAGCTGGTCATCTTCGACAACGACGGTGTGCTCGTGGACAGTGAGCCGCTCGCCAACACCATCCTGGCCGCGTACCTGACCGAGTTGGGGCATCCGACTTCGTACGAGGACTCCCTGCGCGACTACATGGGGTCCGCGGTGCACCGCGTGCACGACCTCGTGTACGAGCGGTACGGGCAGCGACTGCCCGCGGAGTTCAACGCGACGCTGCTGGAGCGGACGCTCGCCGCGTTCGAGCGGGACCTGCTGCCGGTGGCCGGCATCCAGGACGTGCTGGCCGGGCTGCGGGAATCCGGAGTGCCGTACTGCGTGGCCTCGTCGTCCGGGCATGCGCGCATCCGGGCCGGGCACCGGGCCGCAGGGCTGAGCGGGTGGTTCGACGACCGGATCCTCTTCAGCTCCGAGGACGTGGGCAAGGGGAAGCCCGCGCCGGACCTCTTCCTGCACGCCGCACGGGAGATGGGGGCCGATCCGGCCCGGTGCGTCGTGGTCGAGGACAGCCCGCTCGGCGTGCGGGCCGCGGTCGCGGCCGGGATGGACGTCTACGGATACACGGCGATGACCGGATCCGCGAAACTCGCCGGGGCGACAGGGCTGTTCGGAGAGATGAAGGAACTTCTCGGTCTGATCTCTACCCACCGGTAGCGGCCGGGCCTACGCTGTGCCGCCATGACCATGGCCATGACCAGCACGGCGATGCGGCGCGGACGCGGGGCGCTCGGGTTCAGCTTCCTCGTACAGGGCGTCACCTTCGCCCTCCTGGTGACCCGGATCCCCGCCATCCAGGGCCGGTACGGGATATCCGACGGGCTGCTGCCCCTGTTCCTCGCGGCCGTGCCGGTGCTCGCCGGGGTGGCCAGCGTGGTCACCGAGCGGCTGGTGAAACGGGTGCCGCCCAGCGCCGTGCTCCGGTGGTCGCAGCCGGTGGTGCTGCTCGCACTGCTGGGGGTCGGAGCCGGCACCCGGCTGTGGCACGTGGCGGTCGCGCTGGGGGTCTTCGGGCTGGCGGTCGGGGCGCTGGACGCGTCCATGAACATGCTCGGCGTGAGTCTCCAGCGGGCGTACGGGCGGAGCATCATGCTCGGGTTCCACGCCGCGTACAGCCTGGGCGGGATCGTGGGCGCCTCGGCCGCGTGGGCCGGGGCGCACTGGCACCTCGGGCTGTTCGTCTCCTACCTGCCGGCGGTGGCGGTGCTGCTGCCCGCGGCGCTGGCCGGCAGCCGGTTCTACGTCGACCGGGAGGCGGCCGGGTCCAGGCCCGGGGCCGAAGCCCCCGCCGGCTCGGGCAGCGCGGTGAGGTTCGCCCTGCTGTGGCCGCTGTGTCTGGTGATGGCCTGTGCGTACATCGGCGACTCGACCGTGGCGAACTGGAGCGCCAAGTACCTCCAGGACGTGCTGGGGAGCTCCGAGCAGCTGGCCACCGTCCCCTACAACGTCTACATGGTGACCACCTTGCTCGGGCGGGCCGTGGGCGACCTCGGGGTGCGGCGGTTCGGGGCCGCCGGCGTCGTGCGGGGCGGGACGGTGGTCGCGGCCGGCGGCTTCGCGGTGGTGGCGGTCGCGCCGGGCGCCTGGGTGGGGATGCTCGGGTTCACGCTCCTGGGGTTCGGGCTGTGCGTGATCGTGCCGCAGACCTTCGCCGCGGCCGGACGGCACGCTTTCGAGAATTTCGGCCCGGGAGCCTCCGACACCGCCATCGCGCGGCTGAACATCTTCAACTACGTGGGGTTCCTGGTGGGTTCCCCGCTGGTCGGGGCGCTCGGGGACGCCTGGAGCTACCGGGGGGCCATGCTCGTGCCGATGGTCCTCATCCTGGTGACCCTGTTCCACGCCCGCTCGTTCGGCGCGCCGGAAGGCGCCCGCTACCGTGTCGGGCATGAGCGGGCGCCGATTGCTGATGTGGGACGAGGCGGTCACGGAGTATGACTTCGGGGCCGGCCATCCGATGGATCCGGTGCGGCTGGCACTGACCATGGGGCTGGTCCGGGCCTTCGGGCTGGACCGGGAGATCGACGTACGGGCCGCCAGGGCGGCCGGGGACTCCACCCTGCGGCTGGTCCACCGCGAGGACTACGTGGCCGCCGTACGCGCGGTCTCGGCCGATCCAGACGCCGCGGACGGCTCCTACGGGCTGGGGACTCCCGACGACCCGGCGTTCGCCGGGATGCACGAGGCGTCCGCGCTGATCGCCGGACAGTCCGTCGCCGGGGCCGAGGCCGTCTGGCGGGGCGAGGCCGAGCACGCCGTGAACTTCGCGGGCGGCCTGCACCACGCCATGCCGGGCGGGGCCGCCGGGTTCTGCATCTACAACGACGCGTCCATCGCCATCGCGCGGCTGCTGGAGCTGGGTGCCGAGCGGGTCGCGTACGTGGACGTGGACGTGCACCACGGGGACGGCGTGCAGGCGGCGTTCTGGGACGACCCGCGGGTGCTGACCGTCTCCCTGCACGAGCACCCGCGCACGCTGTTCCCGCAGACCGGCTGGCCGGAGGAGACCGGCGGGCCGGCCGCCGAGGGCAGCGCGGTCAACGTGGCGCTGCCGGCCGGGACCGGCGACGAGGGGTGGCTGCGGGCCTTCCACGCCACGGTGCCGGAGCTCCTCGCAGACTTCCGGCCGCAGGTGCTGGTGACCCAGCACGGAGCCGACACGCACTTCGAGGACCCGCTCGCGCACCTGGCGGTGTCGCTGGACGCCCAGCGGGCCGTGCAGGAGGCCTGTCACGCCCTGGCGCACGAGTACGCGGACGGGCGCTGGCTGGCGCTCGGCGGAGGCGGGTACGCCGTCGTGGACGTCGTACCGCGGTCCTGGACGCATCTGGTGGCGATCGCCGCGCACCGGCCGGTGGATCCCGGGTCGATGGTGCCGGCGTCCTGGCGGGACGAGGCGTACGCGCGGACCCGGCAGCTCGCCCCGGCCCGGATGACGGACGGACGGACCCCCGAGTGGCGGGACTGGGAGGCCGGTTACGACCCGGCGGACCGCCTCGACCAGGCGGTGCTGGCGACCCGGCGGGCGGTGTTCCCGCTGCGCGGCATGCTGGTCTGAGAGCTGCTACCCCCCGGTCGGGCGCCGAGGCCCGGGCGGTGTGGTCCGCATGCGTCTGACGGCCCGTCCGGTAAAGGCGTTGTTAGGCCAAGTGTGGGGCTGTTAGCGGGAATTGGTGTTCCCCGGGGCGGGGTGCGACAGCATCGGAGGGTGTTGAGCACCGGCGCCCTGCGTGCGCATCTGCTGGCGGCCCGGCTGGCCGGGCCCGTGGCCACGTCCAGGGAGGAGAGCCTGCGCAGCTACCGGCTGTTCGCGGCCCGGGACCCGAGGGTCCTGCTGGGGCTGGACCCGGAGGACTGGGCGGTGCCCGACCTGTTGCGTCTGATGGCGGACAGGTGCGGGGTCTCGCCGGACCCGTCCCATGTCAGCGGGCCGGACGTGATCGATCCGGAGCGGACCCTGGCGGCGCTGGAGGCGTTCGCGGCGCGACTGCGGGAGGCGGTCGCGGTGCGGGCGCCCGTGTTGTTCGGGACGGGTCACCCGCACCGTCTCCTGGAGTTCTACGTCAGTTTGGCCGAGGCGCTGTCGGCGGCGGGCTGTGCCGTGCTCACCCCGGCGCAGGGTCGCGGGGTCGACGTGGCGACGCGGTTCGGCGTACGCACCCACACCCTCGATTACGTACGGGGGGTCGCCATGGTGCGGGAACCCGGCGCGCGGGCGCGAGGGGGTGCGACCGGCGCACACTCCCATTCGCCGCTGCCCGTGAGGGTCGCGCTGAGGGCGCTGGCGGAGGCCGGCGGGCCGCTGCCGGAGCTCGTGGTGGGGGACCACGGATGGGTCTGCGGGGCAGGTCAGCTGGGTATCGATGCCATTGGGCTGGCCGATACGGACGATCCGGCGCTGTTCGTCGGTGAGGCCGAGGGGAGCGTGGCGGTGGCCGTTCCGCTGGATGATGCGGTGCGGTCGGACTACTACCTGCCGTTGACCCGGTATGTGCTCGATCGGGCGAGTCTGTCCGGGTAGCGGTGGGGGTCGGTCGGTGGCTGCAACACCTCTTCCCCACTCGCATCACCCGCCCCTAGTCTGGGGAGTGAGCGTGCGACGACGTGGAGTAACCGGAGGGGAAGCCGGTGCCCCGTCATGCGCGGAAGGTCAAGGTGTGTCATGGCTGCAGGCGAGAGGAAGCCTCTCAGCGAGGTTCAGTTCCTGACCGTGGCGGAGGTCGCCTCGGTGATGCGAGTGTCGAAGATGACCGTGTACCGCCTGGTGCACAACGGCCATCTGCCCGCGATCCGGGTGGGCCGGTCCTTCCGGGTCCCCGAGAACGCGGTTCACGAATACCTACGCGAGTCCTATGTGGGGGTGGAGTCGGCCTGAGAGCAGACTCCCGGTGGCCCTCGGATTACAAGCAGAGCGCTCTGGCGGGTAGGCTAGGCCGACGTAGGTCGTGTGGGCCCAGACGCCCCGCACCGAGTGAATCGAAGTGAGCGAGGGTAGTCGTGGGCTCTGTTATCAAGAAGCGGCGTAAGCGGATGGCCAAGAAGAAGCACCGCAAGCTGCTCAAGCGCACCCGCGTTCAGCGCCGCAACAAGAAGTAAGCGGCAGCTGTACGTGTTCTCCGCAGCCCCTCCACCATCATGGTGGGGGGGCTGCGGTGCAATCAGGTGCGGATTGAGGGAGGCGCGGGGCTGTGGGGAAGGTCGTGCTGGTGACCGGGGCTGCCCGGCAGCTGGGATCCCGTTTCGTACGCCGGGTTCAGCGGGACCCGGGGGTGGAGCGGGTGATCGCGGTGGACTCGGTGAAGCCGCCCTACCGGCTGGGGGCCGCCGAGTTCGTGCGTACGGACATCAGGCAGTCGGCCATCGCCCGGGTCCTGGCGGAGCACGCGGTCGACACGGTGGTCCATCTGGCGGTCACCGGGAGCGGTGCGGGGCCGGGCGGCGGGACGCGCAGCGCCGTCAAGGAGACCAACGTCATCGGCACCATGCAGCTGCTGGGGGCGTGCCAGAAGTCGCCCACGGTGCGGCGGCTGGTGGTGAAGTCGAGCACCGCCGTGTACGGGGGTGCGTCCCGGGATCCGGCGGTGTTCCCGGAGACCGCGCAGCCGAAGGCGCTGCCGTCGGGCGGGTTCGCGAAGGACGCCGCCGAGGTCGAGGGCTATGTGCGGGGTTTCGCGCGGCGCCGGCCGGACGTGGCGGTGTGCGTGCTGCGCTTCGCGAACATCCTGGGGCCGTTCGCGGACTCGCCGCTGGCGGAGTACTTCTCGATGCCGGTGCTGCCGACGGTGCTGGGCTTCGACCCGCGGCTGCAGTTCGTGCACGAGGACGATGTGCTGGACGTGCTGGCCCTGGCGGCTCAGGAGCCGAGGCGGGGCACGCTGAACAGCGGGACCTTCAACATCGCGGGTGACGGGGTGCTGCTGCTGTCGCAGTGCTCGCGGCGGCTGGGCCGGCCGACGGTGCCGCTGCTGCTGCCGGCCGTCACCTGGGTGGGGTCGGCGCTGCGCGCGGTGGGGGTGACCGACTTCTCGCCGGAGCAGATCCGGCTGATGACGCACGGGCGGGTCGTGGAGACCACGCAGATGCGGGACGTACTGGGCTTCGATCCGCTTTACACGACCGCCGAGGCGTTCGCGGACTTCGCGCGGAGCCGTGGGACCGGGCTGCTGCCGCCGGAGCTGATGGGGCGGGCGGTGGACGGGGTGGCGCGGCTCCTGGACGTGGAGACGGGCGCCGCCGGCGCCGGGGGCGGGGCGGAGGACGTGTACGCCGGCTACGGCGCGGACGACGAGGGAGCGAACCGATAGTGGCGGACGCCAAGGTCATTCCGTTCGACGAGGACCGGCCGCGCCGGCGCCCGGCCGGAGGGCGGCGGGTGCGCGCCGTCCCGGAGCCGGCCCTCTCGCCGGAGCAGGCACCGGAGGAGCGGGCGGCCGGGGCCGCGGAGGAGAACGCGCCGGCAGGTCCGGCCGCCCGTGGTGACTGGGAACGGCGCATCGCGGGCGGGCTGGCCTTCCTGCGGCGGCGGATCACCGGCGACTACGAGGTCGACGAGTTCGGTTATGACCAGGAGCTCACCGACCAGGTCCTGATGTCGCTGCTGCGGCCGGTGTACGACAAGTACTTCCGGGTCGAGGTCAAGGGGATCGAGAACATCCCGGCGGAGGGCGGCGCGCTGATCGTGGCGAACCACTCCGGGACGCTGCCGCTGGACGGCCTGATGATGCAGGTGGCGGTCCACGACCGGCACCCGGCGCAGCGGCACCTGAGGCTGCTGGCCGCGGATCTCGTCTTCATGCTGCCGGTGGTCAACGAGCTGGCCCGGAAGGCGGGGCACACCCTGGCGTGCGCGGAGGACGCGCAGAGGCTGCTGGAGGCCGGGGAGTTGGTCGGGGTGATGCCGGAGGGCTTCAAGGGGATAGGGAAGCCGTTCGGGGAGCGGTACAAGCTGCAGCGCTTCGGGCGGGGCGGCTTCGTGTCGACGGCGCTGCGGGCGCGGACGCCGATCATTCCGTGCTCGATCGTCGGGGCCGAGGAGATCTACCCGATGATCGGCAACGCGAAGACGCTGGCGCGGCTGCTGGGGATCCCGTACTTCCCGATCACACCGACGTTCCCGTTGCTGGGGCCGCTGGGCGCGGTGCCGCTGCCGACGAAGTGGACGATCCAGTTCGGGGAGCCGATCCCGACGGACGGGTACGCGCCGGAGGCGGCCGAGGACCCCATGCTGATGTTCAACCTCACGGACCAGGTCCGGGAGCAGATCCAGCACACGCTCTACAAGCTGCTGGTGCAGCGGCGGTCCGTGTTCTTCTGAACAACGGCACGCAGGTGGGCATGGCGGTGGGGCGGACCGCCCAAGGCGGTCCGCCCCACCGACCCGGTCAGCCCGCGTCCTCCTGGCTGATGCCCAGGCCAGGGAGCAGGCCGGGGATCAGCGGTGGGAGGGTGATGTCCGGCGTCGCCTCCGGGGAGGGCGCGGCCGGGCTCGGGCTGGTCTGCTCCGCGGGCGGCTTGAGCAGGTCGCCGGTGCCGGGCAGCAGACCGGGCTTCGATCCCTGGGACTGGCCGGCCGAGGGGGCCGCCGGTGCCGGGGTGCCGCCGCCTGGCTTTGCCGCGGGCGCGCCGGAGGGCGTACGGCCGGGGCTGTGGCCGGGCGTGGTCTGGCTGCCGGACGGTGCGGAGCCGCCGCGGGGCTGCTCGGGAGGCTTCGGGAGCAGGCTCTGCAGCGGTTCCACGTCGTCCTCTATGGCCTGGAAGACCGTGGAGACCTCGTCGCCCACGTCGGTGAGCTGGGGCGGGAGGTTCGACCGGAGTCTGGTCCAGCCTTCCCGGTGCGAGCGGGAGAAGGAGCTCAGGTCCTGGATGGGCCCGATCTCGCCGTTCCGTTCGTAGGCGGACTGGA
This sequence comes from Streptomyces sp. NPDC048603, assembly GCF_043199475.1. Lineage (NCBI taxonomy): Bacteria > Bacillati > Actinomycetota > Actinomycetes > Kitasatosporales > Streptomycetaceae > Streptomyces > Streptomyces sp. NPDC048603. The sequence continues at coordinate 91,880 of NZ_JBICVY010000023.1, read as the reverse complement.
GCAGCCGGTGGGCCTCCGCCGCGTCGTGCTTGACGCCGGCCAGGGCGCGCCGGATCTCGCCGAGCGACTCGTGGTCCAGGGTGCCGGACCTGCCGCGCTCCATCAGCCGCCGGGCTTCGGAGAGCCGGGTGGAGGCCTGGTCGAGGTAGAGCCGGCCCTTGTCGGCGTCGTCGTCGGCCATGCCGAGCTTGAGGTCCTCCATACCCAGTTTCACGGGGTAGAGGGAGTCACCCGGCAGGGCGTTGGAACTGGCAGCGGCCACTCCGCCGAAAGCGCCCGCGGCCACACCGACGGTGAGGCCGCCCGCTGCGATGCCCTTGGACCAGCGGGAGCGGGGTCGCAATTTCCGGAGCGGGGTCGCCCGGTGGGCGCCCCGCACGGTCCGCTGCTCGGGCACCTGAGGGTCCGAGGCGGCTCCGCCCCCGGCCCTCTCTTCCATCACCATGGCCTCCATGGCGGCCACGAGCTGGGCTCGCTGCACCACTTTGACGTCGGCGTCCATCTGCGGGCGCGGCATATCGCCGAGCACACTCGCCAGGGCCAACAGCCGGTCGTGCTCGGCAGGTTCGGCAGGTGCCTCGGACTGCTCTGCCGCCGGCTCGGGATCCGAAAGGTCGGACTCGGTCCGATCCTCCAGGGCCTGGGCGAAGGCGTTCGCCCGCCGGTGGGGAGAAACGTTCGCGATCACTGGCGGCACCTCCTCTCGTCATGACGATCGACTCCCCAGGTTGTCCGGAAGGTTGCCTGCCTTGAGCGCATCCACCCTTTCGAGTGAGCGGCTTCGGGCATGGCGTGTCCACAGGGAGCCTGCATTCCGCACAACGAGCGGCGCGGCACTTGGGTTACGGACGAAGGATGATCGGACCACAGCCGCATGACGGGACTCAGCGGGCGTCGTCCGGAAGGAGCCGGGCCAGGGTCCGGACCGCCCGGTACTGGAGGGTCTTGATGGCTCCCTCGTTCTTCCCCATCACCCGGGCCGTCTCGGCGACCGAGAGGCCCTGCAGGAAGCGCAGGGTCACGCATTCCTGCTGCTGGGGGTTGAGTTTCCGTACGGCCTCCAGCAGGGCCGCGTTGGAGAGGGATTCGAGGACGGAGTCCTCGGGGGACCGTTCCACCTCGTTCGCGTCCAGCATTTCGCCGGTGGTCACTTCGAGGCGGAAGCGGCTGGACTTGAAGTGGTCCGCGACCAGGTTCCGCGCGATCGTGACCAGCCAGGCGCCGAAGTCGCGGCCCTGCCAGGTGAAGGTGGAGATGCGGCGCAGGGCGCGCAGGAAGGTCTCGCTGGTGAGGTCCTCCGCCGTCGCCTTGCCGCCGACCCGGTAGTAGATGTAGCGGTACACCGTGTCGCTGTACTGGTCGTAGAGCCGGCCGAAGGCCTCGGCCTCGCCGGCCTGGGCGCGTTCGACCAGGTCCATCATGCGCGCGCTGTCGCTGTCCGCGGTGGGACGGCGGGCCGCCTGGGTGCCCGTGCCCCCGGCGGTGCTCGCGGTGGTGCTCGTACGACCGCGTCTGCCGACCGTCGCCCCGCCGTCCGTCAGGGCATAGCAGGGTCCGGCCGGGCCGAGGCCGGCGGGGACCGCGGTGGCGAAGGCGGGGACCGGGTACGCGGTGGGGACGAACCGGCGCAGGTGGTCGAGGACCGTTGCGCGCAGCGTAGCCAGGCCCGAGGCGTCAACCCCGACAGGTGGGTACACGGGACTCCCAGAGGCAGAGCTTCCATCACGTGCAGTGCGGGACCGTTCACCCGTCGTGGCGACAGATGGGCGGTGGCATGCGTCTGAGGAGAATAACGCTTCGTACAGGCAGCACTACACCCAGTTGCGAAAACAATCGCTTCCGACACTTCTGTTGCGTGTCGAGGGCATATTCGGTCGCAGACGGTGATCGATTGGTGATCGAAATCGCACCCGGAATGGATGCTTCCAAGGCCTGTTGTGGCCGAGTCGGGCATGCCGGAGTGCCGCCCGGCGGGGGCGGGTAGGGCTGCGGGAATGCCCCGTCGCTACCGGCGGCGGCGGTGCAGCGCGATCGCGGCGGCCGCGCCGCCCGCGAGGGCGCCGACTCCGGCGGCGGCCGGGACGCCGACCTTCACGGCCTTGCGACCGGTCCGATAGTCGCGCAGGCGCCAGTCGTTCGCCCGGGCATGCTTGCGCAGTTTTGTGTCGGGATTGATCGCGTACGGATGCCCGACCAGCGACAGCATCGGAATGTCGTTGTGCGAATCGCTGTACGCCGCGCAGCGGGCGAGGTCCAGGCCCTCGGCGGCGGCCAGCGCGCGCACCGCCTCCGCCTTGGCCGGGCCGTGCAGCGGCTCGCCGACCAGGCGGCCGGTGTAGACCCCGTCGACGGACTCGGCGACGGTGCCCAGGGCCCCGGTCAGGCCGAGCCTGCGGGCGATGATCGTGGCGGTCTCCACCGGGGCGGCGGTGACCAGCCAGACCTTCTGGCCGGCGTCCAGGTGGGCCTGGGCCAGTGCGCGGGTGCCCGGCCAGATGCGCTCGGCCATGTACTCGTCGTAGATCTCCTCGCCGATCTCCATCAGGTCCGAGACCTGGTGACCCTTGACGATGGAGAGGGCGCTGTCGCGGGCGTCCTGCATGTGCTCGGGGTCCTCGACCCCGGCCAGCCGGAACCAGGCCTGCTGCCAGGCGAACCGGGCGAGCTCGCGGCGCTGGAAGAACTCCCTCTTGTAGAGGCCGCGGCCGAAGTGGAAGATCGCGGCGCCCTGCATGACGGTGTTGTCGAGGTCGAAGAAGGCGGCGGCGCGGTCGTCGCCGGGGACCGGGAAGTCCTCCGGTAGGGCCTCGGCGGCCGGTTCCGCGGCGGCCTCCGGTTCCGCGGCCTGCGCGGTCTTCCGGGCGGCCTCGGCCGAGGCTTCGCCCGCGAGCACGCTGCGCGCGGTCGCGGGACGCCTGCGAGGGGTGAGCCATCCGAGAGCGGCCATGACGCGAGCATAGCCACTGTGTTCGGTCCCGCCCGAACCGCGGGGAAACAGGTGTGTGAACAGTTCGGTCGGGTTCGCGGTCGGGTTCGCGGGTGGTTCGCGGATGGTTCGCGGGCGGGTCCGGGCGTCCTGGTGCCGCCGTCGCCGCGGAACGGCGCGGGAGAATGGGGTCATGAGCCCTTTGCTGCGTCGCAAGGAAAAGAAGAGTCCCGGTGAGCGGATGGTCACGCTCATCGGGAAGCCGGGCTGTCACCTCTGTGACGACGCCCAGGAGGTGATCGAGAAAGTGTGCGCCGAAACGGGTGCACAGTGGGAGAAAAAGGATATTTCGCAGGATGAAGAGCTCTACCGGCTGTACTGGGAGCAGATCCCGGTGGTGCTGGTGGACGGCGAACAGCACACCTTCTGGCGGGTGAACCCGGACCGGCTGCGGCGGGCGCTGGGCGGCTGAGCCCGGCGGGCCCCCGGTGCCGGTTACCATTCATGGGCGATTTATGGGGACTCGGGGGCATAGCGTTGAGTGGAGTGTGCGGTTTTGCCCCCTTCGGGTTTTGAACGGGTTCGGCGTGTGCCCGGTTCCGCCCTTCCGTGCCCGGACCGCGTGACCCCGATCACTTTGCTCGGACAAAGCGGACACAATCTTTGTGCACGCGTTCACAAAGACATAGCCTGCTTCCGACGGGGCGGTCCTGGGACAAGGTGCCGCCTGCAGCCCCGCTCATCCCGCAGGAGCATCGTGGCAACTGGCCGAAATCACCGACCGGCGACCCGCAGCCGAGGCATCCCCGAGGCCACCGTCGCCAGGCTCCCGCTGTACCTGCGGGCTCTCACCGCGCTCTCCGAGCGATCGGTGCCCACGGTGTCCTCGGAGGAGCTCGCCGCCGCCGCCGGGGTCAACTCCGCGAAGCTGCGCAAGGACTTCTCGTACCTCGGTTCCTACGGCACCCGAGGCGTCGGCTACGACGTCGAGTACCTCGTCTACCAGATCTCCCGCGAACTGGGCCTGACCCAGGACTGGCCGGTCGTCATCGTCGGCATCGGTAACCTCGGCGCGGCCCTTGCCAACTACGGCGGCTTCGCCTCCCGCGGCTTCCGCGTCGCGGCACTGATCGACGCCGACCCGGCGATGGCCGGGAAGCCGGTGGCCGGCATGCCCGTCCAGCACACCGATGAGCTGGAGAAGATCATCGAGGACAACGGCGTCTCGATCGGTGTCATCGCGACGCCGGCGGGTGCCGCACAGCAGGTGTGCGACCGCCTGGTCGCCGCCGGCGTCACCTCCATCCTGAACTTCGCGCCGACCGTGCTGTCCGTGCCGGAGGGCGTGGACGTGCGGAAGGTCGACCTGTCGATCGAGCTGCAGATCCTGGCGTTCCACGAGCAGCGGAAGGCCGGGGAGGAAGCGGCGGGCGGCGGCCCTGCGGCCGGCGGACCGGCCTCCGGTGACGACGCCGCGGGCACGACGGGTGCCACCGGCACCACAGGTTCCGCGGGTGCGCCCGGCGCCGGCGCGCCCGTCCCGCCGGCGGCACGCGGTGCCGCCGTGCCGCGCAAGGGCGGCCCCGAGGGCGACGTCCCGGCGGTGATGCCGGCATGAGCCTGCTCGTAGTGGGACTGAGCCACCGCAGCGCGCCCGTGAGCGTGCTGGAGCGTGCCGCGCTGACCGCGGACGCCAAGGTGAAGCTGCTGCACGACACGCTGGCGGCGGAACCGGTGACCGAGGCGGCGGTGCTCGCCACCTGCAACCGGATCGAGCTGTACGCGGACGTGGACAAGTTCCACGCCGGTGTGGCCGAGCTGTCGACGCTGCTCGCGCAGCACAGCGGGGTGGCGCTGGAGGAGCTCACCCCGTACCTGTACGTGCACTACGAGGACCGTGCCGTGCACCACCTGTTCTCGGTGGCGTGCGGGCTGGACTCGATGGTGGTGGGCGAGGGCCAGATCCTCGGCCAGATCAAGGACGCGCTGGCGCTGTCGCAGGAGCTGCACACCGCCGGGCGCCTGACGAACGACCTGTTCCAGCAGGCGCTGCGGGTCGGCAAGCGGGCGCACAGCGAGACCGGTATCGACCGGGCCGGGCAGTCGCTGGTGACCTTCGGCCTGGAGCAGCTGGCGCTGCCCGGCGGGGAGCCGGTGGAGAAGTGGGCCGCGGGCAAGCGGGCGCTGGTCATCGGCGCCGGGTCGATGTCCTCGCTGGCGGCGGCGACGCTGGCGCGGGTCGGCGTGGCGGAGATCGTGGTGGCGAACCGGACGCCGGCGCGGGCCGAGCGGCTGGTCGAGATCCTCGCGGAGTCGGGGGCTTCGGCGCGGGTCGTGGCGATGGGCGAGGTCGCCGATGAGCTGACGCGGGCCGATGTGGCGGTGTCCTGCACGGGTGCGACCGGACTGGTGCTGGGCGCTGACGACGTGCAGGCTGCGGTGGGCCCTGCGGGCGGCGATTTCCCCTCCCCGCCCTCCCCCTCGCTCCGCGGGGGGCACCCCCATCCCGAAACCGGGGCTGCGCCCCAGACCCCCTGGGGCTCCGCCCCCGACCCCGCGCCTCAAACGCCGGCGGGGCTGGACGGTGTGGCTGCGGCCCTGGCCGCCGACGGGTCGGTCGCGGACCGGGAGGTCATCGCGCGGCTCGTGCGGGCCGCGGAGACGCTCGGGCGGATCGCCGACGGCGGGGCCGCTCGGACGCTCGTGCCCGTGGAGGAGCCGGACGGGTGTCCCGTCGGACTGGACGCGCCCGCCGCCGGGCGGGCCGCGCTCACCGGGGTGGACGCGAGCTCGCTGGAGCTGCACGGAGCCTGGGCCGACCAGGGCGAGGCCGTTGCCCTGCGGCAGCCCAAGCGGGCCGGGCGGGCCACCGCCACGGCGGTCGTTCCGGTGCGGCTGGCGCTGCTCGACCTCGCCATGCCCAGGGACATCGACGCCGCGGTGCACCGGATCCCCGGGGTGCGCCTGGTGGACATCGAGAGCCTGGCGGAAGCCAGCGCGGACGCGCCGATGGCTGCCGATGTGGACGCCGTGCGTGGGATCGTGGCGGATGAGGTGGCGGCTTTCGGCGCCGCACAGCGGGCCGCGCACATCACGCCCACAGTGGTCGCACTGCGGGCGATGGCCGCCGAGGTCGTCACCGCCGAGGTGGCACGGCTCAACGGCCGGCTCCCCGAACTGGACGACCGGCAGCGTGCCGAGATGACCCAGACCGTACGACGGGTCGTCGACAAGCTGCTGCACGCGCCCACCGTGCGCGTGAAACAGCTCGCCAGCGAACCCGGCGGTGCCGGCTACGCGGACGCGCTGCGCGAACTCTTCGACCTCGACCCGCAGACGGTTGCCTCCGTCAGCCGGGCCGACCAGACCGATGACTCAGGACGGGCATCATGAACACACGTCTCGACCAGCCGCTCCGGCTCGGCACGCGGCGAAGCAAGCTGGCCATGTCCCAGTCCGGGCACGTCGCCGAGGCCGTACGCGAGATCACCGGCCGCCCGGTGGAGCTCGTGGAGATCACCACGTACGGCGACGTCTCGCGCGAGCACCTCGCGCAGATCGGCGGCACGGGTGTCTTCGTGACGGCGCTGCGCGACGCGCTGCTGCGCGGTGAGGTCGACTTCGCCGTGCACTCGCTCAAGGACCTGCCGACCGCCCAGCCCGAGGAGCTCGTGATCGCGGCCATGCCGCCGCGCGAGGACGCCCGGGACGCCCTGGTGGCCCGGGACGGTCTGACCTTCGAGCAGCTGCCCGACGGGGCCCGGGTCGGTACCGGTTCGCCGCGCCGCATGGCGCAGCTGAACGCCTACGCCCGCAGCCTCGGCAAGACCATCGAAACCGTGCCGATCCGGGGCAACGTAGACACCCGTATCGGTTTCGTGCACGACGGTGAGCTGGATGCCGTCGTCCTGGCCGCCGCCGGTCTGAACCGGATCGGGCGCGCGGACGAGGCGACCGACTTCCTCTCCGTCGACCATGTGCTGCCCGCTCCCGGTCAGGGTGCGCTGGCGGTCGAATGCCTCGCGTCCGACGCGGAGCTCATCGCTTCCCTCGGCAAGCTCGACGACCCGCACACCCGGGCCGCCGTGACCGCCGAGCGGTCCCTTCTCGCCGCCCTCGAGGCCGGCTGCAGCGCACCCGTGGGCGCGTTCGCCGACCTTCTGGCCGACGGGGAGGTTGTCAACGAAATGCGCCTGCGCGGCGTCGTCGGAACCCTCGACGGCTCGACGCTGGTGCAGCTGTCCACCACCGGTCCCGTGCCCCAGTCGTACGACGAGGCGATGGCGCTCGGCCGCGAACTCGCGGACGAGATGCTGGCCAGGGGCGCGGCCGGTCTGATGGGGGAGCGATCGCTTTGAACCCCTCAAGTCCCAGCCCTTCCCCGTTTCCGGCTGTTGCCGCCCACGGACACGTCACCTTCCTCGGTGCCGGCCCCGGCGACCCGGGTCTGCTCACGCTGCGAGCCGTCGAGGCCCTGGCCGCCGCGGACGTACTGATCGCGGAGCCCGAGGTGCTCGAGGTCGTACGGACGCATGCGCGAGCGGGCGTGGACACGCCGCAGCTGACGGTGGCTGACGAGGCGTCAGCAGCCGCCGGGGTCCCGGTGATCCGGGACGCGGCCAATCTTGTCATGGAGGCCGCGCGCTCCGGCAGGCGGGTCGTCCGTGCCGTGACGGGCGACCCCGGCCTGGACGGCAGCGCCACCGACGAGATGCTCGCCTGCGCGGGCGAGGGCATCCCCTTCGAGGTGGTGCCCGGTGTCGCGACGGCGGTCGGTGTCCCGGCGTACGCCGGTGTGCCGCTGCGCGACAAGGCCGGTGCGGACGTCCGGTTCGTGGACGCGCGCACGGCCACCGCCCGGTGCTGGATCGAGGCGGGCAGCAGCGACGGCACCCTGGTGGTGTCGGCGACCCTGGAGACGGTGGCGGCGGCCGCCGCGGAGCTGGTTTCGTCCGGGCGGAAGCCCGACACCCCGCTCACGGTGACCGTGGCCGGCACGACGACCCGGCAGCGGACCTGGAGCGCCACGCTCGGGACCATCGCGCAGGTGTTCAAGCAGGGCAAGGTGCTCCCGTCGCCCGAGGGCGCCCGGCCGGTGATAGCCGTGGTCGGTGAGCACGGTGCGGCCGAGCGCCGCGAGGACCTGTCGTGGTTCGAGTCGAAGCCGCTGTTCGGCTGGCGGGTACTGGTGCCGCGGACCAAGGAGCAGGCCGCCTCGCTCTCCGACCAGCTGCGTTCCTACGGCGCGGTGCCGCACGAGGTGCCGACCATCGCCGTGGAGCCGCCGCGCACCCCGCAGCAGATGGAGCGCGCGGTGAAGGGCCTGGTGACGGGCCGGTACGAGTGGATCGCCTTCACCTCGGTCAACGCGGTCAAGGCGGTGCGGGAGAAGTTCGAGGAGTACGGGCTCGACGCGCGTGCCTTCGCGGGCATCAAGGTCGCGGCGGTCGGCGAGCAGACCGCGGCGGCGCTGGTGGAGTTCGGTGTGAAGCCGGACCTGGTGCCGAGCGGTGAGCAGTCCGCGGCCGGGCTGCTGGAGGACTGGCCGCCGTACGACCCCGTCTTCGACCCGATCGACCGCGTCTTCCTGCCGCGTGCCGACATCGCGACGGAGACCCTGGTCGCGGGCCTGATAGAGCTGGGCTGGGAGGTCGACGACGTCACGGCCTACCGGACCGTGCGGGCCTCGCCGCCGCCGGCGGACACCCGTGAGGCGATCAAGGGCGGCGGCTTCGACGCCGTTCTCTTCACGTCCTCCTCGACGGTGCGGAACCTGGTCGGCATCGCGGGCAAGCCGCACAACGTGACGGTGATCGCGTGTATCGGCCCGGCGACCGCGAAGACGGCGGAGGAGCACGGCCTGCGGGTGGACGTCCTCTCGCCGGAGCCCTCGGTCTCGAAGCTGGCGGAGGCCCTCGCCGAGTACGGCGCGGCCCGCCGTGATGCGGCGAAGGCGGCCGGCGAGACGCCGGCCCGCCCGAGCGAGCGCCGCCCGGGCGCGCGCAGGCGTCGTACGACGTGAGCGGGTTAGGCCGGTCGGCCGACAGGACGGGGAAGGGGCCCGGGTGCGCATGCACCCGGGCCCCTTCCGCGTGCCGGGGAGTGACTCGGAGCGGCTGAGCGGAGCGCTTCGCCCGGTCGGGAAAAGGTTGTACGGCGCACCACTTCTGTCTCGGCGGGCACCTCAGTACTGTCCCGAATGCTCGTCATCCCATCAGCACACGATCCGAGGGACGTCCTTGTTCTCGTCTGCGCGTCGTCGGCCCCTGAGCCGGCTCGCGGTCTGCGCCGCCGCCTTCGCCCTGTCCGTCACCGGCCTCGCCACGGTCACCGCCGTCCCGGCCACCGCCGCGCCCGCCCCCGCCAAGCCGCGCGCCGACGTCGACGGGGACGACTCGCCCGACTACTTCCGGCGGAGCCACAACGGCTCCTCCACCTGGTGGTCGAACAAGACGCTCGCCTGGCAGGACTACCGCTTCCACGGGGAGCCCCAGACCCGCCCCAAGGACGTCATTCCGCTGGGCCACGTGCGCGGTGACTGGCGGCCCGAGTGGCTCCAGCTCTCCCACGACGGCCGGCTGTCCCTGCACACCGCGACCACCACCGGCACCCAGGCCCCGTCCTGGACGGGCAGCGGCTGGCAGATCTACAACCGGGTCACCGCTACAACGGACCTGACCGGGGACGGCCGTCCCGACGTGGTCGCCCGCACCTTCTCCGGCGACCTCTACCTCTACCGGGCCACCGGCTCGGCGACCGGCGAGCCTTTCGCCGGCCGGGTACGGATCGGCCCCGGCTGGCAGATCTACGACCAGCTGCTCGGTGCCGGTGACCTGGACCGGGACGGCAAGGGCGACCTGCTGGCCCGCAGCAGGGACGGCAAGTTGTACTACTACCAGGGCACCGGTTCGGCCGCCGCCCCCTTCAAGACCCGAAAGCTCGTCGGCGGCGGCTGGAACATCTACAGCAAGATCTTCGCTGAGGGGAACCGGGACTGGAGGGGCGCCCAGGACGACATCGTGGGCATCGACGCCCGCACCGCCCGCCCGTACGAGTACGGCTCCAAGGGTTATGGCGTTTTCTTCCCGCGCGAGGAGTGGCACGAGAACTGGTGGGACGCGGACCTGGTGGTCGGCCAGGGCACCACCCCCGTCTACGGCAAGGCCGGTATCACCGGCGTCGACGCCGAGGGCCGGCTCTGGAGCCACTACAACCGCTCCGACGGCTTCTGGGGCACCTACGGGTACGGGGGCGGGACGGAACCGATTCCCTTCCCGCGGGATGCCCGCCTGGTCGTGGCGACCGGAGTGGACGCCACGGGCCAAGCCACCGCTTACGCCTTCCGGAACGGCACCTTGACGCACGTCACCAGGAAGACGAACGTCCCTGGGGACTTCTCCGCCACCAACCTGGTCGTCGGCCCCGGTGACCTCACCGGCGACGGCAAGGGCGATCTGCTGACCCGCGACACCTCCGGCAAGCTGTGGCTGCGCGCGGGCCGCGGCGACGGCCTGGGCTTCAACGCCCCGACCGCCGTCGGTACCGGCTGGGGCACGTACACGGCCGTGGCCGGCGGCGGTGACATCACCGGCGACGGCCGTCCCGACCTGGTCTCCAGGGACGGCAGCGGCAACCTCCACCTGTACCCGGGCACGGGCAGCGCCGCCCAGCCGTTCGGCGCACGGCAGCTCGTCGGGGGTGGCTGGAACGGCTACAACGCCATCGCGGTGACGGGCGACCAGAACGGCGACGGCCGGGCCGACCTCGTCGCCCGTGACAGCAGCGGCACCATGTGGGTCTACCGGGGCACCGGCGGCTCCGGCAGCGCCGCCTTCGCCGCCCGCCAGAGCCTCGGCAAGGGCTGGAACACCTACGGCGACGCCTGGCCGTCCTACACCCAGGTCGGCTGAGCGCCCCCCGCTCCCGGCGGGAATCCGATTGCGCCCGCCCTCCCTTCCGGTGAGGATCACGCCCGGACCGGGAGGGGGACGGCGGATGACGGAGCGGCCGGAGACGGAGCGGCACGGGCCGGAGCAGTACGACGGCCGGCTGGTGGCGGCGGTGCGGGCGGGGGACGCCGATGCCGTTCGGGCCCTGCTGGAAGCGGGGGCGGACCCGGACACGACGGACACCGACGGGCTGCCGGTGCTGTGCACGGCGGTGGCCGCCTTCGCCCACGAGGTCGCCGAGGTCCTGGTGCAGGGCGGCGCGGACCCGGACCGGGAGCTCCCGGACGGCACGACCCCGCTGCTGCGGGCCGTGGAGGGCGGCTCCCCGGCCGTCGTCGGGGCTATCCGGGGCGATGTTGCCCTGAGGCTGTCGCAGGTGCAGCGCGAACGGCTGCTCGCCGCGGCCCGGCGCTGGTACCGGACGGGCGCGGAGGCGGAACTCCGCCGCCGGACCGGGGAGCAGGGGCCGGCACGGACCGTGTCGGTCCCGGAAGAGGAGTTCCGGGTCGAGGAGGTCACGCTCGGCGGGCGGACCGTACGGGCGGGGCACGGCGCGGTCCTCACCACCCTGGAGTGGGCCTTCGGGATGCCGGCGCCGGTGGAGGAACTGATGGGCCGGGCGGCCCGGGTCGCCGACGCCGACCACGTCGACTGGTCCGCGTCCTGCTGGAACCTGGCCGGCCGGCTGAGCGCCGAGACGTGGTTGCAGGTGGTGGCGTTCCACCGGCACCCCTCGCCCGTGCACCGCGCGTTCGTGGCCGACTTCCTGCGCTTCGGGGCGCTGCTCCACGGCATGTACTCGCAGCACCCGCGCTGGTACGAGCGGGAGCGGTGCCGGGTGCTCGCCGCCTGGGCGGAGGAGGAGACCGACGGCGCGGTCCTGGCCGCGGTGCTCGACGCCGTGTCCTTCGATGACATCCCCGAGTCCCACGCCTTGGGGCTGCTGCACGCCGGGCATCCCGATCCCCGGGTGCGCCGGATGGTGCCCCGTCTGTTCGACGAGCCGTTGACCGGTGGGGCCGCCGCGGCCGTGCGCGCCCTCGCGGGCGATCCGGTGCCCGAGGTGCGTGCGGCGGCAGCCGAGGCGCTGGGCTCCGGGGAGGCCCTCACGGACGAGGACCGCGGACTGGTGACCGCCCTGCTCCGGGACCCGGACCTGCAGGTGCGGGACGCGGCCTCCTACGCGGTGGCCAGGGGCCGCGACCGTTCACCGGCCGTCACCGAGGCCTTGTTCGCCCTCCTCGACGCCGACGAGCAGCAGGTGCGCCTCAACTGCGCGTACGGCCTCGCCCTGCGCGACGACCCGCGGACGCCGGAAGCGTACGGACGGGTGGGGCCGCTGGGCCCGGAGTACGAGGACGACTTCCGCAGCGACGGGTTGTGGCGGTGGAGGATGCGGAACGAGGACGGCCGGCGCAGCCGGCAGCCTTCCGGCGGATCCGGCGGGCAGCCGTCCGGCGGATCCGCCGGGTGAGGGCCGGGCCGGCCGGTGACCCGGCGGGGGTGCGGCCCGGCGTGGGCGGGCGCCCGCCGGGCTCTACGCTTGAGGCGACTGCTGTCGATGCTCGAAGAGGCGACTGAAGATGAGCGCGTACGGATCCTTCCCCGGTTCGCGGCCCCGCCGGCTGCGGACCACCCCGGCGATGCGGCGGATGGTGGCCGAGACCCGGCTGCACCCGTCGGACCTGATCCTTCCGGCGTTCGTACGGGAGGGCATCAGCGAGCCGGTCGCGATCTCCGCGATGCCGGGCGTGGTCCAGCACACCCGGGACACGCTGCGGAAGGCCGCCGTGGAGGCGGTCGAGGCGGGCGTCGCGGGCATCATGCTCTTCGGGGTGCCGGCCGACGAGAACAAGGACGCGCTGGGCACCGCCGGCACCGAGCCCGACGGCATCCTCCAGCTCGCCATCCGTGACGTGAAGGCCGAGGTCGGCGACGACCTCGTCATCATGTCGGATCTCTGCCTCGACGAGTACACCGACCACGGCCACTGCGGAGTGCTGGACGCCGACGGGCGGGTCGACAACGACGCCACGCTGGAGCGGTACGCGGAGATGGCGCAGGTGCAGGCCGACGCGGGCGTCCACGTGGTCGGGCCCAGCGGCATGATGGACGGTCAGGTCGGTGTCATCCGTGACGCGCTGGACGAGACCGGCCACGAGGACGTGTCGATCCTCGCCTACACGGCGAAGTACTCCTCAGCCTTCTACGGGCCGTTCCGGGAGGCCGTCGCCTCCTCCCTGGAGGGCGACCGCAAGTCGTACCAGCAGGACCCGGCGAACGCCCGCGAGTCGATGCGGGAGCTGGCGCTCGACCTGGAGGAGGGCGCCGACATGGTGATGGTCAAGCCGGCCGGCCCCTACCTGGACATCCTGTACCGGGTCTCGCAGGCCGTGGACGTGCCGGTGTCCGCGTACCAGATCAGCGGCGAGTACGCGATGATCGAGGCGGCGGCGGAGAAGGGCTGGGTGGAGCGCGACCGCGCCATCCTGGAGACCCTGCTCGGCATCAAGCGGGCGGGCGCCGACACGATCCTGACCTACTGGGCGACCGAGGTCGCGGGCTGGCTGCGCAACGAGCGCTGAGCATGCCGAGCGCGCCGGGCCGGGCCGAGCAGCGGCGCATGCGCGGTTCGCGCCGCCCCGGGGGTCCCCTGTGCCCCCGGGGCGGCGCGTTCCGGTGCCACGAGTGTGACGGATTCCGGCGCCGGGTTGAAGCGATTTTCTAGAAGATACTTCTAGAGCCTGCCCATTCCGTTCTGCTCTACGCTCAGGGCATGGTGAAGCAGCAGCGTGGCGAGGCCACCATCGACCAACTCCTGACCGCCGCCCTGCGCGTCTACGCCGAGAAGGGCCAGCAGGGCTTCACCGTCAGCGCGGTCACCAAGGAGAGCGGCGTCAGCCTCGGCAGCCTCTACCACCACTTCGGCAACTTCGACGGTCTGGCCGCCGCGCTCTACATCCGGTGCATGGGGCGGCTCTTCGAGGAACTGACCGTCTCCGTGCAGCGCACCCGTACCGCCCGGACGGGCGTCCGCGCCCTGGTCCACGCGTACTTCCGGTTCACCAGGGAGCAGCGGGACGCCGCCCTGTTCCTGCACGCCTCCGCCTACTCCGGCTATCTGGCCGGGCACGCCGAGGAGATCCAGGCGGCGAAGCTGGTGCAGGTGGCGCCGATGCTGGAATGGCTGGTGGCCCGGATGGCGAAGGGCGAGATCGCCCCGCTGCCGGTCCCGCTGGTGGAGATCATGGTGATGGGGCCGGTCACCGAGGCCGCGCGCCGCTGGCTGTCCAACACGTACTGCATCGACCTCGACGAGGCGGCCCGCCACCTGCCCGACAGCATCTGGCGGTCGCTGAGCCCCGAGCCGGGCGGGACCGCCGTGGCCGTGGCGGCGGATCCGCCCGTCACCGGGCGGGAATGCCGGCCCGCCGTCTAGGCCGGGGTCATCAGCGCCTGGAACAGCGCGCCGATCTCCTGCTGGGTCGCGATCACCGGCAGGGTGTCGAAGTACAGCTCCCACTCGCCCTTCGGGCCGATGCGCTCGACGATCCCGAACGGGATCTCCGGGCCCTTGGGGTCGGTCTTCATCGTGCCGTGCCATTCGACGTAGGCCGTGGTCCGGCCGAAGGCGACCTGCCCTGCCTTGAACTCGACGTCGGCGCGCTCGAACAGCCGCCGGAGGTAGGCGGTCTTGCCCTCCCGTGTGGTGAGCGGCCGGTCCAGACCGGGCCCGTTCAGCCCGGCGTTGCCGGTACGGGCGGCCAGTGCGGCCGCGTCCCCGCTGTTCCAGGCGGCGAGGCGGGCGGTGATCTCCTGGGCGCGGAACCGGTCGGGAGCGTGACCGGCCGCCGACCCGCGGCCGGCAGTTCCCGCCGGGTCGGCGATGCCGGCGAAGAGCGGGCGGGGCCGCTGCGACTCGGGCAGGACCTCGAACAGCTCGTAGCGGTCGTAGTAGCGGCGGGCCTGGATGGTCTTGCCGTCGTCGCCGAGGACGTTGCGGGCGATCTGCGGGTAGCTGACCTTCCGGCCCTTGAGGGTGACGGTGTTCTGCTGGCCGAACATCATCACCGCGCCGTCGGCGACCACGTCGGTGCCGCGGTAGCGGAGGTCCGGGGCGAGGCGGAGCGAGCGGGTGATCGAGGTGCCGATGTCGGTGTGGCCGCGCAGGGCCGGGCCGCCCGCCTCCCAGAGGCTGGCCTCCGGGTCGAAGATGTCCAGGTAGGCCTGGAGGCTCGGGGTCTCGCCGAAGGCGATCTGACGCTCCATGAAGGCGCAGGCGTTCGGGGTGATCCGTCCTTCGAGCCGGTCCACCTTCTCGCGGACCCCGGCGCACTCGCCGCCCTCGGCGGTGGCGGTGGCGGTGGCCGGCATGCCGACGGTGAGGCCGGCCAGGAGGGTGGCCACGGCGAGCAGTCCGGTGCGGGTGTGCCGGCGCAGGTTCATGTCTTGGTCCCCGTTCGTGCGTACGTGATCGCTTCGATGGATCCAGGTTCTTCCGGGGAGCCGGGGAAATCGATTACCTGCGGGGTAATGCGGGGCAGTTGACTGGGCGCCATGACGACCGACGCGGTGGAGAACGGCTGGCAGGGCCTGGCCCTGACCATGTTCCGGCAGGTACGTACGGAGCTCGCGCGAGTGGCGGCGGAGGCCGGGGAGAACGGGGAGAACGGGGAGACCGGGGAGACCGGCCTGGCCCGGGTCGCGGCGGGCGGCAACCGGGTGGGCTGGCTGGTCTGGCACGTCGCCCGCGGCCAGGACCGCAACCTCTCGGAGGTGGCGGGCACCGAGCAGGTGTGGCTGGCCGGCGGCTGGGCCGGGCGGTTCGGCCGGCCCGCCGATCCCGCCGACACCGGATACGGGCACACCGAGGCGGAAGCGGCGGCCTTCGCCGTCCCCGGCGGGGCCGCGCTCCTGACCGGCTACCTGGACGCCGTACACGCGATGATCGAGGCGTACCTGGCGGCCGCACCGGACACGGACCTGGCCCGGGTCGCTCCGTCCCCGACCCTGGGCACCGCGGACACCGTCGCCCGGCGGCTGTCCGGCCAGCTCGCGGACTCCTTCGCCCACCTCGGCCAGCTCGCGTCCGGCCCGCGGTAGCGGCGACCGGATCAGGGCCGGTTCCCTCTGAGGTCGCGTTCCCGGAAGGGCGGGGGCACCCTGGAAGGAAGCAGGGTGCCCCTGGAGGTGATGCACCATGGCCACACTCGCCGGATGGCACGTGGAAATGGAGTTCTCCGAGGAAGGCCACCGCACCAGTGCGGCGGCCATGGTCCGGCTCCCCGACGGTGGCGAGCTCAGAGCGCGTGGCTACGCCATGCGCCATCCCTCCGACCCCGAGCAGCTGCGGGTCGGTGAGGAGATCTCCGGTGCGCGGGCCCTCATGGACCTCGCGTCCCAGCTGCTCTCGAAGGCGCACGGCGAGATCGACGAGGCGACGGGCAGGCACTCCTACCCGCTGACCCGCTGAGCCGGCGCGCCCCCGGACGGGGAGAGGAACGGGGAGAAGAACGGGGAGAGGAAGGGGAGTGGGTGAGGGCGGTGCGCGTGCGGGACCCGGCGTCCCGCACGCGCACCATGTCCGTGCCCGGGTACGCAGGCGCCCTCTCCGTCGCTCTCACGGGTCTCACCGGTCTCACCGGGTTCGCCGGCGGAACAGTGCGGCCGTCAGGACGAGCGAGGCCGCGGTGATGCCGGCGCACCAGGCGAGTGCGAGCCAGGGCGTGTGACCGGCGGGCAGCCCGAGCAGCAGGGCGCGCAGGGACTCGATGACGGGGGTCAGGGGCTGGTTCTCGGCGAAGCCGTGCAGCCACGTCGGCATGGTGTGGATCGGCACGAACGCGCTCGACGGATAGGGCAGGAACATCATCAGGAAGGTGAACCCGCCCGCCGCTTCGGGGGACTTGGCGAGCAGGCCGAGGGCCGCGGCCAGCCAGGAGATGGCGGTGATGTACGAGACGAGGATTCCGGCGGCGGCGAGGTGGCCGAGCGGCCCGGCCTGCGGGCGGAAGCCGATGGTGAGGGCGACGGCGAGCACCAGGGTGGTGGAGAGCAGGTTGCGCAGCACGGAGGCGGTGACGTGGCCGGCCAGGATCGGGACGCCGCCGATGTCGAGCGCGCGGAACCGGTCGATGACGCCGTTCTTCATGTTCTCGGTGACGCTGACGGCGGTGGAGGCCGCGCCGAAGCCGGCGCAGAGCAGCATGGCGCCGGGAACGACGTAGGTGACGTAGGCGGTGCCGGTGTCGATCGCGCCGCCGAAGAAGTACACGAAGATCAGCATCAGCATGATCGGCAGGGCCAGGGCGGTGACCAGGGCGTCCGGGTTGCGGCGGCTGATCCGTACGCAGCGGCCGGCCAGGGTGAGGGCGGTCATCGGGGAGCTCCCGTCAGGGCGAGGAACACGTCGTCGAGGGTGGCGGTGCGGACGGCGAAGGAGCCGACGGCGGTGCGGTCGGGGTCGAGTTCGTCGAGCAGAGAGCGGACGTGGGCCGCGCTGCCGTCCGTCGGGACGCCGAGGGTGAGTTCCTCCGGTGCCCGGTGGGCCGCCCACGGGGCCAGCCGTTCGTAGGCGGCCCGGGAGGTGAGCGCCAGCTCCAGGCGGAAGCCCGCCACCCGTGACTTCAGCTCGGCGGCGGTGCCCTCGGCGACGACGCGGCCGGAGTCCAGGACGGCGATGCGGTCGGCGAGCCGGTCGGCCTCCTCCAGGTACTGGGTGGTGAGCAGGACCGTCACCCCGTCGGCGCGGAGCTCCCGTACGACCTCCCACAGTTCGCGGCGGCTGCGCGGGTCGAGTCCGGTGGTGGGCTCGTCCAGGAAGATCACTTCGGGGCGGGTGACGAGGCTCGCCGCGAGGTCGAGGCGGCGCCGCATGCCGCCGGAGTAGGTCTTCGCGGTCCGGTGGGCGGCCTCGGTGAGGCCGAACCGGTGCAGCAGCTCCTCCGCGCGGGCGTGGGCGGCACGCCGCGGGAGTCCCGACAGGCGGCCCATCATGCGCAGGGTCTCGGCGCCGGTCTGCAGCTCGTCGACGGCCGCGAACTGCCCGGTGAGGCTGATGTGCCGGCGTACGGCGGCCCGGTCGGCGGCGATGTCGTGCCCGGCGACGCGGGCGGTCCCGGAGTCGGCGGGGGTGAGGGTGGCGAGGATGCGGACGGCGGTGGTCTTGCCGGCGCCGTTGGGGCCGAGCAGGGCGAGGACGCTGCCGCGCGGGACGGCGAGGTCGATGCCGTCGAGGACGCGGTGGCCGTCGTAGGACTTGGAGAGGGCGGTGGCCTCAATGGTCATGACGTGTCGTACCGCCTTTCTGCGTACGTCATACGCGCTACTGCGTATGCAATACCCAGAACTAGGATGTGGTCAACCGAAAAATCAGGGAGCAGGGGACATGACGGAGTCCGCGGAGTCGGAACCGGAGACCGGAACCGGGCTGCCGGCCAGCCTGGAGATGGCCTGGGGCCTGCGCGTCCGCCCCTCCAAAGGCCCACGGCCGGCGCTCACCCTCGACCGGATCGTCGCCGCGGCCGTCGGCCTGGCCGCGGCGGAGGGCGTGGACGCCGTCTCCATGGGACGGGTCGCCAAGGAACTCGGCGCCTCCACCATGTCGCTGTACCGCTACGTCGCCGCCAAGGACGAGCTCTACGTGCTGATGGCCGACGCCGGCGTCGGCACCCCACCGCCACTCCCGGATACGGCCGGGGCATGGAGCTGGCGCGAGCTGCTCGCGGAATGGGCGCACGCCCAGCGCCGCGTGCTCATGGCGGCGCCCTGGGTGCTGCGCATCCCCATCACGGGCCCGCCCGCCACCCCGAACCAGGTGGCGTGGATGGAGCGCGGCCTCGCGGCGATGGCCGGCACCGGAATGCCGGAGAAGGCGAAGCTCTCCACGCTGATCCTGATCGGCGGCTTCGTCCGCAACCAGGCCACCCTCACCGCCGACATGATCGAGGCCATCGTCCGCAACGGCCTCTCCCCGGACCAGGTCATCGGCCACTACCGGAGCACCCTCCGCCTGCTGACCGACCCGACCCGCCACCCCGCCGTGACCCGGCTGCTGGACTCGGGCCTCCTCGACGGCGGCGGTGGCACCGAAGCCGAGGACCCGGACTACGAGTTCCGCTTCGGCCTGGACCGCATCCTCGACGGCCTGGAGGCGCTGATGGGCCAAGGCCGGGCGGAGACCGGGGCCGACCGCGAGGGCTGAACCGGCGGAGCCGTCGGAGCCGGCTGAGCCGGCCCGCGCCCACCCGCCGCTCGCGGTGACCGGCGGTCCGCCGTCAGGAACCGCCCACCCGGGAGGACAGCCGCCGCGCCGCTTCGTCCAGCTCGCGGAGGGTGCCGAAGGGCACCACCGCGGCCCGGGCGGGGATGCGGACGCCGCCGGTCAGGGCGATCCGGGTGGCGCCACCGTCGGCCGTCGGGGCGGCCGCCATTCCCGCGATCAGGAACCGGCTCTGCAGCCAGCACCAGCCGGTCCGCCGGTAGCCCCGCAGGTGCGCGCGGAAACCGTACTTGCTGCGCGCCAGCGCCTCGATCCGGTCCCCGTCGGTGCGCAGGATCCGGATCCTCTCCAGGTCGGGGAGGAAGTCCAGGCCCGACATCGCCTCCCAGACCTCCTCGAAGGGCGCAGGCAGGACGTGTTCGGCGACGCGCGCGCCGCGCACCCCGGCCGCCATCACGTGCAGCCGCCGGACCGTGTCGAGATCGTGAGTCATGTCGTGAGTCATGTCGTGCGTCATGCGGACCATGCCTTTCGGAAGCTCGTCCGGGCCCGGTGCAGCCGGGACTTGGCGGTGCCGGCCGGGATGCGGAGGACCGCCGCAGCGGCCTCCTCGTCCAGGCCCTCCACGTCCCGCAGGACGAGGACGGCCCGGTGCTCGGGGGAGAGGCGGGCCAGCACGTCCGCGATGTCCGCGGCCAGCTGCGGATCCCCGCGCCCCGGTACGTCGGCCAGCTCGGCCGGCCGGTCCCGCGCCGCCCGCCGGGCGGCCCGTACCGCCTCCCGCACCGCGATCGCCCGCACCCACCCGTACAGCGCCTGCGGGTCCTTCAGCGACCGCAGCGACCGGAACACGGCCAGCAGAGCCTCCTGGGTGGCGTCCGGGCCGTCGGCGAGGGCGATGGGATCACAGATCCTCGCCACGTACGGGGTGAGGTGGTCGAGGAGCTCGTGCAGCGCGAGTGTGTCGCCGCCCCGGGCCGCCCGGGCCAGCGCCACCCCGCGCTCCCTGCGTTCGGTGCTCACCCCAGGAACTCTTCCAGCTCCGCGTTGACCCGGTCCGGGCAGTCCAGGGTCAGCGCGTGCCCGCAGCCGTCCAGGACCTCCACCCGTGCGTCCGGCAGCAGTTCGCCGAACCGGCCCGCCTGCCACGAGGGCAGGACCGAGTCCTGACGCCCCCACAGCACCAGCACCGGCTGCCGGGTCGACGGCAGCGCCGCCTCCGTCTCCCGCCAGTCCAGCCCGCGCTCCAGCCGGTACACCGCCTTGCGGTTGACCTCCCGCGTGCCCGGGGCCCAGGCCGCGTCCACGATCTCCCCGGTGACCCGCTCCCGGTTCACGAACAGCCTCCGCACGGAGGACTCGGCGGCCGCACGCCCTGCCCCCAGCCCGGTCAGCAGCTCACCGGCCAGGGGGAGTTTCATCGCCTCCCAGAGCCGAGGGTCCCGCTCGTCCAGCCCCGAGGACGCCAGCAGCGCCAGCCGGGACACCCGCTCCGGGTGCCGCTGGGCGTAGGCCAGCGCCCAGCCGCCGCTCCAGGAGTTCCCGGCGAGCGCGGCCCGCTCGATCCCCGCGCCGTCCAGGAAGCTCCCCACGGCCTTCGTCATGCCGTCCAGGTCCCAGGTCAGGGACCGGTCGCGGAGCTCGGTGAACCCCTGCCCCGGCAGGTCGACGACGTACACCGGGTGCGTACGGGACAGGGCCTCGACCTGCTCGCGCCACGCGAAGGTCCACGAGGCCCCGGGCGAGAGCAGCACCACCGGCGTGCCGGTGCCGGTACCGCTGCCGGGGCCGGGGCCCTTCCGTACGTAGTGGAAGCGCGCGACGGGCGTCTCCAGCCACTGGGAGTCCGCCGGGGCGGCATAGCCGCGTTCCTCGGCGGGCTGATAGCCGTACGCCGTCCCCGCGAGCAGCGTGACGAGGACCAGCGGGAGGGCGAGCAGCCTGCGCGGCCAGGGCCCGAGCAGCCCGGTCGCGGCCACCCAGCCGAAGCCCAGGCAGAGCGGTGTGTAGAGGAACAGGTTCAGCCAGTGGAAGGCCGCCCCGGCGAACGGATCCCCGGCCCCGAACGCCCACACCAGCCCCAGCAGCCCCCGCGCGAACAGCCCGGCCGTCACCGCCCAGGCGGCGACGGCACCGAACCACCCGCCGCGCCCCCGCCCGCGTGCGTACAAGGTGACGGCG
Source organism: Streptomyces sp. NPDC048603 (assembly GCF_043199475.1). Taxonomy (NCBI): domain Bacteria; kingdom Bacillati; phylum Actinomycetota; class Actinomycetes; order Kitasatosporales; family Streptomycetaceae; genus Streptomyces; species Streptomyces sp. NPDC048603. The sequence goes on along the minus strand of NZ_JBICVY010000023.1, from coordinate 70,603 downwards.
GTGACCAGCCCGAGCAGCGCGAGCGGCAGGACCACCCGCGGGGCGAAGGACACCACCCCGCCGAGCACGGCGAGGGACAGCGCCCGCTCGTCGGGCGCGGGCCAGGTCAGCCCGGTCGCCCAGTACAGGTGGACGAGCCCGTCCACGGCGAACAGCCCGGCGAGCGCCCGCCCGGCCCGTTCCCGCCTTCTCCTGTCTTCGCTTGCCTCAACCACCACTGCTCCCCGGGGTGTTGGTGAATGACCGACACCCCGAGGAGGAGGCGCACAGGGGGAACGTTCCCTGTGACCCCAGTCACACCACTACATCGGGTCGGGGTCCTGCGGCGCGTCGCTCGTCTTGATCACCGCGAAGACGGCGCCCTGCGGGTCCTGGAGGACCGCCATCCGCCCCACCGGCATGTCGAAGGCCGGGGCCAGCACGTTCCCGCCCGCCCGGACCGCGGCCGCCTGGGTGCTGTCGGCGTCGTCCACCAGGAAGTACGTCAGCCAGTGCGGCGGAGTGCCCTCCGGGTGCTGGCTGAGGTCCATCATCCCGCCCACCGAACGGTTGTTGACCTTGAACTCGGTGTAGCCCTCGGCGCCCGGGACCTCGGTCGGCGCGGTGTCGAGGGGCAGGATCGCCCGGTAGTAGGCCCCGGCCTTGTCCGTGTCACTGGTCGCCAGCTCGTTCCAGGTCACGGCGCCGTTCTCGTTGACGATCCCGGCACCCGGGAACTCCTTGGGCTGCCAGATCCCGAACACCGCGCCGGTCGGGTCGGAGAGGATCGCCATCCGCCCGAGGTCCCCGACGTCCTGCGCCCCCATGACCGTCTTCCCGCCGGCCGCCGTGCCCGCCTTGACGGTGGCGTCGGCGTCGGTGGAGGACAGGTACGTCGTCCAGGCGGACGGCGGCATCGGGTCGGGCGTGCTCCCGTCCGGGTTCATCGCCTTCATGATCCCGGCGACGGGCTTCCCCTTGAGCGAGCAGACGGCGTAGCCGCCGAACTCGGCCGGGCCGACCTCGCCCTGCCAGCCGAACAGGTCGCAGTAGAAGTCGATCGCTGCCTGCTGGTCGGGAACCATCAGGTCGGTCCAGCAGGGTGTGCCGGGCCGGTACGGGCCGGACATGACGGCCACGGTGCCTCCAGGTGGTGCGGGAGAGGGTTGGACGGGCCCTTCCCTACCCGGGGGCGACGACCGGAATCGGGCCGTACGGGTGAAGCGCGGCGGCTGTTACTCCGCGACCCAGGCGGTCAGCGCCGCCCAGGCGCCGGGGGCGAGGCCGAGCACGGGGCCGTCGGCGGGGGACAGCTTGGAGTCGCGGACGTGGACGGTGGTGGGGCAGGTGGCCACTTCGACGCACTGACCGCCCTCGCTGCCGCTGTAGCTGGACTTCCGCCAGGCGATGGCCACTTCCAGGCACTGGCCGCCGTCGCTCCCGCTGTAGCTGGACTTGAACCACTTCAGTGCGGTGCTCATAGCTCTCCTAGCAGGCGGCTCAACAGGCCCTGCGTCTCCTCTGGGTTGAGGGCCTGAGTTCGCAGCATCGCATACTTGCGAGCCAGGATGCTGACCTCGTCCGGGTCGGAGACAAGCTGGCTGCCGCGCTGGCTCTCCGTATAGCCGAGGTGCTGGTGGTCCGGGGTCTCCAGGAGGGTGAAGGGGCCGTCGAGGGCGGAGTGCCTGGTCTGGCCGAGCGGCATCACCTGAAGCGAGACGTCTGGGAGTTCCGAGCAGGCGAGCAGGTGACGAAGCAGCTCGGCGTGGACGTCCCTACCGCCAAGGCGATCGCGTACAGCTGGCTCCCAAATGACGAAACTCAAGGTGGGTGGGTTGGAGCGGCGGAGTATTTCCTGGCGGGCCATCCGGTCGGCAGTGAACTGCTCGACTTCGTCTGGGGTGTGGGCGGGAACCCGGCACCGAAACACCGCCCGTGCATAGCCCTCGGTCTGGAGCAGACCCGGAACAACCTGGTTGTCGTACCAGGACAGGGCAATGGCCTCCGCCTCGCAGCGCATGTACTCCTCGGCCCAGGCGGGGACCCTGTCCACTCGGGGCAGGTGCGCGATCGCCGCCGCCAGCACCCCACCCGACTCCAGCACCCGGTCCATCCGCTCGGCGACGTCCGGCATCAAGGCTCGTCTGCCCTGCTCGATCGAGGCGATGGTCTCCTCGTCCAGGCGCACACGCTCGCCCAGTTGGCGTTGAGTCAGGTTCTTGCGGGTCCGGAGGACGGCCACCTGCACCCCGATCATCTTCAGGGCGGTTCCGTTCCTCGGGACGCGTTTCCTCGGCGGCATGTTCCAGCACTCCCCACCTGCGCCGCAGCTGTACCCGTACCGACCCGTACCAATCGATTGGTACGGGTCGGCCCACTGCACGACGCTAGTGACGGAACGCGACGATCCGGTCGTGAACCTGCGAACCGAACCCGCATTGATGAGGGAGCGGCTGTTCCCGCGCTGCCGTCAGACCGTCCGTTCCGCAAGGGAGTTCACCGCCGAGACGCTCGACGCGTGGGACAGGACCGCCCGCCTGGACGACGTGTTGCTCTGCGTGAGCGAACTGGCCACGAACGCCCTCCGGCACGGCGTCCCTCCGGGCCGTGGCTACCGCGTACGGCTGCTCGCGTACGAGGACGGCGGCGTACGGGTGGAGGTCCACGACAGCGGTCCGGGACTGTCCAGGATCCGCCTCGGGGGCGGTCGCGGGCTGGCGATCGTGGCGGCGGTGGCGGACCGCTGGGGAGCGGTGCCGAGGTCGCCGGGGAAGGCGGTGTGGTGCGAGACCGACCGCTGACGCGATGCGGCAGGCAGGGGGGCGTGCAGCGGCGCGCACCTGGCGCACGGCCCTGCGGATGCTTCGGCGGGGGTCTGGCAGAACGCTTTCAGCAGGATCACGCTAGGAGGATGGCCACTCTCCACGTGCACGGTCTGTCCGTCGATGTGCTCGCCGCGCTGAAGGCGCGAGCCGCGCGGAACCGCCAGTCCCTGCAGACGTATGTCCGTACCCTGCTGGAGCAGGAGGCGGATCCCGGCGAGATCGACCTGAGCACCATCGCCCGCAGCGACGCCGACCGGTCGGGGTGATCCATCGCAGGCATCACTGCCAGAAGATCTCCTCGACCACGATCTGCGGCTCCGCCACCCGTGGCAGGAACACGAACCGCAACCAGCCCCGGTTGCTGTCGAAGTACGAGATGTGAGGGCCTCTCGGGGCGGTGGAACGGGCGGGCTCCACGTGGTCGCCCCGATAGGGATGGCGGGCGGTCAGCAATTCGAAGACGGCTTCCCGCAGCGCTTCACGCGGACCGTCGGCGAGGCTGAGCCGGTACTTTTCTGCGTCCTGGGTGTAGTCCACGGCCCACGGCGGCCCGGTGAACTCCTCGCTCACTCGCCGGGCTCCAGGTCGCGCAGTTCGTGGCGGATGCGGGACGCTTCGTCGAGGAGCTTGCGAGCGGCTTCGGCGTCGGTGGCCTCGGCGGCGCGGGCTTCGAGGTCGGTGACCCGGCGATCGAGTTCGGGATCGCGGGCCAAGGCGTACTCGCCCCACCAGCGGGCCATGAACGCGGGGACCGGCCCGATGTCGTAGGCGTCGGCGATCTGTCGCCGCCATGCGGCATCGAAGTCGGGCAGAAGCGTCGGCGTGTGGGCCGCCATGGCGGCGCGCAGTGCCTTCGGCGTGTACTCCGGCATCGGTGGCACCGGACCGGGAGCGGGCGTTGCGGACGTCATTTCCAGGGCCTCCTGGGATCGGACGTCTCCCACGATAGTTGCCCGCCTGCCGCGTGAGGGGGGAACGGGAGGCCCCGCCATCCGGGTGGGTGGCGGGGCCGGCGGGTCAGGCCGTGGTGCGGCGGCGGTGGCGGCCGGTGCCGGCGACCAGGGCTACGCCGAGCGCGACGGCGATGCCCGCGCCCCCGAGGGCCCAGCTGGTGGCCGGGTCGGCGCCGGTGGCGGCGAGCTCGCCGCCGTTGTCGTCGTTCGTGTCGGGGCCGCCGCCGTTGGGAACGGGGTCGTTGCCGTCGGTGTCGGTGTCGGTGTCGGTGTCGGTGTCCGGGTCCGGGTTGGGCTGCGGGTCCGGGGTGATGTCCGTGCCCGCGGCGAGGAGCTTCGACAGCACGCCCTTCGAGCGGGACTGCACCCAGGTGTCGGAGTCCTTGCCCTCCGCGAAGCCGAACGCGCGGAAGGTCAGGTCACCGGGCTTGCTGCTCGCGGCGAACTTGATCCGGACCTGGACGTCGAACGACTTGCCCGCCGGTATCGCGCCGCCGGCCAGGTCGATGCCGAAGAAGTAGCCCTCGAACTCGGAACGGACCTCGGCCTTGTGCCAGCCCTTCTTGCCCTGCTTGTCGGTGCTGAAGACCTCGACGGAGAGCTGCGAGGGCTTCATCCGGACCCAGTCCGGGCGGGCGATGACGAGGCCGGCGTCGAAGCGCTTGAGCGCGTCCTTGCCGGAGTTGTCGATGCGGACCGAGAGGTTCGTCCAGCCGCCGCCCGCGACGATCCCGTCCGGGACGCCGTTGACGGTGAGCTCGGGACCTTCGACGACCGTCGGACCCTCGGGTTCTCCCTCGGCACCCGCGATCCGGGTGTCGTACCAGGAGGCCGGGGAGTGGTTGGTCTTGCCGCCGTTGCGGCTGGTGCCGTCGGTGTAGAGCTGGAACTGCTCCACGGGGATGTCGGCGGTGAACCTGATCCGCACGTCGACCGTGTAGACCTGGTTCGCCGCGACGGAGGCGGTGGTGCCCAGCGGGTACTGGAAGCCCGGCCCCATCTCCTCGCTGGTGACTGCCTTGACCGGCGTCCAGCTGCCGTCCTTGGTGAGCCGCTCGACCTTGACCTGGGAGGGCTTGAACGTGCCCTCCCACTGCATGATGTTCAGGCTCGGCGTGAACTTGGGCACGGCGATGTGGCCGCCGTTGTCGACCTCGACGGTCAGCCGGGTCCAGTCCCCGCCGGGCTTGAACCCTCCCTTGGGGATGCCCCGGACAGAGACCTCCGGGCCCATGATCATGCCCTCGTCGGAGACGTCCGGGTGGTCCTCGGCGTCGAGGTGTTCCTTCTCGGGCTTCTCCGCCTTGGGCGCGGTCTTCGCGCCGGGCTTCTGGGCGGCGGGCTTCTCCGCCGCCGGGACCTCCGGCTTCGCCGGGGTCTCGGGCTTGGCGGGGGTCTCCTTCGCCGGAGCCTCCGGCTCGGTGCCCTCACCCGCGGTGTCGTCCTGCGGGGCCGCGTCCGGAACGACGACGGCCGGCTGGTCGGCCGCCATCGCGGGTGCGGACATGAGGACCGTCGGACCGGCCACGGCAGCCGCGGCCACCAGGGCCACGCGCTTGAGCTTCACTTGTTCCCTCCCATTACGTGCATCACTGCGGGCACACAGGCCCGCCCCACCCCAATGTTTTGAACGCGATCAGATTATGCGGAGGGGGCGGTACCGGATAGGGGTCCCCTGATCACGAATTACGAACGGACGTTGGGTGAGTGCCGCAGACGGGGAAGCGGGAGTCGAGATATCCTTTTCGGGAATCGTATATACGTGGAGGTTGGAGGCGGCCGTGACCAGAACCGTGATCGATCTGGACGACGAAGCACTCGCTGAGGCAGCCCGCCATCTCGGGACCACCACGAAGAAGGACACCGTCAACGCTGCCCTTCGAGAGATCGCCGACCGCCGTCGTCGGGCTGCGGCTGTGGAGCGCATGCGCGAGATGGTCGCCAACGGGGAGATCGACTTCGGTCTGATCGGATACGACTCGGACGACTCGCCCGGCACGCAGAAGGGTCCAACCGCTGCGTGAGTGAGAACTTCCTGATCGACACGAGCGCACTCGTGCGCTTCTATCGCGGGCAGGCCGGATCCGAGTGGGATCAGTCGGTGGCTGCCGGACTCGTGGGGCTGTGCGAGCCGGTGAGGCAGGAGTTCCTCCGGGCCGTGGGCGGGCGACCTGCCTACTACGAGGCGGACAGCCTGCTCAGGGAGACGTTCCCGTACTGGACAGCGCGTGACTCGGCGTGGCAGGACACCGCGGCGCTTCAGCGACAGCTCGCGGATGCGGGGGCGCACCAGTGCGCCAGTCCCGTCGACCTGCTCGTCGCCGTGACGGCACAGCACCACCGGTTGACCGTTCTCCACCAGGACGGAGACTTCGAGACGATCGCCAGAGTCACCGGACAGCGAGTGCGCCGCATCCTCGACTGACGGGGTGGGGGTTGTGGGGCTTCCGCCTGGGCGGGACGGTCGGTGGGGCGGGGGTGGGGGTGGGGTGTGCCGGGGCTCCGCTGGGTCGGGAGCGAGAGGGTGCCCGGGGGCTGCCCGTCAGTCCTGATTGTCTTTCCGTGCCGGCCGTCGGCGTCAAGGGCGCGACGTTGTCGCGTCGCCTCCGGCGATGGCCCTTCGGGCCACCCTTGACCCCGACGTCCGTCCCGGAACGACAAGGACTGTCGGGCGGCCCCCGGGGGAACGGCATGGAGGGACCCAGGCCAGCCCGGCGGTGGCGTTGGCGGGTCGGTCAGCGGCTGCCGCTCGGCCAGCCGCCCATCCGGGCGGACGCGGAATCGAAGTCGATCAGATCTGCGCAATCCGGCTCGGCCCACGCGCACCAGATCGCTACGCGCTCCTGACCGATGGCGGGTGCGGGCCGCCGAAGGTCGGACGGCAGCAATGCCACGGACTCCCGTCGGACGGCGGATACGGGCCGCCGGGGGATGAGCGGATGACGCCCACGATCGCTACGCGCTTCCGGCGCCATGGCGGCTGACAGGCCGGTGGGCTCGATGCGCGCAGGCGGCAGATGACGCCATTCACGTGGAGCGGAGGGGGTGGCGTGCAGCGGAACCTCTGGTGTTCCTCAAAATGCGCTTGGGGTGACGGCCGGGTGGGGCATCCCCCTCACACAACCGAACCGAACGGGGGGCTGAAGGCATGGAAGTTCTGGCGTTCTTGGGAGTCGCCTTCGTCGTGATCCTGGTTCAGGCGTTGCGCGGACGCGGCAAGCCTGCGACGAAGCGGCGGCGTTCCATCTCATGGGACATCAGCGACGGCGGTTCGTCGTGCGGCTCCTCCTGCGGAGGTGGAGGCGACTGAAACGGCGGCCCGCCCGCCGCCTGTTCCATCAGGGCCGCTGACGGCCCGCACCCGCCGTCCGGCAGGAGCGCGTAGCGATCGATGGCGGCTTGTGTTCGGCCCCCGGCGGGCCACATCCGCCGAGAAAAGAGAAGCGCGTAGCGATCTGGTGCGCGTGGGCCGAGCTGGATTACGTAGATCTGATCGACTTCGGTCCCGCGTCCGCCCGGACGGGCGGCTGGCCGAGCGGCAGCCGCCGCTCGTGCCGGCCAACGCCACCGCCGGGCTGGCCTGGGTCCCTCCATGCCGTTCCCCCGGGGGCCGCCCGACAGTCCTTGTCGTTCCGGGACGGACGTCGGGGTCAAGGGTGGCCCGAAGGGCCATCGCCGGAGGCGACGCGACAACGTCGCGCCCTTGACGCCGGCGGCCGGCACGGAATGACACTGGGACTGACGGGCAGCCCCCGGGCACCCCCGTGACGCCGACCCAGCGGAGCCCCGGCACACCCCCACCCCCATCCCGCCCCACAGGGATGGCCACCCCCGCCGAAACGCCGGAAGGCCCCCGCAGCACTGCTGCCGGGGCATCCTGCCGTAGCTCATAGCGGCTTCGCCGTAGCTCGTAGCCGCTACGCCGTAGCCGCTACGCCGCGCGCCTCGTCAGAGGCGCTCGGGGGTCCGGATGCCCAGCAGGGACATGCCCTTGCTCAGCGTGCGGGCCGTCAGGTCGATCAGGAACAGGCGGTTCTCCTGCTGCTCCGGGGTGTCCGCCTGGAGCACCGGGCACTGGTCGTAGAACGCGGTGAGGTGCGAGGCCAGCTGGTACAGGTACGCGGCCAGCTTGTGCGGGGCGTACTCGGCCGCCGCGTCCGCGATCAGCTCGCCGAAGCCGTCGAGGTGCAGGCCCATCGCCCGCTCGGCCGGGGCCAGCGGCAGCTCCGGGTGGGCCTTCGGCGCCACCTCGGCCAGCCGGCGCTGGATCGACCGGATACGGGCGTACGCGTACTGGAGGTACACCGACGTGTCGCCGTTCAGCGACACCATCTGGTCCAGGTCGAACTTGTAGTCGCGGGCCGCCGACGTGGACAGGTCGGCGTACTTCACCGCGCCGATGCCCACGTACTGGCCGTTCTCCACGATCTCCTGCTCGGACAGGCCCACCTTCTCGGCCTTGTCGCGGACCACGGCCGTGGCCCGGTCGACCGCCTCGTCCAGCAGGTCCACCAGCCGCACCGTCTCGCCCTCACGGGTCTTGAACGGCTTGCCGTCGGCGCCCAGCACCGTGCCGAACGCCAGCTGGTGGGCGTGGACGTCCTCGTTCAGCCAGCCCGCCCGGCGGGCCGTCTCGAAGACCATCTTGAAGTGCAGGGACTGGCGCGCGTCCACGACGTACACCAGGCTGCTCGCCTTCAGGTTCCCCACCCGGTCGCGGATCGCCGACAGGTCGGTCGCCGCGTAGCCGAAACCACCGTCCGACTTCTGCACGATCAGCGGGGTCGGGTTGCCGTCCGGCCCCTTGACGTCGTCGAAGAACACGCACAGCGCGCCGTTGGAGCGGACGGCCACGCCCGACTCCTCCAGCAGCCGGCAGGTCTCCACCAGCATGTCGTTGTAGCCGGACTCACCGACGATGTCCGGGTCCTGGATGTCCATGTCCAGCTTGTTGAAGACCGAGTAGAAGTAGATCTTCGACTCGTCCACGAACCGCTGCCACAGGGCCAGCGTCTCCTCGTCGCCCGCCTGGAGGTCGACCACCCGGGCGCGGGCACGGGTCTTGAACTCCTCGTCGGAGTCGAACAGCGCCCGCGACGCCTTGTACAGGCGGTTGAGGTTGGACATGGCCTCCTCGCCGGACGCCTCCGCGTCGGTGTCGGCAGCCTTGTGGTCCAGCTCGTGCGGGTGCTCCAGCAGGTACTGGATGAGCATGCCGAACTGGGTGCCCCAGTCGCCGATGTGGTGGCGGCGGACCACCTGCTCGCCCGTGAACTCCAGGATCTCGACCATTGCGGCACCGATCACCGCGGACCGCAGGTGGCCGACGTGCATCTCCTTGGCCACGTTCGGCTGCGCGTAGTCGATCACCGTGGTGCCGGCGTTCTCGTTCACCGGGACGCCGAGGCGGTCGTCCGCGGCGCGCGCCGCGAGGGTCTCGACGATCGCCCGGTCGGCGACCGTGATGTTGAGGAAGCCGGGGCCGGAGACCTCGATCTCCTCGATGACCCCGCCCTTGTCCAGACCCTCGACCACCGTGGTCGCCAGCTCGCGCGGGTTGGCCTTGGCCTTCTTCGCGAGCGCCAGGATGCCGTTGGCCTGGAAGTCGGCCCGGTCGCTTCGTCGCAGCAGCGGGTCGGCAGCACCGGCCTCCGGCAGCGCGGAGACGAGGGCTGCGGCGACACGCTGATTGACGGACGAAGCGAGGGAAGGGACCGAGGCCATGGGCTGCCGTTCCTGTGAGGTCGGTACGCGGGCCCGTGCGCGGGTGTGCACGCGGACCCGGACTTGTTGGTTCTGACGAAAGTCGAGTATCCCACGCGGCGGCCCCCGCCCTCACGGCATAAATGCCGGAGCCCGCGCACGGCGCGCACGGCACAACGCCCGTAAAGAGGGAGCGGGGAGCAACCCCCGACCGGCACCATCCGTCTGGGAGAATGCTTGAAGCAGCATTCGAGATAGAAGGACGTGTCGTGGCTCAGAGCGCCCAGAGCAGCACCGAGACCGACTGGGTCTCCCGTTTCGCGGACGAGGTCATCGCCGAGGCGGAGCGGCGTGCGCCGGGCAAACCTGTCGTCGTCGCGTCCGGTCTCTCCCCCTCCGGACCCATCCACCTGGGCAACCTCCGCGAGGTCATGACCCCGCACCTGGTCGCGGACGAGATCCGCCGCCGCGGTCACGAGGTCCGGCACGTGATCTCCTGGGACGACTACGACCGGTACCGGAAGGTGCCCAAGGGCATCCCCGGCGTCACCGAGGAGTCCCACGCCCGGCACATCGGCCGCCCGCTGACCGCCGTGCCCGCCCCCGAGGGTTCCGAGTACCCGAACTGGGCCGAGCACTTCAAGGCCGCCATGGTCGAGGCGCTGGCCGAACTGGGCGTCGAGTACGACCCGATCAGCCAGACCGAGCAGTACCTGGCGGGTGCGTACCGCGAGCAGATCCTGCACGCGATGAAGCACCGCGGCGACATCGACGCCGTCCTGGCCCAGTACCGCACCAAGCCCAAGGCGGCGAAGAAGTCGCAGAAGCCGGTCGACGAGGCTGAGCTGGAGGCCGCCGAGGGATCCGGCGCCGCGAGCGAGGACGACGGCAGCGCCGAGGGCTCGGAGTACTTCCCGTACAAGCCGTACTGCGGGGCGTGCAACAAGGACTTCACCAAGGTCACCTCGTACGACGCCGAGACGACCGAGATGACCTACGTCTGCACCGAGGACGAGTTCACCGAGACCGTCAAGCTGTCCGAGTTCAACCGCGGCAAGCTGGTCTGGAAGGTCGACTGGCCGATGCGCTGGGCGTACGAAGGCGTGATCTTCGAGCCCTCCGGCGTCGACCACTCCTCGCCGGGCTCCTCCTTCCAGGTCGGCGGGCAGATCGTGCACCTCTTCGGTGCCGAGCAGCCGATCGGCCCGATGTACGCCTTCGTCGGCATCAGCGGCATGGCCAAGATGTCCTCCAGCAAGGGCGGGGTCCCGACCCCGGCCGACGCGCTGAAGATCATGGAGCCGCAGCTGCTGCGCTGGCTGTACGCCCGCCGCAAGCCCAACCAGAGCTTCAAGATCGCCTTCGACCAGGAGATCCAGCGCCTGTACGACGAGTGGGACAAGCTGGAGGCCAAGGTCGCCGACGGCTCCGTGCTGCCCGCCGACGCCGCCGCGCACACCCGCGCCGTCCGCGTCGCCTCGCACGAGCTGCCGCGCACCTCGCGCCCCCTGCCGTACCGCACGCTCGCCTCGGTCGTCGACATCACCGCCGGCCACGACGAGCAGACCCTGCGCATCCTCTCCGACCTGGAGCCGGAGCGTCCGCTGGCCTCCCTCGACGAGGTCCGCCCGCGCCTGGACCGCGCCGAGAACTGGATCACCAGCCAGGTCCCGGCCGACCAGCGCACCCTGGTCCGCGAGGAGCCCGACACCGAGCTGCTCGCCTCGCTCGACACGGAGGGCCGCCGCTCCCTGGAGCTGCTCCTCGAAGGCCTGGACTCGCACTGGTCCCTGGACGGCCTGACCACGCTGGTCTACGGCGTGCCGAAGGTCATGGCGGGCCTGGAGCCCGACGCCAAGCCGACCCCGGAGCTGAAGGTCGCGCAGCGCGAGTTCTTCGCCCTGCTCTACCGCCTGCTGGTGACCCGGGAGACCGGGCCGCGGCTGCCCACGCTGCTGCTGGCGGTGGGCGCGGACCGGGTACGCAAGCTGCTGGCCGCGTAGCGGCTGACGCCGCCGCTCACCGAGACCTGCCGCGCATGAGGGCCCGCACCCGGACGGGGGTGCGGGCCCTCACCGCTTCCGGTGGCGGTCCCGAGCTGCCCGGCAGCTTCCGGAACCGGCCCCGTCAGTCGTTGGCCGCGAACGGGCGGACGACGGTGTCCGGGCCGGGAGACATCACCGTCTCGTGCCCGTCCTCGAACCGCACCCGGTAGGGCGGGCCGCCGTTCGCCCCGAGCACCTCGATGACCTCGGCCGTCCGGTCGTGCTGTCCGACGATCCGGCCGTGCACCAGCAGCCGGTCACCCACGCTTGCCTGCACCTGTCCACCCTCGTTCCCGCGCCTGCCGCGCTCGCCTGTTCGTCCTGCGCCGTCCGGAACGGACTCCCCGGTCCGGTGCGGCGGTATGCGCGGGATCGCCGGAATGGCCGTAGGCCGGAACCGGGTCAGGCGATGCGAACCGGTTCCGGCTCAGGAGATGCGAACCGGTTCCGGCTCAGGCGATGTGCTCGGCCTCGGCCTCGCGCTCGTAGCGGTGGCGCAGCTCGGGCATGATCCGGCGGAGCAGCGAGGAGCTGCGCGGATGGGTGACCCCGTAGCCGTCCGCGAGGTGTATTTCGAGCGCCTCGGGAGTCGGGAAGTTGCCGTGCTCGGCGAGGAAGGTACGGAGCACCTTGTACGCCGCCTCGCCGAACTCCTGCTCGCTGATCGAGGCCGGCTCGTCCTCGGCACGCGGGGCGGGGATGGGCAGCTGCTGCTGCTCGCCCCGCTCGGACCCGGCGGCCGGGACCGGCTGCGGGGCCGCCGTCGTCCCCTCCGGCTCCTCGGCCGGACCGGCCGGCGGCATCACCGGGGTGGGCTCCAGGCCCTCGACGTACTGCGGGTTGTAGCCGCCCTGGTAGCCAGCCTGCGGAGCCTTCGGCCCGGCGAACCATGCGCTGTCGTGGGCGGCGGGCATGGCGGTCGGGTCCACGGCGAACGGCGCGGACTGGTTGTACTGGGCCTGCTGGGCCAGGTGCGCGGCCTGCGCCGCCTGCGCCAGCTGGGCGGCCTGGGCCGCATACGCGGCCAGGGCCTGCGGGTCGACCGCCTGCGGGTCCTGACCGGCCGGGTACGGACCCTGCGGGCCGGTCGGCACGCCCTGCGCCTGCACGCCCTGCACGCCCTGCGCACCCGGGTGCGAGCCCGCTGCCGGCCCCGCCTGGGCGCCGGCCTGGGCGCCCGCCGCAGCTGTGCCCGGACCCTGCGGGCCCTGGTCCGCGCCGGCCTGCGCGGCACCGGCCGGGACGTCCTGACCGTTGCCGCCGGCCCGGCCCGCCTGGCCGGCCTGCCCGCCCTGGCGCTCCGGCTCCTGGCCTTCGGCCACGGCCACGGACACCGCCGCGGCCGTGCCGGCCTCGGCTCCGCCGCCCGACGGGAGGCCCGGACGGGTCGGGGCCGGGGGCAGCAGGACCGGGTCGATGCCGGCCGCCGCCAGACCCTCCGGCGCGGTCTGCGACAGCGGGACGCCGATCCGGGCGAGCCGCAGCGGCATCAGCGCCTCCACCGGGGCCTTCCGGCGCCAGGCCCGCCCGTAACGGGCCTGGAGACGGGCCTGGTAGATCAGCCGGTCCTGCTCCATGCCGACCGCCTGCTCGTACGAGCGCAGCTCCCACAGCTTCATCCGGCGCCAGAGCTTGAAGGTGGGGACGGGGGACAGGATCCACCGGGTGATCCGGACGCCCTCCATGTGCCGGTCCGCGGTGATGTCCGCGATCCGGCCCACCGCGTGCCGCGCCGCCTCCACGGTGACCACGAACAGCACCGGGATGACGGCGTGCATGCCGACGCCCAGCGGGTCCGGCCACGCCGCCGCGCCGTTGAACGCGATGGTGGCGATCGTCAGCAGCCAGGCGGTCTGGCGCAGCAGCGGGAACGGGATCCGGATCCACGTCAGCAACAGGTCCAGCGCGAGCAGCACACAGATGCCCGCGTCGATGCCGATCGGGAAGACCAGCGAGAAGTTGCCGAAGCCCTTCTTCATCGCCAGCTCGCGGACCGCCGCGTACGAACCCGCGAAGCCGATTCCCGCGATGACGACCGCACCTGCGATCACCACACCGATGAGTATTCGGTGGGTCCGAGTCAGTTGCATCGCGGCCACCCGCGATCCCCTTCCCTATCCGCTGTAACGAGCTCTGGCAGGGGCCAGAGTACGGGTGACCTCCCGGAGTTACTGCTGGGGCTGCTGGTTCGTGCTGCCGATCGTGCCCACGGCCTCCTTCGCCGCGGTGATCGCGCCCTCCAGCAGCTTCGCGTGCTCGGGAGCCTTCGCGCCCTCGTAGGAGGCGCCGTTGTAGTCGAGACTGATCACGACGTTCTGGGTGCGCGCCACCACGGTGGTGTTGAAGAAGTCCACTCCGTCCTTCTTCGTGGTGTAGATGATGCTCGTGGCCTGGTCGCCGACACCGCCGGCGTCCTCCGCCTTGACGTTCTCCGCGCCCTGCGCCGCCTTCGCCGCCTCGACCTGCTTGGCGTACTGCTCCTCGGCGCGCTTGTTGCCGCTGCCGAGGGTGGCCTGCGAGTCGTAGCGGACCAGCGAGACCGCGAGCCAGCGGTAGTCCGAGCCCTTCAGGCCGTCCTCGTCGAGGCCGTTCCAGGAGCAGCCGCCGCGGCTGGCCAGGTCGTTCGACTTGGTCGCCGTGCCGTTCTTGTCCTTGACCGAGACGACCAGGGTCTCGATGGTCTTCGCCTGGACCACCTTGCAGGGCTCGGGCAGCTTGTCGAACGCCGCCTTCTCCAGCGTCGGCGCGGCGGAGGGCTTGGCACCGCCGTCGGGACCGGCGGAGGAGGAAGCGGACGAACCGGACTTCTTCTTCTCGTCGCCGGAGCCCGAACCCTTGCCGGAGTCGGAGGAACACCCGGCCACGGTGAGGATCACCGGGACGGCTGCGCAGGCGAGAACGCGGGTGAGGCGCGAGGCTGATCGGTGCATGTTTCCTTCAATGACTCGTCGGCGGGACTCCGCAACGGTAGCCCGACCGGGTGATGGACTGCTGTGCGCGCCGTCACGCCGGGGGGTGCCGAAGGGGGCGTCAGTCGCTGAACCGGTCCGCCAGTGCATCCGCCAACTCACGTGCCAGTTCCTGGAGTTCCTCGCTCGACGGGACCGCGCCGGGGGTCGTCGGCTGGACGCTGTAGTCGACCGTGGCGATGACGTTCGCGGTACGGAAAACGATCCGGACGGTGCGGGACTGCGGTGCGGTGGCGCCCGCGGCCGGGGCGAGCCGGTCGTCCAGGAAGGCCTCGCTGGCGAGGTCGTCGAGGCGGCGCGAGCCGGGAGCGGAGGGCGCGCCGGGGGAGGGCGTGCCGGCGGTGCCGGGGGTGGTTCCGGTGCCCGTGCCGGGGGGCGCGGCCGGGGCGGTGCCCGACGGGGGGGTCGGGGACGGAGCACCGGGAGTCCTGGCGGCCGACGCAGAGGCTGACGGTGCCGAGGTCCCCGGCGTGGTGGTCCCCGGCGTGGTGGTCCCGGGCGTCGAGGTTCCCGGCGTCGGCGTGGAGGCGGCGGGCAGGCCGGCTCCGACGAGCTGGCGCTCGTACACCTGGTGCGCCTTGTCGTCGTCGCTGTGGGCGGCGCGGTCATAGGAGACGACGCGCTCGAAGCCGACGAACAGCAGCCGGGTGCTGTCGGCGTCCTCCGCCTTCCAGCGGCAGCCGACGCGCCGGTCGCTGTCGTAGGAGGTGTCGGCCACTCCGGCGTAGAGCTGGTCCTTCTCCTGCTGGGTGAGGGTGGGGGCGGTGGGCAGCATGGCCTTCAGGCGCTTGGTGTCGACGGCCTTGCAGGGCATCGGCAGCATCCGGTACTTGCCGGGCGGCGCGGCCGCCGGGGCCTTGGCGCCGCCCTTGGCGTCCCCGTCACGGGACCGGTCCCCGCCGTCCCCGGTGCACCCGGCGGTGAGCAGGGTGAGCATCGCGATGCCCGGCAGGGCCAGCCGTACTGCCTTGCGCTGCACGTCCTGTGGCTCCCTCGGTCGGAAAATCCGTTGCCGCGGTGTGGCGGCGGCTGGACACAATGTCTACCGCACGCGCTGGTGCTGACGCCGGTCCCCTGTCTCTTTTGGGGCCAAGAGCGAGGCTTTTTGCGTAATCAGATCTATCTTTGATTCATGGGGATTTAAGGGCTGTGGGGACGATATGTCGTATGTAGAGGTGCCTGGGGCGCAGGTTCCGATCCGGATGTGGGCGGACCCGGCCACGGTCGAGGACCAGGCCATGCAGCAGCTCCGCAACACGGCCACCCTCCCGTGGATCAAGGGTCTGGCGGTCATGCCGGACGTCCATTACGGCAAGGGCGCGACGGTCGGTTCGGTGATCGCCATGAAGGACGCGATCTGCCCGGCGGCGGTGGGTGTGGACATCGGCTGCGGCATGTCGGCGGTGAAGACCTCGCTGACCGCGAACGACCTGCCGGGCGACCTGTCCAAGCTCCGCTCGCAGATCGAGCGGGCGATCCCGGTGGGCTTCGGGATGCACAAGGAGCCGGTGGATCCGGGACGGCTGTACGGGCTCACGGCGACGGCGTTCGACGATCTGTGGACGCGGTTCGACTATCTCGCGGAGTCGGTCAAATTCCGCCACGAGCGCGCCACTAAGCAGCTCGGAACGCTCGGCGGGGGGAATCATTTCATCGAGTTCTGTCTCGATGAGTCGGGTTCGGTCTGGCTGATGCTGCACTCGGGGTCGCGCGGTATCGGTAACCAGCTCGCCGAGCACCACATCGGTGTCGCCAGGGGTCTCTCGCACAACCAGGGCCTGGTCGACCGGGACCTGGCGGTCTTCCTCGCGGCCACCCCGGAGATGGACGCCTACCGCAGCGACCTCTTCTGGGCGCAGGAGTACGCCAAGTACAACCGGGCGACGATGATGAGCCTGTTCAAGGAGGTCGTCCGGCGGGAGTTCCGCAAGGCGAAGGTCTCCTTCGCCCCGGAGATCAACTGCCACCACAACTACGTGGCGGAAGAGCGCTACGACGGGATGGACCTGCTGGTCACTCGCAAGGGCGCGATCCGGGCCGGCAGCGGCGAGTACGGGATCATCCCCGGCTCGATGGGCACGGGCTCGTACATCGTGAAGGGTCTCGGCAACGAGAAGTCCTTCAACTCGGCCTCGCACGGCGCGGGCCGGAAGATGAGCCGGAACGCGGCTAAGAAGCGGTTCTCCACGCGGGACCTTGCGGAGCAGACGCGGGGCGTGGAGTGCCGTAAGGACGCGGGCGTCGTGGACGAGATCCCCGGCGCGTACAAGTCGATCGAGCAGGTCATCCACCAGCAGACGGATCTGGTGCAGGTGGTGGCCAAGCTCAAGCAGGTCATCTGTGTGAAGGGCTGATCGCGGCCCGGGCGCAAGTCGTCGGGGGACGGAAGGGCCCGGACCGTATTCACGGTGCGGGCCCTTCCGCGTGTCCGCCTCGGTGCGGTCAGCTCTCCTCGCTGTCGAGGAGTTGGTCCGCAGGGAGCGCGATGCTGACGCCGATGGAGTCGGGGAGCGGAACGGATTCACCGCGCTTGTACGTCTTGCGCCGATGGTACGTTCCGCTGCCGATGCGGGGTTCGGTGTAGACGAGGACCTCGTCATGGCGTCGGTCGGCGACGACGTAGACCGGGACGCCTGCCCGCGCGTAGCACTCGACCTTGACGCTGACGTCGTCTGCCCAGTTCGAGGAGGTGACCTCCAGGACCATCCGGAAGACGTCGGCGTGAAAGCTGTTCTTCCGGACCTTGTGGTCCAGGAAGTCCGCCTCGACGAGCGAGAAGTCGGGGATGGCGTAGTCATCGCCGCCCGCGCCCAGCCACAGGCCGATGGCCTGGAGGAATTCGAGGCCCGCCTCTTCGGCGCCCGCCTTGTGGAACGCAACGGTCAGGCGCGTCAGCGTGCGTGCGTGCCGCCCGTCCGCCGGTGGTGTCACGATGAGCCTCCCCTGGAGAATCTCCACTTTGTGCCCGGGAAGCTCCTTGGAGAGACGATCGGCGGCCTCCGCGATCGTGGTCTCGTGCTGTATCACGGCCATAGCTTCCTCCTTTTCGAGGCTCACGCTTTCGTGAGCGTATCCGCGGCCGACGACATTCTGTGCGAGTTCACCCATACGGGCGCCGAAGGGGCGGAGCGTGAACTCCCTTTTCGCGAGGGAGGGTTGACCCGCTCATTTGGTCTAGACCAAGGTGTGGCGCATGCGGAGATCACGTGTGGTTCTTGCCGTGCTCGCGTCCTGCGCGCTGAGCTTGGGGATGGTCGGACCGGCGCAGGCCGGGGTGGGGTTGCCGCCGGTCGTGGCGAAGGTGCCGACGCAGGAGAAGGTCGTCTTCATCACCATCGACGACGGGTGGTACCACGATCCGGCGGTGGCTCGGACGCTGGTCGAGAAGCGGGTGCCGGTGTCGATGTTCCTGCTGCCGGGGGCGATCTCGTACGACACCCAGTACTTCACCGGGCTCACCGGGCAGGGCCGGGCGACGGTGGAGAACCACACCGTCAACCACCCCGATCTGACCACGCTGGACGCGGCCGGGAAGGACGCCGAGGTGTGCGGGGCGGGGGAGCAGCTGGAACGGACCTTCGGGCGGGCGCCGAAGCTGTTGCGGCCGCCGTACGGAGCGGTGAACGACGAGGTGCGGCTGGCCGCCAAGGCGTGCGGGGTGAAGGCGCTGGTGACCTGGACGCACGACTTCACGACCTGGGGTGACGTCCCGCCGCCCACGCCGGAGTTGGAGGCGGGGGACGTGGTGCTGCTGCACTTCACGCCCACACTGGGCGCCGATCTCCGGCGGGCGCTGGACGCGGCGAAGGCGGCCGGGCTGAAGCCGGCCGCGCTGATGCCGCACCTGAAGGCGGTCGGGCTGGTCTGACCCCGTGGCGCGGACCGGGCCCGGGGGGCGGTCCGCCCCACGGGCCCGGCCCGGCGGCCTACAGCTCGCGGTGGACCTTCGTGTTGGAGGCCTGGGCGCGGGGGCGGACGACCAGGAGGTCGATGTTGACGTGGCTGGGGCGGGTCACCGCCCAGGTGATCGTGTCGGCCACGTCGTCGGCGGTGAGGGGCTCGGCGACGCCCTCGTAGACCTTGGAGGCCTTGTCCGAGTCGCCGCGGAAGCGGGTGGTCGCGAACTCCTCGGTCTTGACCATGCCGGGGGCGATCTCGATGACCCGGACCGGGCGGCCGACGATCTCCAGGCGGAGGGTCTCGGCGAGGACGCGGGCGCCGTTCTTCGCGGCCACGTAGCCGGCGCCGCCCTCGTAGGTGGAGTGGCCGGCGGTGGAGGAGAGGACGACCACGGTGCCGTCGCCGGAGGCGTCCAGGGCGGGCAGCAGGGCCTGGGTCACGTTGAGGGTGCCGATGACGTTGGTCTCGTACATGGTGCGCCAGTCGGCCGGGTCGCCGGTGGCGACGGGCTCGGCGCCGATCGCGCCGCCGGCGTTGTTGACCAGGAGGTCGCAGCGGTCCAGGGACGCGGCGAGGGCGTCCACCGCGGCGCGGTCGGTGACGTCGAGAGGGTGGGCGGCGGCGGAGTGTCCGGCGGCGCGGAGCTCCTCGGCGATGGCCTCGATGCGGTCCTTGCGGCGGGCGGTGAGGACGACGTGGTAGCCCGCGGCGGCGAGTTGCCGGGCGGTGGCCGCGCCGATGCCGCTGCTCGCGCCGGTGACTACTGCGGTGCGGGTGGCCGTGCTCATGTGCTCGCTCCTCGGTGCCCGTGCTGCGCGGCCTCGTGGGCCTCGCATGCGTGTGCGGTCCTGTCTGTCCCGGCCAGGATAGGCACGCGGTGCCGGCCTCAGCGGCCCCGGGGCATGTACATGATCACCGCTACGCCGGCCAGGCAGATCAGGGCGCCGGTCACGTCCCAGCGGTCGGGGCGGTAGCCGTCGGCGACCGCGCCCCAGGCGAGGGAACCGGCGATGAAGACGCCGCCGTACGCGGCGAGGACGCGCGCGAAGTCGCCCTGCGGCTGGAGGGTGGCGGCGAAGCCGTAGAGGCCGAGGGCGATCACTCCGGCGCCGATCCAGGCCCAGCCGCGGTGTTCGCGCACGCCCTGCCAGACGAGCCAGGCGCCGCCGATCTCCAGGAGGGCGGCGAGCAGGAACAGGGCGGCGGAGCGGGCGATCAACATGGCGGAAACAGTTCCATACCGGCCGGGACGGATGTGCGGGCAGGGTGCGCGGACGGCGTAGCGGCGTGCCCTCGTTCGTGTGACGGTCCGATGATCGGGCCGGTGGGGTGGTTAGCGTCCGCGGGTGGAGGTGGTCACGGTGGGCGTTCGTCGAACCGTACGGAGGGCCGTACGCAGTGCAGTGGTGGCCGGGGCGGTGGCCGTGACGGCCGTGGTGCTCCCGGCCGGGGCTGCGGCGGCAGCGGGCGGGCCCCCGGGGGCCGCCGGGGCCGGGCCGGAGGCCGATGTGGCTTACCACGGGCGGGTCTCGCTCACCGGGAGCCGGCTGGCCGTGCTGCTGATCCCGGAGAACGAGGGGCCCGCCACGGTGCCCGCGGCCACGCTCCGGCTGCGCCTGTCGGCCGACCTGGCGGCCGAGCAGGCGTTCACCGAGGGCTGCGCGCGGTCGGGGCCGCGCGTGGTGGTGTGCGAGACGGGCGCCCTGCCGCTGCACGGCCGGGGCCGGCACATCGCGCTGGTGCTGCGGCTGCAGGAGCGCCCGTCGGAGGTCACCGTGCGGGTCGACACCTGGTGGAACGGCGGTGCGACCGACCGGAACCTGGCCAACAACGAGCACGCCGTGCTGGCCCTGGACACCGGTGACGTCTACGCCTTCTGACCGCCGGCGCCCGCGGGAGACCTGCGGGACCTGTGGTCAGCGGGGCTCCTTCGTGTCGGGCAGGAGCCAGGCGGACACCCCGTCCGCGAGTTCCCCGGGCGTCGGGTCGGACGCCGACCAGGCCACGTAGCCGTCCGGCCTGACCAGTACGCAGGCGGTCCGTCCGGCGGCGGCCCAGTGCACCTGGCGGAGCCGGTCGGCGGCCGGGGCGGGCGTCCCCGGCGGGGTGACCAGGACGAAGCCGCCCGCGCGCAGGGCCTCGTAGAGCCGTCCGCCGTCCGCCAGCGCGGCATCGGGCGCACGCCGGCCGGCCGGCGCGTGGCCGCCCGGCGGGGCCGGGTAGCCGATGCCGATGCCGGTGATCCGGCCGAGCGCGAGTTCCTGGGCGGCGGGGAGGTGTCCCACCACGCCGGCGCCGATGCTGCGGGCGGCCCGCAGGGCCGGGGTGCCGGCGATGATCAGGCGGATGAGGGCGCCGCTGCTGCGCAGCGCCTGGCGGCCCACGGGGTGGCGTTCGCGGTGGTAGCTGTCGAGGAGCAGCTCGGGGTCGGGGGCGCTGCCGCGCACGGCGGCGGCCAGCTTCCAGGACAGGTTCGCGGCGTCGTGGAGGCCGGTGTTCATGCCGAGGCCGCCGGCCGGGGAGTGGACGTGCGCGGCGTCGCCGGCGAGGAAGGCGCGGCCGATGCGGTAGTGCGGGACCTGGCGTTCGTCGCTGTGGAAGCGGGAGATCCAGCGGGCCTCGCGCACGCCGTGGTCGGTGCCGAGTGCGGCGCGCAGGGTGGTGCGGAGTTCGTCGAGGTCGACGGGGTCGTCGTCGGCGGCCTGGTGGTCGCGGTGCCAGGCGATGGCGCGGTACCAGCCGTCGCCGAAGGGGACGAGGAAGCCGAAGGCGTCGCGGGCGCCGTTGACGGTGAGGACGCCGGCGGGCGGGTCGTCGAGGCGTACGTCGGCCAGGACGACGGAGCGTACGACGGCCCGGCCGGGGAAGGGCAGGCCGAGCGTGGCGCGGACGGTGGAGCGGTGGCCGTCGGCGCCGATGACGTAGCGGGCGAAGAGGCGGCCGGTCGTGCCGTCGCGCCGGGTGGTCTCCAGGAGGACGCTGTCGTGGTCCTGGTGGAGCGAGGTGAGTTCGGTGTCGTACCGGATATCCACACCTGTGGACAGTGCGCGGCGCTCCAGCAGCCGTTCGGTCTCGTACTGCGGGGTGATCAGGACGTACGGGAAGCGGGTGCGGTCGGCGAGGGCGTCCAGGTGGAGGGAGATGCGGCCGAACAGGCGGAGCTGGTCGACCCGTTGGCCGGTCTCGGTGAGTTCGTCGGCGAGGCCGCGGGCGTCGAGGAGTTCGAGCGTGCGGGCGTGCACGGCGAAGGCGCGGGTGAGGTTGGCGGCGGTGCGCGGCCGCCGTTCGAGGAGGATGACGGAAAGGCCGGCGGCCGCGAGATCTCCCGCGAGCAGCAGGCCGGTGGGGCCGGCGCCCACGACGACTGCGTCGGCGTCGACGGGGGTGTGGGCTGTCATGGGCGGCGAGTCTGCCATTCGCCTGGGCGGCTGGGCCAGAGGATGGGGCGGGCTTCGGCCATTGCTGCGGCGGGGATTGATGGGGTGTCAGCTCTTGCCGGTGCCCGGCCGACGCGACCCCGCCGAGGGTGTGGGCGGCGCCCGGCTGAGGTGTGGGCTCGGCTCCGCCGGAGGTGTGGGCAGGCGTTCCGCAGGGCGGAACGGGTGGGCACACCGGAACGCTGCTCCGCAGGCAACGCTCCCGCCCCGCCGAAGCCTTGGCCGGGCTCGGCCGCAGCCGCTGCCCTTACGGCCCGGGCGGGGCTCCGCCGGACCCGGCACCGCCCGGAGCGGTGCTCCGCCCGGAGCGGGGTCCGACCCCGAAGCGGGGTCGGGGTGCAGGCACACGCTGTGTGTCCGGCGCGGGCCGGTGTGCCGTGTGCCCACCCGTGCCGCCCTGCGGCACGCCTGCCCACACGGCCGCGTGAAAGGCCGCCTGCCCACACGGCGGTGCGGTACGGCACGCCTGCCCACACGGCGTGCGGGTCGGCGCGCCTGCCCACACGGCGTGCGGTCGGCGCGCCTGCCGCATGGCCGGTGGCGGCGGGGCCGGTTCGGTCTGCGGGGCTACGCCGTGGGCTGGCGGGTGATGCCCAGGCCGCCGAATTCCTCGACCGCCTCGGAGACGATCCGCTCCAGCCGCGCGTGGTGCGCGCCGCGCCAGTAGACGCGTTCGCAGTCGGAGCACTGCGCGAAGACGTCGTACGAGCGGTGGGTGCCGCCCTCCAGGCGGTCGCCGACGCTCGCCTTGTCCGCGGAGCGCAGCGGCCCGTTGCAGGCGGTGCAGCGGGTCCAGGGCTCCAGGCTGGGAGCGAACCGGCCGAGTACGTCGCGGAGTTGTTCGTCCGGGCGGTCGCTGTAGATGTACGCGCCGGCCCAGATCTCGCGGCGCCTCAGCAGCCCGCGGTCCCGGGAGAGCAGCACGCGGCGCTCGGCCGCCGAGCGGGTGGCGAGCGCGGGGTCGCCGATGTCCTCGTTCTCGTACGCCGCGTCCACGCCGAGCAGGCGGAGCCGGCGGGCGAGGGTGCCGAGGTGTACGTCGAGCAGGAAGCGGAGCGGGGCGCCGGGGACCTCCTGGGGTCGGGTGACCCCCTGCACCTCGATGTGCTGTCCGGCCCGGGGAACGTAGGAGACGGGCACTTCCTCCCCGTCCACGAGCAGCCGGCCGACCTCGGTGAGCGGCACGCCGAAGGACTCCACGACGTGGCCGAGGCTGGAGGCGCCGTCGGTCGGGGTCGGGATGCGGTCGGACCGCCGGGCCGGCGGGGCGAAGAGCCGCAGCTCGGGGGCGAGGGTGAGGTGGATGTCGGGACCGTTCACGGCCCCAGCATGCCATCGTCCGGGGTGCGGGCGGGCCTGGTTTTCGGGCCGGGCGGCCGGGCCCTCAAGCCCCGGCGCCCGCGCCGGCGGCCGTCGTGGCCTCGTCATAGGAGGTGCGGGCCGCGTGGACCTCTTCGAAGTGGTTCTCGGCCCACCTCTTCACGTCGGACAGCAGGCAGCCGAGGTTGCTGCCGAGCGGGGTCAGGGCGTAGTCGACGCGGGCCGGTACGGAGGGGGTGACGGTGCGGGACACCAGGCCGTCGCGTTCGAGGGAGCGGAGGGTCTGGGTGAGCATCTTCTGGCTCACGCCGGGGATGGCGCGGCCGAGGTCGCTGTAGCGGAGGCTGCCGGACTCGCTGTCCCGCAGGACGCCGACGACGATGCCGACCCACTTGTCGCTGATCCGGGCGAGGAGGTGGCTGGTCGGGCACTCCTGGAGGAACGCGTCGTAGGCGGCGCGGGCGTCGGCGCGGCGGGCGGCGGCGGTCTGCGTGGCCATGGGGGTCCTCACCTCCGGGTGGGGTACGCACCTTGAAGTGCGTCCTTACGAAAGGAAAGTAACTCTCCCTAGGTTAGTGGTCATCGGCGGGACGAGACGGCCGAATGTGACAAACCGGCGGTGCGGAACCGGCGGTGACGAACCGAGGGAGGGTCCGATGGGTAACGAGACGATGCGCGCGGTGGTGGTGGACGGGTTCGGCGGCCCGGAGGTCGTACGGGTCGCCGAGGTGCCGGTGCCGCAGCCCGCCGCCGGCCAGGTCCGGATCCGGGTCCGGGCGGCCGCGGTCAACCCGGTCGACGTGGCGGTCCGGGTGGGGGTCTTCGGGGGCGAGGGGGAGCAGCTCGGCCTCGGCTGGGACGTCGCCGGGGAGATCGACGCGCTCGGCGAGGGCGTCGGGGGCTGGACCATCGGGCAGCGGGTGATAGCCCTGCACTACGGCCCGGTGAAGGCGCTGGGCGCGCAGGCCGAGTACGCCGTCCTGGACGCGGACGCGCTGGCGGCCGCGCCGGCCACGGCCGACGATGTCTCCGCGGCGGTGCTGCCGCTGAGCGGGCTGACGGCCGCCCGGGCGCTGGACCTGCTGGAGCTGAAGGCCGGGGACTCGGTGCTGGTCACCGGCGCGGCCGGGGTGGTCGGCGGTTTCGCGGTGCAGCTCGCGGCCCGGGCCGGCCTCGTGGTGACGGCCCTGGCGGGCGCGGACGACGAGGAGCTCGTACGCGGGCTGGGTGCGACGCACTTCGTGCCGCGGGGCTCCGGACCGGACGGGCGGGTGGACGGCGTCCTGGACGCGGCGCGGCTCGGGGAGGCGGCGCTGGCGTTCGTCCGGGACGGCGGCTCGTACGTCGGCCTGCACCCGGGAGCCGGCCCGGCGTCGGTCCGCGGGGTCCGGGTGGTGGACCAGGAGGTCGCGGCGGACGGCGCGCTCCTGGCCCGGCTGGCCGCGCTGGTCGACGAGGGCGCGCTGACGCTGCGGGCGGGCGAGACGTACGCACTGGCCGACGCGGCCAAGGCGCACGCCCGGCTGGCGGAGGGCGGCCTGCGGGGCCGTGTCGTCCTGACGGTCTGAGCGGTCTGAGCGGTCCGAACGGCCTGACGCGGGGGTGGCCGGGGGGCGGACAGGCGCGCCGGGCGTCGCCCGCACGGCCCCGCCGGGGTTGCGCCGAACGCTGGAAACCGTTGCGCGCCTCGGTGCTGCGCGCCGGGACAGAACCGAATGATTCCGGTGGAAGTTCGAATGATTTACACCGAATCGTCTTTATTCGGTCCCGTGTGAAGGAGCGCGTGCATGAGTCCTGAGTCCAGGACCCGATCCCCGCTCGGCCCGCTGCCCCGCCGCAGGGCGGTCGTGGTGTCCGGTGCGTTCGCGTCGCTGGCCCTCGTCCTCACGGGCGTGGCCGGTCCGGCGGTCGCCCAGGCCCGGGCCGTGATGGTGGCCTCGGCTGCCGGCGAGGTCACGCCGACGGGCGGTGGCGAGGACTGCGGGGACGGCCACGGCCGTCCCGACCGTCCGCGGCCGGACCGGCCGCACGGACCGGACGGGGCGAGGCCCGACCGGCCGGGCCGGGCCGTCCCGCACGTCAAGCCGGGCGGCGGCCACGACGATCACGGCAAGTGCAAGGAGCACGGCAAGGGCAAGGCCGGACCCACGGGCCCGGCGGGTCCGCGGGGCGACACGGGCCCCACGGGCCCGACCGGTCCGCAGGGCGGCACGGGCGACACGGGCCCGACCGGCCCGCAGGGCCCGTCGGGAGCGGACGGCGCGCCGGGCGCGACGGGTGCCGCTGGGGCGGCGGGGGACACCGGGGACACCGGTCCGACCGGCCCGGTCGGTCCGACGGGCCCCGGTGGCACGGGCAGCACGGGCCCGACCGGACCGACGGGTCCGCAGGGCGATACGGGCGGGGCGGGTCCGACGGGTCCGCAGGGTGACACGGGCGCCACAGGCGACACGGGTCCGACCGGGCCGCAGGGTCCGACCGGCCCCGGCGGCACGGGCAGCGTTGGCCCTACGGGTCCCCAGGGCGCGACGGGCCCGCAAGGTGACACCGGAACCACGGGTGACACCGGTGCGACCGGCCCGCAAGGGGCGACGGGTCCGCAGGGTGACACCGGTGCGACCGGTCCGCAGGGTCCGACCGGCCCCGGCGGCACGGGCAGCGTGGGCCCTACGGGTCCCCAGGGTGCGACGGGCCCGCAAGGCGACACTGGCGCGACCGGTCCGCAGGGTGCCACGGGTCCGCAGGGTGACACCGGAACCACGGGTGACACTGGCGCGACGGGTCCCCAGGGTGCGACTGGTCCGCAGGGTGCCACGGGTCCGCAGGGTGACACCGGAACCACGGGTGACACCGGTGCGACTGGTCCGCAGGGTGCCACGGGTCCGCAGGGTGACACCGGAACCACGGGTGACACCGGTGCGACAGGCCCGCAGGGTGCGACGGGTCCGCAGGGCGACACCGGTGCGACGGGTCCCCAGGGCGCGACAGGTCCGCAGGGTGACATCGGCCCGACCGGCCCGCAGGGTGCGACTGGTCCGCAGGGTGCCACGGGTCCGCAGGGTGACACCGGAACCACGGGTGACACCGGTGCGACGGGTCCGCAGGGTGCGACGGGTCCGCAGGGCGACACCGGTGCGACGGGTCCGCAGGGTGCGACGGGCCCGCAGGGCGACACCGGTGCGACCGGTCCGCAGGGTGCCACGGGTCCGCAGGGTGCGACCGGTCCGCAGGGCGACACCGGTGCGACGGGTGACACCGGCCCGACCGGTCCGCAGGGTGCCACGGGTCCGCAGGGTGCGACAGGCGCGACCGGACTGCAGGGTCCCACCGGCCCACTCGGCCCCACGGGCCCACTCGGTCCGACCGGTCCGACCGGTCCGCTCGGTCCGACCGGCGCCACGGGCGCCACCGGTGCGACCGGTCCGCAGGGTGCCACGGGCCCGCAGGGTGCCACCGGCGCCAGCGGCACGACCGGCCCCTGCCAGGACGTCGACTCCTACAACCCCAGCGGCTCGACCCACGTCAAGGCGATCCTGACCTCCGACGGCCGTGCCATCGGCGGCGCCCGCGGCAACTCGGCTTCGTGGAACTGGACGCTGCTGAACCCCACGGGCTCGAACTTCCCGGCGAACGCCTGCCACATCGCCGTCTCGACCCAGTCGGGTGCGGTCGAGTTCGAGGTCCTGACCACCACCAACCTGCTGTACCAGGCGACCTGCTCCTACAACGGCCCGTCCGACACCCTCGTGATGTGCACCGGCTGGACGCAGGCCACCCCGGCACTGCCGGCCCCGCCGCCGCTGGCCCAGCGCTCCGGCGCCCCGCTGCAGCCCGTGGCCGACCCCAACCACCGGCGGAAGGAACTCGGGAAGAAGTCCGCTCCCAAGGGGACGGTGAACAAGAATCCCGCCGGGAAGTGATCGGCCCACCTGGGCCGGTCAGGTGAGCCGGGTCTGACCGCCTGTGCCGTGTCCGCAGCCGCCGGGCACGGCACACGCGCATTTCGCGGCCGCGTTGGGGGCGCCACACCGCGCCTTACCCCTGTTGGACCGCTCCGGGTGGGCCGTTGTGTTGAAGTTGCCGCGAGCCTGATGGGAAGGGTCGTGCACGAAACCGAATGATTCCGGCGGAAGTTGAAGCGTCTTTCACCGGATCACCCCCATTCGGTTCCGTAAAGGAGCATGTGCATGAGTCCTGAGTTCAGGACGCGGTCCGCGCTCGGCCCGCTGCCCCGCCGCAAGGCCTGGCTGGCGGGCAGCACGTTCGCCTCCCTCGCCCTCGTGCTGACGAGCGTGGCCAGCCCCGCGGTCGCCCAGGTGCAGAACCTGCAGACGGCCCCCGTGGCCAGTGAGGTCACCCCCTCGGGGGGCGGCGAGGACTGCAAGGATGACCACGGCCGGCCCGACCGCCCGCACGACGAGCCGGGCTGGCACGACGGCCCGGACGGACCGCCGCCGGGTCTGGACGAGCTGATGAGCCGCATGTCGGGCTCGTCGCAGGCCGCCCCGTACATGAAGCCGGGCGACGGTCACGACGACAAGCACGACGACAAGTGCAAGGACAAGGGCGCCACCGGCCCGACCGGCCCGACGGGTCCGAAGGGTGACACCGGAGACACCGGTCCGACGGGCCCGGCCGGCGCGGACGGCGCCACGGGCCCGACGGGTCCGGCAGGTGCGGATGGCGCCACGGGTGACACCGGCCCGACCGGTCCGACGGGTCCGCAGGGTCCGACCGGCCCCGGCGGCACGGGCAGCGTCGGCCCGACGGGTCCGACCGGCCCGGCCGGTGCGGACGGCGCGACGGGTGACACCGGTCCGACGGGTCCGCAGGGTCCGACCGGTCCCGGTGGTGAGGGCAGTGTCGGTCCGACGGGTCCGACCGGCCCGCAGGGTGCCACGGGTGACACCGGCCCGACGGGTCCGCAGGGTCCGACCGGCCCCGGCGGCGAAGGCAGCGTGGGTCCGACGGGTCCGACCGGCCCGCAGGGTGCCACGGGTGACACCGGCCCGACGGGCCCCGCAGGTGCCACCGGCCCACAGGGCGACACGGGCGCGACGGGTGACACGGGCGCGACGGGTGACACCGGCCCGACGGGCCCCGCAGGTGCCACCGGCCCGCAGGGCGACACGGGCGCGACGGGTGACACCGGCCCGACGGGTCCGCAGGGACCGACGGGTCCGCAGGGCGCGACGGGTGACACCGGTGCACCCGGTCCGTGTCAGGACGCCGACGCCTACAACCCCAGTGCCTCCGCCGAGGTCAAGGCGATCCTGAGCAACGGCCAGGTCGTGGGCGGAGCCCGGAACATCTCGGCCGGCTCCGACCAGGAATGGAACTGGACGACGCTCAGCGGAACCCTGCCCGAGGGCGCCTGTTCCATCTCGGTCGCCTCCCAGGCGAACGGCATCTCGTTCCAGGTCCTCACCGACGACGGCGACATCTTCGAGCAGGTCTGCGAGTACAACAACAGCACCGACACGATCGAGAACTGCACCGGTGTCTGGGCGGCAGCCGTACCCCAGCCGCCGATCGGGACCCTGCGGGTCAAGCCCGCGATCGGCGCGGCGCCGATGGAGCCCAACCACCGTCCCAAGGCCCTGCACAAGAAGGCCGCCCCCAAGACCCCCGGGAAGGTCATGAACAAGTAGGCGGCCCACCCGAGCCGATCGGGTGAGCAGCCTCCGATCGCGTGTGCCGTGCTCGGTTCCCTCCGGGCGCGGCACACGCGCGTAACGGCCCCATGCGCAATCCGGGGTCAAGCGGCGGGCGCCACTCCGGGCCTTACCCCTCATGGCTCGCTCCGGGTGCGCCGTTGTGTTGAAGCTGCCGCGAGCCTGGCCCGGCCGGGACGGACGCAGGTGAATGATTTCGGGGTAAACCGAGACGTCTTCGGGCGAATCCCCTCGTTCGTTTCCCGAAAAGGAGCACCTGCATGAGTCCTGAGTTCAGGACCCGGTCCTCGCTCGGCCCGCTGACCCGCCGTAAGGCATGGGCTGCGTCCGGCGCGTTCGCGTCGCTGGCCCTCGTGATGACGGGCATGGCCGGCCCCGCGCTCGCCCAGGCGCAGTCCGCGAAGGCGGCCGTGATCAGCGAGGCCACCCCGTCGGGCGGCGGCGAGTGCAAGGACGACCACGGCAAGGACGACCACGGCAAGCGCCCGGACCGGCCCAACGGACCGGGCAAGGCGAAGAAGCCGGGTGACGGCCACGACGGCAAGCACGACGACAAGTGCAAGGACAAGGGCAAGGGCGCCACCGGCCCGACCGGCCCGACGGGTCCGCAGGGCCCGCCCGGCGACACCGGCCCGACGGGTCCGGCCGGCGAGGACGGTGCCACGGGTGACACCGGCCCGACCGGTCCGACGGGTCCGCAGGGTCCGACCGGCCCCGGCGGCGAAGGCAGCGTCGGCCCGACCGGTCCGACCGGCCCGCAGGGTGACACCGGCGACACGGGCCCGACCGGTCCGCAGGGCCCGACCGGTCCCGGCGGTGGTGACACCGGCCCGACGGGTCCGACCGGCCCGCAGGGCGACACCGGCGACACCGGCCCGACGGGTCCGACCGGCCCTCAGGGTGACACCGGCGCCACCGGCCCGGCCGGTCCGTGCCAGGACGTCGACGCCTACAACCCCAGCGCCTCGGTCGAGGTCAAGGCCGTGCTGACCGACGGCACGGCATGGGGCGGCGTCCGGGGCCTCCAGCCCGAGGTCGGCCCGTTCACGTGGGAGAACCTCGGTGCAGTCGAGACCTTCCCGGACAACGCCTGTGCCATCTCGGTCGCATCCCAGGCGAACCTCGTCTCCTTCCAGGTCCTGACCACTGACAGCGACCTGTTCGAGACGACGTGTGAGATCAACAATTCCGACAACACGCTCGAGAACTGCAGCGGGGTCTGGGAGGAGGTCACCTTCCCGGAGAACCCGCCGCTGTTCCGGTCCAACGGTGCCCCGATGGTCCCCGGCATGGACCCGAACCACCGCCCCAAGAGCATGAAGTAGTCATGCCCTGACCCTCGGTGAAACGCCGCCCCGTGCCGTGCCCGGCTCCGCCCGGGCACGGCACGGGCATGCTCAGGCTGCGGCACCCCGCAGGGAAAAGCTCAGCCCCACACCAGGCAGTACGGCTGGTGCCCCGCCTCGTGCAGCCGCTGCGAGAAGTCCTGCCACTCGTGGAGCAGGCGGTAGACGTTGAACGCGTCGCTCGGGCCGCCCCGGTCCGGGACCGTGGACCAGATGAAGGCCGCCGCTCCCACCGACTCCTCGCCGATGTCCCGCAGCGGGTCCACCACCGTCATCGGCAGCTTGACCACCGCGTAGTCGGGGTGCAGGACGACCAGCTCCAGCGGCGGCACCTTGTGCAGGGGTATGCCCTCGATGCCGGTCAGGACCATCGCGGCCACCGTCTCCGGCTTGATCTTGGTGAACATGCCGCCCATGCCGAGCTCGTCGCCGCCCAGCTCCTCCGGGCGCATCGACTGCGGCACCCGGGCCGCCGTCGCGCCGTCCGGGGCGCCGAAGTACTTGTACGTCACGCCCATGCCGCGGCCGCCCCCTACCGTGCCGCCCCGGTCGCCGACCGTGACGCCGCGGTCCGCACCCTGATCGGGTACGGGCAGCGGAGTGATGTCCGGCAGTGGCTCCTGAGCGGAAGATGCCGCATCCGCCCGCTCCGCCTGGGCGCGGCGGTGCTTGCCCCGCTTGCGGGCCTCACGGGCTTCGCGGGCGCGCTTCGGGTCGAGGCCGTCCATACCCTCGCCCGGTCCACCACCGCGTTGCATATCTCCACCCGACTGGTCTTGCCTGCGCCTGTCCCGGCCCCTCGGCCGCCTGTCCCGGCCCCGTGGCCGCTTGTTCCGGTCCTGTGGCCGTCTGCCCCGGCCCCACAACCGTCTGCCCCGGCCGCGCGGTCCCCGCCACGCAGCCTGATCATCATGGCAGTGACCTCCCCCGCGCCGCAGCGGTGAAACGCCCGCCCGCAAGTCTGTCGCGGCCTCTGAGACCATGGCTGGTGTGAGCTACCCGTACCCGTATGAAGCCCCAGTTTCGCAGACGCTCTTCGAGCGCGCGTCCCTCGTGACCCCCGGCGGCGTGAACTCTCCGGTCCGTGCCTTCCGCGCCGTAGGCGGTACGCCCCGGTTCATGGTGTCCGGTACCGGTCCGTACCTCACCGATGCCGACAGGCGCGAGTACGTCGACCTCGTGTGCTCCTGGGGGCCGATGATCCTCGGCCACTCCCACCCCCAGGTGATCGAGGCGGTCCAGGCGGCCGTCGCCCGCGGCACCTCCTTCGGTACGCCGGGTGAGGGCGAGGTCGCGCTCGCCGAGGAGATCGTCGCCCGGATCGAGCCCGTGGAGCAGGTCCGCCTGGTGTCCTCCGGCACCGAGGCGACCATGTCCGCCATCCGTCTGGCCCGCGGCTTCACGGGCCGCGCCAAGGTCGTGAAGTTCGCCGGCTGCTACCACGGTCACGTGGACGCGCTGCTGGCCGCCGCCGGTTCCGGCCTGGCGACCTTCGCGCTGCCGGACACCCCGGGCGTGACCGGCGCCCAGGCCGGCGACACGATCGTGCTCCCGTACAACGACCTGGACGCGGTCCGGGCGGCCTTCGCCGCGCACCCGGGCGAGATCGCCTGCGTGATCACGGAGGCGGCGCCGGGCAACATGGGCGTGGTGACCCCGCTCGACGGCTTCAACCAGGGTCTGGCCGACCTCTGCCGCGAGAACGGCGCGCTGTACATCTCCGACGAGGTGATGACCGGCTTCCGCACCTCCCGCGCCGGCTGGTACGGGGTGGACGGGGTCAAGCCCGACCTGATGACCTTCGGCAAGGTCATGGGCGGCGGCTTCCCGGCGGCGGCGTTCGGCGGCCGCGCGGACGTCATGGGGTACCTGGCCCCGGCGGGCCCGGTCTACCAGGCGGGCACGCTCTCCGGTAACCCGGTCGCCACCGCGGCCGGTCTCGCGCAGCTGCGGCTGCTGGACGAGGCGGCGTACGACAAGGTCAACGCGGTCTCCGGGGAGATCCAGGGCCTGGTGACGGCGGCGCTGGCCAAGGAGGGCGTGGCGCACCGGCTGCAGACCGCGTCCAACATGTTCTCGGTGTTCTTCACCCCGGACGCGGTGCGCAACTAC
The DNA here is from genome assembly GCF_043199475.1 of Streptomyces sp. NPDC048603. Classification (NCBI taxonomy): domain Bacteria; kingdom Bacillati; phylum Actinomycetota; class Actinomycetes; order Kitasatosporales; family Streptomycetaceae; genus Streptomyces; species Streptomyces sp. NPDC048603. The sequence continues at coordinate 38,339 of NZ_JBICVY010000023.1, read as the reverse complement.
GACGAGGCGAAGAAGCAGGAGAGCTTCCGCTTCAACGCGTTCTTCCACTCGATGCTGGCGCAGGGCGTCTACCTGCCGCCGTCGGCCTTCGAGTCCTGGTTCGTGTCCACCGCGCACGACGAGCGGGCCGTCGAGCGGATCGCCGCGGCGCTGCCCGCCGCCGCCCGGGCCGCCGCGGAGGCGACGGCATGAGCGGGACCGCGAGCGGCTCCGGTGAGATCACCGTCGTCCACCTGATGCGGCACGGCGAGGTGCACAACCCGGACGGCGTGCTGTACGGCCGCCGCCCGGGCTACCACCTCTCCGAGCTGGGCCGGCAGATGGCGGACCGGGTCGCCGAGCACCTGGAGGGCCGGGACATCACGTACGTCGTCTCCTCCCCGCTGGAGCGGGCGCAGGAGACGGCGGCGCCGATCGCCAAGAGCCACGGCCTGGACCTCTCGACGGACGAGCGGCTGCTGGAGGCGGAGAACGTCTTCGAGGGCAAGACCTTCGGGGTGGGCGACGGCGCGCTGCGCAAGCCGGCGAACTGGAAGCACCTGACGAACCCGTTCAAGCCGTCCTGGGGCGAGCCGTACGTCGAGCAGGTCGTGCGGATGATGGGCGCGCTGGACGCGGCGCGCGACCGGGCGCGCGGGCACGAGGCGGTGGCGGTCAGCCACCAGCTGCCGATCTGGATCGTGCGCAGCTTCGCGGAGAAGCGGCGGCTGTGGCACGACCCGCGGCGCCGTCAGTGCACGCTGGCCTCGCTGACCTCCTTCACGTACCGGGGGGACAAGCTGGTGTCGGTGGGCTACAGCGAGCCGGCCCGGGACCTGGTGCCGGCGCACCTGCTCGCGGGTGCGAAGCCGGTGAAGGGGAAGTCGAAGGCGTTCGGCGCTTAGTCGCTCCCGTCCCGCGAGCCCCGGGTGTCGCGCGCGTACCCCGTGGCGCGATACCGGCCGCGGGCGACTGTCCGACTGTGACTGTTCCGTGCGCAGCTGTTACGACTTGGGGTCATTAAGCGCCGAGTCCCCAGGGAATCCCCGATGCGGGTGACGGCATCGGGGAGGGTGACATGGGCGGGGTCAGTCCTATCAGTCGCAGGGGTCTGCTCGGGCTGGGGCTCGGCGCGGCGGCCGCGCCGGTCCTCGCGGGATGCGGTGGCGGTGGCGGCGGGAAGTCCCGGTCCGGTGGCGGCGGGGGCGGGAAGCGGGGCGGCGGCCCCGAGCCCAGGCTCATAGGCGACGGCTCCACGGCCGACACCGGGCCGCAGCCGAACCAGCCGGAGAAGCCGGTGCCGCTGCAGCCGGGGGAGACCCCGCCGCAGTTCGTGGTGTTCAGCTGGGACGGCGCGGGGGAGGTCGGCAACGGCCTCTTCCCGCGTTTCCTCAAGCTCGCCAGGGACCACCACGCGGCGATGACCTTCTTCCTCTCCGGGATATACCTGCTCCCCGAGTCGAAGAAGAGCCTCTACAAGCCGCCGAGGAACCCGGTCGGCGCCTCCGACATCGGTTACCTCAAGGACGAGAACGTCCGGCTGACCCTGCAGAACCTCCGGCAGGCCTGGCTCGACGGCCACGAGGTGGGCACCCACTTCAACGGCCATTTCTGCGGCGGCTCCGGCTCCGTCGGCCGCTGGACCGCGGAGGACTGGCAGGGCGAGATAGACCAGGCCGTGTCGTTCGTCACCAACTGGAAGACGAACACCGGCTTCGCCGACCTCCAGCCGCTGCCCTTCGACTACACGAAGGAGCTCTGCGGGGCCCGCACCCCCTGCCTGCTCGGCCAGGGCAACCTGCTGCCCAGCGCCAAGAAGCTCGGCTGGCGCTACGACGCGAGCTCGCCGGGCGGGCTGCAGCAGTGGCCGGCGAAGAAGGGCGGGGTCTGGGACCTGCCGCTGCAGGCGCTGCCCTTCCCCGGGCACTCCTTCGAGGTCCTGTCCATGGACTACAACATCCTCGCCAACCAGTCGAAGAACACCACCCGGGGCGTGCCCTCCAACTACCCGGCCTGGCGCACCCAGGCCACCGGCACCTACCTCAACGGCTTCAGGCGGGCCTACGAGACGAACCGGGCGCCGCTGTTCATCGGCAACCACTTCGAGGAGTGGAACGGCGGCATCTACATGGACGCCGTCGAGGAGTCCCTCAAGGCCATGTCGGACAAAAAGGATGTAAGGCTCGTATCCTTCCGGCAGTTGGTCGACTGGCTGGACGTACAGGACCCGGCTGTCCTCGCCAGGATGCGTTCGCTCCGGCCCGGCCAGGCCCCGGCCGGCGGCTGGAAGAGCTACCTGACAGCGGCCTGAGCTGCGGTTCGGCAGAGGCGCGGGGGGTGCGGAAGATCCCCGATATGCTCATGCGAAACTTTTCACATGAGAACTGGCCGCGCCCCCATCCTGCTGACCGCGGTGACCCTCGCGAGCGCCCTCACCCTCACGGCGTGCACCGACGGCGGCGGCAAGACCACCGGCTCGGCCGGCGGCAACTACGTCATCGGACCGAGCGGGATCTCCACCGTCGCCCGGGGCGAGCGCGTGGCCGCTCCCAAACTCGACGGCGAGACCGTCGAGGGCGGCACCCTCGACACCTCCACCCTCAAGGGCAAGGTCGTCGTCCTCAACGTCTGGGGCTCGTGGTGCGGTCCCTGCCGGACCGAGGCCCCCTACTTCAAGCAGGTCTCCGAAGAGCTGGCCAAGGACGTCGCCTTCGTCGGGATCAACACCCGCGACAACAGCAAGCAGAGCGCGCTCAACTTCGAGAAGGACTACGGGATCACCTACCCGAGCCTCTTCGACCCCTCGGGCAAGCTGATCCTCCGCTTCCCCAAGGGCAACCTGAACCCGGCGGCCATCCCCTCCACGATCGTCCTCGACAAGGAGGGCAAGATCGCCGCCCGCGCCCTCACCGCGATCGACGACAAGCGGCTCCGCAAGATGATCGACCCGCTGCTCGCCGAGAAGTGACGGAGAACTGACCCCGTGATGCTCCTCGCCGCCCAGGACGTCGGCGTGAACGAGACCGTCATGAGCGGCGGTCTGCTGCTGGCCGTGCCCATCGCGCTGCTCGCCGGACTGGTCTCGTTCTTCTCGCCCTGCGTCCTCCCCCTCGTCCCCGGCTACCTCTCCTACGTCACCGGGGCCAGCGGCGCCGACCTGGCCGAGGCCCGGCGCGGCCGGATGCTGCTCGGCGCGAGCCTGTTCGTGCTCGGCTTCACCGCCGTGTTCGTCTCCACCGGAGCGCTGTTCGGACAGTTCGGCAACACCCTCGCGGGCAACCGGGAGATCATCTCCCGGGTCATGGGCTTCCTGGTGATACTCCTCGGGTTCTTCTTCATGGGCTGGATCCCGGGCCTGACGATGCGGGAGTTCCGCTTCCACAAGAAGCCCGCGGCCGGCCTGGTCGGGGCGCCCTTCCTGGGCGTGCTCTTCGGGCTCGGCTGGGCCCCCTGCACCGGACCCACCCTCGGCGCCCTGCTCACGCTCTCCATCCAGGAGGCCAGCGCCGTCCGCGGCGCCGCGCTGACCACGGTGTACTGCATCGGCCTGGGCCTGCCCTTCATCGTCACCGCGATCGCCTTCCGCAAGGCGCTGGGCGCGTTCGGCTGGGTGAAGAAGCACTACGCGTGGGTGATGCGGATCGGCGGCGCCATGCTGATCCTCACCGGCCTGCTGCTGGTCACAGGAATCTGGGACAGCATCGTGTCGGAAATGCAGGGCTGGGCCAGCGGCTTCACGGTCGGGATCTGAGGACGACAGGCACATGAGTACGACGGACAACACCAAGGCCGCCGCCCCGGCGGACACCGCGGACACCGCGGACACCGCGGACACCGCGGACACCGCGGACACCGCGGACACCGCGGACGCCGCGGACACCGAGGCCGCCGGCCTCGGCGAGGCCGGGGCGCAGCTCTCCACGGCACCCGCCGAGGACGCCGCGCCCTCCGGCATCGGCGTGTTCGGCTGGGCCCGCTGGTTCTGGCGGCAGCTCACCTCCATGCGGGTGGCGCTGCTCCTGCTGCTCCTGCTCTCCCTGGGCTCCATCCCGGGCTCGCTGATCCCGCAGACCCAGGTCGACCCGCTGAAGGTCGAGCAGTGGAAGCGGGACCACGACTTCTGGGTGCCGGCAGCCGAGAAGCTCCAGCTCTTCGACGTCTACACCTCGTTCTGGTTCTCGGCGATCTACCTGCTGCTGTTCATCTCGCTGATCGGCTGCATCGTCCCGCGCACCTGGCAGTTCGTCGGCCAGCTCCGCAGCCGCCCGCCGGCCGCGCCGAAGCGCCTGGACCGGCTGCCCGCGTACACCACCTGGCGCACCGAGGCCGCCCCCGAGCAGGTCCTCGCCCACGCGAAGACCCTGCTGGCCGGCCGCCGGTTCCGCACCGACACCGCCGAGGACTCCGTCGCCGCGGAGAAGGGTTACCTCCGTGAGGCCGGCAACCTGGTCTTCCACATCGCCCTGATCCTGATGCTGGTGGCCTTCGCCACCGGCCAGCTCTTCAAGTCCGAGGGCGGCAAGCTGGTCCTGCGCGGCACGAGCTTCTCGAACGTGCTCCCGCAGTACGACGACTTCAAGTCCGGCAGCCTCTTCGACACCGACGACCTGCCGAAGTTCAGCTTCAAGCTGGACAGGTTCGACGCGACCTTCGAGAAGACCGGCCCGCAGAAGGGCACGCCGCGCGACTTCAAGGCGTACGTCACCGTCAGCGAGGGCGCCGACGGCGCGCCCCGGAAGGCCGAGATCGAGGTCAACGAGCCCCTCGACATCGACGGCGCCAAGGTCTACCTGCTCGGTCACGGCTACGCGCCGGTCATCTCGGTGACCGACCGCCAGGGCGAGGTGATCTTCAAGGACGCGGTGCCGATGCTGCCGCAGGACTCCAACCTGACCTCCTCCGGCGCGGTCAAGGTCACCGACGGCTACCGGGACAAGGACGGGAAGAAGACCCAGCTCGGCTTCGCCGCCTGGTTCGTCCCCACCTTCGCCGGCCAGAACAAGGGGAACATGTTCTCCCAGTTCCCGGCCCTGGACTACCCGGTGCTCGCGCTCAGCGCGTACCACGGCAGCCTCGGCGTGGACTCCGGCCTGCCGCAGAACGTGTACCAGCTCGACACCCGCAAGATGAACAAGTTCCTCGGCGCGGACGGCGAGCTGTTCAAGCAGATGCTCCGGCCCGGCGAGACCATGACCCTGCCCGACGGGGCCGGCTCGGTGAAGTTCGAGGGCATCGAGCGCTGGGCGACCTTCCAGGTGTCCCAGCAGCCCGGCAACGGCCTGGCCCTGGCCGGAGCCGCCGCCGCCATCCTGGGCCTGGCCGCCTCCCTGTTCATCCAGCGCCGCCGGATCTGGGTCCGGGCGGAGGCGCTCCCGAGCGGTGTGACCGTCGTCCGGATGGCCGGCCTCGGCCGCAGCGAGTCCGCGCGGCTCGCGGAGGAGCTCGGGGAGCTGGCCGCCGAGCTCCACGACAAGGTGCCCACCGCGCCGAAGTCCCCCGCCGACCCCGTCGACGGCCCCGTCGCCGACACTGACGAAGAAGACCCTGAAGGAGAGCGCGAATGACGACGCTCGCAGTCGCAGCCAACGAGAACCTGGCGCAGATCAGCAATTACCTGATCTATTCGTCGATGGCGGTCTACACGCTCGCCTTCCTCGCGCACATCGCCGAGTGGGTGTTCGGCAGCCGCAGCAAGGTCGGCCGTACGGCGGCCGCGCTGACCGGCGGCGCCGCGTCGGAGGCGCCCGCGGTGCAGGTCCGCACCAAGGGCGGCGGTACGGCGGTCCTGGACAAGCCGAAGGTGGTCACCCGGTCCGGCAGCGGGACCCGGGACGTCCCGGACGGCCCCGGCGCGGCCGGCGACACCGAGAAGGGCGACCTCTACGGGCGGATCGCGGTCTCCCTGACCGCGCTGGCCTTCCTGATCGAGGCGGCCGGTGTGGTCGCCCGCGCGATGTCGGTGCAGCGGGCCCCCTGGGGCAACATGTACGAGTTCTCGATCACCTTCTCCACGGTGGCGGTCGGCGTCTACCTGGCGCTGCTGGCGGCCAAGAAGAACGTGCGCTGGCTCGGCCTGATCCTGGTCACCACCGTCCTGCTGGACCTGGGCATCGCCACCAAGTGGCTGTACACCGACAGCGACCAGCTGGTCCCGGCCCTGGACTCGTACTGGCTGTGGATCCACGTCTCCACCGCGATCTTCTGCGGTGCGGTCTTCTACGTGGGTGCCGCCGGCACCGTGCTCTACCTCTTCCGCGACTCCTACGAGGCCAAGCTCGCGGGCGGCGGCAAGCCCGGCTCCTTCGCCACCTCGGTGCTGGAGCGGCTGCCCTCGGCCGCCTCGCTGGACAAGTTCTCGTACCGGATCAACGCGGCCGTCTTCCCGCTGTGGACCTTCACCATCGTGGCCGGCGCGATCTGGGCGGGCGACGCCTGGGGCCGCTACTGGGGCTGGGACCCCAAGGAGGTGTGGTCCTTCGTGACCTGGGTGGCCTACGCCGGCTACCTGCACGCGCGGGCCACGGCGGGCTGGAAGGGCCGCAAGGCCGCCTACCTGGCACTGTTCGCCTTCGCCTGCTGGATCTGGAACTACTACGGCGTGAACATCCTGCTCAACGGCAAGCACTCGTACGCGGGCATCTGACCGGCGGGAGTGCGACGCTGGTGTCATGTCTCCCGTGAGCCATGGCACCGGCGAGCGCCGCGACGGCGACCACTGGCTGCTGCACATCGCGCCGCACGTGGCGCACGCGTACGAAACGGTGTGGCCGGCCCTGACCACGCCGGAGGGCCTCCAGGGCTGGCTGGCGGAAGCGGACACCCTGGAACGGCACCTCGGCGGGGCCGTCACCCTGCAATGGGCGAACTCGGGCACCAGGGTCTCGGGCCACGTCACGGCCTGGGACGTGGAGCGGGTGGTCGAGTACACCGTCCCGGTGCACGGCCGGATGCGCTTCCACCTGGAGCCGCTGGGCACCGATTCCACCCTGATCCGCTTCACCAACGAGCTCCACGGCAACGAGTCCTACGCCCTGGACTGCCTGGCCGGCTGGCACGAGCACTTCCTGCTGCTGGAGGACTACCTGGAGGGCCGCCCGGCGTACTGGCCGGCCTGGACCAAAACCCGCTGGACCACCCTCCGCACCGAATACGCCACCCACCTCCAGCCCCACTGACCGCCCCCGGTACGGGCAGGCGTCCGTTACCCACCCCCGGTGCGGGCGGGGGTCCGTACCCACCCCCGGTGTGGGCAGGTGCTCGTTACCCACCCCCGGTGTGGGCAGGTGCCCGTTACCCACTCCCGGTGTGGGCGGGCGCCCGTACCCACCCCCGGTGTGGGCAGGCGTCCCGCAGGGCGGGACGGGTGGGCACACCGGGACACCGCCGCGCAACGTTCGTACCCCGCCCCGCCGGAGCCGCCCCCCGGCGGCCTACCAGACGGGCCGCAGCGGCGGCAAAGGCTCGCCCCCGCCCAGCGATCCCAGCAGCCGGCCCAGCTCAGCCCGCAGCGCGCCCAGGTCCACCCGCTCACCGACCTCCGCCTCCAGCCCGTGGAGGATCCGCCCCGCCACCGCCAGGTGCGTCCGTGCCGCCTCCGTGAGCACGACCAGCTTCCGCCGCCCACCCCCCGGATGCGGCTCCCGCCGCACATAGCCGCGCCGCTCCAGGTCGTCGACCAGCTGCCCGGCCGCCTGCTTGGTCATGCCCAGCCGTTCGCCGAGCTCGCTGCTCGTGGTGCCGTCGCCCTTGAGGATCTGGAAGGCCATGCCGTGCACCGGCCGCAGGTCCGGATACCCGGCCTCGGCGACCCGCCGGGTGAACTCGGCCAGCATCATCTGGAAACCCAGCCCGAGCAGGAAGGTCAGCTCGGGACCGGGCCCGCCGTCGTGGTTCGTCACGCGAAACATCGTGACACAGGCAAGTCAACATGCTTTACTCACTCCTGCGTCCAGCAAGTAAAGCAACTTGACTCACTCACTCATTCACTCACTCACTCGCTCCGAGGAGCCGCCGCCTTGCGCGTCATCACCACCACCCCCGAGCACGTCACCGTTTCCCCGAACGCCACCATGACCGGCCTCGCCGCGCCCAGCCGCGGCAGCGCCGAGCTCAGCACCTGGCGCGTCGACATGGCCGCCGGCTCGACCGGCCCCGACCATGCCGTCAGCCGCGAGCAGGTCTGGACGGTCACCGCCGGATCGCTGGAGATCACCTGGGACGGCGGCCGGACCGAGAAGGTCACCGCAGGCCAGACCATGGTCCTGCCCTCCGGCGTCGTGCGCCGGATCCACGCCGCCGAGTCCTTCGAGGCGCACGTCGCCATGCGCGCGGACGGGGTGGCCTCGGTCCCGGGGACCGAGGGCACCCGCGTCCTGCCCTGGGCACAGTGACCCTCACGGCTCAGGACCGGGAGGGCTCCGGCGAAGGATCCGTTGACGGCCTGACCGCCGGGGCAGCCGGCTCCCCGGCGGTCACCCGCCGGCCCGCCCGGGACCGCAATCCCGGCGCGCTCACCGCCGCGGCCAGCAGCACCGCAATGAACGGAACCCACAGGGCCGCCCGGTAGCCGTCCAGCGCCGAGCCGGACACCGCCCCCGAGACCGCGGTCACCGCCGACAGCCCGAGCGCGGCGCCGAACTGGAACGAGGTGTAGAGCAGGCCGCCGGCCAGCCCCTGGTCCTCCTCCGCCGCCCCGTCCGTGGCGACGATCGTCAGCGGGCCGTAGACCAGCGCGAAGACCAGGCCCACCAGCACCAGACCGGGCAGCATCGCCGCGTAGGTCCAGTCCGCGCCCAGCGGCAGGAACAGCCCGTAGGCCACCGCGGCGAGCAGCAGCCCTCCCAGGATCAGCCGGGCGTTGCCGAAGCGGGCCACCAGCTTCGGCACCAGAGTCGGGGAGAGCACCGCGTCGATGCCCATGACGACCATCGCCAGGCTGGTCTGCACGCTGGACCAGCCCCGCAGTTCCTGCAGGTAGAGCACCAGCAGGAACTGGAAGCCGAAGAACGCGCCGGAGAACAGCACCGCCGCGGCATTGGTGCGCAGCAGTGATCCGGACCGCAGCACCGACAGCCGGACCAGCGGCGCCGGGGCCCGCCGCTCCACCGCGGCGAACACCAGCAGCAGCGCCAGCCCGGCCCCGAGCGTGGCGGCGGTCGTCACGGCCGGGGCGTGCGCGGCCCGCTCCACCCCGAGCACCAGCAGCACGAGCGCGGCGGTCACGGTCAGGCCGCCGACCAGGTCGAACCGCTCACCCGGTGCCCGTTCCGGCCGCGTCGCGGACTTCGGTACGAGGGCCAGTGCGGCCAGGAGGATCACCGCGGACAGCCCCACCGGGGCGAAGAACACCCAGCGCCAGCCCACCGAGGACAGCAGCCCGCCGACGACCAGGCCGATGGAGAAGCCGCCGGCCGCGGTGCCCGAGTACACGAGCAGGGCCCTGTCGCGCTGCGGGCCCTCCGTGAAGCCGGTGGTGATGATCGAGAGACCGGCCGGGGTCATGAAGGCCGCGGCCACACCGGTGACGAACCGGGCGGTGATCAGCATCCAGCCCTCGGTGGCCAGCCCGCCGAGCCCGGAGAACAGCAGGAAGACGGTGAGCCAGCCGAGGAACATCCGCCGGCGGCCGAAGAGGTCCGCGGCCCGCCCGCCCAGCAGCATGAAGCCGCCGTAGCCGAGCACGTAGGCGCTCATCACCCACTGGAGGTCGCCGGTGGACAGGCCCAGGTCCGCCCGGATGGACGGCAGGGCCACGTTCAGCATGGCGACGTCGATGCCCTCCAGGAAGATCGCGCCGCAGAGGACGAGCAGGACACCCCACTGGCGCCCGCGGATCGTGTCGTTCGCATTCATGAGAACCCTCAGACAGGGGAAGGGGAGGAAAGGAAGGTTGGTTGCCGGCTCAACCAACCCTCGTCCGAGGGCCCCGGGGGAACAACGCCGAAGAAGGCAACGTTCGTTCAGCCGTGCTTACCGATCGCGATGAACTGGAGTGCTTCCTGATCCTGGCCGAAGAGCTGCACTTCGGCCGGACCGCCGAACGGATGCTGCTGTCCCGCGCCCGCGTCAGCCAGCTGACCGGCCGCCTGGAACGGCGCGTGGGCGCACCGCTGTTCCGGCGCACCAGCCGCAGGGTGTCCCTCACCGCGCTGGGCCGGCAGCTGCGCGAGGACCTCGAACCCCACCACCGGGGCATCCGGGAGGCCTTGGAACGTGCCGCGGCCACCGCCCGTGCGGTCGGCGGTGAGCTGCACGTCGGCTTCCCCACGCCGACCTCCGGGGAACTGGTGCTGCGGGCCGCCGGAGCGCTCCGCGCCACCCACCCGGACCTGGTGGTGACGGTGTGCGAGGTACCGCTGTCCGATCCCTACGGGCAGCTCCGGAGCGGCGGCTTCGACGCCGCCTTCGCCGAGTTCCCGGTCCGTGAGCCCGACCTGGAGGCCGGACCGGTGCTGCTGACGGAGCGCCGGGTCCTGGCCGTGGCGGCCGATGACCCGCTCGCCGCACGGACCGAGCTGACGCTGGAGGACCTGGCGGGCGTACGGCTGCTGCCGACCGGCGGCGACGTGCCCGCCCACCTGAGAGAACGGTCGGCTCCGGACCGGACACCGGGAGGCCGGCCGATCAGCAGGGGGCCGGAGGTCGTCCACGTGCAGGAAGCGCTGATGCTGGTCGCGGCCGGAGAGGGTGCCCTGCTCGCACCGGAACACATGGCGGCGTACCACGCCCGCCCGGGGGTGGCCTACCTGCCGGTGGCCGGCGCCGAGCCGATCGGCTACGGCCTGGTGTGGCGGGCCGCCGACGACTCGGGGGCGGTACGGGCGCTCGCGCGGGCGGCGGCCGATGTCGCGGCGGGAGCCGTTCCGGAAGCCCGCGGCCGACATCACATCCGAAACTCCGTCCGAAACCCGGTCCGGAACGTTTCCTCCTGAGGCACTCTTGCGCGTGTGATTGCCGAAAAGAACCCCAAGGAGTCTGCAGGGAAGCCGAGTTGGCTTGCCGCGGCCGTGGTGATCGGTCTCGGTGTGGCGGCGATGCTCGTCGGCGCCTTCCTGCTGCTGGTGCCCGTACGGACTGCCGAGGCGGCGGCCCGAGACTTCGCGGCGGCCGACACCTGCGCCCCCGGCCTCCCCCCGCGGGAGCAGGCACAGTGCCTGAGCCGGACGACGGCCACCGTGGAACGGGACCGGAACCCCGGGATCAGGCACCTGGTCCGGAGCCTGGACGTGGTGCACGCGGACGGCAGGCGGCAGGTCGTCAAGGTGCAGTGGCACCGTGCCGAGGCGCCCACCGCCGTGGGCGAGCAGGTGCGCCTGGTCGCCTGGCGCGGCGAGATCCGGTCCGTGGAGTACGGCCCTCGCCTCTCCCGTACCGCCCACACCGTGGACAACCCGTACACCGGGTACGCGGTGCCGTTCGGCTGGGGCGCGTTCCTGCTGCTCTTCGGGCCGGCCATGGTGTGGATGGAGTGCTGGCAGCGGTGGCTGTCCGGGCGCACGCGGCGGGCCATGGCCTGGCAGTTCCTGGTACCCCTGATGACACTGGTCATCCTGGGTGTGAGCGTGCTGGTCGCCGCGCTGATCTCGGACCTGCGGTTCCCCGTCCTGCTGCGCTGGACCGCGGCCGGCACCGTCCTGGCCCTCCTCGTCGCCGGAGCCGTCTCCCTGTACAAGTGGCGGCGCGGCGAACCGGAGACCTACGAGGTGGAGCCGCGCCGGGACGAGCGCGAGCGCGTCTTCCGGGCGGTACTGCTCGGAGACGAGGACGGTGTCGGCGACCACCTCGTGATCGGCCCGGGGGTGCTCGCGTTCAGCATCGACCCGACCGGATCCTTCCGCCGCAAGCCGCTGCCCGACGGGCTGGTGCTGGAGCGGGTCCGCCCCGTCCTCGCGACGGACCCCGGTGGCGCCGATGTACTGGGGCGGGACCTCTCGTACCGGATCGCCCAGTGCCGTGACGGGGAGCGCGAGGTGCTCATCGCGGTCCGCCGCCGCGACATGCCGTGGCTGGTCGGCGCGCTCACGGAGGCGCGGCCTGCCGGGGTGGCCGGCCGGTAGCCGGGGGCCGGGCGGCTACTCCGTGTCCTTCTCGCCCTTGTCCTTGTCCCTGTCCCTGTCCGTGCCCGTGTCGCTGTCCCTGTGCTTGTCCCTGTCGCGGTTCTCCTGCTCCTCGCGCAGGGACTTCAGGAACTCGGGGTTGTCGTCCGGCGCGACCCACTGGGTGCGGCCGCGGCTCCGCCCGGCCCCGCCGCCGGAGGCCACCCGCTTCTTGCCCGCGAACAGCCAGACCACCGGTCCCACGATCGAGAACAGCAGGATGATGATCACCCACACCACCTTGGGGAGGTGCTTGACCTCTTCCTCCGGGGTGTTCAGGCAGTCGATGAAGGCGTAGATGGTCAGCGCGATGATCAGCAGGAACGGCAGATAGCGCAGCACGGTGTGGGACCGACCCCCAGTCAGTGGCGGCGGGCCGCTACGGGCCCCGGTGACGCCTCCAGGGTAGTCCGTGCCGGATACTTGCCCCATGGCTTACGACGATCTCCGCTCGCTGCTCCGGGCTCTGGAGCGGGAGGGCGACCTCAAGCGCATCAAGGCCGAAGTCGACCCCTACCTGGAGGTCGGGGAGATCGTCGACAGAGTGAACAAGGCCGGCGGCCCGGCCCTCCTGTTCGAGAACGTCAAGGGCTCCGACATGCCCCTGGCGATGAACGTCTTCGGCACCGACCGCCGGCTGCTCAAGGCCCTCGGCCTGAAGTCCTACGGCGAGATCAGCGAGAAGATCGGCGGCCTGCTGAAGCCCGAGCTGCCGCAGGGGTTCATCGGCGTCCGCGAGGCGTTCGGCAAGCTCGGCTCGATGGTGCACGTCCCGCCGAAGAAGGTGAAGGGCGACTCCGCGCCCGTCCAGGAGGTCGTTCTCACCGGGGACGACGTGGACCTGGACCGGCTGCCGGCGCTCTTCACCTGGCCCAAGGACGGCGGCTCCTTCTTCAACCTGGGGCTCACCCACACCAAGCACCCGGAGACGGGCGTGCGGAACCTGGGCCTGTACCGGCTGCAGCGCCACGACAAGCGCACCATCGGCATGCACTGGCAGATCCACAAGGACAGCCGCAACCACTACGCGGTGGCGGCGGCGCGCGGCGAACGGCTGCCGGTGGCCATCGCCTTCGGCTGCCCGCCGGCCGTGACCTACGCGTCCACGGCGCCGCTGCCGGGCGACATCGACGAGTACCTCTTCGCCGGGTTCGTGGCGGGCAAGCGGATCGAGATGGTCGACTGCAAGACCGTCCCGCTCCAGGTCCCCGCCAACGCGGAGGTCGTCGTCGAGGGCTGGCTGGAGCCGGGGGAGATGCTCCCGGAGGGCCCGTTCGGCGACCACACCGGCTTCTACACCCCGCAGGAGCCGTTCCCCGCGCTGAAGATCGACTGCATCACGATGCGGAAGCGGCCTCTGCTGCAGTCGATCGTGGTGGGGCGCCCGCCGACCGAGGACGGCCCGCTGGGCCGTGCGACGGAGCGCTTCTTCCTGCCGCTGCTGAAGATCATCGTGCCGGACATCGTGGACTACCACCTGCCCGAGTCGGGCGGCTTCCACAACTGCGCGATCGTCTCGATCGACAAGAAGTACCCCAAGCACGCCCAGAAGGTCATGCACGCCATCTGGGGCGCGCACATGATGTCGCTGACCAAGCTGATCATCGTGGTGGACAAGGACTGCGACGTCCACGACCTGCACGAGGTGTCCTGGCGGGCGCTCGGCAACACCGACTACTCCCGCGACCTCACGGTGGTCGAGGGCCCGGTGGACCACCTGGACCACGCCTCGTACCAGCAGTTCTGGGGCGGCAAGGCGGGCATCGACGCGACGAAGAAGCTGCCGGAGGAGGGCTACACCCGGGACGGCGGCTGGCCGGACATGGTGGAGTCCGACCCGGCGACGGCGGCCCTGGTGGACCGCCGCTGGAAGGAGTACGGACTGTGAGCCCCATCGCCGTCGGCGGCCCGGCGCTGTTCCTGGGGGCGGACACCCCCTGTGTGGCGCTGCTCCGTCCCGAGCTCGACCCGACCGATCCCGGGCTGGTGCTCGCGGCCCGTCAGGCCGGGGTCACCCCGGAGGCGTTCGCCGGCGGCCACGGCGTCTGGGAGGTCGTGGCCGACCGTACGGACGGCGAGGGCCGCGGCTTCGAGCTGCCCGAGCTCGCCGACGCGGACGCCGCGGCCTTCGCGGACGCCCTGCTGGCCGCGCTGGACGGCGGGGAGGACTTCGAGCTGAGCCTGGCCGTGGACGCGCTCACGGTGACCGGCCGGACCGCCGGCGACGACCGCGTCTCCCTGGCCGTGCGGGTCGTACCGCAGGTGGCGGCGGAGGCTGCGGAGGTGCAGGAGACCGGCCCGCTGGACGTGGAGCTCGGCACGCTGCCCGTCGCGGAGCTCCGCGAGGACGTGGCCGCCTTCCGGGAGGACCTGGCGTGATGACCACCGCTGACGGGGTCGTCGGCCCCGGGCCGGGTCCCGCCGCGCCGCAGGCCGCCGGCAAGGTGAAGGCGTTCCTGCGCCTGGTGATGATCGAGCACTCGGTCTTCGCGCTGCCCTTCGCCTACATCGCCGCACTCACCGCGATGTTCACGGAGAGCGGCAGCGTGCACTGGGTGGAGCTGCTGCTGGTCACCGTCTGCATGGTGGGTCTGCGGACCTTCGCGATGGCCGCGAACCGGATCATCGACCGGGAGATCGACGCCCGGAACCCGCGCACCGCCACCCGCGAGCTGGTGACCGGCGCGGTCTCGGTGCGGACCGCGTGGACCGGTGCCGGGGTCGCGCTCGCGGTGTTCCTCGGCTCGGCCGCGCTGCTGAACCCGCTCTGCCTGGCGCTGGCGCCGGTGGCCGTGATCCCGATGGTGGTCTACCCGTACGGCAAGCGGTTCACGAACTACCCGCACGCCATCCTCGGTCTGGCCCAGGCGATGGGCCCCATCGGCGCCTGGCTGGCGGTGACCGGGACCTGGTCCTGGGACGCGGTGATCCTCGGCCTCGCCGTCGGCGTCTGGATCGGCGGCTTCGACCTGATCTTCGCCTGCCAGGACGTGGCGGCGGACCGCGCCGAGGGCGTGAAGTCCGTCCCGGCCCGCTTCGGCGTCCCGGCCGCCCTGTGGGGCGCCCGCGCCTGCCACGTCGTCACCACGGCCCTGCTGGCCTGGTACGCGGTGGCCACGGACGCGGGCGTGCTGTTCTGGACGGGGCTGGCGGTGGTCGCGGCCGCGTTCGTCTACGAACACACCATCGTGAAGCCGCACGACCTGTCCCGCCTGAACCGGGCGTTCTTCACGGTCAACGGCTTCATCGGGGTTGCCCTGTTCGGGTGCGCCCTGCTGGATCTCGCCATGCGGGGTCTGACGGTTTAGTTGCCGTGCGGCCTACCATCGAGTGCATGGACAGGGAGGCCGACGTGACCGTCTCGGAGACCGAGCGCCTGCACTCACAGCTCAGCCGGTTCGAGGACATGTTCCCCGGATACCGGGTCGAGATTGTCGAGGGCGCCATCATGATGAGTCCGGTCAAACCACACCACAACGAAACGATCTTCGAAGTGCGCAACGCTTTGAAGGCGCAGCTTTCGGCGGAGTGGGGTCTGATCAGCGACGTCGCCGTGCCCTTCGATGACGACAACGAACTCTGCCCGGACCTTGCCGTCATTCCGAATGCCGAACGCCGCAAAAACCTCAGCGCGTACCCGCCGGAGCTGATCGAGCTCGCCGTCGAGGTGGTCTCCCCGAGCAGCGTCCGCAATGACTACGAGGTCAAGAACCGGGCGTACGCCCGGCGCGGCATCCCGCACTACCTGATCTTTGACCCCTACAAGGGGCACTGCGTGACGCTGTGGAACCCCGGGCCGGACGGGTACGTGGGGCGGGACACCATTCCCTACGGAAACCAGGTCAAAATCGACACCGGCATCGGAACGCTCGTCATCGACACCGCCGAACTCCCCGTGGACCCCGGCACGGCCGTCCGCACCTAGCCGTACACCCCCGCCCGCCCCGCCGGCGCCTTCGGGAGCAGGAAGGCCGTGGCCGCGCCGGCCAGGAGGCCGATGAGGTGGCCCTGCCAGCTGACCGAGGAGTCCGAGGGGCCGATGCCGGACAGGATGGCGCCGCCCCAGATCGCGGCGACCAGCAGGCCGACGACGATCCCGGTCGGGCGGCGCTCCACGAAGCCGCGGACCACCAGATAGCCGAACAGGCCGAAGACGAGTCCCGAGGCGCCGGCGGTGTTGCTGTCGGCCGGGGAGAACAGCCACACCCCCAGCCCGTCCGCGACGATGATCACCGCGCAGACGAGGAAGAAGCGGCGCAGCCCGCCCAGCGCGGTGAGGAAGCCGAGGGCCAGCAGCGGCAGGGTGTTCGCGGCGACGTGGTCCCAGCCGAAGTGGATGAACGGCGCGGAGAGTACGGAGGGCAGGTCGCCGGTGTCCCGCGCGGTGATGCCGTACGTGTCGAGGGAGTGCCCGGTGGCGGTGTCCACGGCTTCGAGCAGCCACAGCAGTGCCACCCAGCCGGCCATCAGCAGGCCCGCCGTCCTGGCGCGCTCGCCGTCGGTCATGGCCCCGCTGCGGTTGTCGGTCGGGTTCATCGCGGCCCCCTGGTGAGTGTTCCGAAGGGGAAACGTACGGCAGACCTTGGCGAGTGCCCGGCCGAGGTGGCCGGATAGTCTCGGTGTCATGACTGACGGCAAGCGCACCCCGTGGGTGGTCGGGGTTTCCGGGGCGTCGGGGACGCCGTACGCGGCGGCGGTGCTGCGGGGGCTGTTGGCGGCCGGGGAGAGCGTGGACCTGGTGGTCAGCCGGGCCTCGCGGCTCACCCTGCTGGACGAGACCGGCATCGCCTTCCGGGACGCGCACTGGCGCGAGGACCTCGCGCAGTGGCTGGCCCGGGGGGCCGACGGAAAACCCGACACCTTCGACGTGGCCGTGGGCGACGTGCGGCACTGGGGTGCCGGGGATCTGGCGGCGGGGCCGAGCAGCGGCTCGTACGCCGTCAAGGGAATGCTCATCGTGCCGGCGTCCACCGCCTGTGTGGCGGGTGTGGCGCTCGGACTGTCGAAGGACCTGCTGCAGCGGGCGGCGAGCGTGACGCTCAAGGAGCGGCGCCGACTTGTGGTCGCGGTGCGGGAGACCCCGCTGAACGGTCAGACGCTGAAGCATCTGGTGGCGCTGGACGAGGCGGGAGCCGTGGTGCTGCCCGCCTCTCCGGCGTTCTACGCGGGTGCGACGCACATCCAGGATCTGGTGGACTTCGTCGCGGGGCGGGTGCTGGACGCGGCAGGGGTGCCGCACCGGCTGTACCGCCGATGGGAGGGAGAGCTTGGAAGCTCTCGGCTTGGGGGTTAGCGCTTCTTGGCGTTGCGCGGCTTGGTGCTCTTCTCGGCGCGCCGCGCGGCGACTACCTGCTGGTGGGCACGGGATCGGCTGGCCTGCTCCTGGAGCTGCCGCATCTGGGCGTAGGCCATCTCGATCGTGTACACGGTGAACCACTCCTGAAGATCGTCATTGATCTGTTGAAAGATTCACAGGGCGTTGACCCTGTGCGCCTTTGATTCTATACCTAATCTTGCAGGATCGCCGAACAATAGAAGGGTCCAGATACATGGACGCGGTGGACAGGCAGCTCATCCAGGCACTCCGGGAAAACGGACGTGCCTCGTACGCGGAGCTGGGCCGGCTCGTGGGCCTCTCCGGCCCCAGCGTCACCGACCGCATCAACCGGCTGGAGACGGCCGGGGTCATCACCGGGTACCGCGCGACCGTCGACTCGGCCTCCCTCGGCCTGGGCGTGACGGCGCTCATCGGCATCTCCCTCTCCGACGCCGCCGACCACGAGGACGTGGCGCGCCGGCTGCGGGACCTCGCGGAGATCGAGGACTGCTGGTTCATCGCCGGCGACGACTCCTACATGCTCAAGGTGCGCGCGAGCGACGTGGACGGCCTGGAGAAGATCATCCGGAAGCTGTCCGGGACGAAGGGCGTCTCCCGGACCCGCACCACCATCGTGCTCTCCACCAAGTGGGAGAACCGGGTCGGAGAGCTCCCCGAGGAGCACTGAGAGTACGGTTGGGCGGGGAGTGCCCCCGGGTGAATCGAAGCCCGGTGGCACCGGCAGACATCGATCAGGAGGCGACCGGCACATGGACGCTGGGCTCAAGCGCGAGCTGGAGGAGAAGGTCCGCTCCGGTGAGCGGCTGACCCGTGAGGACGGCATCGCCCTCTACGAGTCGGACGATCTGGCCTGGCTCGGCGGCCTCGCCCACGAGGTGCGCACGCGGAAGAACGGCGACGTCGTCCACTTCAACGTCAACCGTCACCTCAACATGACGAACGTGTGCACCGCGTCGTGCGCGTACTGCTCGTTCCAGCGGAAGCCGGGCGAGAAGGACGCGTACACCATGCGCATCGAGGAGGCCGTCCGCCTGGCCAAGGCCATGGAGAGCGAGAACCTCACCGAGCTGCACATCGTCAACGGCCTGCACCCCAACCTGCCGTGGCGCTACTACCCGCGCTCGCTGAGCGAGCTGAAGAAGGCGCTGCCGCACGTCTCGCTGAAGGCGTTCACGGCCACCGAGATCCACCACTTCGAGACCATCTCCGGCCTCTCGGCGTCCGACATCCTGGACGAGCTGATCGAGGCGGGCCTGGAGTCGCTGACCGGCGGCGGCGCGGAGATCTTCGACTGGGAGGTCCGGCAGCACATCGTCGACCACCGCACCCACTGGGAGGACTGGTCGCGGATCCACCGGCTCGCGCACGAGAAGGGTCTCAAGACCCCGTGCACGATGCTCTACGGCCACATCGAGGAGCCGCGGCACCGGGTGGACCACGTGCTGCGGCTGCGTGAGCTGCAGGACGAGACGGGCGGCTTCCAGGTCTTCATCCCGCTGCGGTACCAGCACGACTTCGTGGACCTGAAGGACGGCAAGGTCCGCAACACGTTGCAGGCCCGGACCACGATGGCCACCGGTGCCGAGGCGCTGAAGACCTTCGCGGTCTCCCGCCTGCTCTTCGACAACGTCCAGCACGTCAAGGTCTTCTGGGTGATGCACGGAGTGCAGACCGCCCAGCTGGCGCTGCAGCACGGCGCGGACGACATGGACGGCTCGGTGGTCGAGTACAAGATCACGCACGACGCCGACAACTACGGCACCCCGAACAAGCTCACCCGGGACGACCTCCTGGAGCTGATCCGCGAGGCGGGCTTCCGCCCGGTCGAGCGGAACACGCGGTACGAGATCATCCGCGAGTACCCGGGCCCGGACGCCTCGCTGCGGGAGTCGCCCCAGCCGATGCGCGTCTGACGCACCGCTTCGCCGTACGACCTCCGACGCCCTGGTCCGCACCCCGGACCAGGGCGTTTTCGTGTGCCGAATCCACTGGCACACGGGCATAGGTAATAGATACTCTTCGGGTATGACCCTTACTGCCACCGCATCGCCCACTGGCCTCGTCTTCACCCTGGACCCGTCGGTCGGCCCCGCCCTCCACGAGGGCATCCTCGACCTGTGGACGGACGTCTCCAACGCGGGCGGCGCCGTGGGCTTCGTCCCGCCGGTCGTCCGGGACGACATCCGCCCGCAGCTGGTCAAGCAGCTCGCCGCGGTCGCCGACGGCGGCAGCCGGCTGGTCGTCGGCCGCGACGCGGACGGCCGCGTCGTGGCCACCGCCTTCCTCACCCTCAACACCCACCGCCTGATGACGCACTGGCTGTGGGCCTACACGGTCATGGTCCACCCCGCTCTCCAGGGCCGGGGCGCCGGCCGCGCCCTGATGGCCGCGGTCGCCGACGCGGCCCGCACCCTCGACGGCATCGAGGCCATCCGCCTCAACTGCCGCGGCGGCCTCGGCCTCGAACGCTTCTACGAGTCCTGCGGCTACACGGAGGTCGGCCGCGTCCCCGCCGCCATCCGCGTCGCCCCGGACGACGACCGCGACGACATCACCCTCCTCCTCCCGCTGAACTGATCCAGAACCCGGCGTGCTTCACTGGACGGGCACGGACCGATGTGAAGAAATGGGGTCAGCGTGGCAGGCAAGCCGAACGCAGCCATCCGATACACCGCGATGCGGCTCGGCATCTTCGCCGGGTGCTTCCTCGTCGCCTTCGTCCTGGTGCGGCTCCGGTGGGTGCCGGCCGGGCTGGGCGATGCCAATCTCGCCTGGGTCGTGCTGCTCTCGCTGCTGCTGTCCGCGCCGCTGTCCTTCGTGTTGCTCCGCCGGCAGCGCGAGGAGATGTCCGAGCAGATCTCCGGACGGGTCGAGGGTGCGAAGCGCAAGCTGGCCGAGAACCGCAGCCAGGAGGACGCGGCCGACGACGCCGCGCGCGCCGGTTCTTAAGGGTCGCCACGCGCCGTCCGGCGCTTGTTGGTTTCATCACACACTTAAACGTGCCGAACTGCCCCGGTGCTGGGTCCTACCGCCCCAGCGCTGGGGCAGCGGTGTTTTCCGCGGTCGTTCCGGGCCGCCATGGCTCAAAGCGATACTTTGAGATTCTCAAAGGAGAAGTGTTAGCGTCATCGGCATGTTGACGACAGCCGCGCCTCCGATGGTCATGAGCACCCTGCTCGTGACGCGCCTGCACGTCGATCTCTGCCGCCGCGTGTCCGCGGCCTGTTGCTGTTCGCAATAGCTGCGCCTTCCGCGTTCAGCAGCGGTCCCGGCCGGGCATTCCTGGCTGCCGCACCGCAACACCACCTCGCAGAAACCCCGCTTGCTTCTCCACGCTTTGCCGTGCGTCAAAACCCGGAGTGTGCCCGTGTCCGCGACAGCGACCACGCCCCCCAAGTCCCCCGCCAGGCCCGCGCTGAAGTTCCCCTTCTGGGCCCAGATCGTCACCGGCCTCGTGCTCGGCGTCCTCCTCGGCTGGCTCGCCCGCAGCCAGGACGTCAGCTGGCTGACCACCACCCTGGAGAAGGTCGGCGACATCTTCGTCCAGCTGCTGAAGCTGGCCGTGGCCCCGCTGGTCTTCTTCGCCATCCTGGTGTCGATCACCAATCTCCGGAAGGTCAACAACGCCGCCCGGCTGGCCTCCCGCACCCTGCTCTGGTTCATGATCACCTCGCTGATCGCGGTGGGCATCGGCCTCGCCATCGGCCTGCTGACCGACCCCGGCTCCGGCACAGGCCTCACCCCGGCCGACGGCAAGGAGCCCAAGCGGACCGGCTCCTGGATCGACTTCCTGACCGGCATCGTGCCGACCGACGTCATCACGCCCTTCACCGAGCTGAACGTCCTGCAGATCGTCTTCATGGCCGCCGTCGCCGGCATCGCCGCCCTCCAGCTCGGCGAGAAGGCCCAGCCGGTGCTGAACCTCGCCGAGTCCGTCCTGGAGCTGCTGCAGAAGGCCCTGTGGTGGGTCATCCGCCTGGCCCCGATCGGCACCGTCGGCCTGATCGGCACCGCCATCGCCTCGTACGGCTGGGAACTCATCGGCAAGTACGCCACCTTCACCGCCGACGTCTACATCGGCTCGGCGCTCGTGATGTTCGGTGTCTACCCCCTGCTGCTCGCCACCGTCGCCAAGGTCAACCCGCTGCAGTTCTACAAGGGCGCCTGGCCCGCCATCCAGCTGGCCTTCGTCTCCCGCTCCTCGGTCGGCACCATGCCGGTCACCCAGAAGGTCACCGAGCGCCTCGGCGTCCCGAAGGAGTACGCCTCCTTCGCCGTGCCGTTCGGCGCCACCACCAAGATGGACGGCTGCGCCGCGATCTACCCGGCGCTCGCCGCGATCTTCATCGCGAACATCTTCGACGTGCAGCTGGGCATCAAGGAGTACCTGCTCATCGCCTTCGTCTCGGTGGTCGGCTCCGCCGCCACCGCCGGCCTCACCGGCGCCACGGTCATGCTCACCCTGACCCTGTCCACGCTGGGCCTCCCGCTCGCCGGCGTCGGCCTGCTGATGGCCATCGACCCGATCCTGGACATGATCAGGACGGCCACCAACGTCGCCGGCCAAGCCCTCGTGCCCGTCGTGGTCTCCGCCCGGGAGGGCATCCTGGACAAGGAGGCCTACGCCTCCGCCTCCGCCTCCCCGCTGGACGAGGTCTCCCCGCAGGCCGCCCCGGCCGCCGCCGCGGCCTGACCCCCCGGCGTCGCCTAGCGCGCACGCACCGCGGCCCCCGCCACCATCCGGCGGGGGCCGCGGTGCGTGTACTCAGACCGTTTGCGCGCGGAGTAGGGCGACCGCCGCGAGCAGCAGGGGGAGGGCGTACCACCAGCGGCCCATGGTGCGGCGGAAGACCGGGGTGAGGGTGATCAGCAGGCCGAGCCCGCACAGCACCGCCGACACCACGCCCAGGGCCTGTACGTCCTCCCGGAACGGGTGGTCGCGGGGGCCCGGGTCGGCGATCAGGGCGAGGACGAGGAAGTAGACGGCGGGCGCGTAGAGGAGGGTGAGGGGGACGCCGAGGACCCAGCGCAGGCAGCCCTGGTCCTCGGGCAGGTCGATGTTCTCGCGTGGCATCAGCGCACCCCCTCCCTCACCGGCTCCGTCATCGCATGGCCTCCCGTACCTTGCCGAGGTTGTCGCGGAAATCATCGCCGTAGTCCTGGGCCTTCTTCGATTCCCAGTACGGGCCGCCGTTGTAGCGGGCGGCGATCTCCTGCATCTGGTCCGGGGTCAGCCGGTCGGCGGGTACGTCGGCCAGGCCGGTCTCCGCCTTGATCTGCGCCAGGAAGCCGGCCGCGACGAAGGCGTTCTGCTTCGGGTCCTGCAGCGCCGACTGCACCACCCGCTGCTGCTGCTCCGTCATGTGCTCCGGGTCGTAGCCGAGCACCTCCGCGCCCCGCCGCAGCTGGATGGCGATCGGCCCGAAGGAGGTCTCGTCCACCTCGCCGCCCAGCCGTCCCGGAAGGTTCCGGGCCGTGATCGGGCTCAGGCCCCAGGGGGCGTCCGCGGACCGGCGGAAGAAGTCCACGCCGTTGTCCACGAGGCCCGGGCTGCCCGCGATCTCCTTCCACGCGATCCCGGCGACCAGCTCCTCGGGCACCCCCGAGTGCCGGGCCGCGGCCCGCAGCACCTCCTTGTTCCGGGAGATCCACTCGGCCTTCTCCCCGTCGCCCGAGGGCGGCAGCCAGAAGGTGTCCTCGGCCTCGGGAAGTCCCGCCACCCGGGTCCGGATGTCCTCCAGGCGGGGCGAGACCAGGGTGTCCATGCCGACCGGGCCGGTCACCCCGGACTTCGGGCCGCTGCCGGGCAGGCGGGTGAGCGGGTTCGTACGGGCCTCCTCGGTCTCGCGGCGCAGGTCGGCCATCGCCGAGGGGAGGTCGGGGCGCGCGCCCGATCCCTTCACCTCGAACTCCGGCAGCAGCTCGTACGCCTGCTTCATGGCGTGCGTGCACACCGCGCGGGCCTCGGACTCGGTGGTCCTGGCCCGGTGGAAGAACCCGCCGGCGGTGTCGTGCAGCGCGTCGGCCCGTTCGCGGATGTCGTCGACGTCCATGGTGAGTTCGGCCAGGCCGTCGAGGAAGCCGGTGGTGGCCCGCATGTCCTCCCACTGGCGCATGGGCTCGGCCCGCTGTGCGGTGCGGGTGACGGCCGTGCCCTTGGTGGCGATGAGCGCGGCGAGTTTCCGCTCGGCGTCCGTGCCGTCGGCGTAGTGCGCCTTGGCGGTGGCCAGCGCCAGCGCGTAGGCGTGCAGGGCGCTCGCCGCCTTGTCGAAGCCCTCCGCCAGCTGCTCGACGAGCTTGCGGGTCTCGGAGAGGCGCCCGGTGTAGGCGCCGCTGTGCGCGCTGTGCCATTCGGTGCCGGTCTCGGCGCGGCGGGCGGGCGCGCCGGCCTCGACGAGCAGGTCGCGGAGCCGCCGGAACTCCCGGGCGTTGCGCTCGACGAGCGGAGGATTGCACTCCGCGAGGAACTCGACGTCCTTGCGGAAGGCCAGTCCGTCGGTCACCGGTCCTCCGGTGCGGCATAGCGCCCGGACGACAGCAGCCGGTCCAGGAAGGCGCGGGCGGTGTCGTCGTCGACCCCGGCGAACTGCGTGCCGGCGGTCCTCAGGCGGGTGCCGAGGGCGGCGAACAGGGCCACCGTGTCCTGGTACTGGTCGTCGGCGAACCGGCTGAAGCGGAGGACCTGTTCGGCCACGTCCTCGTGGGCGCGGGGGGCGCGGGCCATGGTGGCGGCTTCGCCGTCGGGGCGGCCCTCGTGGAGGAGGGCGGCGATCTCGACGAGCAGGTTCGCGTTGCCGTTGATGGAGGAGCGGTCGGCGACCAGGCTGTCCGCCCCGGCCGCCCCTGCCCCGGAACCCCCTCCGGATCCGGCCGAGTTCAGCCGGGTGGCGGGCGGACCCGCCGCCAGTCTGGTACGGGCGACGGCCTTCTGCCGTGCCCATTCCGCTTCGAACGACATGCTGTTGTTCCTGTCCCGCTCCTGGAACCCTGTCCTGGTTCCGCGCGTTCGGTGCTGCCCGGACGCGACGGTGGTCGCCGGTTCCGGTAGTTGTGTTCACGCCAAACGGCGGGGTGGCGGTTGCAGGGGCGTGGACCTGGCGTGGACGTGCCGTGGGCGTGCGGGGGGCATGGCGTGCACGTGCCGTACGAGGGGTGTTCAGGGCCGGGTGGGGGTACGTAGATTACCGGCGGTAACCCCCGTGTGCGGCGGGGGTGTGCTCGAAGTACGAGGAGGACCGCCGTGGATGCCATGGCTGCAGAGCCCGTGAAGACCGTGCTCGGCGGGGTGGTCAGGGAAGTGGCGGTGCCCGCGCTGGCGCCGGTGCCGATGGCCGGATCACTCGGGGACATCCCCTACGACAACGAACGTGCGGCACCCGGCGAGGCCGTGCTCGCCCGCAGGCAGGAGGACGGCTCCTGGCGGGACGTGACCGCGGCCGAGTTCGCCGCCGAGGTCACCGCCGTGGCCAAGGGGCTGATCGCCGAAGGGCTGCAGCCAGGCGCCCGGATCGCCATCATGGCCCGCACCACCTACGAGTGGACCCTGCTCGACTTCGCGGCATGGGCCGCCGGGCTGGTGACCGTACCGGTCTACCCCACCTCCTCGGCCCTCCAGACCCGCTACGTCCTCCAGGACTCCGGGGCCGCCGCCTGCGTGGTCGAGGACACCGACCAGGCGCGGATGATCAGCGCCGACCGGGCCGCCCTGCCCGGCCTGCTGAACCTGTGGGCCTTCGACACCGGCGCGCTCGGCCAGCTGGCCAGGGCCGGGGCGCACCTGCCCGACGCGCTCGTGCACGAGCGCCGCCGGGCCCGTACGCCCGAGTCCGTCGCCACGCTCGTCTACACCTCCGGCACCACCGGAGCGCCCAAGGGCTGCGTGATCACCCACGGCAATTTCTTCGCCGAGGTGGACAACGCGATCGAGCTGCTGCACCCCGTCTTCAAGGCGGGCAGCAAGGACCCGGCGTCCACCCTGCTCTTCCTGCCGCTCGCCCACGTCTTCGGCCGGATGGTCGCCATCGGCTGCCTGCGCGCCCGGGTCAAGCTCGCCCACGCGCCCAGCATCGACAGCGAGGACCTGCTGGCGGACCTGGCGACCTTCCGGCCGACCTTCCTGCTCGCCATCCCCCACGTCCTGGAGAAGGTCTACAACACCGCCCGCGCCACCGCCGAGAAGATGGGCCGCGCCTCCTCCTTCGACCGCGCCGCCCGGATCGCCCAGCGGTTCGGCGGGGCGGACGGGGGCAAGGCCCCGGGGCTCGGGGCGCGCGCCGCGCGGGCCCTCTACGATCCGCTGGTCTACCGGCGGATGCGGGACGCGCTCGGCGGCCGGGTCCGTTACGTGATCAGCGGCGGCTCCCCGCTCGGGACGCGCCTCGCCGCCTTCTACACCGGGGCCGGCGTCGAGGTCTTCGAGGGCTACGGGCTCACCGAGACCACCGGCGCCAGCACCGTCACCCCGCCGCGGCAGCCGCGCCTGGGGACGGTGGGCCGGCCCCTGCCCGGCACGGCCGTACGGATCGCCGACGACGGCGAGGTGCTGCTGTACGGGCGGCACGTCTTCGCCGGGTACTGGAACGACCCGCAGCCCATGCCGGCGGGGCAGTGGCTGGCCACCGGCGACATCGGGGAGCTCGACGCCGACGGCTATCTCACCATCACCGGCCGGAAGAAGGACCTGATCATCACCTCCGGCGGCAAGAACGTCGCCCCCGCGCCGCTGGAGGACTGGCTGCGGGCCCACCCGCTGGTCGGCCAGTGCATGGTCTTCGGCGACAACCGCCCCTACGTGACCGCGCTGATCACCCTGGAGCCGGACGGGATCGCGCACTGGCGGCTGATGCGCCGGAAGGAGGGGATGCCGATGACTCGGCTCGTGCAGGACCCCGAGCTGCTGGAGGAGATCCAGCGGGCCGTCGACCAGGCGAACACGCTCGTGTCGCGGTCGGAGTCGATCCGGCGCTTCACCGTCCTGCCGGGACAGTTCACGGAGACCCGCGGGCACCTGACCCCGTCCCTGAAGATGCGCCGGGCGGCGATCGCCCGCGACCACGAGGACGAGATCAACGCCCTGTACGAGGACTGACGCGCCGGAGGAGGCCACCGGTGCGTACCGGCCCGGTCGGTACGTGCTCAGTCCGAGGTCCCGGTCGTCCCGGTCGTCCCGGTGGTCCCGGCCGACCCGGTCGCCCGGGCCTGCCCACCGCAGAACACCTCGCTGACGAGCCGCTGCTGCGCCTTCCCGAACGCCGCCCCGGCCTGGGCGTGGTCGAGCCGGGCGTCGCCGGTGGTCAGCGAGGCGATCAGGGTCGTGCGGCCGTCGGGCGAGCCGTACATCAGGGTTCCCCAGCCCCAGAAGCCGCCGTTGTGGGTGAAGACCGTGTCGCCGCAGTCCGTCTCCTGCACGAACAGGCCGAGGCCGTATCCGAGTTCGGGGTGCGGTGTGCGCATCTCGGCCAGCAGCGGGGCCGGCACGATCTTGCCGCTCATCAGTGCGGAGAAGAAGGTGTGCAGGTCCCGGGTGGTCGAGATCATGTCGCCGGCTGCGGAGATCCAGGAGGGGTTCGCGCGGGTGACGTCGACCGTCCGCCACTCGCCGGCGTCGTCCCGGTAGGTGTAGTAGCCGTGGGCGTGGGGCTCGGCGATCTCCGGCGAGGCGTCCGGCACCACGGTGTCCGACAGGCCGAGCGGCTCCAGGATCCGCTGCCGCATCTCCTCGGCGAACGGGCGGCCGCCGGCCTTCTCGACCAGCAGCCTGGCCAGGACGTAGTTGGTGTTGGAGTAGCTCCAGCCGGTACCCGGCTCGAACCGTGCGGGCTTGGACAGCGCCGACCGTACGAGGTCTTCGGGGCGGTGGACGCGGAACAGGTCGTCCACCCACTCCTGGCCCTGCCACGGGATCCCCGGCGCGGTCGTCCCGTCCTCGTAGTACTCGCCGGTGTGGTTGAACAGCCCGCTGGTGTGCTGAAGCAGCATCCGGACCGTGATCCGCCGGTCCAGCCCGAACTCGGGCAGGTGGTCGTCGACCGGGCCGTCCAGCCCGAACAGGCCCTCGGCCACCAGGCTCAGCACCAGGGCCGCGGTGAAGGTCTTGGTGTTGCTGCCGATCCGGAAGCGGCCGTCCGTCGGCGGCTCGGCGCTCTCGCCCAGCCTGGCGACCCCGGCACTGCCGGTCCATTCGCCCCGCTCGTCGTTCACGCGCAGCTGTACGCCGGCGAAACCGGACTCGACGATCTCCAAGAGGGCCTTGTGCAGCTCAGGGCGGTCCTGCCGGGCAGCGGCCTTCGGCGTGAGGGACATGGCGGTGTGCTCCTTGGGTCGTGGGGGAACGGCGATCGAGCGGGACGGACGGGCCTTCAGGCGCTGCGGGCGGTGATGTTGCCGTAGGTGGTGGTGGCGTCGATGTGGAGGGCGGCGGCCGGGCCGTCGGTGTTGCCGAGGCTGTTGAGGATGCGGCCGTAGGAGGTACCGGCGTCGAGGGTGGCCGAGACGCCACGGGCCGCGCCGACGGTGATGTCGCCGTGCTCGGTGCGCAGGGTGAGGACGCCCTGGCGGGCCTCGGCGATGTTCAGGTCGCCCTTGAGGGTGGTGATCTGCGCGGGGCCGGCCAGGAGGCCGACGGAGATGTCACCGGACTGGAGGGTGACGCGGGCGCCGGCGGTCTCGTCGAGCTTCACGGTGCCCTGGGCGGACTCGAAGACGACCTCGCCCAGGCGTCCCACGCCGCGGAGTTCGGCGGCGGCGGTCCTGGCCCGGACGCGGGAGCCGGCGGGCAGCTGGACGGTCACCTCGACGGCTCCGGACTGGCCGAAGGCCTTGTTGCCCGCCTCGGGGGCCGTGATCCGCAGGACGCCGTCGGCGTAGGAGACCTCGGTGCGCTCGGCGGCCTTCACGTCCGCGCTCTTGGCGGTGCTGACCGGCAGGACCTCGACCGTGGTGTCGGTGCGGTCGGCGGCGATGAACCGGATACGGCCCGCGGGGATCTCCAGGACGGCGGAGACGGCGGTGGTGGTGGCGAACTGCTGCATGGCTCTCTCCTGCTGCTCGTTGCTTGCGGTCGGCGTTTCCGACAGGCGAAACGCTAAGTTGCGTTCATGGTTATCGCAACGTGCTTGTTGCGTCTGATTGGTATCTATGCAGTTCAAGCGTGCAATTTCGTTGCAACGTTCCTGTGGGTAATGCAACGAGCAGCGGTTTGTTCGTTGCAATGGAATGAGGGTGAACGCGAAGCTGCGGGGGTGGCGGGCGGCGCCTATGGTGGGTCGGAGGAGCGGGGGGTGCCTGCGGGAGGTGCCGTGTACCTCTTTCGTTCCGCCGGGCGGCCGCGGGGCCGGGCCCGGTGCCGAGTCCGGGCCCGAGTCCGGGGTCGGGTGGCGGGTGCCGCCGCCGTCGCCGTGTGCTGTGCGCTGCTGACCGGGGGGACGGGGGCGGCCGTCCCCGAGCCCGCCGGCGACCCGGGCATCCGGTGGGGGGAGTGCCCCGTGTCGCCGGCGCCCGCGGACATGCGGTGCGGGACCCTGACCGTGCCGCTCGATCACACCCGCCCGGAGGCCGGCAGCCTCGGGCTGGCCGTCGCCACGCTGCCCGCCACCGGCCGCGAGCGGCTCGGATCCCTCGTACTGAACTTCGGCGGGCCGGGCGCGCCCGGCGTCGAGACCCTCGCCGCGCACGGGCAGGAGTTCGCCGACCTCCGCGAGGAGTACGACCTCGTCGCCTTCGACCCGCGCGGGGTCGGACACAGCGCGCCGGTCAGCTGCGGCGGCTCCCTGGAGCCCGATGAACCGGACGCGTCGGATACGTCAGGCGCGCCGGACGGGCCCGACGCCGACGACCCCGCCGCGCAGCTCGCCGGCCTGCGGGCCGTCGCCGAACGCTGCGTACGCCACTCCGGGCCGGTCCTCGGCTACATGGGCACCGTCCACGTGGCGCGCGACCTGGACCTCCTGCGCCGGGCCCTCGGCGAACGGAAGCTCCACTACCTCGGCTTCTCGTACGGCACCCGGATCGGCGTCGCGTACGCCGCCCAATTCCCGCGGCAGACCGGCCGGATGGCCCTCGACGGGGTCGACACGATCGCCGAACCGCTCGCCGAGCAGGCCCTCGCCTCGGCCGGAGGCCAGCAGCAGGCCCTCGACAACTTCCTCGCCTGGTGCGCCCGGCAGGACGACTGCGTGTACGGGAACAACACCCGCAGCGCGAAGGGGAAGGTGGCCGCCCTGGTGGCCCGGCTCGACCGGGACCCGCTGCCGGACGGCCACGGCTGGTACTTCACCGGCCAGGACGCGGTCGCCGCGATCGCGGTCGCCCTGTACTCCAAGGACAACTGGCCCGGCCTGGCCCGCGGTTTGCGGATGGCCGAGAGCTACCGCGACCCGGGCGGTCTGCTGGACCTCGTGGGAGGCGGCGAGGAGAGCCCCGCGCCGCCCGAAGACGGCGTGCCCCGGGACAACGGACTGGCCGCTCTCGCCGCCGTCAACTGCGCGGACGACCCCGACCGGGGCGATGCCGGGACCGGCCCGGAGGCCCTGTGGCGGGAGACCCTGGAACTGGAGGACGCGTTCCGGAAGGCCTCACCGGTCTTCGGCCCGGCCCAGCTGATGACCGTACTGTCCTGCTACGGGCGGCCGCGCGGCAGCGACTTCCTGCGGAGGATCGACCGGCCTCCGGGCATCCCGCGCATGCTGCTGGTCGGCACCCGGGGCGACCCGGCCACCCCCTACCGCTGGACCGAGGAGACCGCGCGGCGGCTCGGCCCCGCGGCGGTGATCCTGGACTACAAGGGCGACGGGCACACCGGGTACACGGCCTCCGCGTGCGTACGCGGCCGGGTGAACGCCTTCCTCCTCGACGGCGAACTCCCGCACGGCACCCGCTCCTGCCCCGCGGATGGCTGACCACCCCACCGGGGACGGCGAGGGGCGAGGGGCATAGCCTCCCTCAACGGGCATTGCGGGCAGGGGTGTGGGCGGTGAGGGCGGGCTCGGGTGTTCGGTGCGGGAAGAGTTGGCGAAAGGTGCGCCACAATCTGCCGGGGGGACGGCGAGTCGCGGCCGACCACCTGATAAACAGGGGATATTCACAGCTCGTCTTGGGGGGATCGCCGCACTGTGAAGCCTCTTCACCGACACTTCGTCAGCACATCACGCAAGGTGCTCTGCACGGCCGCGCTCGCAGCCAGCCTGACCACGGCAGCCGTCGTCACCAACGCCCCGGTCGCCGACGCCGGTGAGTCCGAGCCCACGCCGGACAGCCCGCAGGCGAAAGACCGCGGCAACGCACGCCTGGACCTGCCCGACCTGGTCGCCGACCCGGCGAAGCCGGGCGCCGGCAGCCCGCCCGGGACCGGGCAGGGGGGTGTCGGCATTCCGGCGACCGCGCTGGAGGCGTACCAGCGGGCGGAGACCGCCGTCGCCGCCGCGCTGCCCAACTGCAAGCTGCCGTGGCAGCTGCTCGCCGGCATCGGCCGGGTCGAGTCGGTGCACGCTTCCGGGTACGGGCTGAAGGAGGACGGCTACACGACCAAGCCGATCCGCGGCCCCCGCCTGGACGGCAACGGCTTCGCCGAGATCCGGGACACCGACAAGGGCGACTGGGACGCCGACAAGGAGTACGACCGGGCCGTCGGCCCGCTGCAGTTCATCCCGTCCACCTGGGCGACCTGGGGTGCCGACGGCAACGCCGACGGCAAGCGGGACCCGAACAACATCTTCGACGCGGCGCTCGGCGCGGGCCTGTACCTGTGCGCGGGCGACAAGAACCTGTCGAACCCGGAGAGCCTCGACAAGGCGATCCTCAGCTACAACAGGTCGCGCGAGTACGTGAACACCGTGCTCAGCTGGATGAAGCAGTACCAGGGCGGCGCCGGCAGCGTGCCGAACCCGCCCGCCGGCAACTACCCGACCCAGCCGCCGACCGCCCCGCTGCCGCACCCGCAGCAGCCGGCCCCGCCGTACACGCCTCCGGTCCACACGGAGCCGTCGAAGCCCAAGCCGCCGGTCAAGCCGGCCAAGCCGAAGCCGCCGACGAAGCCGTCCAAGCCCAAGCCGCCGCCGGCCACCGTGCGCGGCCTGGAGGTGGTCGGTGACGCCACCCTGTCGGCCGAGGCCGGCGCGGTCTTCCAGCCGTCCTCGAAGGTCAAGGCGGTCCTGAGCGACGGCAAGCCCGCCGTTCGTCAGGTCGTGGTCTTCGAGATCGAGAAGGGTGACACCACCGGCGGCACGGTCTTCGCCAAGGAGGGCAAGAACCACATCGTCGTCCAGACCGACGGCGAGGGCTTCGCCGCCGTGCCGAAGATCAAGGCGGGCCCGGAGGCCGGCACGTACACCCTGAAGGCCAAGCTCTACGGCACCCGGGTGTTCTCGGTGACCTTCGACGGCAAGGTGACCGAGAAGCCGGCGATCACCCGGGTGGGTGACACGCCGCTGGAGGTGCTCGCGGGCGCCAGCTTCCACGAGCAGAAGCTGCTCGTCACGGGGGCCGACGGCAAGCCGGTCGCCGGGTCCGTGCTGACCGCCGCCATGGTCAAGAAGAACGACAAGGGCGAGTGGGTGCCGGTCGCGGAGGACGCGAAGGGCCCGTACTTCGAGGGCAAGGACGGCAAGCAGCTCCGCACCCTGGAACTGCCCGCCACGGACCAGGACGGCCAGGTCACCCTGCCGTGGATCCTGACGAAGGGCCTCACCCCGAAGGAGCCGGTGACGTACCACCTCCGGGTGACCACCGCCGAGGGCCTCGAACTGATCCTCGACCTGAAGGTTAAGCCGAACGAGGCGCCGAGCGAGGCACCGAACGAGGCGCCGGGCGGGACGCCGAACGAGGGCTGAGCCCGGGACGGTTACGGCGGAAGGGCCGCGAGCGCTGCTCGCGGCCCTTCCGTGTTCTCCGCTGCTCGCGGACAAAAGGCAGGAGCCCCGGTGCCTCCGCTTACACGGAGGCGTCGGGGCCCCTTGGGTACTGCTAGATCCAGCCGCGATCCGGCCGGTGGGCGATTAGGCCGGCGTGACGTTCTCGGCCTGCGGGCCCTTCGGGCCCTGCGTGACGTCGAAGTTGACCTGCTGGTTCTCCTCGAGGGAGCGGAAGCCGGTCGCGTTGATCGCGGAGTAGTGGACGAAGACATCCGGGCCGCCGCCGTCCTGGGCGATGAAGCCGAAGCCCTTTTCAGCGTTGAACCACTTCACGGTTCCGGTAGCCATGAGCCCTCCTATGGGCCAAAGGGTCGCCCTGCTCCAGAACCTGCTAAGAAGTCTGAAAACTACAAAAGCCTGCGGGTTACATGCTCCGCAGGCTTCGTACTGCAAGGGAAACCAAACTGCAACTTGCGTCGAGCCTAGCACGCACAGTCCGCGGGAGACCAGAGGGAAAGATCACGTCACCCGGACGTTTGAGACCCTGAGCGATGCTGACGAGGCTCCGGCCGCTAGTCTCGCGATGTGGACCCCTATCGCAGCCGGCCCCGGGTCGGCCACATTCAGTTCCTGAACTGCCTGCCGCTCTACTGGGGCCTGGCCCGGACCGGCACGCTGCTCGATCTGGAGCTGACCAAGGACACCCCCGAAAAGCTCAGCCGGCTGCTGGTCGACGGGGACCTGGACATGGGTCCGATCACCCTCGTGGAGTTCCTCAAGAACGCCGACGAGCTCGTCGCATTCCCTGATCTTGCCGTCGGCTGCGACGGCCCGGTCATGTCCTGCGTGATCGTTTCGCAGCTTCCCCTGGAGCAGCTCGACGGCGCACGCGTCGCCCTCGGTTCCACCTCCCGTACGTCCGTCCGGCTGGCGCAGTTGCTGCTGGCCGAGCAGTACGGCGTACGGCCGGACTACTACAGCTGCCCTCCCGACCTGGGGCTGATGATGCAGGAAGCGGAGGCGGCGGTGCTGATCGGGGACGCCGCACTGCGCGCCTCGCTGCACGATGCGCCCCGGCTCGGCCTCACCGTCCACGACCTCGGGCAGATGTGGAAGGAATGGACCGGACTTCCGTTCGTCTTCGCGGTCTGGGCCGCCCGCCGGGAATATCTGGAACGGGAACCGCTGGTGGTCGAGAAGGTGCACGAGGCGTTCCTCGCCTCCCGGGACCTCTCGCTGGAGGAGGTCGGCAAGGTGGCCGAACAGGCCGCCCGCTGGGAGGCGTTCGACGCGGAGCTGCTGGAGCGGTACTTCACCACGCTCGACTTCCGATTCGGTCCGGATCAGCTCGCCGGGGTAAGGGAATTCGCGCGTTTGACCGGGCCGACGACGGGCTTCCCGTCGGATGTCCGGGTGGCGCTGCTCAGCCGCAATCCGTGAACTGCGGGTTAATTCCTCATATGTAATTCTGTCTTTCGGTGTTCCGTGGACTTCGCCGCCCTGGGGGTGGGGCGTTTCGCGGGGCGGCGTGAAGCGGAATTCCACGGGGCAGCCTTCCGCGGGGCAGCCTTCCGGGGAGCCGCCGGGAGAAGCAGCGTGAGCCGGTGCCCGGGGGCGGTCGTTCCGCTTGGGCCGCGCCGCCGGGGACCCGGGCGTGACCGCCGGGGTGGCACTACTGTGCGGGACGACCGGTTCGTCGTTTCGGGGAGGGGACGTCATGCAGCCGCTGGAGCCCGGGGAGCCGCGGACCATCGGGGCGTACCGGCTGCTGGGCAGACTCGGTGCGGGGGGCATGGGCCGGGTCTACCTGGGCCGCAGCGAGGGCGGCCGGACGGTCGCGGTGAAGATCGTGCACCCGCATTTCGCCTCCGACGACGAGTTCCGCGAGCGGTTCCGGCGCGAGGTGGCGGCCGCACGGCGGGTCGGCGGCGAGTGGACGGCCCCGGTGCTGGACGCCGACCCGGAAGCCCCCGTGCCGTGGGTGGCCACCGGCTACGTGGCCGGCCCCTCGCTGGACCGGGCGGTGGCCTCGCACGGACCGCTGCCCGGGGCGGCGGTGCGGGCGGTCGGCCTGGGGCTGGCGCAGGCGCTGGTGGCGGTGCACGGGCTGGGCCTGGTGCACCGGGACGTGAAGCCCTCGAACGTGCTGCTGACCCTGGACGGGCCCCGGCTGATCGACTTCGGGATCGCCCGGGCCACGGACGGCACGGCCTCGCTGACCTCGACGGGCGTCTCGATCGGTTCGCCGGGCTACATGTCGCCGGAGCAGATCCTCGGCAAGGGAGTGACGGGGGCGGCGGACGTCTTCTCGCTGGGCGCGGTGATGGTCTTCGCGGCGACCGGGCGGCCGCCTTTCAGTGGCGACAACTCCGCGACGCTCCTCTACAAGGTGGTGCACGAGGAGCCGGACCTGAGCGGGCTCCCGGCGGGCGGACTGCGGGAGCTGGCCGCGGCCTGCCTGGCCAAGGCGCCGGGCGACCGTCCGGCCCCGGCCGCCGTCGCGGCGGCCCTGGAGGACGCGCTGGCGGTGCCGGGCTGGCTGCCCGCGCCGCTGGTGGAGGAGGCCAGCCGGGCGGCGGTCCGGCTGCTCGACCTCGACGCTTCCGACGGTTCTGATGTCTCCGGCGCCGATGAGGGCGGTGCGGGTGCCGCCTGGGGCCCCGGCGCCGCGGCCCCGGCCCCGGCGTACGGAGGGTCCGGTGGGCAGTCCGGCGGCCCGGGGGCCTTCGGCCCCGCCGGTCCGGCCTCCGGGCCCGTGCCGTTCACCGCCGCGTCCCACGGCGGACCGGGCGGCCTCGCGGCCGCCGGCGCGGTGCCCGCCCCCGGCCCCACCCCCACCCCCGGGTACGGCTACCCCGGCGCGGCCACCCCGACCTACGGGGGCCCGGCCGGGGCGGGCGGCCCCGGCGGATCGGGTGCCGGGGTCGGTTTCGGCACGCCCGACCCGTCGTACGGCGGCCCCGCGGTCGGCCCGTACGGCTCGCCCACGCAGACCTCGGCCGGGGCCGGCGGCGGGACGGCCGGCGGTCCGTACGGGACGGCCGCCGACGGGGCCGGCGGTGAGGGCCGCCGGGTGACGCTCCGGGCCGCCGGCCGGCGGTTCAGCTGCACCGTGGTGGTGGCAGCGGCGGCCGTGCTCGCCGCCCTGGCCGGCGGGCTCTACAGCATGGAGCTGCTGCCCGGCACCGGAGGGGACCGCCGGGACACCGCGAGCGACAGCCACGGCGGCACCCCGGCCGCCACTCCGCCCAAGGGCGGGACCGACCAGTCGCGCCCCGACCCGAGCACCTCCCCGACCGGCGGGCAGAGCTCCTCCCCGTCTCCGGGCGCCACCGCGGGAACCCGCACCGACGTGCCCCAGGCACTCGTCGGCACCTGGAAGGGCACCGTCACCACCTCCCGGCTCGGCGTCCCCTCCGTCTTCGAGATCACCATCCGCAAGGGCAAGGTGGGCGAGGTGGTCGGCCGGGACAAGTCCGTCCTCGACGTGATCGGCACCGACTGCAGCGGGGACTGGAAGCTCGCCTCCGCCACCGACACCTCGCTCGTCCTCGACACCGCCGGCGGACCCAACCCGGCCCCGGGGATCTGCTCGAACGGTTCGGCCGACGAACGCTTCACCCTCAACCCGAACGGCACCCTGCACTACAAGTCCGGTGACGCGGCTGCCGGGAACCCGGAGGGAGACCTCATCCGCGTGCTGTGACGGCACTGGCGTAGGCTGGCCCGGTCCGGACCTCTTGACACACCGCCGAAGGGTGACGCACCGGTGACCGACCAGGCCGCTCTCCAGTCTGTCCTCGACCGTGCCGCCGCGGGGGGCCGGATCTCCGCGGAGGAGGCCCTCGACCTCTACCGCCACGCGCCGCTGCACGCGCTGGGCTCGGCCGCCGACACCGTGCGCCGCCGCCGCTACGCGGGTACCGAGCACATCGCGACGTACATCATCGAGCGGAACATCAACTACACCAACGTGTGCGTGACGGCCTGCAAGTTCTGCGCCTTCTACGCGGCGCCCAAGGACACCAGGAAGGGCTGGACCCGGGACCTCGACGACATCCTGCGCCGCTGCGCGGAGACCGTGGAGCTCGGCGGCACCCAGATCATGTTCCAGGGCGGCCACCACCCCGACTTCGGCGTCGAGTACTACGAGGAGCACTTCTCCGCCATCAAGAAGGCGTTCCCGCAGCTGGTCATCCACTCCCTCGGCGCGTCCGAGGTCGAGCACATGGCCCGGATCTCCAAGGTGAGCGTGGAGGAGGCGATCCAGCGGATCCACGCAGCGGGCCTGGACTCCTTCGCGGGCGCCGGCGCCGAACTGCTGCCCGCCCGGCCGCGGAAGGCCATCGCTCCGCTCAAGGAGTCCGGCGAGCGCTGGCTGGAGATCATGGAGATCGCGCACGGCCTCGGCGTGGAGTCCACCTCCACCATGCTGATGGGCACCGGCGAGACCAACGCCGAGCGGATCGAGCACCTCCGCATGATCCGTGACGTGCAGGACCGGTCGGGCGGCTTCCGGGCCTTCATCCCGTACACGTACCAGCCCGAGAACAACCACCTCAAGGGCCGCACCCAGGCGACGATCTTCGAGTACCTGCGGATCATCGCGGTGGCCCGGCTCTTCCTCGACAACGTCGCGCACATCCAGGGCTCCTGGCTGACCGTCGGCAAGGAGGCCGGCCAGCTGTCGCTGCACTACGGCGCCGACGACCTGGGCTCGATCATGCTGGAGGAGAACGTGGTCTCCTCCGCCGGTGCCAAGCACCGCTCCAACCGGCACGAGATCATCGACCTGATCCGCAAGGCCGGCCGGGTGCCGGCCCAGCGCGCCACCACGTACGAGCACCTCGCGGTGCACGAGGACCCGGCGAACGACCCGGCCGACCACCGCGTCGTCTCGCACATCTCGTCCATCGCCATCGAGGGCGGCACGGCCCACCCCGAGCTGAAGCTGATCTCCGCGAACTGAGCCGCCGCCGATGCTCACGCTGCACACCGCCGACCTGCTGGTGACCGCGGCCGGCGCCGTACCGCTGGCCGGCGGGGCGGTCCTCGTCGAAGGCGACCGGATCTCCCGGGTCGGCCCGTACGAGGACCTGGCCGTCGCCTACCCGCACGCCCGGGCCCGGCGCTGGCCGGGGCTGCTGACGCCGGGGATGCTGGTGCGGTCCGGCGAGGAGCTGCTGGAGCGCACGTACTACCCGGACGACCCGTACGAGGTCACCGAGCTCGGCGGGGAACCGATCACCGGCACGGCGCTGGACGACCTGAAGCTGACCGAGGCCCGCTGGGGGCACAGCGCCCGGCGCGGCACGCAGAAGCTGCTGGCGCGGGGCGTGGTCGCGGTGGCGGGGCGGTTCACCGTCCCGGCGGTGCGGACGGCGGTGGTCCGCTCGGGCCTGACCGTGGTCCCGCCGGCGGGGGGCGCGGCCACGGGCGCCGCCGCCTCGCTGGACCCCTTCGCGGGCCGTACGGCGGCCGCCGAGGCGTACCACGGCAGCCTGGAACCCGGCGCCCCGGCGCGCTTCGCCGCCTTCGCGGTCCCCGACGAAGCCTCCCTCCTGGCCGAGGGCGCGACGACCTGCGTGGCCACGGTCATCGGCGGCCGCCTCCTCCACCGCCGCCGCTGACCCGCTCCGCGGAGCCCTGCCCGCGGCTCAGCCGATGGCGCGGGCAGGTTTCCCGCCCTGGCCGGGGCGCGACTCAGCGGAGGGTGTGGGCAGGCGTTCCGCAGGGCTTTGCCCCGCCCTGGCCGGGACGCGGCACCGCCGAGGTGTGGGGGGCGGCTCCGCCGGAGGTGTGGGCAGGCGTTCCGCAGGGCGGAACGGGTGGGCACACCGGAA
This sequence comes from Streptomyces sp. NPDC048603, assembly GCF_043199475.1. Taxonomy (NCBI): domain Bacteria; kingdom Bacillati; phylum Actinomycetota; class Actinomycetes; order Kitasatosporales; family Streptomycetaceae; genus Streptomyces; species Streptomyces sp. NPDC048603. Next base: position 238 of record NZ_JBICVY010000023.1, on the reverse strand, counting down.
CGCCGCTACGCAGGCAACGCTCCTGCCCCACCGAAGCGATGGCCGGGCCCGGCCGCAGCCGCTGCCCCGTGCCCGGGCGGGGCTTCGCCGGCCCCGGCACCGCCGGGAGCGGAGCTCCGCCGGAGCGGGGTCCGACCCCGTCAGCGGGGTCGGGGCGCAGGCACACGCTGCGCGAACCGGCGCGGGCCGGTGTGCCGTGTGCCCACCCGTGCCGCCCTGCGGCACGCCTGCCCACACG
>NZ_JBICVY010000022.1:0-100373 GCF_043199475.1 Streptomyces sp. NPDC048603 | reverse complement strand
GCTCGGCCAGCCGCCCATCCGGGCGGACGCGGAATCGAAGTCGATCAGATCTACGTCATCCAGCTCGGCCCACGCGCACCAGATCGCTACGCGCTCCTGTCTCTCAGCGGATACGGGCCGTCGGGGGCCGGACATAGGCCGCCCACGATCGCTACGCGCTCCTGCCGGATGGCGGGTGCGGCCCGTCAGGGGCAGAACATGGGGCCGGCCGCCAACGATCGCTGGGCGCTCTTGCGATCACGGCGGCCGGCAGGCCGGCTGATCCACCGGCCGCCGGACGGTCGGCCGCCGACGGCGGGCAACCACCCACTGGTGGCCCGACATCTGTGATGCCCTCTACGGGTGGGCGGGTGGGAAACTCCCCGCGCGAAGCGCGAAAAACATACGGCGGGCCAGCCGCAAACGGCGAGCAGCCACCCACCGGTGGCCCGGCATCCGTGATGCCTTGTACGGGTGGGCGGGTGGGAGACCCCCCCCGCGCGGAGCGCGGAAAAGCCACGGCGGACGGCCACCGCGGAAAGCGACAGGTCCGCAGACCGTCGCCGCACGCGGGAGGGCCGGGGTTGTCGGATGGCCGGGCTAGCCTGGACGGGTGTCCGGACGTGCCCCTCGCCTTACCGATCCCGAACAGCTCAAGACGCTGCTCGGGATCCCCTTCACGCCCGAGCAGACGGCCTGCATCACCGCCCCCGCCGCCCCGCAGGTGATCGTCGCGGGTGCGGGTTCGGGCAAGACCACCGTCATGGCCGCGCGAGTGGTCTGGTTGGTCGGCACCGGCACCGTGGCCCCCGAGCAGGTGCTCGGTCTGACCTTCACCAACAAGGCTGCGGGTGAACTGGCCGAGCGGGTCCGCAAGGCCCTCGCGAAGGCCGGGATCACCGACCCGGACCCTTCCCCCGCGGAGGGGGACGCGGCGGCCGGGGAGCCGCGCATCTCCACCTACCACGCCTTCGCCGGGCAGCTCCTCAAGGACCACGGGCTGCGCATCGGCCTGGAGCCCAGCGCGCGGCTGCTCGCCGACGCGACCCGCTTCCAGCTCGCCGCGCGCGTGCTGCGCGAGGCTCCGGGGCCGTACCCCTCGCTGACCAAGTCCATCCCCGACCTGGTCGGTGATCTGCTCGCGCTGGACGCCGAGCTTTCCGAGCACCTGGTCGCCCCGGACGCGCTCCGTGCGCACGACACCGCGCTGCTCGACGCCCTCGCCGGTGTCCGGCTCACCAATGACGACCTCCGCAAGGTGCCCGAGGCCACCCGCGGCCGGCTGGAGCTGCTCGAGCTCGTCAGCCGCTACCGGGCTGCCAAGCGCTCCCGGGACCTGATCGACTTCAGTGACCAGATCGCGCTGTCCGCGGAGCTGGCCACCACCCGCCCCGAGGTCGGCGCGCTGCTCCGGGACGAGTGCAGGATCGTCCTGCTGGACGAGTACCAGGACACCTCGGTGGCCCAGCGGCTGCTGCTGTCCGGGCTGTTCGGCGGGGGCACCGGCCATGCCGTGACCGCCGTCGGCGACCCCTGCCAGGCCATCTACGGCTGGCGCGGCGCCTCCGTGGCCAACCTGGACGACTTCCCCGAGCACTTCCCCCATGCGGACGGCACTCCCGCCACCCGCTACTCGCTCAGCGAGAACCGCCGCAGTGGCGGCCGCCTGCTCGACCTCGCCAACACGCTGGCCGCACCGCTCCGCTCGATGCACGAGGGCGTGGAGGCCCTCCGGCCCGCCGAGGGTGACGAGCACAAGGGCATCGTGCGGTGCGCCCTGCTCACCACCCACGCGGAGGAGCTCGCCTGGCTGGCCGACTCCGTCGCCCATCAGGTCCGTACGGACAAGGAACCGAAGGACATCGCGGTGCTGTGCCGGTCCGGGGCGGACTTCGCGGCGATCCAGGCCGCGCTGGTGGCCCGGGACATCCCGGTGGAGGTCGTCGGCCTGTCCGGGCTGCTGCACCTGCCGGAGGTCGCCGACCTGGTCTCCGTCTGCGAGGTCCTTCAGGACCCGGGCGCCAACGCGGCCCTGGTCCGCCTGCTGATCGGCCCGCGCTGGCGGATCGGTGCCCGTGACCTCGCCCTGCTGGGCCGTCTGGCCCGCCGGCTGGTCTCCAGGGAGCAGCCGGCGGACGGGGACCACGACCCCGACCTGCGCCTCGCGGCGGCGGTGGAGGGCGTGGACCCGGCCGAGATCATCTCCCTCGCGGACGCCCTGGACACCTTCCTCGACGGAGCGGGCTCCGGTGCCGGGGCGGGTGCCGGGGCGGATGACGGTCTTCCCTTCTCCGCCGAGGCTCGCGTCCGCTTCGCCCACCTCGCGCAGGAGCTTCGTGACCTGCGCCGTTCCTTGTCCGATCCGCTGATGGACGTCCTGCACCGGGTGCTGACGACCACCGGCCTGGACGTCGAGCTTGCTGCCTCCCCGCATGCGCTCGCGGCCCGCCGCCGGGAGACGCTCTCCAATTTCCTCGACGTGGCGGCGGGGTTCGCCGCGCTCGACGGCGAGGCGACCCTCCTCGCCTTCCTTGCCTTCCTGCGCACCGCCGATCGGTACGAGAAGGGTCTGGACAACGCCCTGCCCGGCGGTGAGAACACCGTGAAGGTGCTCACCGCGCACAAGTCCAAGGGGCTGGAGTGGGACGTCGTCGCCGTCCCCGGCCTGTACGCGGGCGCGTTCCCGAGCGAACAGCCGCGCGAGTCCTGGACCTCGTACGCGAAGGTGCTGCCGCACGCCCTGCGCGGGGACGCGGCCACCCTGCCGGCGGACCCGCCGTGGACGGCGGCCGGCCTGAAGTCCTTCCGCGTCGACCTCCGCTCCCACCAGCAGGTGGAGGAGCTCCGCCTCGGCTACGTCACCTTCACCCGGCCCAAGTCCCTCCTCCTGGCCTCCGCGCACTGGTGGGGTCCGACCCAGAAGAGGCGCCGCGGCCCCTCCGCCTTCCTCACCGCCCTCCGCGAGCACTGCGAGCTGCCGGGCCGGGGCGAGGTCGAGCTATGGGCGGACGAGCCCGAACCCGACGCCGAGAACCCGGCCCTGACCGTGAGCACCGACGACCACCGGTCCTGGCCCCTGCCCCTGGACCCCTCCTCCCTCCGCCTTCGCCGCGCCGCCGCGGCCCTGGTCGAATCCCACCTGTCCGCACCACCGGAGGACCCGTACCTCTGGCCCCCCTCCTGCGAAGACCCGGCGTACGAGGAAGAACCCCCGCAGGACGATCTGTGGGCGGCCGATGACGCCGCCCCGGCCTCTGGCGTGCCCGGGCGTGACCTGGGTGCTGTCCGGGGCGGGGGCCCGGTTTCCGCGGGCCCGGCCGGCGGGCCGTCCGGGGACGATCTGTGGGCGGCTGATGAGGCCGGTTCGGCCGTTGGCGTGCCCGCGCAGCGCGCGGACGGGGTCCGGGGCGGGGCTCCGGTTTCGGGACGGGGGTCCTCCCCGCGGAGCGAGGGGGAGGGCGGGGTGGGGGATCGGCCCCAGGGCGCGGCCGGAGCCGGTGCGGCCTGGTCCGACGACCCGTGGGCGGACGAGGCCCCTCCGGAGCCCCTGTCGGACGGGGACGACCTCTGGGGCGATGCCGACCTCGACGCCGAGGGCCCCGTCCAGGAGGGCCCCGCCCAGGGGAGCCGGGCCGTCGCGGACGCGCGCAGCGCATCGTTGCCCCGGCCCCGCCACGCCTCGGGCCCCGGTGCCGGCGCGCTCGCTCCGGAGGAGCACCGCACCGTCGACTCCTGGGACCGTGACCTCGACGCCCTGACCCGCGAGCTCCGCCGCACCCGCGCCGCCGTGCGGGACATCCCGCTGCCCGCCTCCCTTTCGGCGAGCGACCTGCTCCGTCTCGCCGCCGACGAGCAGGCGTTCGTACGCGAGCTCGCGCGCCCCATGCCCAAGCCGCCGCAGCCGGCGGCCCGCCAGGGCACCCGGTTCCACGCCTGGGTCGAGGCGCGGTTCGAGGACCTGCCCCTCCCGCTGCTCGACGTGCTCGACCCCGCCGGCGATCTCCCCGGATCCGACCAGGAGGTCGCCGACGCCCACGACCTGGACACCCTCAAGGCCGCCTTCGAGCGCAGCGAGTACGCCGACCGCACCCCGCACCGCATGGAGGTTCCGGTCCAGGTGACCCTGGCCGGACGCGTCGTCCGGGGCCGGATCGACGCCGTGTACGCCACCCCCGGCGGCGGCTTCGAGATCGTCGACTGGAAGACCGGCCGGACCACCGACGCCGATCCCCTCCAGCTGGCGATCTACCGGCTGGCCTGGGCGGAGACCACCGGCACCCCGCTGGACAAGGTCACCGCCGCCTTCCTGCACGTCCGCAGCGGACGCGTCATAAGGCCCCGGAACCTGCCCACCCGCGAGCGGCTGGAACGGATCCTCCTCGGCGGGGCCGACCGGGTTCCGGGCCCGGCCGGTGACCACCAGGCGGACAGCTAGGCTCGTAGGCATGAGCCAGACCCCGGACAGCGCCGTCCGCACGTACATCGACCAGCACCGCGCCGCCTTCCTCGACGACCTCGCGGACTGGCTGCGCATCCCCTCCGTCTCGGCACAGCCCGAGCACGATGCCGACGTACGACGCAGCGCGGACTGGCTGGCCGGGAAGCTCAAGGAGACCGGTTTCCCCACCGCCGAGGTCTGGGAGACACCGGGCGCCCCTGCCGTGTTCGCCGAGTGGCCCAGCGGGGACCCGGACGCGCCGACCGTCCTGGTGTACGGCCACCACGACGTCCAGCCAGCCGCCCTCGCGGACGGCTGGCACAGCGAGCCCTTCGAGCCGGTCGTCCGGGACGGCCGGATGTACGCGCGCGGTGCCGCCGACGACAAGGGCCAGGTGTTCTTCCACACCCTCGGCGTGCGCGCCCACCTCGCCGCGACCGGCCGCACCTCCCCCGCCGTGAACCTCAAGCTGCTGGTCGAGGGCGAGGAGGAGTCCGGCTCCACCCACTTCCGCGCCCTGGTGGAGCGCGAGTGCGACCGCCTCGCCGCGGATGTCGTGATCGTCTCCGACACCGGCATGTGGAACGAGACCACCCCCACCGTCTGCACCGGCCTGCGCGGCATCGCCGACTGCGAGATCGAGCTGTTCGGACCGGACCAGGACATCCACTCCGGTGCCTTCGGCGGGGCCGTGCCCAACCCGGCGACCGTCGCCGCCCGGCTCGTCGCGGCGCTGCACGACGCCGACGAGCGGGTGGCCATCCCCGGCTTCTACGACAACGTGGTCGAGCTGACCGACGCCGAGCGTGCGCTGATCTCGGAGCTGCCCTTCGACGAGGCGGAATGGCTCGCGGCCGCCAAGTCGCACGGCACGCTCGGCGAGGCCGGCTACTCCACCCTGGAGCGGGTCTGGGCCCGGCCGACCGCCGAGGTCAACGGCATCGGCGGCGGCTACCAGGGCCCCGGCGGCAAGACCATCGTCCCGGCCGCCGCCCACCTGAAGCTGTCGTTCCGGCTGGTCGCGGGCCAGGACCCGTACGAGGTGGAGGCCGCGGTCCGGAACTGGGTCGCGGCCCTCGTCCCGTCCGGCATCCGGCACTCCATCGTCTTCGGCGCGCCGACCCGGCCCTGCCTGACACCGCTGGACCACCCGGCCCTGCAGTCCGTCGTACGGGCCATGGGCCGGGCCTTCGAGCAGAAGATCCGCTTCACGCGGGAGGGCGGCTCGGGTCCCGCGGCCGACCTCCAGGACGTGCTCGGGGCGCCCGTGCTGTTCCTGGGCATCTCCGTCCCGTCCGACGGCTGGCACGCGCCGAACGAGAAGGTCGAGCTCGGCCTGCTGGTGAAGGGCGTGGAGACGGCCGCGTACCTGTGGGCGGACCTGGCCGAGACCTGGAGGCCCGTGTGACACCGCACCCCGTCCGGTAACCGCCGCCGCACGCCCGCGGAGCGCGTACGTCCCTCCCGTCCCGTACGCCCGAAGCGCCGCCCCTGCGCCCCCGCATCCGGCCCCGAGCCGGTCCCACCCGTCCCACGCCCGCACCGCGCGCCCCGCACCGCGCCGCGTCGCCCGCACCGAACAAGCCTGCCCGCTGCCTGTCCCACCACCGGGGGAGTTGGAATCTCACTGTGAGCATCTTGACCGAGCGGCCCGTCTCGCTTACCGCGCCCAGCGGAATCGATCGCGCCGCGCACCACCGCCTCGACGAGGCATGGCTCGCCGCCGCCTGGAGCCACCCGACGACCCGGGTCTTCGTGGTCTCCGGCGGGCAGGTCCTGATCGACGACACCCCGGACGGCGGCACGGGGATCGTGATGACTCCCGCCTTCGACGCGCCGATCACCGAGACCCACCGCTACTTCCTCGGCACCGACGAGGACGGCGTGAGCTACTTCGCGCTGCAGAAGGACTCGCTGCCGGGCCGTATGGACCAGTCGGCGCGCCCGGCCGGGCTGCGCGAGGCGGGCCTGCTGCTGTCCCCGCGGGACGCGGCGCTGATGGTGCACGCGGTGGCCCTGGAGAACTGGCAGCGGATGCACCGCTTCTGCTCCCGCTGCGGGGAGCGCACGGTCGTCGCGGCGGCCGGGCACGTGCGCCGCTGCCCGGGCTGCGGTGCCGAGCACTACCCCCGGACCGACCCGGCCGTGATCATGCTGGTCACCGACGAGCAGGACCGGGCGCTGCTGGGCCGCCAGGTGCACTGGCCCGAGGGCCGGTTCTCGACCCTGGCCGGGTTCGTCGAGCCCGGTGAGTCCATCGAGCAGTCCGTGGTCCGCGAGGTCTGGGAGGAGGCGGGTGTCCGGGTCGGCGAGGTCGAGTACGTCGCCAGCCAGCCCTGGCCCTTCCCGTACAGCCTGATGCTGGGCTTCACCGCGCGTGCGGTCTCGTCGGAGATCAACGTGGACGGCGAGGAGATCCAGGAGGCCCGCTGGTTCTCCCGGGAGGAGTTCCGCACGGCCATCGAGACGGGCGCGGTGCTGCCGCCGTCGGGGATCTCGATCGCGGCGCGGCTGGTCGAGCTCTGGTACGGCGAGCCGCTGCCGAGGCCGCTGGACTGACAGCACGAAGGCCCCCCGCTTCCGCGGGGGGCCTTCACGTCGTGCGGCCGGCCTTCCCGGTGCGCCCGGGTCAGACCGCGAGGGCCTGCTGGACCTGGGCCAGGCTCGGGTTGGTCATGACCGACTCGGTGCCCGCCTGGGAGACGATGAGGACCGTGGGGACGGTCTGGTTGCCGCCGTTCGCCTTCTCGACGAAGGCGGCGGACGCCGGGTCCTGCTCGATGTTGATCTCGGTGTACGCGATGCCTTCCCGGTCCAGCTGGGACTTCAGCCGACGGCAGTAGCCGCACCAGGTCGTGCTGTACATCGTCACGGAACCCTTGTCCTGCATGGGGCACTCTCTTTCGGGGGCGAGCGGTCGGTCCAGAGGAGGAACGGTCCGGTTCGGACCGGTCCGGAGGCGGATCGGTCGGAAGCGGATCGTTCCGGAGTAGTCGAACGTACCGGGTCGCCCGGCCATTCCCGGAGGGCCCGGAGGCCACTCCGGGTGACCGCGGCAACGCCGTCCGCTCGCCGGTGTGACTGCCGGTATGACCGGTGCGCACGGGCTGTGGACAAGTTTCCCGCCCGCCCCGGGGGACCTGGCAGCATGGCGGGGTGACAGCAGTAACGCACTCCTCATCCTTCCCGGACGTCGCCGAATCGGCCGACGCCGTGCTCCTCGGTCTGGACCCGGAGCAGCGCGAGGTCGCCACGACCCTGCGCGGGCCGGTGTGCGTGCTCGCCGGCGCCGGCACGGGCAAGACCCGCGCGATCACCCACCGGATCGCGTACGGCGTCCGGTCCGGCGCGTTCAAGCCGGCCAGTGTGCTCGCAGTCACCTTCACCAACCGCGCCGCCGGGGAGATGCGCGGCCGGCTCCGAGGCCTCGGAGCCGAGGGCGTCCAGGCCCGCACCTTCCACTCGGCCGCCCTCCGCCAGCTCCACTACTTCTGGCCGAAAGCCATCGGCGGCGATCTGCCCCGCCTGGTCGAGCGGAAGATCCAGCTGGTCGCCGAGGCAGGCGCCCGCTGTTCCGTCCGCCTCGACCGCAACGAGCTGCGGGACGTCACGGGTGAGATCGAGTGGGCGAAGGTCACCCAGATCATCCCCGGTGACTATCCGGCCGCGGCGGTCAAGGCGGGCCGCGAGGCTCCCCGCGACATGGCCGAAATCGCTCGGATCTACGCGGGGTACGAACAGCTCAAGCGCGACCGCGGAATGATCGACTTCGAGGACGTGCTGCTCCTCACCGTCGCCATCCTCCAGGACCAGCCCGTGATCGCGGAGCAGATCCGCGCCCAGTACCAGCACTTCGTGGTCGACGAGTACCAGGACGTCAGCCCGCTCCAGCAGCGGCTGCTGGAACTCTGGCTCGGCGACCGCGACAGCCTCTGCGTGGTCGGGGACGCCAGCCAGACGATCTACTCCTTCACCGGAGCCACCCCCGACCACCTGCTGAACTTCCGCACCCGCTTCCCGCAGGCCACGGTCGTCAAGCTGATCCGCGACTACCGCTCCACGCCCCAGGTGGTCCACCTGGCCAACGGCCTGCTCAACCAGGCCCGCGGCCGCGCCGCCGACCACCGCCTGGAGCTGGTCTCGCAGCGCGAGCCCGGCCCCGATCCGGTGTACGCGGAATACCCGGACGAGCCCGCCGAGGCCGAGGGCGTCGCCCGCCGGGTCCGGGACCTCATCGCGGCCGGGGTCCCGGCCGGCGAGATCGCCGTACTGTTCCGGATCAATGCCCAGTCCGAGGTCTACGAGCAGGCCCTGGCCGATGCCGGGGTGCCCTACCAGCTGCGCGGCGCCGAGCGCTTCTTCGAGCGGCAGGAGGTCGGCCGGGCGGTGCTCGCCCTGCGCGGCGCCGCCCATTCCGGCGCCCGCGACCCGCTGCTGGCCGACGTGGTGGACCTGGCCGGACAGGTGCGGGCCGTGCTCAGCGCCACCGGCTGGACGCCCGAGCCGCCGGCCGGTTCGGGAGCGGTACGCGACCAGTGGGAGTCACTGGCCGCGCTGGTACGGCTCGCCGAGGACTTCGGCCGGGCGCGCCCCGCCGCCACCCTGGCCGACCTCGTGACCGAACTCGACGAGCGCCGGGCCGCCCAGCACGCCCCGACCGTCCAGGGCGTCACCCTGGCCTCCCTCCACGCCGCGAAGGGCCTGGAGTGGGACGCCGTGTTCCTGGTCGGCCTCACCGACGGCATGGTGCCCATCACCTACGCCAGGACCGACGAGCAGATCGAGGAGGAACGCCGACTGCTCTACGTCGGCGTGACCCGGGCCCGGCTGCACCTGACCCTGTCCTGGGCGCTCTCCCGGGCCCCCGGGGGCCGTGCCACCCGGAAGCCCAGCCGGTTCCTGAACGGGCTGCGGCCCGGCTCCGCCGCCGCGGGACACCGGGACCGGGCCGAGGCCGGCGGCGTCCGCAAGCGGAGCCGGCGCGGCCCGGTCCTGTGCCGGGTCTGCGGCAAGACCCTCACCGAAGCGGGCGAGGTCAAGCTGATGCGCTGCGAGGACTGCCCGTCCGACATGGACGAGGGTCTCTACGAGCGCCTCCGCGACTGGCGCGCGGCCGAATCGAAGGTCCAGGGCCTGCCCGCGTACTGCGTCTTCACCGACAAGACCCTCATGGCGATCGCCGAGGCCGCTCCCGCCGAGCCGGGCGAGCTCGCGATGATCCCGGGCGTCGGCAGCCGCAAGCTCGACCGGTACGGGGCCGATGTGCTGGCCATCTGCGCTGGTCAAGAGCTTGACCACGAGTCTGCTGACGACGCGTAGAAACTCGTCGGAAAAATAGTTTGCACATGCCCTGCGGATCCCCATAGGTTCTTAACCACGGGAACGGCGGCTTCTTCGAAGCCCTGTCTTCGTGCTGTACTTATCCGAATACACGGGACAGGCCCACCAGCCGGTCCCCGAGACGCCGAGAGGAGGCGAGTCCAGTGATCAGCTTCAACACCTTCACCAAAATGACCGATCGCTCGGTTGCCGCCTCCTGCCTGCTCGGCTCCACCTCGCTCCTTGCCGCCTCCGCCGCCTCCCTGGGTCAGGGCACCGGTCTGTCCGCGATTTCCGCGAACAGCCCTGCCGTCCTGCCGACCCTTCCGGTCCGAGAGCGCAACGAGCGACCGACCCAGGCACCGGTGGCAGTAGCGAAGGAGCAGGCGGCACATGGCGCCTATGCCTTTGCGGCAGCCGGTGCCGGATCCCAGAAGCAGACGACGCAGCACCACCTGATGTGGGCCTTCCGCGGGCTCGAACCCTGGAGTGATCCAGCCTGATCGCATGATCAGGCCGGCGCCTTCAGGGCCGCGGAACCCCACCCGGGATCCGCGGCCCTTCTGTTTGCCCCGAACGGGGACGACAGGGCGAAGGGGCCTCGGGACTGGCAAGACCAGGTACCAGCCGACACCGGCCGACCGGCCGGAACGAACAGACGAGGAAGAAACCAACCGTGCAACTCGAAGCGCACGCCCCGTCCGTACCGCAGAACCGAACGATCTCCCCGCCCGCAGTCCCGGAGGACTCCACCTTGACTCCGCTCACCGCGCTCACCGCGCTCGACGACGCCATCGAGAAGCTCGGCGTGCCCGTTCCCTGCCGCTCGAACGACCCGGAGGTCTTCTTCGCCGAGTCCCCGGCCGACGTCGAGTACGCCAAGTCCCTCTGCCGCACCTGCCCGCTGGTCGAGGCCTGCCTCGCCGGTGCGATGGAGCGCCGCGAGCCCTGGGGTGTCTGGGGTGGCGAGCTCTTCGTCCAGGGCGTGGTCGTCGCCCGCAAGCGGCCCCGTGGCCGTCCGCGCAAGAACCCGGTCATGGCATGAACACCGCCCACCGCACCGGATTCGGAACCATCGACCGTCCCCTGACGCACGACCCCCTGAAGCAGGCCCCCATGACCGCCTACACGACGAGCGAGCTGACCCCCTCCAAGGCAGCCGCCACCGCCGAAGACTTCATCACCACCGGTGCGATCACCTCGCGCCAGAACAGGACCCGCGAAATGCAACTCATCCCAGAAGCCCTGGCCCGTGCCCATATGGCCGACCGGCTGCGTGAGGCGCACGCCGAGCGTCGCGCCATCAGCCTGGTCAACGCGCGCCGCATGCAGCGGCGGGCCGAGCGCGTCTCGATGCGCGCCCGGCGCGCGCTGGCCATGGCCGTCATGAACTGACGGCGCACACGCCACGCCGGCACCACGGCAGCACCGCCCTTGGGGGGACCGGTCCGAACGGACCGGTCCCCCCGGTGCGTTGCGGCCCGCTGTCAACGCCGCGCGGCGGTATCGTCTGGAGGTGGACCAGCCGACCCCCCATCCCGTACCGCCGGGGCCAGAGGACCGGACCGTCGTGTGCGCCCGCTGCGGCACACGGTCCCCCGAAGGGGCCCCGATCACCTGGACCTGCTCCGTGGAGAACGGCGTCCGGGAGTACTTCTGCCACGACTGCGCCCGGGCCAACATCCGGGCGATCGAAGGCAGACTCGATTCCTCCTGGTGGTGATCAGCCCTCGGCGGTGAACCCCGGGACCCATGCCTCCAGTTCGTCCCGGAGCCGTACCGTCGCGCCCAGCTGGCACAGCACCCCGATGGTGCTCAGCGTCACCCGGTGGATCAGCAGGTACGAAGGCGGCAGATTGAGCTGCTTGCCCAACTGGTGCGCGGGGGAGCGCGGGTCGGCGAGCCGTGCCGCCTGACCGCGCATCCACCCCCGGGTGAAGGTGAACTCCTCGACCACGGCGGGCTCGATGATCGGCCGGAGGTACTCCAGCACGGCGTCCGGGTCGAGTTCGACGGTCTCCTTGACGAACCCTTCGGCGCACAACTGCTCGTAGACCGCCTCCGCGTCGCCCTGCAGGGTCATCCGCAGGGACACCCCGATCGACCGGGGCAGCCCGCCGGGCAGCCGGTCGACCGTGCCGAAGTCCAGCACGCCCAGCCGGGCACGGCCGTCGGGCCCGGGCACCAGGCGGAAGTTCCCCGGGTGCGGATCCGCGTGCAGCAGTCCGGTCCGGGCCGGCCCCGAGAAGAGGAACCGGGCCAGCAGCTGCCCCGCGCGGTCCCGTTCCTCCTCGGAGCCGCCGGATATCACCTCCGACAGCGGGACGCCCTCAACCCATTCGGTGACCAGCACCTGGTCGCCCTGGTGCACCACGTCCGGCACCAGCACGTCCGGGTCCCCCTCGAACGCCTCCGCGTGGATCCGCTGGGCCTCCGCCTCCAGCTCGTAGTCCAGCTCCTCCGCGACCCGGTCCCGCAGCTCCCGGATCAGCGGCTTGACGTCCATCCCGGGGATGAGCGGCCCCAGCAGGCCGGCGAAACGGCCCAGCTGCTTCAGGTCCGAGAGCAGGGCCTCGCCCGCTCCCGGGTACTGCACCTTGACCGCGACCTGCCGTCCGTCGTGCCATATCGCCCGGTGCACCTGCCCGATCGACGCGGCCGCGGCCGGTTTGTCCTCGAAGGAGACGAACAGCTCGCGCCAGTCCTCGCCCAGGCGCTCCGCCAGGACCTGGTGCACCGTCCCCGCCGGCAGCGGCGGGGCCGCCTCCTGCAGCTTGGTCAGCGCGGCCCGGTACGGCCCGGCCACCTCCTCGGGCAGCGCCGACTCGAACACCGACAGGGCCTGCCCGAACTTCATCGCACCGCCCTTCAGCTCCCCGAGCACCCGGAACAGCTGTTCGGCCGTGCGTTGTTGCAGCTCCTGCGCCACGAACTCGGCCGACTTCCCGCCGATCCGCTTACCGAGCCCCCAGGTGGCCCGGCCCGCGATGCCGAGCGGCAGCGTGGCCAGCTTGACGGTCCGGGCGACCGCCTTCCGGGGAAGATCAGACATGTGCCCCTCCAGTGCCAGAAACCGTGCCGCAAGCGGCGGTTACCCGGCCATTGTGTCCTGTGCTTCTCGCATGCCGGACGGGTGCCCCGGCTCTCCGGCGGCCGCGCAACCGCACTCCGGATGCGCAGTCAGCCCGGTCCGCTGCCAGTGCAGTCCGGGCAGGGCCGCTTCCCAGCGGGCCCCCACGGACGCGGGCAGCTCCCCGTCGAGGAAGGCCAGCGCATGCGCCGCCGCCAGGCCCGCGACCGCAGTGGCCAGTCCCACGTCGCAGGCCGGCACGGCCCTCCGCCGGTGTGCCGAGCGCCACTGCACCAGCAGCCGGGGCCATGCCGGGTCCCGTGCGATCCGGTCCCGCTCCATGCAGCCCGCGCACGCGGTGCCGCCCGGCAGCACCAGCGGCCCCACGACCCCGGTGCCCTCCAGCACTCCCGCGTACAGATGCGGTGTCCCCGTCGCGATCCAGTCGGCGGCCGTGTCCGGGTCGGGGGCCCAGGCCTGCAGACCGTCCCGGGGTGCGACCACCACCAGGGCCGGACCCGGTTCCGCCCCCGGCGGGCCGTTCGCCGCCGGTGGCCGGCCCGGTGCCGGTGCCCGGACCAGCGCCGCCCCGGCCTCCGACCGCAACCGGCCCACGGCGTCCGGGCCCAGTCCGCCCGGAGCGAGGTCCCCGGGCTCGACCCGGCCCCCGTCCATCACCTCGACCCGGCCCACCCCGGCCGAGGCCAGTACCGCGGCGACCGCCGCCCCGACCCGCCCGGCCCCGCGCACCCGGACCCGTACCGCACGCCGTGCCGCGAACCGCTCCTGCACCCCGGCCGGCTCCCGGGACAGCACCGAGAGCGACCCCAGATCCGGGCCCAGCCGTTCCGGGGCCCCGCGCCGCAACGCCTGCGCGGCCGGATCCCCGGCGCCGGCGTCGTCGATCAGCCCGGCTCCCGCGAGCCCGCGGACCAGCTCGTCCGCCCGGCCGTCGGGCAGTCCCAGCGCCACGGCCTCCGCCCGCAGCAGTTCCATGCCCCGGGTGCCGTCGATCCGGTCGATCAGCGTCCCCGTCGCCGTGTCCAGCGGGCCGAACACCACCGCATGCGCCGGAGTCACCCCGAACTGCACGGTCTGCAGATCCCGCCACGCCCTCGCCAGCGCGGGCTTCACCTTCGGATGCATCGCCTTCCCCCTCACGCCGTCCGTTCACCCGGTCCCGGCAGGCTCCTCGTCCTGCCCGATGACCGCAGCATGCCCACCCCGGCCGACGCCCGTGAGGAGTTATCCACAGCCCCACCTATTCGTCATACGAGATGACGGGACGTCTGCCGCTGTCGGCAGGTACCGTCGGGGGCGTGTCCGCCGAGCCTCCCCACTGCCCCGTCGAAGTCCGCCGGAGCGCGCGCCGCCGCAGGACCGTGTCCGCCTACCGTGAGGGCGACCGCACGGTCGTGCTCATCCCTGCCCGGATGTCCGAGGCCGAGGAGCGGCGCTGGGTGGGCGTGATGCTCGACAAACTCGCCGCGCAGGAGAGCCGCCGCACCCTCGGGGACACGGAACTGTTCGAGCGCGCCGGACGTCTCTCCGAGCAGTACTTCCAGGGCCGCGCCCGCCCCCGCTCCGTGCGCTGGGTCACCAACCAGAACACCCGCTGGGGCTCCTGCACCCCGGCCGAGGGCAGCATCCGGCTGTCCCACCGGCTCCAGGGGATGCCGGAGTACGTGGTCGACTACGTGCTGCTGCACGAGCTCGCCCACTTGCTGGTGCCGGGCCACGGCCCGCGGTTCTGGCAGCTGCTGGAGGCCTACCCGCGGACCGAGCGGGCACGCGGTTACCTGGAGGGCGTGGCGGCGGCGGAACGGCTGCCGAAGGTGCCCGCACCGCGCGAGGAGTGACAACCGGTCATCCACAGGGCTTGGCCGGATCCGGCCGGGTGCGGATAGCCTGACGAAACGCAAACACCTTCGGATGGGGGACGGTCACAGCGCATGGCCAGGGAATTCCAACGCGGCCACAAGGCCAAGGTCAGTGACCTGACAGCGGGCACGGATCTGTACGTGGGCGTCCAGATCTCCGCCCCGGGGCTGACCTTCGACATCAGCTGCTTCGGGCTCGACGCGGACGAACGGCTCTCCGACGACCGGTACTTCGTCTTCTACAACCAGCCGAAGTCGCCCGAGGAGTCCATCCAGCAGCTCGGCCCGCAGGCCGGGGACACCGAGTCCTTCAGGATCACCCTGGACCGGATCCCGGCGGCCGTCCACAAGCTGTCCTTCACCGCCACCATCGACGGCGACGGCACGATGTCGCAGGTCGGACCCGGATACATCCGGGTCGTCGCGGGTGGGGAGGAGGTCGTCCGGTACTCCTTCACCGGCGCGGAGTTCAGCACCGAGCGTGCGGTCATGCTCGGTGACTTCTACCTGAAGGACGTCTGGCGCTTCGCCGCCGTCGGCCAGGGTTTCGACGGCGGTCTGGCCGCCCTGCTGCAGAACTTCGGCGGCGAGGTCGCAGAGGAGCGGCAGGCCGAGCCCGCCGCCGCGCAGCCCGCCGCCACGACCCCCGCCTTCGCACCTCCGGCCTTCGCAGCCCCATCCGCTCCCGCGGCCCCGGCGGCACCGACGCTCGCCGCCCCCGCCCCGGCGGCTCCCGTACCGGCGCCCGCGCCCGCACCCGCTCCGTCCGCCGTGCCCGCCCCGGACTTCAGCACCCCGACTCCGCAGACCGCGGCCTTCGGCTCCCCGCCGCCGTTCGGCGCCGTGCCGGCACCGGCCGCGCCGCCTCCCCCGGCAGCGCCCGTGGCCCCGGCCGCGCCCGCCGCGGTGGCCCCGCCCTTCGGGGCCGTGCCGCCGCCCGGTGCAGCCGTCCCGCCGCCGTTCGGCGGGGTCCAGGCCGCCGCCCCGGTCCCGCCGGAGGCCGGCCTGCGCGTGGTCCTCACCAAGTACGCAGAGGTGGCCGTCGGCGACCGCTGGACCGAGCAGAACCCCCAGCAGGTCCGCGTCACCCTCACCAAGAACCAGGCCATCCTCGCCAGACAGGGCAGCATGGTCGCCTACCAGGGCGACATCGACTTCGCCCACAAGGGCTCCGGCCTCCTCGGCAAGCTCACCGGACAGCTGACCGGCCAGGGCATGTCGCTGATGCGCTGCTCCGGCGACGGAGAGGTCTTCCTCGCCGACGAGGCCAGCCGCCTCTTCGTCATCCGCCTGGAAGGCACCGACCAGCTCTACACCAGCGCCCAGGGCGTCCTCGCCTTCGACGAGTCGCTGAGCACCGAGGTCCGCCGCATCGAGGGCGCCGGCCTGCCCGGCGGCGGCCTGTTCTCGATGCTCTTCTCCGGCACCGGAGCCGTGGTCGTCAAGACCCGCGGCACCCCGGTGGTCCTCCCCGTCGGCCCCGCCACCTATGTCGACGGCAACGCCGTCATCGCCTGGTCGGCCGGGGCCCAGGCGGTCACCACCACCGCCCTGCGGCTGCGCCGCTCCGGGTACGCCAGCCGCGGCGGAGAGGCCGTCAACCTCCAGTTCCGCGGCGCCCCCGGCAACTTCGTCGTCGTACAGCCCTTCGAGGTGTGAGGCAGTCATGGACACACAGACCCTCGGCGCCCACCGCGCCGCAGCCACCGGCGTCCGGATGGCCGTCCACAACGCCAAGACCCTCAAGGTCACCATGGCCACCGGTCACGATCTGATCGCCAAGGCCGGCTCGATGATCGCCTACGACGGCTACGTGCAGTTCGACGCGGCACCCGCGAGTCTGCGCCGCTCGGCCGAGGAAATGGTCACCGGCGAGGGCGGCAAGCTGATGCTCTGCCGGGGCGACGGTGACCTCTTCCTCGCCGACTACGGCGCGGACGTCCTCGTCGTCCACCTCGCCGACGAGGCGCTCTCCGTCAACGGGGCCACCCTGCTGGCCTGCGACGCGACCCTCCAGCTCGCCATCGAGCCGGTCAAGGGCCTGGCCAAGCTGTCCGGCTCCGGCCTCACCAACCTGGTGATCCGGGGCACCGGCTGGGTCGCCCTGGTCAGCCGCGGCCTCCCCACCGTCCTGAACTGCGCCGAGCGCGAGACCTACGTCGACCCGGACGCGCTGATCGGCTGGACCACCGGCCTCGACCTCAAGGCCAAGCGCACCGTCAAGGCGAGCGCGCTGATCGGCCGGGGCAGCGGCGAAGCGCTGCAGATCGGCTTCAAGGGCCAGGGCTTCGTGATCGTCCAGCCCAGCGAGGACACCGGCGACCGTTTCAAGATCCGGGGCTGAGAGGAGCACCGAGCCACCATGCACAGCACACTTTTCGCGCACGTCCCGGTGCAGTCCACCGGCCGCTACACCCTGCAGAACCCGCAGCTGCTCAAGGTCGACATCAACCAGGGCAGCGGATCGGTCCTCGCCCGTCAGGGCGCCATGGTCGCCTTCGAGGGCCAGGTCGACTTCCAGAGCCAGTACCGCAACAACAGCTGGCGCAACGTCCGGCAGATGACCGGCGAGGGCATCGAACTGATGAAGTGCAAGGGCAACGGCCAGGTCTACCTGGCCAACTTCGCCCAGCACATCCACATCATGGAGGTCGGCCGCGGCCTGACCGTCGACAGCAAGTACGTCCTCGCCTTCGACTCCACCCTCGGCGTGGGCATCGTCGCCATCGACAGCGCCGTCGAGATCGCCTCGGCCGGCGCCTACAACCTCGAGCTCAGCGGAGCCGGCCAGGTCGCCCTGCTCACCTCCGGTGAGCCGCTGGTGCTGGAGGTCGGCCCGGGCAAGAACATCTGCGCGGACGCCGACGCCGTCATCGCCTGGTCCACCTCCCTGCGCACCCAGCTGCAGGCCCCCACCTCCACCTCCGGGGTCTGGCGCCGCCGCGGCGCCACCGGCGAGGGCTGGGAGATGCAGTTCCAGGGCACCGGCCACGTCCTGGTCCAGCCCAGCGAGCTGCTCCCGCCGACGCACCTGCGCGGCGGCATGCTCGGCTTCGGCATGCGCGGCAACTCCCTCGGCGGCAGCCGCGCCTGACGGCCCGCGCACACCAACACCGCGAACGGGAGGGCGGTCCGGCAGCCTGCTGCCGGACCGCCCTCCCGTCCATCGCGCCCGTCCGTCCCGTCGTCAGAGCCGGGCCCGGGTCGCCTCCAGCAGCCGGACCACCGACGCATCGGCCACGTCCGCCACCTCGTCGTACGCGAACCAGCGCAGGTCCAGCGACTCCTCGCTGATCTCCGCGACCGCCTCGGCCGGCGCCAGTGCCGCGTACTGCACGTCCAGGTGCCAGTTGCAGGGCGCCGGGATCGGATGCCGGTCCAGCCGCACAGGTCCGCCCGGCAGCAGCGCCAACCCGGAAGCGATCCCGGACTCCTCGCGGGCCTCGCGCAGCGCCACGTCCGCGAGCGTCGCGTCACCGGGCTCGCAGTGCCCGCCCATCTGCAGCCACATGCCCAGCTTCTTGTGCAGGGTCAGCAGCACCCGCCCGCGCGAGGGGTCGACCACCAGCGCGCTGCCCGTGACGTGCCCCGCCTCACAGGGCTTGTAGACCCCGTCCGGGTGCGCCGCCAGGTGCTCCAGGTACACGTCCCTCAGCCCGTGCTGGTGCTCGTACCCCTTCAGCACCAGCACCGCGTCCTCGTGCAGGCTCACTTCGCGCCGTCGCCCTTGCCCTCGTCGCCGTCCTTGCCGCCCTCGTCCTGGGCGTCCCGCTTCTGCGCGGCCTCGCCGAGCATCTTGTCGATCTCCGAGAAGTCGATCTGCTCGCGGTGCACGAATCCGTCCGGGTCGTCCAGGTCGGAAGCGGTCGGCAGCATGTCCGGGTGCTCCCACAGCCCGTCCCGGCCGTCCATCCCGCGCGCGTCGGTGAGCGAGGCCCACAGCCGCGAGGCGTCCCGCAGCCGGCGCGGCCGCAGCTCCAGCCCGATCAGCGTGGCGAAGGTCTGCTCCGCCGGACCACCCGTGGCACGACGCCGGCGCAGCATCTCGCGCAGCGCGTCAGCCGAGGTCAGCCGGGGCTTCGCGGCCTCGTGCACCACCGCGTCCACCCAGCCCTCGACCAGCGCGAGCGCCGTCTCCAGCCGGGCCAGCGCGGCCTTCTGCTCCGGGGTGTCCTGCGGCTGGAACATGCCGCCCTGCAGTGCTTCCTGCAGCTGCTCCGGGTTCGTCGGGTCGAGCTGCCCGACCACGTCCTCCAGCTTCGAGGTGTCCACCTTGATCCCGCGCGCGTAGCCCTCGACCGCACCGAACAGGTGCGACCGCAGCCACGGCACGTGGGCGAACAGCCGGGCGTGCGCCGCCTCGCGCAGCGCCAGGTAGAGCCGGACCTCGTCGGACCCGATGCCCAGGTCCTTGCCGAACGCCTCGATGTTCAGCGGGAGCAGGGCGGCCTTCCCGGCCGGGCCCAGCGGCAGGCCCACATCGGTGGAGCCGACGACCTCGCCCGCGAGCACGCCCACGGCCTGGCCGATCTGCTGACCGAACATGGCCCCGCCCATGGAGCGCATCATGCCGAGCAGCGGGCCCGCCATCGCCTGCATCTCCTCGGGCAGCACCTGCCCCATGGCCGCGCCGACCCGCTCGGCGACCGGGTCGACGAGCTCCTTCCACACCGGCAGGGTCGCCTCGACCCACTCGGCGCGGCTCCACGCCACCGCCGTGCCGGCGCCGGACGGCAGCGAGGTCACGCCGTCCAGCCACAGGTCTGCCAGCCGCAGGGCCTCCTCGACGGCTGCCTTCTCGGCGATGCCGACGCTGCGGTCCTTGACGCCGTCGGCCGTGCCCGCGGACACCGTCCGCCGGGCCACGTCCTTGGCCATGTCCCAGTTCACCGGGCCGCCCTCGTAGCTGAGCATCTGCCCCAGCTGCTGGAACGCGGCCCCCAGGTCGTTCGGGTTCATGGCGCCGAACATCGCGGCGAACGGATTGTCCGTGCCGCCCGGCATGCCGGCCCCGCCGAACCCGAACGGATTGGGCGCGCCCTTCTTCTTGCCCTCGTCGCCGTCCTCCGGCTCCTCCGGCGGAAGGCCGAATCCGAATGGGGTGTCACTCACGGGTTTCCTCGGCTCGTAGGGCCGCCGGCACACGCCGGCGGGCAATGGTCCCGACAACACCCCCAGCGTAGACACCACACCCGCTTCCGGGCTCGGTGCTCCGCCGGCTCCCGGGCTGCGGCAGGATGGACGTCACCTGGTAGGTACGCGTCAGGACGCCTACCTACTGAAGACAACCGCTGGAGACGCCCGGTGAGTTCCCCAGATCCGCAGGTTCGAGCGCCGCAGGACGGCGAAGAACGGCACGGACAGGCCGCTGACGCCGCCCGGGCCGATGCCGTGTCCGAGGCCGCCGACGGCGTTCGCCGGCCGCGAAACCAGGCCGTGCGCGGTCCCGTCGTCGCCGTCACCGGCGCCGCCGGAGGCGTCGGCGCCGCGCTGGTGGCCCGGCTCGCGGCCTCGGACGAGGTCAAGCAGGTCGTGGCGATCGACGAGCGGCGCGGCGACTGCGCCACGGCCCAGTGGCACGTCCTGGACGTCCGGGACCCGGCGATCGCCGACAAGCTCCGGGGCGCCGACGTGGTGGTCCACCTCGCGCTCGACCTGGACCTGGAGACCGACCCGGCGGCCCGTACGGCGTACAACGTGCGCGGTACCCAGACCGTGCTGACCGCCGCGGCGGCGGCCGGCGTACGGCGGGTGGTGCTGTGCACCTCCGCGATGGTCTACGGGGCGCTGCCGGACAACGACGTGCCGCTGTCGGAGGACTCCGAGCTGAGGGCCACGGCGGAGGCGACGGGCGTCGGCGACCTGCTGGAGATCGAACGCCTCGGCCGCCGCGCCCCCCGCGCGCACCCCGGACTGAACGTGACCGTGGTCCGCCCGGCCGTCCTGGTCGGCGGCACCGACACCGCCCTGACCCGTTACTTCGAGTCGCCGCGGCTGCTGGTGGTCGCCGGGTCCCGGCCGATGTGGCAGTTCTGCCACGTCGAGGACCTGGTGTCGGCGCTGGAGTACGCGGCGCTGGAGAAGGTCGAGGGCGAGCTCGCGGTGGGCTGCGAGGGCTGGCTGGAGCAGGAGGAGGTGGAGGAGCTGAGCGGCATCCGCCGCATGGAGCTCCCCTCCGCGGTGGCCCTGGGGGCCGCGGCCCGGCTGCACCGGATCGGCCTGACGCCGTCCCCGGCCGGGGACCTCGCCTACACCATGCACCCGTGGGTGGTCAGCGTCAGCCGGCTGCACGCGGCGGGGTGGCGGCCGCGCTGGACGAACGAGGAGGTGCTGGCCGAGCTCCTGCAGGAGGTGTCGGGACGGCACACGGTGGCCGGGCGCCGGCTCGGGCGCAAGGACGCGACCGCGGCGGGGGCGGCCGGAGCGACGGTCGCCCTGCTCGGCGCGGCCGCGGTGGTCCGCCGGGCGCGCCGCCGCCGCGGGATCTAGCCGTACGTCGGCCGGCGCGGCCGGACCGCCCCGCGAGGGCCGGCTCCGCCGGAGCCGGAGCCCCGCCGGGACGCGGGCCCTCCGGTGCCCTCGCGCGTCCCGGCGCGGCCGGGATCCCCACCCAGCCCTCCCCGGACTCCGTCCGTGCGGACCATCCCGAACACCTCAGGCGCCGGCGGGGCTCCGCGAGCCCATCGCGGGGGCGGGGACGGACCCCCAGGCCCCCGTGCGGGGCCGTGCCGGTGTGCCCACCCGTCCCGCCCCACGGGACGCGTGCCCACACCGGGGAGGGAGAGAGGACGCCTGCCCGCACCGGGGCGGGGGCGAGGCGCCTGCCCGCATGGCATCGCCCGGTCAGGCCGGTTTTCGCTGTAGGAGGCTCCCAATCCAGGGGGCTCCGGACGGGTGATCGGGGTATTCCGCCGCGTCCGCGGTGTAGGGCACGATGGAGGTTATGGCACCGCATTTCGATCACCCCGGCGAGCAAGCCGCCGCGGACCCCATCCGGCTCGTCGAGATCCGTGAGACCCCGCTCTCGCTCGACGAAGTCTTCCGGGCCGTGGGCGATGACTCGACGGGCGGGACCACCCTGTTCGTCGGCACGGTGCGCAACCACGACGGAGGGGCCGACGTCGACGCGCTCGGCTACTCCTGCCACCCCACCGCGGAGGCGGAGATCCGCCGCGTGGCGGAGCGGGTCGTGGCCAAGTACCCCGTCCGCGCCCTGGCGGCCGTGCACCGCGTCGGCGACCTCAACGTGGGCGACCTGGCCGTCATCGTGGCGGTCTCCTGCCCGCACCGCGGGGAGGCCTTCGAGGCCTGCCGGATGCTGATCGACGACCTCAAGCACGAGGTTCCGATCTGGAAGCACCAGACCTTCTCCGACGGCACCGAGGAATGGGTCGGAGCCTGCTGAACGGACCGTCCGGTCGCCCGTTCGGACGCGCAACACGCCCTCGATTTGCGTAACCCGGCCCCGGGCCCGAGCGTTGCAGACACCAACAGCTCGATCTCGGGGTAGGGAGGCTCGGAATGGCGTCACTGGCGTGGTTGCTGATTCCGCTGGTCGCCGCGATAGGCGCGGCCATCTGGGGCCGCTGGGCGGCTCGTGACCGTACGGCCGGTGACATATCCGAGCTCGCGGGCTACGCGCGGTTCCGCGAGGCCATGGACCGGGCCGAGCGGGACAGGGCCGGGGCCGGCGCGGCGGGTGCGGCGGCGCCCGTCTCCGACTCCGCGTCCGCCTGACGGGCCGCGCACCGCTCCGTGCAGCCCCGTACGGACCGGCCCCGGGGGTCGCGCCCACGGCGCTTCCCGTACTGTCGTTCCATGCCACGCCGCACTGCGACGATGCTCGCCTCCACGCTGATGCTGTTCGCGCTGCTCTGCGCGTGGGTCTTCATCAAGGTCCCGTACTCCGAGATGAGCCCGGGCCCGACGGTGAACACGCTGGGCGAGCACGGGGGCGAGGCGGTCCTGCAGATCTCGGGACGCAAGACCTACCCGACCACCGGCCACCTCAACATGACCACGGTCCGGGTCACCGGCGCGGACTACGACATGAGCCTGCTGGAAGCGGTGTACGGCTGGCTGGCGGACGACAACATCGTCGTCCCGCACGAGAACCTCTACCCGAACGGCAAGACGGAAGAGCAGTCCACGCAGGAGAACGCCGAGGAATTCAGCCAGTCGCAGGAGAGCGCCAAGGTCGCGGCCCTCAAGCAACTGGGCATCCCGGTCACCGCCCGCGTGGCCGTCTTCACCGTGGTCAAGGACAGCCCGGCCGAGGGCAAGCTGCACGCCGGAGATGTGGTCAAGGCCGTGGACGGCGTCGCCGTGAAGGCCCCCGGTGACGTGGCCGAGCTGGTCACCAAGCACAAGGCCGGCGAGAAGGTCGAGTTCACGATCATCCCGGCCAAGGAGGCCGCCGCCGCGGAGAAGGCCGGCAAGGAGCCCCAGGGCGGCGAGAAGGTGGTCATCACCACCGCCGCTGCCGAGGGCGACGGCCACGCCATCGTCGGCATCCGCGCCGAGACCGACCACACCTTCCCGTTCAGCATCGACATCAAGCTCGCCGACGTCGGCGGCCCCAGCGCCGGCCTGATGTTCGCCCTGGGCATCATCGACAAGCTGACCCCGCAGGACCTGACCGGCGGGAAGTTCGTCGCGGGCACGGGCACCATCGACGACGAGGGCAAGGTCGGCCCCATCGGCGGCATCCAGATGAAGACCATCGGCGCCCGGGAGGCCGGCGCCCAGTACTTCCTGACCCCGGCCGACAACTGCGCCTCCGCCGTGAAGCAGGTCCCCGACGGCCTCACCCTGGTCAAGGTGAACACCATCGACGACGCCTACAAGGCGCTGGAGAAGATCAGCAAGGGCGACACGGCCGGCCTGCCCGCCTGCACCGCGAAGTAGCGCGGCGGCAGGACGGCAGGAGGACGGGCGGACCCCCCGGGCGGCCGACGGCCGCCCAACCGCCCCCGGGGTCCCGGAGCCCCCGAGCCCCCGGGCCCGCCGGGGGACGGCCCGACCGCTCAGACGAAGGTCGCCGCCAGGGCCTCGGCCAGGCCCGGCACCAGCCCTGCCCCGGTCAGGACCTCGTTCGCCGAGTCCTTCTCCCGCAGCCGTACGGCCGACTCGCGCGAGCCGTCCCGCAGCACGGCCACGGTCAGCCGGACCTCCTGCCGCTCCGGATGCGCGGCCACCCACTTCGCCAGCTGCTTCTCGTTCATGCCGGAGGGCACGGTGGCCTCCGCGGACGGCGGCAGCATCAGCCGCTCCACGGTGAGCGCGCAGCCCGCCACCGCGTCGGGCCAGGCGACGGTCCCCAGGAACTTGTCCAGGGGTGTCCCGGCCGGAAGCTCGTCCTGTTCGATCGGGGTGAGCTGGGTCTTGCCGGCGTCGTCGGTGTCGAGCCCCAGCTGGGAGGCCAGCCGGGGCTCCGAGGACCGCAGCCGGGCGGTGTCGACCAGGGCGAACAGGCGGGCCGGCTGGTCCCAGCCGAGGCCGGAGGCGTATTCGTCGATTTCCAGGCAGGCGCGGGTCAGCGGGCTGGCCGCCATGGGTGCGCCCCCGGAGGAGGGTGAATCGTTGGACATGGAAACATCCTGCCTCCTTCAGGCCCCATACCGGGAACTGACCGAACCCTCAGTAAGTTGCAAGAGTGGGCCCTACCATCAGGGGCCCCGACACGACACACGCGACTTTCGAGGTGCGCACCTTGGCTTTCCAGATGCCGGACCGCGGCGGAGGCCCTTCCGGGCCACGGATCAGAGTCGGCCGCCCGTCCCGGCGTGCCCGCACTCTCCTCATGACCCTGGGCGTTCTGGCCGTCCTGGCCATGCTCTTCATCATGTTCGCGGGCTTCTGGACCGACTGGCTCTGGTACCGCTCGGTGGACTACTCGACGGTCTTCACGACCACCCTGTGGACCAAGATCGGCTTGTTCGCCGTCTTCGGCCTCCTGATGGCGGGCGCGGTCGGGCTGAACATCTGGCTGGCGCACCGGCTCCGGCCGCCGCTGGCCGCGATGTCCATGGAGCAGCAGAGCCTGGACCGCTACCGGATGAGCATCGCCCCGTACAAGCGGTGGCTGCTCCTGGGCATCTCCGTCCTGGTCGGGCTGATCGCGGGCGCCTCCGCGGCCGGCCAGTGGAAGACCTGGCTGATGTACGTCAACGGCGTCCCGTTCGGGAAGAAGGACCCCCAGTTCAACCTGGACGTGTCGTTCTACGCCTTCGACCTGCCCTGGTACCGCTTCCTGCTGGGCTTCGGCTTCGCCGCCGTCGTGCTCTCGCTGATCGCCGCCGCCGTCGTGCACTACCTGTACGGCGGCCTGCGCGTGACCAGCCCGGGCGCCCGGGCCACCGCCGCGGCCACCGGCCACCTGTCGGTGCTGCTCGGCCTGTTCGTCTCGCTCAAGGCGGTCGCGTACTGGCTGGACCGGTACGGCCTCGCCGTGAAGTCCAGCGACTTCAAGGCCTCCGACAACTGGACCGGCCTGCGGTACGTGGACGCCAACGCCTACCTGCCGGCCAAGACCATCCTCTTCTGCATCGCCGCGATCTGCGCCGCGCTGTTCTTCGCGACGCTGTGGCGCCGCACCTGGCAGCTGCCGGTGATCGGCTTCGGCCTGATGGTGCTCTCCGCGATCCTGATCGGCGGGCTGTACCCGGCGATCGTGCAGAAGTTCCAGGTCCAGCCGAACGAGCAGGCCAAGGAGTCGCCGTACGTCGAGAAGAACATCAAGGCGACGCGCGACGCGTACGGCATCGACCAGTCGGAGGTGCAGCCGTACTCGGGCATCCCGGACAGCAAGGCGGACAAGGCCAAGCTCCGCCAGGAGGCCGACACCACGGCCAGCGTCCGGCTGCTCGACCCGAACATCGTCTCCCCGGCCTTCCAGCAGCTCCAGCAGAACAAGGGCTACTACGGCTTCCCGTCCACCCT
Source organism: Streptomyces sp. NPDC048603 (assembly GCF_043199475.1). Taxonomy (NCBI): domain Bacteria; kingdom Bacillati; phylum Actinomycetota; class Actinomycetes; order Kitasatosporales; family Streptomycetaceae; genus Streptomyces; species Streptomyces sp. NPDC048603. Next base: position 74,746 of record NZ_JBICVY010000022.1, on the reverse strand, counting down.
CGCGGTGGACCGGTACAAGGGCCAGGACACGGTGATCGGCCTCCGCGAGCTCAACCTCGCGGGCATCCCGAAGAACAACTGGATCAACGACCACTTCCGCTACACGCACGGTTACGGCGTGGTCGCGGCCAAGGGCACCGAGGTCACCTCCAACGGCGAGCCCGTGTTCACCGAGTCCGGACTCCCGGCCAAGGGCGACCTGGGCACGTACAAGCAGGAGATCTACTACGGCGAGCAGACCAAGCAGTACTCCATCGTCGGAGGCCCGCAGAAGGAGCTCGACTACGCCGACGACAAGGGCGAGAAGGAGACCACCTACAAGGGCGACAGCGGGGTGAGCCTGGGCAACCCGCTCAACCGGGCCGCGTACGCCCTGGCCTTCAGCGAGCCGCAGATCCTCTACTCGGGCGCGATCGGCGAGGGTTCGAAGATCCTCTACAACCGGACGCCCAAGGAGCGGGTCGAGGCCGTCGCCCCCTGGCTGACCATCGACGGCGCGGCCTACCCGGCCGTGATCAACAACCGGATCCAGTGGATCGTGGACGCCTACACCACGACCAACGGCTACCCCTACGCCTCGCGCACCACGCTGGGCGACACCACGGCGGACTCGCTGACCGACTCCCAGCGCGCGGTCGTCGCGCAGGAGAACCAGGTCAACTACATCCGCAACTCGGTGAAGGCCACCGTCGACGCGTACGACGGCACGGTGAAGCTGTACCAGTGGGACACCCAGGACCCGGTCCTCAAGACCTGGATGAAGGCGTTCCCCAAGACGGTCAAGGACAAGAAGGACATCCCGCCGGCCCTGATGGAGCACCTGCGGTACCCGCAGGACCTCTTCAAGGTGCAGCGCGAGCTCCTCACCCGCTACCACGTCACCGACCCGCAGACCTTCCTCAGCGGCAGCGAGGTCTGGGCGGTCCCGGACGACCCGACCAACAAGGAGGGGAACGCGGTCCCGCCGTACTACCTCTCCCTGAAGATGCCGGGCCAGAAGGAGCCGAACCAGGTCTTCTCGCTCACCACGACGTTCACGCCGAACGGACGTGACAACCTGAGCGCCTTCATGGCGGTCAACGCCGACCCGGGCACCCCCGACTACGGCAAGATCAGACTGCTGAAGCTGCCCACCGCCAACCCGGTGGACGGCCCCAAGCTGGTGCAGGCGCGGTTCAACTCCAAGCCGGAGATCGCCCAGGAGATCAACATCCTGAGCCGGGGCGACTCGCAGGTGGAGTACGGCAACCTCCTCGCGGTGCCGCTCGACAAGGGCATGCTCTACGTCGAGCCGGTGTACGTCCGCGGCGGCGGCCTCAAGTACCCGCTGCTGAAGAAGGTCCTGGTCACCTACGGGGAGCAGACCGCCTTCGAGAACACGCTGGGGGAGGCGCTGAACGTGGTCTTCGGGGCGCAGGCGCCGACCGTGCCGGTCCCGCCGGAGACCCGGCCGGGCGACGGCACGCAGAAGCCGCCGGCCACCACCCCGCAGAACCCGACGGTCAAGGCGGCCCTGGACGACGCGAAGAAGGCGATCGAGGCAGCCGACAAGGCGCGGCAGGACGGCGACTGGGCGGCCTACGGCAAGGCCCAGGACGAGCTGAAGGCGGCGCTGCAGCGGGCGATCGACGCGGAGGCCAAGCTCCAGACGACGCCCGGTACGGGAGGCTGAGCCCGACGGCGGGCCCCGTCGCCGGGGCCCGCCGTCCGGAGTCCCTTCCGTGTCGTGGTACTGTTGTTTCACCGACGCGGGGTGGAGCAGCTCGGTAGCTCGCTGGGCTCATAACCCAGAGGTCGCAGGTTCAAATCCTGTCCCCGCTACTGAAGATGAAGGCCCGGATCCATGGGATCCGGGCCTTCGTCGTGTACATCCATGTACATCCGGCCTCATCCGCGTGTTCACGGGGGTGAGTTGGAGGATGCACGTGTTTGACTTGTCCAACTGTGGGCATGTCGACAAAACGCTGAAGTGACCTCACTGGCTGCGACATACCAGGTGTACGCGGGTAGCAGGTGATGCGACGATGGGATTTATGGGGGACAGGTCAACTCTGCTGGAGACAGGGCGGTTTGTGCGGACGGAGACCGAAGAGGGCACGGCGGCGGCCGGGGTGGCACACCCGGCGGAGGACGGCAAGGGGACCGCACTGACCACTGCGGTGACCACGGCCGACGCGCTCGCCGAGACCGAGACCGAGACCGAGGCCTCGAGCGACGTCGAGCTGGAGGCCCGGCACCGGGGCCCCGCCGACAAGGGGGACCCGGGCGCCATGAGCGTGCTCGGCGCGCTCCTGCTGCGCCGCGGAGACCTCGACGGCGCCGAGCCCTACCTGCGCGGGGCCACCGCCGCCGGTGACCGCGCCGCCGCCAACAACCTGGGCGTCCTGCTGCTCCAGCGCGGCTACCCCGAGGACGCCGCCGGCTGGTGGCGGGTCGCCGCCGTCGCCGGGTCGGCCCCCGCCGCGCACGCCCTCGGCCGGCACTACCGCGAGCGCGGCGACGAGCCGGCCGCCGAGTACTGGCTGCGGCAGGCAGCCGAATCCGGCCACGCGCTCGGTGCGTACGCTCTGGCCGACGTACTGGAGCACCGCGGCCACGACGGCGCCGAGCGCTGGTACCGGCAGGCCGCGGAGCAGGGACACCGCGAGGCCGCCTACCGGCTGGCGCGGATCCTGCGCGCCCGCGAGCGCACCGAGGCCGAGCAGTGGTACCGGCAGGCCGCCGCCCGCGGCCACCGCCGGGCCGCCCTGCACCTGGGCACCCTGCTGGAGGCGCGCGGCGAGCTCAAGGAGGCCGGGCGCTGGTACCTGACCTCCGCCAAGCAGGGCGAGGCCCGGGCGGCCTGCGCCCTGGGCTTCCTGCTGCGCGACGCCGGGGACGAGGAGAGCGCGGCCGCGTGGTGGCTCCGGGCCGCCCAGGACGGCGACGGCAACGCGGCCAACGCGCTCGGCGCGCTGCACGCGGCGCGCGGCGAGCCCCAGACGGCGGAGAAGTGGTACCGGGCCGCGATGGACGCCGGCGACCACAACGGGGCGTACAACCTCGCCCTGCTGTGCGCCGCACAGGACCGTACGGCCCAGGCGGAGCAGTTCTACCGGCGCGCGGCCTACGCGGGCCACCGAGAGGCGGCCAACGCGCTGGCCATCCTGCTCCTGCAGGGCGGCGACGCGGCCGGCGCCGAGCCGTGGTTCTCCAAGGCGGCCGAGGCGGGCAGCGTGGACGCCGCCTTCAACCTGGGCATCCTGTTCGCCAGCCGGGACGACGACCGGACGGCGCTGAAGTGGTACGAGCGGGCCGCCGCGGCCGGCCACACCGACGCGGCCCTCCAGGTCGGCATCGCCCTGGTCCGGGACGGGGAGGAGCGGGCCGCCGAGCGGCACCTGCGCTGTGCCGCCGGGGGCGGCAGCGCCGAGGCCGCGTTCCGGCTGGCCTCGCTGCTGGAGTCGCTGGCCCCGCCGCCGGAGCCGCCCGCGCTGGGCGCGCCGGTCGCGGCGGCGAAGACGGAGAGCGAGGAGTGGTACGAGCGGGCCGCCGAGCAGGGCCACCGGCGCGCCCAGGTCCGGGTCGGCATGCTGGCCGCGGGCCGGGGCGAGCTGGGCGTCGCCGCCCGCTGGTACCGGGAGGCGGCGGAGGCCGGCTCCCGCAACGGCGCGTTCAACCTCGGACTGCTGCTGGCCAGGGAGGGCAGCGAGCCGGAGGCGGCGCTGTGGTGGACCCGGGCGGCCGTGGCCGGCCACGGCCGGGCCGCGCTGCGGCTCGGTCTGCTGGCCGCGCGGCACGGCGACCTCGCGGAGGGCCAGAAGTGGTGCGCCCGGGCCATGGAGCTGGGCCCGGCCGAGGTCTCGCAACGCGCGGCGAAGCTCCGGGACGCGCTCGCCGAGGAGCTATCCGCGTAGAAGTCTGCCGTGCGGCACCTCACCGTTAAGCGATTTGCGCTGCTCGGGGGCTTTGACGTAACGTTGGGTTCACCGACGCGGGGTGGAGCAGCTCGGTAGCTCGCTGGGCTCATAACCCAGAGGTCGCAGGTTCAAATCCTGTCCCCGCTACTGATGACGAAGGGCCCGGATCCGATGGATCCGGGTCCTTCGTCGTGTCCGGGGTGTGCGGTGGCCGACCCGCGTACGGGCCGGCCGGTGGCGGCGGGAACGTGCTCGCTAGGCGCCCGTGCAGGCCGGGCAGATGCCGCGGTAGGTGACCTCCACGCCCTCGAGCGTGAAGCCGAAGCGTTCCGAGGCCGGGAGGTCGGCCAGCGGGTTGCCGGTCGGGTGGACGTCGCGGATGGCGCCGCAGCGGGCGCAGACCAGGTGCTGGTGCGGCCGGTGGGCGTTGGGGTCGTACCGCTTGGCGCGGCGGTCGGTGGAGACCTCGAGGACCTCCCCGAGGGACACCAGCTCGCCCAGGGTGTTGTAGACCGTGGCCCGGGAGATCTCGGGCAGCTTGGTCACTGCGCGCGCGTGCACTTCGTCGGCCGTCAGGTGCACGTGGTCACCGTCGAGCACCTCGGCCACGACGCGCCGCTGCGCGGTCATGCGCCAGCCACGTCCGCGGAGCCGTTCCAGCAGGTCACTCATGCGGCCCAGGGTAACAGTGGCCGAATCTCACCTGGATCTCGACGCACTCCCGACGGTATGCGGACCTGGATGTCCACGTGACTTGGATCAAGTCCATCGTGGGAGGTGAGCGGCGGTCCGGAACCCCGGGGGGATCCGGACCGCCGTCGTATCCGTGTCTGGCCCGGCTTCCTCCGTCCGGGCTAGGCGGCGACCGCGCCCTGTCCGGTGCGGACCCAGCAGCGGATGATGTCGCGGACCGAGACGATGCCGACTGCGCCGCCGTGCTCCAGCACGATCAGATGCCGGAAGCCGCCGATGGCCATGGCCTCGGCGGCTTCCCGAAGGGTGGCGTCCGGGGTGCAGAACACCACGTTGTTGGTGGTGTGCGCACTGACGGTCTCCCGGTCGGGGTCGTGCCCCGCGCCGATCGAGTTGAGGATGTCGCGCTCGGTCAGGATGCCGATGCCGCTGTGGTCGGGGTCGAGGACGACGGCCGCGCCGACACGCCGGCCGGACATCAGGCCGGCGGCCTGGCGGATGGTGTGGGCGGGTCCGAGGGTGAGGATCACGGTGCTCATGGCGTCACGGACGAGCAAGAGAGCCACCTCCTGGGGCGAAGACCCTCCGCTCGGGCGGAGCGCCGGTGAGGAGCCGTCCACCTAGAGAACGGATTCACAAGCGCACAAGCGGAGGATTCTCAGATTCCCACGGACACGCAGGGTCATCAAGAGGGCGCGCACCGCACGCGGCCGCGCGGCCGGTCGCGCGCCCCGGGCGTGTCTCAGGCGCTCGGCCGGAGGTGGGCCAGCATCGTCTCGTGGAGCAGCCTGTTGGAAGCCGCCGCGTTGCCGCCGTCCACCCCGTCCACTCCGTCCAGGCTGGTGAACCTGCCGCCCGCCTCCTGTACCACCACCGCGATCGCGGCCATGTCCCACAGGTTCAGCTCGGGCTCGGCACACAGGTCCAGCGAGCCCTCGGCGACCATCATGTACGGCCAGAAGTCGCCGTAGCCGCGGGTCCGCCAGCAGGCCCGGGTCAGGTCCAGGAAGCCGGGCAGCCGGCCCTGCTCCTCCCAGCCGCTCAGCGAGGAGTAGGCGAACGAGGCGTCGGCGAGGGAGGCCACCTTGGATACGCCGAGCCGGGCGGCCCCGCCGGCCAGGCTGCCGCCCGCGTACGCGCCGCCGCCCTCGGTGGCCCACCAGCGGCGGCCCAGCGCCGGCGCGGAGACCACGCCGACGACCGGACGGAACGCACCGTTCTCGCCGGCCTCCATCAGCGAGATCAGGGTGGCCCAGACCGGAACCCCGCGGACGTAGTTCTTGGTGCCGTCGATCGGGTCGACCACCCAGCGCCGGGGGCCGTCGCCCACCAGCCCGTACTCCTCGCCGAGGATCGCGTCCTGCGGCCGCGCCTCCTCGATCAGCCTGCGGACCGCCGCCTCCGTGGCGGTGTCGGCCTCGCTGACCGGGGTCATGTCCGGCTTGGTCTCCACCTTGAGGTCCAGGGCCTTGAAACGGGCCATGGTGACCGCGTCGGCGGCATCGGCGAGGGCGTGGGCGAGGCGCAGGTCATCGTCATACTCGGGCATGGCCGAACATTATCGGTGCCGTTCGGGCCGGACCACACGGGCCGTCTTGACACCTCGTCAGGCCCCGTCAACCCTGTCCCGAAGGCCGGAGGCGCCACCGAGGCGCCCGGAGGCCGGGGCGGCGGGAGGCGAGATGCCGGCAGCGCGGGATTCCTTGCTGGAGGCGGCCGGGGCGGCCGTGTCCGCACGACCCTGGCCGGCCGTGCGGATGGTGGACGTGGCGGCCGCGGCCGGAGTGTCCCGGCAGACCCTCTACAACGAGTTCGGCGGCAAGGCCGGGCTCGGGCGGGCCCTGGTCCGGCGGGAGGCCGAGTGGTACCTGGCCGGAGTGGACCGGGCGCTGGCCGGGCCCGCTCCCGCCCCGGCCCGGCTGGCCGAGGTGGCGGACTGGACGGTACGGGCGGCCGGCGCGCGCCCGCTGGTCCGGGCGCTGCTCACCGGGGCCTGGACGGCGGCCCTGCCGGCGCAGCGCTCCGCGGCCGGGCCGGGGGAGCTGCTCGTGGCCGTACGGGACCGGGCGGTGGCCGCACTGGGCCCGGGCGGGGCCAGGCCGGAGCACTGCGAACTGGTGGTGCGGCTGGCCCTGTCGTACGTGGTCGCGCCGGTGAACGGGCCCCGGCCCCGGGACTTGTTCCGTGACCTGTTCCGTGACCTGCTCGGGGCCTCCGGGTAGCGCGCCCGGCCGACGGGGCTCCGGTGGTGCGGTGAGCCCGTGGTGCGGGGCGTCAGTGGTGCGGGGCGTCAGTGGGCGGAGCCCGAGAGCTGGAGGCCGACGACCCCCACGATGACCAGGGTGATCGAGACGATCTTCAGGACGGAGACCACGTCGCCCAGGAAGATCATGCCGTAGATCGCCGTACCGGCCGCCCCGATGCCCGTCCACACCGCGTACGCCGGGCCCACGTCCAGCTTCCGCAGTGCCAGGGTGAGCAGGCCGAAGCTGCCGAGCGCGAAGCAGGCGAAGGCGATCGTCGGCCACAGCCGGGTGAAGCCGTGGGACAGCTTCAGACAGACCGCGAAGCCGGTCTCCAGGATCCCCGCGACCACCACGAGCAGCCACGCCATGTCGAAATGCCTCCCCGCGTCGTGTGACACGGACGGCCCGGCCGCGCGCCACTTGGTGCGATTATGCATTTACCAGACATGCCGCCCGGCAAACGTGCTCCGGCGATCAGCGCCCGAGATCAGTCCCCGGGGCCAGTGCCGGTGAGCAGTCCCGGGATCAGTCGCCTTCGCGCCGCTCCCGCGTCGCCAGCAGCCGCCGCAGCGAGTCCAGCCGGGCCGGCTCCGCGTGCCCCTCGGCCACCCACGCGTCCAGCGCGCAGTCCTGCTCGTCGTGGCTGCACGCCCGCGGGCAGCCCTCCGTACCGTCCACCAGGTCGGGGAAGGCCAGGATCACCCGGGACGGATCCACGTGGTGCAGGCCGAAGGAGCGCACGCCCGGGGTGTCGATCACCCAGCCGTCCTCCCCCGGGAGCGGCAGGGCCAGCGCAGAGGTGGTGGTGTGCCGCCCCCGGCCGGTGACCGCGTTGACGCGGCCGGTGGCCCGCCGCCGGTCGGCCGCCACCAGCGAGTTCACCAGCGTGGTCTTGCCGACGCCGGAGTGGCCCACGAAAGCGGTGATCCGGCCCGCCAGGCGCTCCCGCACCCGGTCCGCCGCGTCCCCGTTCTCCAGCTCGTCGCGGTTGACCACCACGAAGTCCAGACCCAGCGTGGAGTACGTCTCCAGCAGCTTGTCGGCCGGCGCCAGGTCCGACTTGGTCAGCACCAGCAGCGGCTCCAGTCCGGCGTCGTACGCCGCCACCAGACAGCGGTCGATCATCCGGGGCCGCGGCTCCGGATCGGCCAGCGCCGTCACGATGGCCAGCTGGTCGGCGTTGGCGACGACCACCCGCTCGAACGGGTCGTCGTCGTCCGCGGTCCGCCGCAGCACCGACGAGCGCTCCTGGATCCGGACGATCCGCGCCAGGGTGTCCTTCTTGCCGGACAGGTCGCCGACCAGCGACACCCGGTCGCCCACGACCGCCGCCTTCCGGCCCAGCTCGCGGGCCTTCATGGCGGTCACCCGGCGGTCGTCGACCAGGCAGGTCAGCCGGCCGCGGTCGACCGTGAGGACGAACCCCTCGGCCGCGTCCTCGTGCTTGGGCCGGATGTTCGTCCGGGGCCGGTTGCCCTTGGGGTTGGGGCGGGCCCGGATGTCGTCCTCGTCGGTGTGCTTCCCGTACCGGCGCATGGCGCTACTCCCCGGCTCCCGAGAGCATGTCCGCCCACATCTGCGGGAAGTCCGGCAGGGTCTTCGCCGTGGTGGCCACGTTCTCGATCTGCACGCCCGGCACCGCCAGACCGATCACCGCGCCCGCGGTGGCCATCCGGTGGTCGTCGTAGGTGTGGAAGATCCCGCCGTGCAGCTTCCGCGGCCGGATGTGCAGGCCGTCCGCCGTCTCGGTGACGTCGCCGCCGAGCTCGTTGATCTCCTTGGTGAGGGCCGCCAGCCGGTCCGTCTCGTGCAGCCGCAGGTGGGCGACCCCGCGCAGGGTGGACGGGGAGTCGGCCAGCGCAGCCACCGCCGCGATGCCCGGGGTCAGCTCGCCGACCTCGCTGAGGTCCACGTCGATGCCGTGGATCGCGCCGGTGCCGGTGAACACCAGACCCGCGTCGGTCAGCTCGCAGGAACCGCCCATCTCGGTGAAGATCCGGCGCAGTTCGTCACCCGGCTGTGTGGTCCGGCGCGGCCAGTCCGGGATGGTGACCGTACCGCCGGTGATCATCGCGGCGGCCAGGAACGGCTGCGCGTTCGACAGGTCGGGCTCGACCACCATGTCGCGGCCCAGCAGCGCACCCGGCGCCACCCGCCACACGTCCTTCTCGCCGCCCGCTTCCGGGGTGTCCACCTGGGCGCCGGCGGCCCGCAGCATCTCCACCGTCATCCGGATGTGCGGCAGCGAGGGCAGGTTGCCGCCCACGTGCCGCACCTCGACGCCCTGGTTGAAACGCGGGGCGGAGAGCAGCAGCGCGGAGACGAACTGGGAGGAGTTGGAAGCGTCGATCTCGACCGTGCCGCCCTCCAGGGCACCGCCGCCGTGCACGGTCATCGGCAGCGCGCCGCGGCCGTCGTCGTCGATCCGGGCGCCGAGGGTCCGCAGCGCGGTGATGACCTGGCCGAGCGGACGCTCGTACGAACGGGGGTCGCCGTCGAACCGGATGTCACCGGCGGCAAGGGTGGCCACCGGCGGAAGGAAGCGCATCACCGTTCCGGCATTGCCGACGTCCACGGTGGCCGGGCCGTGCAGCGCGGCCGGGATGACCCGCCAGGCCTCGCCGGACCCGGCGCCCGCCCCGGAGCTGGACGAGACGGTCTCCTCGATGCCCACGCCCATCGCGCGCAGCGCGTCCGACATCAGCTGGGAGTCGCGGGAGCGGAGCGGGCGGCGCACCCAGCCCGGCTCGGCGGCCAGCGCGGCCAGCACCAGGGCGCGGTTGGTCACCGACTTCGACCCCGGCACGGTGACGGTGGCACGTACGGCGCCGTCCGCGAGCGGGGCGGGCCAGAGGGCGGGAGGCGCGGGGGTCTGGGTCATGGCCCTTACTTTAGTTGTTGCCCGCCGCCCCACTCGCCCCGCGGCCGGGTCGTCTCAGAGGCCGAGCAGCCAGCGTCCGCCGCCGATCAGCGAGCTCAGCGCCACCGCGTGGAACAGGAAGAGCCACAGCGCGGCGGGCACGTTCGTCAGCCGGGACAGCTGGTCGGCGTCGGAGTCCGGGGCCCCGCCGTGCCTCCGCTTGCCCTGCAGCTCGAACACCGGCCGGACCCCGCCCAGCAGCAGGAACCACACCGCCGCGTACGCGAACGCCGCCTGCACCCCGGCCGGGGCCAGCCAGGACACCAGGACGAAGGCCCCACCGGACAGGACCACGGTCAGCGCGCCGTACGCGTTCCGGATCATCACCAGCATCACCAGCAGCAGGGCGGTGGCCACCCACAGCAGCAGCGTGATCCGGTGCGCGGACAGCAGCCAGGCGCCGCCCAGGCCCAGCAGGGAGGGCGCGGTGTACCCGGCGGCGGCCGTGAGGATCATCCCGAGCCCGTCCGGGCGGCCCCGGCTCACGGTCAGCCCGCTGGTGTCGGAGTGCAGCCTGATCCCGTCAAGTCGGCGTCCGGTCAGGACCGCCACCAGGCCGTGGCCGCCCTCGTGGGCGATGGTGATCGCGTTCCGGGACAGCCGCCAGAGCGGGTGCGGCAGTACGACGGCCAGCGCGGCAGCCGCGGTCAGCAGCACCAGCCACTGCGCGGGCGCGTCCTGGAGGCCGGTGAGCCGCTCCCACAGGCCGTCCGCGAGGGGGCCCGCGGCCGATATGTGCGTGTCCGTGATCGTGTGTGTGGGGTGCATGGAGTTCGTCGGGTTCATGGGGTCGGACGGCTCCTTGCCGTGATGTTCCGGTGGTACCTCCAGCGGTGGCTGGGGGGAGTGACATGGCAGTGTGGCAGCCATGTGCGGACGCTATGCATCCAGTCGCCGGCCCGAGGACCTGGCGGCGGTCTTCGGGGTCGAGAAGTGGGAGCCAGAGGAGACCCTGGCTCCCGACTACAACGTGGCCCCGACGAAGCAGGTCTTCGTCGTACTCGACCGCCCCCTGAAGGACGCTCCGGACCCGCGTCCGGTTCGCCAGCTGCGCGTACTGAAGTGGGGCCTGGTCCCGTCCTGGGCGAAGAACCCCGACGGCGCCGCCCGGATGATCAACGCCAGGTCGGAGACCCTGCACGAGAAGCCCTCCTTCCGCCGGCCCTTCGCGCAGCGCCGCTGCATCATCCCGGCCGACGGCTACTACGAGTGGGTCACCGGGACCGACGAGCGGCAGCTGGAGGTCGAGGGCAAGCGGAAGCGGCCGCGCAAGCAGCCGTACTTCGTGCTGCCCGCCGACGGCTCGGTCTTCGCCATGGCCGGCATATACGAGTTCTGGCGCGACCGGACCCTGCCCGACGAGCACCCGCTCGCCTGGTGGGCGACCTGCTCGGTGATCACCACCGAGGCCGAGACCGGGCCGCTGGCCGTGGCGCCCGGGCAGGGCCCGCGCTCGCTGGCCGAGATCCACCCGCGGATGCCGCTGATGCTCACCCCCGACCGCTGGGACGCCTGGCTGGACCCGGCGGACACCGACACCGAGGGCTCGCTGCGGGACCTGCTGGCCCCGCCGCCCGGCGGGCTGATGCGCGCGTACCCGGTACCCACGGCGGTGAGCAACGTCCGCAACAACGGACCGGAGCTGCTTACCGAGCTGGAGGCCCCCGAGGAGGGCACGCTGTTCTGATGAGCACGCGTACCGAGACCCGTACCGAGAGCGTCGGCACCCCCGCCGGGGAGGCCCGGATCACCTGGTACACCGCCCGTCCGGCCCGCCTGGTGCTCGCCCTGGGCCATGGCGCCGGCGGCGGCATCGAGGCCCGGGACCTGCAGGCCCTGGCCGCCGCCCTGCCCGCCCTGGGCGTCACCGTGGCCCTGGTCGAGCAGCCCTGGCGGGTGGCCGGGAAGAAGGTGGCCGCCGCACCCAAGGTGCTCGACCAGGGCTGGCACGGGCTGTGGCCCGCTCTGCTGGAGCCTGGGCTGCCGGTGGTGGCCGGCGGGCGCAGCGCCGGGGCCCGGGTGGCCTGCCGGACCGCGGCCGGGCTCGGCGCCGCCGGGGTGCTGGCCCTCGCCTTCCCCCTGCATCCGCCGGGCAGGCCGGAGAAGTCCCGCGCGGAGGAGCTGACCGGGGCCGGCGTGCCCACGCTGGTGGTCCAGGGCGGCCGGGACGCCTTCGGGCGCCCCGGGGAGTTCCCCGAGGGGGCGTTCGAACTGGTCGAGGTGGAGGCGGCCGACCACGGCATGGCCGTGCCGAAGAAGGCCGCGCTCACCCAGGAGCGGGCACTGGAGCTGATCACCGGGGCCGTGGCGGACTGGCTCGGCCGTCTGGTGCCCTGACCGGCCCCGATGCCAGGCGCCCGGCCCTGACCGGCCCTCCCGACCTGACGGACGAACGCGTGGCCGATTTCGCCAGGAGCTGACACGGTCGGGCCGGAGAGGGCTCCCGGAGCCCCCGGGAATGCGCCGCCCGGCCCCTTGGTTGTTCCGAATGCCGCTACGCGCGGCGATGCCGAGAGGGACCCACAGGGAGAGGGAGTGCCGCATGACCCGGGTCATCAGCCCGAACCGCACACAGGCTTCTGACCTGGACTGGTCGGTGCTGCCTGCGGCCAGGTACGCCCCCGGCCGGGCGGCGGATGGCCGGGATGGTCGACTATTCTCCGATTCGAGTGGGTCCGCATTCGGGTCCGCCACGCTGTCGGAGGAGGTGGGTCCTGTTTCCGGGACCGACGAAGGCCAGGCGGAGGAGACGACCGCGGAGCGCAACGCGCGCTTCGAACGCGACGCCCTCGGTTACCTCGACCAGATGTATTCGGCCGCGCTGCGCATGACGCGCAACCCGGCCGACGCCGAGGACCTGGTTCAGGAGACGTTCGCCAAGGCGTACGCGTCCTTCCACCAGTTCCGTGAAGGCACCAACCTGAAGGCGTGGCTCTACCGCATCCTGACGAACACGTTCATCAACTCCTACCGCAAGAAGCAGCGCGAGCCCCAGCGCAGCGCCGCGGAGGAGATCGAGGACTGGCAGCTGGCCCGTGCCGAGTCGCACATGTCCACCGGGCTGCGCTCCGCCGAATCGCAGGCGCTCGATCACCTGCCCGATTCGGACGTGAAGGAAGCGCTCCAGGCGATCCCCGAGGAGTTCCGCATCGCCGTCTATCTGGCCGACGTAGAGGGCTTTGCGTACAAGGAGATCGCGGACATCATGGGTACACCCATCGGTACGGTCATGTCGCGACTGCACCGTGGCCGCCGTCAACTCCGCGGAATGCTGGAGGACTATGCCCGTGAGCGCGGGCTGGTCCCGGCGGGCGCGGGAGAGTCGAACGACCGGAAAGGCTCGGGCTCATGAGCTGCGGAGAGCCGCACGAGACGGAGTGCTCCGAGGTCCTGGACCACTTGTACGAGTTCCTCGACCACGAGATGCCCGACAGTGATTGCACGAAGTTCGAAACACACTTCGGCGAGTGCAATCCCTGTCTGGAGAAGTACGGCCTGGAACAGGCCGTGAAGAAACTGGTGAAGCGCTGCTGCGGATCGGACGACGTGCCGTCCGACCTGCGGTCGAAGGTGATGGGAAGGATCGAGCTGATCCGTTCCGGACAGGCCGTTCCGGACGAGGACATCACCGCCGGACCGGCCGCCGCCGGGCCCGCCACCGGCTGATAGTCAACAACTGCCCCCGGAACGGGACTTCGTTCACCCGAAGGTGCTAATCCGGGGGTTCCCGCGTGTCGCAATACGAAAATGCGGCCCGTTCGCGCAGGGGCCCCGCCTATTCTCCCCAACCGGTACCGGTTCGATTCGGCAACCGGTTCGCCCGCCAGGCCACAGGGGGAGGAGAACGCCGATGCGCGGACTTCCGCCGGGCGCGCGCGTTTTCCTCTGCTGCGCCGCCGCCGGTTCCGTCGCGTGCCTGCTGCCCGCCCTCACCGGTGCCGCTGCCGTCCCCTGGCCGGCCGCCGCCCTGCTGTGCGCGCTCTGCCTCTGCTGCGAACTGGTGAGGTTCTGCCGGTTGCCGGGCGGCCGGGGCTCAGGCGGCCGGGTGCCCGAGGGGGCAGGCTTCTGTTTCCCGGTCGTGCTGGCCGCCGTCTTCCTGCTGCCGCCGTCTGCCGCCGCCCTGGCCACGGTGCCCGCGGCGCTCGCCGGGGAGGCCGAGCAGCGGCCCGCCCGGGTGCGCAGGCTCTGGCACGCGGCCCGGCAGTCCATGGCCGCCTGGGCGGCGGGCCGGGCGTTCGGCCTGCTGGGCGGGCCCGCCGCGCTCGGCGGCGTCGGCGGTTCCGCCGGTTCCGGCGGTGCGGGGGGATCGGGCTCCCCGGACTTCCCCCACGTCCTGCTTCCGTCCGCGGTCGCGGCCCTCGTCTTCGGCCTCGTGCTCACCGCTCTCGACGGGGGCATCCGGGCCGCTGCCGAGCGGCGGACCGCCGCCACCGCCAGGCGCGCGTTCCGGAGGGTCCCCGTAGTGGCTCCGCACCTGGTGCACGGCTTGGCCGGCCTGATGATGGCGGTGCTGTGGCGCAGCCCGTACGGCCCCCCGGCCGCCCTGGCCGTCCTGCTCCCCGTCTGCATCTCCTGCTGGGTCTTCGCCCAGTACCACCGCGAACACGCCGCCCACCAGGCCACCGTCCGCGCCCTCGTCCAGGCGGTCGACATCAAGGACCGCTACACGCGCGGCCACGGCGAACGCGTCGGCCAGGCCTCCGCGATGATCGCCCGCGAACTCGGCATGGCCGAGGACCGCGTGGAGGCGGTCCGGATCGCCGGCATCCTGCACGACGTCGGCAAGCTCGGCGTCCCGACGCGGCTGCTGCGCAAGGACGGCCCGCTCACCCCCGAGGAGCGCCGCACCATCGAGCTGCACCCCGAGTACGGCCACGAGATGGTCCGCGGCATCGGCTTCCTCGGCGAGGCCCGGGCGGCGATCCTGCACCACCACGAACGCGTGGACGGCTCCGGCTATCCCTACGGCCTGGCGGGCGACCGGATTCCGGTGGCGGCCCGGGTGGTGGCCGTCGCCGACGCCTTCGACGCCATGACCTCCACGCGCTCCTACAGCCGCGCCCGGCCCGTCCCGGTAGCCCTCGCCGAGCTCGAGCGCTGCGCGGGATCCCAGTTCGACCCGCAGATGGTGCGCGCCCTGGCCGCCGCGATCCGCCGGTACGGCTGGCACCCGGTGGTCACCTCCGACGCCGACCTCCAGACCGTCCCCGCGGGCGCGACGCCCCCGGCCCCGGCCGCCGTACCGGGTCCGCCCGCCCTCGACGCCCTTCCCGTCCAGGGCGGGGAGGGCGGCGGGCGCGTGCACTCCGGGTCCGTCCGGGCCGGCGGCCGAGCCGGGGAGGCCGGACGTACCGGCCGGGCTGGCACCCGATGAGGCCCGGCACCGTGTGGGCCGTGCGCGGCGCGGCCGGCGCCCTGACCGCGGTCGCGCTCGGCCACACCCTGTGGAACGGCATCGCCGAGCCCGGCACCGCCCTCGTCTTCGGCCTGCTGATCACCGTCGGCGAGCTGGCCCGCGGCGACACGGGGAACCCCGGGAACCCCGGGAACACCTCCTGGGACGCCGGAAACACCTGGGACGCCGCAGACGCCGGGGACACCGGGCACCGTTCCGGTCACCCGCCCGCCGGAGCCCGCCGGCCCGCGCCGCTCGCCTCCGCCGGCGCCCTCGCGTACGCCCTGCTCGGCCACAACGGAGGCGCCCCCACCCACCACGGGGTGCTCCAGACCGTTGCCGTGGTGGTCGCCGCCGCCCTGGCCGGCACCGTCCCGCACATCGCCCGCGGTCACGGCCCCGCCCTCGACCACGTCGCCCGCCGGGTGCTCACCGTCGGCTTCGCCGCCGCCTGCTTCCAGCCCCTCTACAACTCCGGAAGGCTGGAGGACCTGCTCGGGCAGGGCCCCCTCCTGGTGCCGTTCCTGCTGTGCCTGCTCGGCCTGACCGCGCTGTGCGACGCCGTGCTCGCCGCCGCCCTCGCCCGCTCCCGCACCGGATGGCCGTACGGGCCGCTGCTCCGCGACGAGCTGCGGGCGCACGCCGGGATCGGCTCGGCGATCTGCGCCACCGGGGTGGTGATGGCCCTGGGCGTGGCCGTGGCCGGGCCCTGGGCCCTGCCCGTGTTCAGCGTGCCGCTGCTGCTCACCCAGCTGTCCTTCCGGCGGATCTCCGCCGTCCGCACGACGTACCGGCAGACCATCACCTCGCTGGCCCGGGCCACCGAGATCGCCGGCTGCACCCCGCCCGGCCACGCCCGCCGGGTCGCCGCGCTCAGCTGTGCCGTGGGCCGGGAACTCGGGCTGTCGGAACGGGAACTGACGGTCCTCGAGTACGCCGCGCTGCTGCACGACATCGGCCGGCTGTCCCTCGTGGACCCGGTCCCGGCGGGGGCCGGTGGCCCGCTGCCGGCCGCCGAGGCCCGGCGGATCGCCGAGCTGGGCGGGGAGGTGGCCCGGCAGACCGGAGTGCCCGCGGAGGTCGCCGCCGTCGTCGAGCGGCAGGCCGACCCGTACCGGGAACAGCCCGTCGCCGCCCGGATCGTCCGGGTGGCCGACGCCTACGAGGACCTGGCCGGCGGCGCCCGGCACCCCGGCGGATCGCTGGAGGCGCTGGAGCGGCTGCGGCTCGGCACCGGCCGGGAGTACCAGCCGGAGGTGGTCGAGTGCCTCGCCCACGTCCTCCGAGGGGGCGTCCGGCGGGGGAAGCGGTCTCCGACGTGATGGAATCACCGCTGATCGGGCGGGGTAACCCATGGGTAATGAGCGGCCGTCCGAGTGGGCATGGTTGGATGCGAAGTGGAGAGTGTCCGCAAGGCTGCACCGACAGGCTGCACCGTTGTCCCCCCGGCCGGCGCCGGGGGTGCCCCAGGCAGGCGGGAATCGTGAGGATCTTCGGGAAGGTACGGCACAGGCCCTCCGCCTCTTGGCGGCAGGCCACCGACCGCGCGTTCACGCTGATCGGCGACGGTCGGTACGAGGACGCGGGAGCCCTGCTGACCAGAGCCGCGGACCTGGAACCGTGGCTGTCGGAGTCCTGGTTCAACCTGGCGCTGCTGCACAAGTTCCGGCACGACTGGGAGCAGGCCCGGGCGGCCGGACTGCGCGCCGTCGCCCTGCTGGACCGGGCGGCCGGCGCCCCCGACTGGTGGAACGTGGGCATCGCCGCCACTGCCCTGCAGGACTGGCCGCTGGCCCGGCGGGCCTGGCAGGCGTACGGGCTGAAGGTGCCGGGGCATCCGCACGGCACGGGCGGCTCGGCCGAGCCGGTGGGCATGGAGCTGGGCAGCGCGGCCGTACGGCTGTCGCCGGAGGGCGAGGCCGAGGTGGTCTGGGGCCGCCGGCTGGACCCGGCCCGCATGGAGGTCCTGTCGATCCCGCTGCCCTCCTCCGGGCGGCGCTGGGGCGAGGTCGTCCTCCACGACGGGGTTCCGCACGGCGAACGCGTGACCGCGGCCGGGCCCGCCTACCCGGTCTTCGACGAGATCGAGCTGTGGGCGCCCTCGCCGGTGCCGACCTGGGTGGTGCTGCTGGAGGCCGCCACCGAGGAGGACCGGGACGCGCTGGAGCGGCTCGCCTCGGACGCCGGGTTCGCCGCCGAGGACTGGTCCTCGTCCGTCCGCCTGCTGTGCCGGACCTGCTCGGAGAGCTCGATGCCGAGCGACGAGGGCGACGGGGAGCACCTGGACCCGCACGACCACAGCGAGCCCGGCCACCCCGGCCCGCTGGGCCACCGCACCGCCGGTTCCGGCTCGCTCTGGGTCCCCGAGCGGGAGTGCGGGATCGCCGCCCCGGCCGGGCTGGTGCGCGGGCTGCTGGACGGCTGGGTGGCGGACAGCCCCGACACCCGTGAGTGGCGGGATCTCGAAGAAGTCTGCTGACCTCGGCACGTAGGCTGTACGGGCACACCAGAGACTTCAGGGAAGGCGTACGCGGGACATGGCGCAGCAGGAGAACGAGGTCCTCAAGGTCGATGACGACGGCTACGTCGTGGACACCGAGGACTGTGAGGCGCGTGAGCTCGCCTACCGGGAGCGCGGCACCGCCCGGCCGATCACCGTCGTGGGCAACCCGGTGCTGCACAGCGAGTGCAAGGACGTCACCGAGTTCGGCGAGGAGCTCGCCCGGCTGATCGACGACATGTTCGCCAGCCAGAAGGCGGCGGAGGGCGTGGGCCTGGCCGCCAACCAGATCGGCGTGGACCAGAAGGTCTTCGTGTACGACTGCCCGGACGACGAGGGTGCGCGGCACACGGGCGTGGTGGTGAACCCGAAGCTGGTGGACCTGCCGACCGACCGCCGCGTGCTGGACGACTCCAACGAGGGCTGCCTGTCGGTGCCGACCGCGTACGCCTCGCTCGCCCGCCCCGACTACGCCGAGGTGACCGGCCAGGACGCCCAGGGCAACCCGATCAAGGTGCGGGGCACCGGCTACTTCGCGCGCTGCCTGCAGCACGAGACCGACCACCTGTACGGCTACCTGTACATCGACCGCCTCTCGAAGCGCGACCGCAAGGACGCCCTGCGCCAGATGGCGGAGAACACCCCGCGCTACGAGACCGTCCCGAACGCGTAGCGCGCGCGACGCGTGCACGAGGGCCCGCTCCGGATTTCGGAGCGGGCCCTCGTGGCTGCTTCCGCTAGTCCCACCGGTCGTCGTCGGTGCCGGCCGGGGCGGTGTTCCAGCCGAAGTCGGCCTTGCCGGTGGGCGTGCTGTTCCAGCCCAGGTCGTTCTTGCCGATCGGGGCCGTGCCCCAGTCGGAGTCGGCAGAAGCGGTGGTGACCGCGCCACCGAACGCCAGAGCGGCGATGGCCGCGGTGGCGAGGAGACGTGCTGAGTTGCGCGACATCTGAACCCCCAGAAACATCGGCGAACTTGACGCGACGCACCGTAGGCGGGCGGGGCGCCGACGGGATACGGCCAAGATCACACCAAATCGGGGAACAGGCGACTTCAGGCCACCCGCGGTCCGCGGAAGGTGCGGCGGAAGGCGTTCGGGGTGGTGCCCAGGGTGCGCAGGAAGTGGTGCCGCAGCGCGGCGGCGTTGCCGAAGCCGCAGCGGCCCGCGATCGCGTCCACCGTCTCGTCCGAGCACTCCAGCAGCTCCTGGGCCAGCAGTACCCGTTGGCGCAGCAGCCACTGGTAGGGGGTGGTGCCGGTCTCGGCGAGGAAGCGGCGGGCGAAGGTCCGCGGGGACATGTGGGCCCGCTCGGCCAGCTGCTCCACGGTGATCTCCTCCGCGAGGTGCCGGGACATCCACTGCAGCACCTCGCCGACGGTGTCGCAGGAGGTGCGCGGCAGGGGTCGCCGGATGTACTGGGCCTGGCCGCCGTCCCGGTGCGGCGGGACCACCATCCGGCGGGCGACGGCGTTGGCGACCTCGGCGCCGTGCTCCTGGCGGACCACGTGCAGGCAGGCGTCGATGCCGGAGGCCGTGCCGGCCGCCGTGACCACCCGGCCCTCGTCCACGTACAGCACCTCGGGGTCGACCAGGGCGCGCGGATAGCGGCGCATCAGGTTGGCCGAGTGCATCCAGTGGGTGGTGCAGCGGCGCCCGTCCAGCAGCCCGGCCGCACCCAGGATGAAGGCGGCGCTGCACACGCTGAGCACGCGCGCCCCGCGGTCCACGGCCGCGCGCAGGGCCTCCAGCAGGGGCTCGGGATAGTCCTCCCGGACGGGTGCGTGCCGGTCGGCGGGCAGGCAGATCAGGTCGGCCTCGGCCAGCCGTTCCAGGCCGTGCTCGGGCCTGAGCGTGAGTCCGGTGTCCGAGAGGGTCAGCGGGCCGTCCTCGCCGGCGCACACCGCGAAGTCGTAGACGGGCAGCCCGTCACCGCTCCGGTCCAGCCCGAACACCTCGCAGAAGATCCCGAATTCGAAGGGGGCGACGCCGTTCATCAGCACCACGGCCACGTTCTTCAGCATGAGCCCAGTGTGGCAGTAATTCGCTCTTTCATGACAGTCCTGCCACTGTCCGGTGTTGATCACTCCGGCGAGAGTGGAGCCATGAACACGTTGTGGAACTACCTCGCCGTCCTCGTCCTGGCCGCCCTGGTGCTGGGCCCCGCCCTGTACGGGATCGCCCGGGAACGCCGGATCGGCCGGCAGCTGCGCGAGGCGCAGTCCGCCGGCCGATCGGGGAAGGACGTACTGAGGGAGACGAGGGCTCAGAAGTCCTCGTCGAGGTCGACCGTGCCCTCGACGGCGACCTGGTAGGCCGACGGCCGCCGCTCGAAGAAGTTGGTCAGTTCCTGGACGCCCTGCAGCTCCATGAAGGAGAACGGGTTCTCCGAGCCGTACACCGGGGCGAAGCCGAGGCGGACCAGACGCTGGTCGGCCACGCACTGCAGGTACTCGCGCATGGACTCGGTGTTCATGCCCGGCAGGCCGTCACCGCACAGGTCGCGGCCGAACTGGAGCTCGGCCTCCACGGCCTCCCTGAGCATGTCGGTGACCTGCTGCTGCAGCTGGTCGTCGAACAGCTCCGGCTCCTCCTTGCGGACGGTGTCGATGACCGCGAAGGCGAAGTCCATGTGGCAGCTCTCGTCGCGGAACACCCAGTTGGTGCCGGTGGCCAGGCCGTGCAGCAGGCCGCGGGACCGGAACCAGTAGACGTAGGCGAAGGCGCCGTAGAAGAACAGGCCCTCGATGCACGCCGCGAAGCAGATCAGGTTCAGCAGGAAGCGGCGGCGGTCGGCGGCAGTCTCCAGCTGGTCGATCTTCTCGACCGAGTCCATCCACTTGAAGCAGAACTGCGCCTTCTCGCGGATCGACGGGATGTTCTCGACCGCGTCGAAGGCCGCCGCGCGGTCGTCCGGATCGGGCAGGTAGGTGTCGAGCAGCGTCAGGTAGAACTGGACGTGCACGGCCTCCTCGAACAGCTGGCGCGACAGGTACAGGCGCGCCTCCGGGGAGTTGATGTGCTTGTACAGCGTCAGCACCAGGTTGTTCGCCACGATCGAGTCGCCCGTCGCGAAGAAGGCGACCAGACGGCCGATCATGTGCTGCTCGGCCGGGGTCAGCTTGGCGAGGTCGGCCACGTCGGAGTGGAGGTCGACCTCCTCCACCGTCCAGGTGTTCTTGATCGCGTCCCGGTAGCGCTCGTAGAAGTCCGGGTAGCGCATCGGGCGGAGCGTGAGCTCGAAGCCCGGGTCCAGGAGGTTCTTGTGGTCGGTGGAGCTCATCACTGGCAGGCCTCGCAGGACTCGGGGTTTTCAAGGGAGCAGGCCAGCGCCTCGGCGTCGAGGGCCTGGGGCAGTGGCGTTGCGGCAGCGGGGACGGCCGTGCCGGAGGCCGCGCGGGCGATCTTCGTCGCCGGGCGCGAGCGCAGGTAGTAGGTGGTCTTCAGGCCCTGCTTCCAGGCGTACGCGTACATCGAGCTCAGCTTCCCGATGGTCGGCGTCTCCAGGAACAGGTTCAGCGACTGGCTCTGGTCCAGGTACGGGGTGCGGGCCGCGGCCATGTCGATCAGGCCGCGCTGCGGGATCTCCCACGCCGTCCGGTACAGCTCGCGGACCTCGTCCGGGATCCAGCCGAAGCCCTGGACGGAGCCGGAGGAGTCGCGCAGCGCCTCGCGGGTCTGCGCGTCCCACACGCCGAGCTTCTTCAGGTCCTCCACCAGGTAGGCGTTGACCTGGAGGAACTCACCGCTCAGCGTCTCGCGCTTGAACAGGTTGGAGACCTGCGGCTCGATGCACTCGTACACACCGGCGATCGAGGCGATCGTCGCGGTCGGGGCGATCGCGAGGAGGAGGGAGTTGCGCAGACCGGTGGTGGCCATCCGGGTGCGCAGCGCCTCCCAGCGCTCGGGCCAGCACAGCGTCGTCTCGTAGTGGTCGGGGTGCAGCACGCCCTGGGCGGTGCGGGTCGCCTCCCAGGCGGGCAGCGCGCCGTTGCGCTCGGCGAGGTCGGTGGACGCCTCGTACGCCGCCAGCATGATCCGCTCGGCGATCTTCGTGGAGAGCGCCTTGGCCTCCGCGGAGTCGAAGGGCAGGCGGAGCTTGAAGAACACGTCCTGCAGGCCCATCGCGCCCAGGCCCACCGGGCGCCACTTGGCGTTGGAGCGGCCGGCCTGCTCGGTCGGGTAGAAGTTGATGTCCACCACGCGGTCGAGGAAGGTCACGGCGGTGCGGACGGTCTCGTCGAGGCGCTCCCAGTCCAGCTCGCCCGTCCCGCGGCTCACGAAGGCGCCGAGGTTGACCGAGCCGAGGTTGCAGACGGCGGTCTCGCCGTCGTTGGTGACCTCGATGATCTCGGTGCACAGGTTCGAGGAGTGGACGACGGTGCCGGGCAGCGCGGTCTGGTTGGCGGTCCGGTTGGAGGCGTCCTTGAAGGTCATCCAGCCCTGGCCGGTCTGCGCGAGGGTGCGCATCATGCGGCCGTACAGCTCGCGGGCGGGCATCGTCTTCTTGGCGAGGCCGGCCTGCTCGGCCTTGACGTAGGCGGCGTCGAACTCCGCCCCGTACAGGTCGACCAGCTCGGGCACGTCGGCCGGGGAGAAGAGCGACCAGTCGGCGTCCGCGTTGACCCGGCGCATGAACTCGTCCGGGATCCAGTGCGCCAGGTTCAGGTTGTGCGTGCGGCGGGCGTCCTCGCCGGTGTTGTCGCGGAGCTCCAGGAACTCCTCGATGTCGGCGTGCCAGGTCTCCAGGTAGACGGCGGCGGCGCCCTTGCGGCGGCCGCCCTGGTTCACCGCGGCGACCGAGGCGTCCAGGGTCTTCAGGAACGGCACGATGCCGTTGGAGTGGCCGTTGGTGCCGCGGATCAGCGAACCGCGGGCGCGGATCCGGGAGTACGACAGGCCGATGCCGCCGGCGTGCTTGGACAGCCGGGCCACCTGGTGGTAGCGGTCGTAGATGGAGTCCAGCTCGTCCAGCGGGGAGTCCAGCAGGTAGCAGGAGGACATCTGCGGGTGCCGGGTGCCGGAGTTGAAGAGGGTGGGGGAGGAGGGCAGGTAGTCCAGCCGGTTCATCAGCCCGTACAGGGAGGTGACCTCCTCCAGCGCGCGGACGCTCTCGTCCTCGGCGAGGCCGCAGGCGACGCGGAGCATGAAGTGCTGCGGGGTCTCGATGACCTGGCGGGTGATCGGGTGGCGCAGCAGGTAGCGGCTGTGCAGGGTGCGCAGGCCGAAGAAGCCGAAGCGGTCGTCGGCGCCGTCGGCGAGGGCGTGCCCGACCAGCGCGTCGAGGCGGGCGGCGTGGGCGGCGACGAACTCGGCGGTCCGGTCGGCGATGAGGCCCTCGCGGTGGCCGACGGCGACCGACTCGGTGAAGGAGGTCACGCCCTGGCCGGCGGCCTCCTCGGCGATGGTGAGGGTCAGCAGCCGGGCCGCCAGCCTGGAGTACGCCGGGTCCTCGGAGATCAGCCCCGCGGCCGCCTCGGTGGCCAGACCGCGCAGTTCGGCCTCGTCCGCGCCGGCGCTGCGGCCGCGCAGCGCGGCGGCGGCGACCCGGCCGGGGTCGGTGTCGGGCAGGTCGGCCGTCAGCTCGGTGAGAGTCCGCAGCAGTGCGGCCCCCGGTCCCTCGGTGCCCTTGGTGTCCCCGGAGGACGGGTCGGCGGACTCGGCGCGCGGTGCGGCAGGCGCGATGGTCACGGGGGGAGCTCTCCCTCGCTCGGCTCCGGAATCCCTGCGGGCGGGCGCGAGGCAGCGCGCGTACGGGAGTGGCGGGGCGGGTAGCGAGCGCAGCACCGTACGGCGTCCACCGGCCCAACCGCGAGGCCCGGACGTATCGGCACCCGGGACGGTCGTACCCGGGCGCACCGTCGGCAGGTATTCGGACTTTTCATACCGTTGCGGGACAGTTCCGGATTCTCACCGGATTCCCCTGCGTCGACAGCGAGGATGAGCATACATGTGGGGGCGGCCCTGTGTTGCCACCCCCAGATGTTGTGTCGTGCGCCCTGCTCCTCGGCTACTGATCGGGTCCGTGCAGCTCCAGTGCGTAGGTGAGCAGCGGCACCTCGGGGACCGGCGACCAGTCCCGTTCCGGGGTCCGCACGAAGCCCATCCGCCCGTAGATCCGGTGCGCGCCGCGCATGGCCGGCTGGGTGGACAGCACCAGTGCCCGTACCCCCTCGATGGCCCGGGCCCGGTCGACGCAGGCCCGTACGAGCGCCTCGCCGACGCCCTGCCCGCGGGCCTCCTTCGACACGGCGAGCATCCGGAACTCGGCCTCGTCCGGCCCGGCGATGTCGGCGTACCGGCTGCCGGGCGGCGCGAAGGCCACCCCGCCGAGCACCGTCCCGTCCTCGCGTACGGCTACCAGCACCTCGGAGTCCGCCGCCCGCGCGGCCACGTCCCGCAGCACCCCCAGGTAGTACCCGTCCGGGTTGGCGTCCAGCAGCCCGTCCCCGACGTACGCCTGAGCGGTGATCTCCCCGAGGGTCTCGTACTCCTCGGGCCTTGCCTCCCTGATCACGATGTCCATGCGGTCGAGTGTGCAGGACGGCGGCCGGCGCGCGCCGCTATCGTCCTTCCATGACGTGGGATCGGCCGCACCTCATGCCCGAGGAATTCGACGCGGTGGCCCGGTTCGCCGCCCGAGAGGCGGAGGGCCTGCGCCTTGAGCTCATTGAAGGCAGGGTGAGCAGCAAGGCCCTGGTGGACGGGGATCGCGGTTGGATCGTCGCCTGGTTCACGCGGACGTGTCTTGAGTCCAGACCGGACCTCTGGGCTCATCCGTGGACCGGACTGAAGACCGGTGCCGACAGGGCCGGTCGCGCCGTGGCCGATGCGGTGCTGGCCCCGTCGAACGCCTTCGTCGGACAGGGGGATTGGCGTGACCCGGAGCCCGTACTGGCGGTTCTCGAAGTCACCAGCGGTGACGTGTGGACCGATCGGTGTCGCCGGGACACGATGCCCGGGGTTTATGCCGCGACGGGCATTCCCGCCTACCTGCTGGTCGACAGGGACGCGCGTACGGTCACCATCCAAGGTGAGCCCGATGCCGTGCGCTACCGATACAGCAGGACGGCCCCGTTCGGGACGCAGATCGACCTGCCCGAACCGGTCGGCGTCATGCTCCGAACGGAGTCGTTCGACGCCCGCGTCGGCTGATGTGCGTGAAGGGCCCCGCCGAATCGGCGGGGCCCTTCGCGCGTACGGCGCTCAGCAGCAGCGGAAGCCCTCGCGGGGGTCCGCCTCGCGGGCGTCCGTCCGGGCGCGTTCGAAGGCGCGGCGGGTCATGACCCCGGCGTCCGGGTCGTGGGAGCGGGCGTGGGCGACGTAACGGTCGTACGCCGCCTCGCCGGAGAACTCCCGTACGTAGTACCGGACCTTGGCGAGCCGGTCGCGCAGGGTGGTCATGCCACCGGCTCCTTGACCTTGCCGCCGCCCGAGTCCAGGCCCGCCGCCTCCAGTTCGGCCCTCTCCTCGGCCGTCGGGAACAGCCCGGCGGGGGCGACGATCTTCGACTCGGTCCACGGGACCTCGGCCAGCCGGACCGACTCGGGGTTGCTGATGGCCTTGAAGCAGGTGCGGGCCGCGTCGGCCAGCACCACGATGATCAGCAGGGCGAAGAGGGCGCACAGGACGCCGTCCACGGTGGCGTTGGTGACCACGGTGTGCATGTCGTCCATGGTCTTGGCGGGCGGCAGGACCTTGTCCGCGTCGATGCCGGCCTGGTACTTGTCGCGCTGGGCGAAGAAGCCGACCTTGACGTCGTCCGAGAAGACCTTCTGGTAGCTGGCGGTGAGCGTCACCGTGGCGTCCCAGACCAGCGGGACGGCCGTCACCCAGGCCCACTTGAGCCGGCCCGACTTCACCAGCAGGGTGGTGCAGACCGCCAGGGCGACTGCGGCCAGCAGCTGGTTCGCGATGCCGAACAGCGGGAAGAGCTGGTTGATGCCGCCCAGCGGGTCCTTCACGCCGACCCACAGGAAGTAGCCCCAGCCGCCGACCACGACGGCACTGGCCAGCCAGACGCCCGGCTTCCAGCTGACGTCCTTGAAGGACTTGTGCACGTTGCCCAGGGTGTCCTGGAGCATGAAGCGCCCCACCCGGGTACCCGCGTCGACCGTGGTGAGGATGAACAGCGCCTCGAACATGATCGCGAAGTGGTACCAGAACGCCTTCATCGAGGAGCCGCCGACCACCGAGGCGAAGATCTCCGACATTCCGAGCGCGAACGTCGGTGCGCCACCGGTGCGGGAGAGCAGGCTGGTCTCCTCCACGTCCTTGGCCGCCTGCGCGAGCGTCTCGGGGGAGACGGCGAAGCCGAAGTTCGTCACCGCCTGTGAGGCGGACTCGACAGTGGTGCCGATGACCCCGCCGGGGGAGTTGATGGCGAAGTAGAGGCCGGGCTCCAGGATGCAGGCCGTGATCACCGCCATGACGGCGACGAAGGACTCGGTCAGCATCGCGCCGTAGCCGATCATCCGGACCTGGGTCTCCTTCTGGATCATCTTCGGGGTGGTGCCCGAGGAGACCAGGGAGTGGAAGCCCGACAGGGCGCCACAGGCGATGGTGATGAACACGAACGGGAACATCGACCCGGCGAACACCGGGCCGTCGCCGCGCGAGGCGAAGTCGGTGACGGCGGGCATCTTCAGGGTGGGCATGGCGATGACCACCCCGAGGGCGAGCAGGGCGATGGTGCCGACCTTCATGAAGGTGGAGAGGTAGTCGCGGGGTGCGAGCAGCATCCAGACCGGCAGCACCGAGGCCAGGAAGCCGTACACCACCATCCAGATGACCAGGGTCTCCTTCTCCAGGGTGAAGGTGTCCGCCAGCGAGGACTCCGCGACCCAGCCGCCCGCGACGATGGCGAGCAGCAGCAGCGCCACACCGATCACGGAGACCTCGGTGACCCGCCCCGGACGCAGCACCCGCAGGTAGAAGCCCATGAACAGGGCGATCGGGATGGTCATGCCGATGGAGAAGACACCCCAGGGGGAGTGCGCCAGCGCGTTGACGATGACCAGGGCGAGCACCGCCAGCAGGATGATCATGATGGCGAACACGGCGACCAGGGCGGCGGCTCCGCCGACCGGGCCGATCTCGTCCCGGGCCATCTGGCCGAGCGAGCGGCCGTCGCGCCGGGTGGAGAAGAACAGCGTGACCATGTCCTGCACGGCGCCGGCGAAGATCACGCCGGCCACGATCCAGATGGTGCCGGGCAGGTATCCCATCTGGGCGGCGAGCACCGGGCCGACCAGCGGGCCGGCGCCGGCCACCGCGGCGAAGTGGTGGCCGAAGAGCACGCGGCGGTCGGTCGGGTGGAAATCGACACCGTTGTCAAGGCGTTCGGCGGGGGTGGCCCGGGTGCGGTCGGCCTTCAGCACCCGGTCCGCGATGAACTTCGAGTAGAAGCGGTAGCCGATCGCGTACGAGCCGAGTGCGGCGGCGAGCAGCCAGGCGGCCGAGATCTCCTCGCCGCGGGAGAGCGCGATCACGCCCCAGCCGATGGCGCCGATGAGTGCCACGAGCACCCAGATGGCGATCGACCGGGGCGTCATGCGCCGTTGTGCCGGTGTTGCTCCTGGTTCTGCCATGACCCTCGTCCCCTCGTTGATCACTGCACAAGTGCAGGGAATCTATGGGGGGCGGCACGCCCGGCGTAAGCCCCTGTCCGGAATCCGGTCATGGAGGTCCGTTGAGGGTTCGTGGAGGAGCGGTGGGGATCAGGTGGCGGGCCGCTTGAGTCGGGCCACGAACTTGTACCGGTCGCCGCGGTACACCGACCGCACCCACTCGACCGGTTCGCCGTCGGCGTCGAAGGAGTGCCGGGACAGCATCAGCATCGGCAGGCCCACGTCGGTGCCCAGCAGCCCGGCCTCGCGCGGGGTGGCCAGGGAGGTCTCGATGGTCTCCTCGGCCTCCGCGAGGTGGACGCCGTACACCTCGGCGAGGGCGGTGTACAGGGACGTGTACTTGACCAGCGAACGGCGGAGCGCCGGGAAGCGCTTGGCCGAGAGGTGGGTGGTCTCGATGGCCATCGGCTCGCCGCTGGCCAGCCGGAGCCGCTCGATCCGCAGCACCCGCCCGCCGGTGGAGATCTTCAGCAGGCCGGCCAGGGTGTCGTCCGCCGTGACGTAGCCGATGTCGAGGAGCTGGGAGGTCGGCTCCAGTCCCTGGGCGCGCATGTCCTCGGTGTACGAGGTGAGTTGCAGGGCCTGCGAAACCTTCGGTTTCGCGACGAATGTCCCCTTGCCCTGGATGCGTTCCAGCCGCCCCTCGACCACCAGCTCCTGCAGTGCCTGCCGGACGGTGGTCCGCGAGGTGTCGAACTCCGCGGCGAGGGTGCGCTCCGGCGGCACCGGGGTGCCGGGCGGCAGGGTCTCGGTCATCTCCAGCAAGTGCCGCTTGAGCCGGTAGTACTTGGGCACGCGGGCGGTGCGGGTGGCCGCTCCGCCGTCCGGCTCAGAGAGCGCCCCTTCGGTGGCCATCGCCGCCCGCCTTCCCGACTCCAGTTCTGCTGCCGTCACCGGCTCCTCCGATATGTCGCTGTCACATCGTGACACGTGCCGGAGGGTGGACCTCGCCCCTCCTCAGGTGTCGGTCCGGTAACGGACCGAGCACCCGCTCATTAGACCCTTGACACCCCTAAAGGTCTAGGCCAAGCTCCGGGTACTGGTCTAAACCAATCATGAACCAGATCCCAGCCCCACAGGCAGCACTTGGCGTATGTCATCGCGGCGGGCAAGGGAAGTGCAATGCAGCATCCCTGAGGAGGGTGGCGTGAAGCGCAAGCTCATCGCGGCGGTCGGTGTCGCGGGCATGGTGATCGGCCTCGCGGCGTGTGGCGACGGGGACGACAGCAAGGGCAAGACCGACGCGAACGGCAACAAGGAGCTCACCGTCTGGGTGATGGACGGCTCCGCTCCCCAGCCGTGGCTCGACGCCGTGAACAAGGAGTTCGAGGCCAAGCACCCGGGCACCAAGGTCAAGGTCGAGATCCAGCAGTGGAAGGGCATCCAGGAGAAGGTCACCACCGCCCTCTCCGAGAACACCCCGCCGGACGTCATCGAGCTCGGCAACACCCAGACCGCCGGCTACGCCGTCACCGGAGGCCTCGCCGACCTCACCGGCGACAAAGCCAAGCTCGGCGCCGACTCCTGGTCCAAGGGCATGCTGCCGTCCGCCGAGGTCGACGGCAAGCTGTACTCCGCCCCCTGGTACGCCGCCAACCGTGTCGTCGTCTACGACAAGAAGGCCTACGCCAAGGCCGGCGTCACCCCGCCCAAGACCCGCGACGAGTGGATCGCCGGCCTGGAGAAGCTGAAGGCCGCCGACCCGGCCACCCAGCCGATCTACCTCCCCGGCCAGAGCTGGTACGTCCTCGCCGGCTTCATCTGGGACGAGGGCGGCGACCTCGCCGTCAAGGACGGCGACAAGTGGAAGGGCCAGCTCGGCACCCCCGCCGCCAAGAACGGCATGGAGTTCTACAAGAAGCTCCAGGCGTTCTCCACCGCCCCGAAGGACAAGGACGAGGCCACCCCGCAGCAGTCCACCGACATCGTTCCCAAGGGCGGCGTCGCCTCCTGGATCGGTCTCGGCTGGGAGGCCGGCGGTGCCGAGAAGGCCCTGAAGGACGCGGGCAAGGAAGCCGACTTCGGCTACTTCCCGATCCCCGGCAAGACCGCGGACAAGCCGGGCGCCACCTTCCTCGGCGGCTCCAACCTCGCCATCGCCGAGCGCTCCAAGAACAAGGACCTCGCCAAGGAGTGGCTGGCCCTGGCCGCCGGCAAGGACCAGATGACCAAGTACGCCGCCGAGCTCAAGGGCGCGCTGCTGCCCAACCAGGAGGCCGCGAACTTCCAGGCCCCGGCCGGCTCCTTCGCCGAGGCCATGGCCCAGGGCGCCGTCTCCGGCAAGATCACCCCGATCACCCCGGGCTGGGCGAACGTCGAGACCGAGCCGAACCCCATCAAGGAGTTCATGACCAAGGTCCTGAAGGGTGACGACGCTGCCAAGGCGGGCGAGGCGGCCGACAAGGAAATCGCCTCCCGCATCAACAAGTAACACCCGGCGCCCCCGGCAGCGGAGGGCACCACCTGAGCAGCAGCACCACCTGAGCAGCACCACGCACCGGGGGTGCGGCAGGCGCGCACCGGCGCTCGCCGTACCCCCGGTCGCGCATTGACGCCACAGTCAACCGCGAGGAAACAACGACATGACCGTGCACTCCCAGGGAGCGGCGACCAGCGCTCCACAGGACGCACCACAGAAGTCCGCCGGAAGGCCGCCCGAGCCGCCGGCGCAGACCGATCCCGGCCCGGGCAGCCGGCCGTCTCCTCGCGGGGGCAGAAAGTCGCTCCCGTCCGGCTGGCTGCCGTACGCACTGATCGCGCCGGCCGTCATCAGCCTCGCCGGGCTGCTGCTCTACCCCTTCTTCAAGAACATCCTGCTGTCGTTCCAGCGGGTCAACCGGATCGAACTGATCCAGCGCAAGACCCCGTTCACCGGGTTCGACAACTACACCGAGCTGCTCGGCGACTCGCAGTTCTGGACCGTGGTCGTCCGGACCTTCGCCTTCACCGCCGTCAATGTGGCCTTGACCATGGTGCTGGGGTGCCTGATCGGCATCCTGCTCAACCACCTCGGCAAGAAGATGCGGCTGGTCCTGTCGCTGGCCCTGGTCATGGCCTGGGCGATGCCCATCGTCGCCTCGGTCACCGTCTTCCAGTGGCTGTTCGACGAGCAGTTCGGCGTCGTCAACTGGCTGATGCGCACCCTCGGCTTCTCCGGCTACGAGCAGCACAACTGGTTCGAGACCGGCTTCTCCACCCTGGCGATCATCACCGTCCTGGTGGTCTGGGGCTCCATCCCCTTCGTCGCCCTCAACATGTACGCCGGCCTGACGACCGTCGGCGCCGAGCTGTACGAGGCCGCCAAGATGGACGGCGCCAACGGCTGGCAGACCTTCTGGAAGGTCGTCTTCCCGAACCTCCGGTCCTTCTTCCTGGTCACCACCTTCCTCGAGGTGATCTGGATCTTCAAGGTGTTCACCCAGGTCTACGCGATGCGGGCCGGCGGCCCCGACCGCGCCTCCGAGACCCTCCCGGTCTTCGCCTACATCGAGGGCCAGAGCCAGGGCCACTACGGCCTCGCCGCCGCGATCTCGGTCCTGACGATCGTGATGCTCGTGGTGGTCATGTCCTTCTACTTCCGCCTGATCCTCAAGCAGGAGGACGAGAGTTGAGCACGCACACGCAGCAGACCCTCCGCAAGCGCAAGCCGGTCCGGCCCGCCGCGGTCGCCAAGAACCTCGGAGCGCTCCTCCTCGCGGTGGTCTTCGTCTTCCCGGTCTACTGGATGATCTCCTCGGCGCTGAAGCCGTCGAGCGAGATCCTCACCAAGGACCCGGTCTTCGTCTTCACGCCGACCTTCGACAACTTCGGCACCGCCACCGGCGTCGAGCTGTTCTGGACCTACGTGCAGAACAGCCTGATCGTCACGGTCTCCGCCGTGCTGCTGGCGCTGCTCGTCGCCCTCGCCGCGAGCTTCGCCATCGCCCGGATGAAGTTCAGGGGCCGCAAGGGCCTGGTGCTCGGCGTGATGATGGCGCAGATGGCCCCCTGGGAGGTCATGGTCATCGCGATGTACATGATCGCCCGCGACGCGGAGATGCTGAACAGCCTCCCGTTGCTCACCGCGATCTACTTCGTGATGGTCCTGCCCTTCACCATCTGGACCCTGCGCGGCTTCATCGCCGCCGTCCCGGTCACCCTGGAGGAGGCCGCCCAGATCGACGGCTGCACCCGCGGCCAGGCCTTCCGGAAGGTGATCTTCCCGCTGCTCGCCCCGGGCCTGATGTCCACCTCGCTCTTCGGCTTCATCACCGCCTGGAACGAGTTCGCCATGGTCCTGATCCTCAACAAGGACAAGAGCGCGCAGACCCTCCCGCTGTGGCTCACCCAGTTCCAGACCGCCTTCGGCAACGACTGGGGCGCCACCATGGCCGCCTCCACCCTGTTCGCCCTGCCGGTCCTGCTGATCTTCGTCTTCCTCCAGCGCAAGGCCGTCGGCGGGATGACCGCCGGCGCCGTGAAGGGATGAGGCACATGACCGTCCTTGCGCACCGCGTCGACACCCTGACCCAGGACGCGCTCGCCGTCCTCCAGCCCGGCTTCGAGGGCACCACCGCCCCCGGCTGGCTGCTCCGCCGGGTCTCCGAAGGCCTCACCTCGGTCGGCCTGTTCGGCCGCAACATCACCTCGCCCGAGCAGCTCGCCGCGCTCACCGCGCAGCTGCGCGCCGAGCGCGAGGACGTCCTCGTCGCCATCGACGAGGAAGGTGGCGACGTGACCCGCCTGGAGGTGCGCGGCGGCTCCTCCTTCCCCGGCAACCTCGCACTCGGCGCGGTGGACGACACCGCCCTGACCCGGGACGTGGCCCACGAGCTGGGCCGCCGCCTCGCCGAGTGCGGGGTCAACCTCAACTGGGCCCCGTCCGCCGACGTCAACTCCAACCCGGACAACCCGGTCATCGGTGTCCGGTCCTTCGGTGCCGACACCCACCTCGCGGCCCGCCACACCGCCGCGTACGTCGAGGGCCTCCAGGCCGCGGGCGTGGCCGCCTGCACCAAGCACTTCCCCGGCCACGGCGACACCAGCGTCGACTCGCACCACGCCCTGCCGCGCATCGACGCCGGCCTCGACACGCTCCACGCCCGCGAGCTGGTGCCCTTCAAGGCGGCCATCGCGGCCGGCACCAAGGCCGTGATGAGCGCGCACATCCTGGTCCCGTCCCTGGACCCGACCCGGCCCGCCACCCTCAGCCCGCAGATCCTCACCGGACTGCTCCGCAAGGAGCTCGGCTACGAGGGCCTCATCGTCACCGACGGCATGGAGATGAACGCCATCGCCGGGACCTACGGGATCGAGCGCGGCTCCGTGCTCGCCATCGCGGCCGGCGCCGACGCGATCTGCGTGGGCGGCGGACTCGCCGACGAGGCCACCGTGCTGCGGCTGCGGGACGCCCTGGTCGACGCCGTGCGCGAGGGCTCCCTGCCCGCGGAGCGGCTCGCCGACGCGGCCGCACGCGTCCGGGCCCTCGCCGACTGGACCCGGCGCAACCGTACGCAGGCTCCGGCGGACGCGCGGCAGCAGGAGGGGAGCGGCGCGTCCGCCATCGGCCTCACCGCGGCCCGCCGCGCCCTGGCCACCTCCGGCGCCGCGGCCGCCGTGCGCCGCCCCTACGTCGCGACGCTCACCCCGGTCGCGAACATCGCGGTGGGCGACGAGACCCCGTGGGGCGTCGCCGCCGAACTGGCCGCACTGGTCCCGGACACCGCGTCCGGGGTCTACCCGGAGGGCGCCGTCGCGGCGGAGGTCCTCGCCGCGGCCGGGGACCGCACGGTCGTCGCCGTGGTCCGCGACGCGCACCGCCACCCGTGGATGGCGGCGGCCGTGGCCGAGCTGGTCGCCGCGCGCCCGGACACCGTGGTGGTCGAGATGGGCCTGCCCCGGGCCGAACCGGCCGGAGCCCTGTACATCGCCACGCACGGCGCCGCCCGGGTCTGCGGCCGCGCCGCGGCCGAGGTCATCGCGGGGGTGGCCCCCGGGGCCTGAACAGCGGCCCCGCGTCATGGACCGGGCCCCGACGCCCCGGGCAGGGAGCGTCCGGGCCCCGGGGCGTCCCGCGGAACCAGGCGGTCGTGCGGGACGCCCCTTCTTCGACTCCGACGTGCGCAGCGCCGCGCACGCCGGCCCCGGCCGGTCCCCGACCATGCCGGACCGGGTACACCGGAGGCCGGGCTTCCCAGGGGGAAGCCCGGCCTCCGGTGCTGTTGCGTCAGGGACCGTCCCCGTGCGTCAGGGCCTGTCCCAGAGCGTCAGCTCGGTGAGGAAGTCGGGCTTGCCGCCGTTGTCCTCCACCTTCGTGATCTTCATCATCGCCAGGTTCTCGTCCTTGGTGACGGTGCACAGCAGCGCGCCCGGGGTCAGGTACCGCTCGATCGCGTCCGCGTCGAGCTGCTGGGACAGGGCGTTGCCCCCGGCGGCCCTCTCGCACTGCTCCGGAGTGGTTCCGTCGCTGAGCCCGGTCGGGGTCTCGAACTTCAGCAACCGGAACTGCCTGTCGTCTCCCGCGCCGGAGTAGATCAGCTCCGTCGCGCTGAAGTCGGATCCGGACGGCACCATCTTCGGGGCGTCCAGGTCGCCGTGGGAGTAGCCGGTGGTCGGGAAGCGCATCGCGAAGGGGCGGTTCTCGAACAGCACCTTGTACGTGCGGCCGGAGGCGCCCGCGGACGGGGCGGCCGCACCGCCGGAGGCCGGAGCCTGCGGCGGGGAAGCGGCGGGCGGTGACGGGGTGGTGGAGCCCGCCGCGGACGGTCCGGAAGAGGACGGCGGCCGCGCCGCGGCGCCCGGCTGCCCGCCCGTGTTCCCGCCCGCGTCCGTGTCCGGACCGTCCTTCCGGGTCAGGGCCCAGCCCGCCACGGCCACTGCCACCACGGCCACCGCCACGGCCCCGATCACCACGGTGCGACCCCTGCGGCGGGCGGGCGCGGCCGACGGCGGCAGGGGCCCGGTGCCGGGTGGGCCGACCGGTGGGCCCGCGGGCTGCCGGGGGTGCGTCGCCCCGGCATCCGATCCGCCGCCGGTGCCGTAACCGCCCCCGGTGGGGTAGGGGTTCCCGGCAGGCTGCGGAGCCCCGTCGGGTGCCCCGTGGGTGTGCCCCGGCGGGACGGTCGTCCCGTACGCCGCCGGTCCCGCCCCGGGCGGATCGGGCAGCCGCCGCGCCGCCAGCTCCCGCCCGGCGATGTCCGAGGCGAGCGGGGCGGGCAGCCAGCTGCCGAAATCCCGCAGCGACCGCCCGGAGAACTGCTCGCACAGGGCGGCCAGTTCGGCCGGACCCGGCCGGTCCCGCGGGTCGGCGGCCAGGCAGTGCGTCAGGACGGTCCGGAGCGGTTCCGGATATCCGGTCAGATCCGGGGGCCGCGTCGCGGTGTTGGCGATCCGGTTGGCCACGGTGATCGCGCCGCCGTCCCCGTACGGATGCCGCCCGGTCGCGCAGACCGCCGCGATCAGGCCCAGCGAGAAGACGTCGCTCGCGGGGGTCAGCGGCAGGCCGCCCGCGTGCTCCGGAGACATGTACTGCGGGGTGCCGATGAAGCCGCCGCTGCGGGTGAGGTGGGTGGCGTCGGCGGCACGCGCGATGCCGAAGTCGATGACCCACGGTCCGTCCGAGCCGATGAGCACGTTGCTCGGCTTCAGGTCGCGGTGGATCACCCCCGCCTTGTGCACTGCCTGCAGTGCCTCCGCCGCGCATCCGGTGAGCTGGAGCGCGGCGGCCTCCGGCAGCGGCCCGTACCCGGCCAGTGCCGCGTCCAGCGACAGCCCGGGGACGTAGGCGGTGGCCAGCCACGGCCGGGGGCCGGCGGTGTCGTGGTCGACCACCGGCACGATGTGGTAGCCCTGCACCTGCCGGGCGGCCCGCGCCTCCTGCTCGAAGCGGCGCCGGAACTCCTCGTCCTGCGCGTACTCCCGGCGGATCACCTTCAGCGCGACCGGCTGTCCGCCGCGGGTGCGCGAGAGGTAGACCGAGCCCATCCCGCCCTCGCCGATCCGGGCGAGCAGCCGGTAGCCGGCCACCTCGCGCGGGTCCTGCGGGTCGAGTGGCTCCGGTCGGGGCCCTGAACCAGTGGTGTTGATGAGATCATCTCTCCCCGTCACGGAAGTGATGCTATAGCTGCACGGAGCGCTACCGAGGGGAAACGGAACAAGAGCGCCCAGTTGCGGGGAGAATCATGGAGCACCACCTGGCGGTTTCCGCCGAACGGGCCGACTATCTGGTCGAACTCTCCAATGTCGTAAGGCAGAAGGACATCGGGCCGCGCGGCCCCCGCTCGCTGCGCAGGCTCGGGCTGGTGCTGCGCGCCCTGATGGAGCTCACCCGGGACCCGGACGTCTCCGTGTACCTGGTGGCCGACACCAGCCTGCTGGGCGGATGGCGCGAGTTCGCGGACCGGGCGGAGGTGCGCCGACTGCGCCGCTGGGTGGCCGAAGGGACGGTCGAGGAGGTCGGCGACGCCGACGGGCGGATCCTGGAGCTGGCACGGATGACCGGCACCCGGGTGATCACGGGGGACCGGTACGTGGACCACCGGCTCGCCCACCCCTGGATCCAGGGGAACACCTGGCAGTTCCTCCGCCCCGAGCCGCGCTCCGACGGCACGGTCGCGCTGGCGGCGGTGGACATGGGGGTCAGTTCGGCGGCGGAGATCTCCCGGAAGATGGAGCTCGACGCACTGAAGAAGCAGGGCCTCCTCGGGCCGTCGAGCACCCCGCTCACTGAGGTGCTGATGCGCTCCTGGAGCTG
Organism: Streptomyces sp. NPDC048603; assembly: GCF_043199475.1. Classification (NCBI taxonomy): domain Bacteria; kingdom Bacillati; phylum Actinomycetota; class Actinomycetes; order Kitasatosporales; family Streptomycetaceae; genus Streptomyces; species Streptomyces sp. NPDC048603. The sequence continues at coordinate 38,737 of NZ_JBICVY010000022.1, read as the reverse complement.
CCCGGAACCCCGGTGCTCGCTCTACGACGCCGGGAAGGGCGGCCGGGTCCTGCTGCCGCGGATGCGGCGCGGCGTGCCGACCTGCGAGCTGCACGGCGGGCCCCTGGCGGACGCCGGTCCGCGTCGCGGCACCGCGCAGCTCAAGGCCGTGGTGGACGGTACCTGCGTGGCCCGCTACACCCTCGCCGAGGGTGCCGGGGTCGCGGTCGGCAGGCTGCCGGAGCCGGCGGGCATCGCCCTGCACAGCCTGCTGGCGCCGGAGGTGGCCGCGCGGGTCAGCCGTACGCACGTGACGGTGTCGGCAGAGCAGGGGTCGGTGTCGATCCGGGACGTCAGCAGCTACGGCACGCGGATGCGCCGGGCGGGCCGGAAGGGCCGGTTCGGCCCGTGGGAGCCGCTGCCCAAGGGCGCGGGCCGGGCGTTCCGGCCGGGTGACGAGGCCGAGCTCGCGCCCGGTGTGCTGCTCACGCGCAGCGGCCGCCGCTTCCCCGCCGAACTGGCCGACGCCTGGCGGTCGGAGGCGGCGGCGCTGCGCCCGGGGCCGCCGGGCGCGAGCGCGACCACGACCCGGTACTGATACGCCTCCGGGCCGGTGCGCCGGCACCGGCCCGGAGGCGTGGCGAGAGGGCCTACAGGCCCTGCCAGGCCGGCTTGGCGGCGTAGGTGTGGCGGAAGTAGTCGGCCAGCTTCAGCTTGGAGGCCGCGGCCTCGTCCACGACCACCGTGGCGTGCCGGTGCAGCTGGAGCGCGGAGGCCGGGACCAGGGCGGAGAGCGGGCCCTCCACGGTCTGGGCGACGGCCTCCGCCTTGCCCTCGCCGGTGGCGAGCAGCACCAGGTGGCGGGCGTCCAGGATGGTGCCGATGCCCTGGGTGATGACGTGGTGCGGCACCTGGTCGATGTCGTCGTCGAAGAAGCGGGCGTTGTCCACCCGGGTCTGCTCGGTCAGCGTCTTGATGCGGGTGCGGGAGGCGAGCGAGGAGCAGGGCTCGTTGAAGCCGATGTGCCCGTCGGTGCCGATGCCGAGCAGCTGGAGGTCCACCCCGCCGGCCTCGGCGAGCGCCCGGTCGTAGGCGTCGCAGGCCGCCTGGACGTCCTCGGCGGAGCCGTCGGGGCCCATGAAGCTGGCCTCGGTCAGCCCGAGCGGCTCGACGACCTCGCGGAGCACGACCGCGCGGTAGGACTCGGGGTGGCCGGCGGGCAGGCCGACGTACTCGTCGAGCTGGCATATCCGGGCGCGCGAGGCGTCGACCTCGCCGCGCGCGACCTTCCCGGCCAGGGCTTCGTAGATCGGCAGCGGCGTCGAGCCGGTCGCCACACCCAGCAGGGCGTCGGGCTTGCGGCGGACCAGGGCGGCCATGGCCTCCGCGATGAGCTCGCCGCCTGCCTTGGCGTCCGGGACGATGACAACTTCCACGCTGGGCCTGCCGTTCTGGAGAGGGTCCCCGGCGCAGCCGAGGGGAGTGTGGGCTGTGTGGTATAGACCAATCTAGCAGAGCCGCCCCCTTCCCGGCTGCGTTTCCGCCCGACTTCCATCGTGGTCCCGATCGGCCGTCCCGGCAGGCCGGGACGGCCGTCGCGCCGTCAGAGCAGGGCGAGCTGGAGGCCGCCGGTCGCGGCGAGGTGCTGGCCGGTCACCCACTGCGCGTCGGGCGAGGCCAGGAAGGCCACTACCGAGGCGACCTCGTCCGTGGTCCCCAGTCGGTGGAACACCGAGCGCGACTCCGCGTGCGCCCGCATCGCCGGATCGGCCAGGAGGGCCGCGTTGAGATCGGTCTCGATCACGCCCGGGCCCACCGAATTCACCGTGATCCCGCGAGGCGCGAGCTGCGCGGCGAGCGACACCGTCAGGGCGTTGACCGCGCCCTTGGCGGTGATGGTGGCGAGGATGGCGGGCAGGGCGATGTCCGGGGTGCCGGTCACGTTCACGATCCGGCCGCCGTCCCTCAATCGGGCCAGCCCGTGCCGGATGACGAAGAACGGCGCCTTGGCGTTGAGCGCGTGCGCCCGGTCGTAGGTCTCCTCGTCGGTCGACTCGATGTCCGCGAAGACGGCCGAGCCCGCGTTGTTCACCAGGACGTCCACCCCCTCGGTGCTCAGCGGGTGGGCGTCGTACGCCGCCCAGAGCGCCTCCGCGTCGCCCGGGACACCCAGTTCCGCCCGGAGGGCGAAGGCGCGCCCGCCGGCCTCCTCGATGCCCGCCACGGTCTCCTTCGCCGCCGCCTCGTTGCTGCCGTAGTGCACGGCCACCAGCGCGCCGTCGCGGGCCAGCCGCTGCGACACCGCCCGCCCGATGCCCCGGCCGCCGCCGGTGACCACTGCCGTCTTCCCCTCGAGCACGCCCATGGCGCACCCCTTTCCGTAGCGATCGATACAGAACCTGACGACGGGGACCGTACCAGATTTTCTAGCGCACGCTATAGAATTGGCGCATGGTGACCGGACAGCGCGGCAGGCCCCGCTCCTTCGATCGTGACGCCGCCCTCGACAAGGCACTGACCGCCTTCTGGGAACGCGGCTACGAGGCGACCTCGATCTCGGACCTCACCAAGGCCATGGGCATCGGTGCGCCCAGCCTGTACGCGGCCTTCGGCGACAAGCGCAAGCTCTTCGACGAGGTCGTGGTGGTCTACGGCGGCCGCTACGGGGACTTCGCGAGCGTCGCGCTCGCCGAGGAGCCCACCGCGCGGGCCGCGATCGCGCGCATCCTGCGCGAGGCCGCCGAGATCTACACCGACCCCGCCCACCCGCCCGGCTGCCTGGTGATCAGCGCGGCCGTCAACACCACCGCCGACGAGGTGGCGGAGGCGCTGCGGACCCGTCGGGAGGCCAACCTGGCGGCCTTCGAGAGCCGCATCCGGGCGGACGTCGCCGCCGGGGAGCTGCCGGCGGACACCGATGCGCGCGCGCTGGCCCGGTACTGCGGGGCCGTGATCCAGGGGATGTCCGTGCAGTCGCGGGACGGCGCGACCCGGGCAGAACTGGAGACGGTGGCCGAGACGGCGCTCCGCGCCTGGCCGGCGTAGGGACTCCCCTGGCGCGTTCCTCCGGGGTGTTCCCCGGTGGACTCCTCTGGGCCACGGTGCCGGGACGGGACCCTCAACCCGTCCGGCACCGTAGCCCGGAGTTCTTCGGCCGGCAGGTGTGCGGTTCCTGCGGCCGGCAAGAGGTGCCTGCGCGGTCAGGGCAGATCGCGTGGCTTCCTCGATCCGTCCTCCTGTGCGGGGAGGACGGAAGCTCTGTGGCGATTGTGGACTAGACCAATATCCTCTGTCCATCCGACGACGGAAACGGATTCCGAACCGTCGCTTCCTCCAAGGTTACGCGGCCCACCGTACTCATGGGTATTCCTGTGGGGAAAGTCTTGTCCGAAACCCGGGTACGCTCGCACATGTGCCCTCCATGAACGACCTCGTACGCCAGCACACCGCTCTCAGCGACACCGACCTGGAGTGGCTGCACATGCTGGTGTCGGAGTGGCAGCTGCTCTCCGACCTGTCGTTCGCGGACCTGGTCCTCTGGGTGCCCACCCTGGACGGCACCCGCTACGTCTCGGTCGCCCAGATGCGGCCCAACACCGGCCCCACCTCCTACCAGGACGACATGGTCGGCCACCTGGTGCCGCGCGGACGCCGCCCGCTGCTGGACGCCGCCCTCGACGAGGGGCGCATCGTACGCGAGGGCGACCCGGAGTGGCGGGAGGAGGTCCCCGTGCGGGTCGAGTCCATCCCGGTCCGCCGTGAGGGCCGGGTACTCGGGGTCATCGCCCGGAACACCAACCTGCTCACTGTGCGTACACCGAGCCGGCTGGAGCTCACCTACCTGCAGTCCGCCTCCGACCTGGCGCAGATGATCGCCGCGGGGGCCTTCCCGTTCCCCGGCCAGCAGGTCGACATGGACGCCTCGCCGCGGGTCGGCGACGGCCTGATGCGGCTGGACGCCGAGGGCGTGGTGACGTACGCGTCCCCGAACGCGCTCTCCGCCTACCACCGGCTGGGTCTGGCCTCCGACCTGGTCGGCCAGCACCTCGGCACCACCACCGCCGAACTCGCCCCGTCCCGGGGGCCGGTGGACGAGGCCCTGGTCAAGCTCGCCAGCGGCTGGGCGCCGCGGGAGACCGAGGTCGAGGGCAACGGCGGCGTGATCCAGCTCCGCGCGATCCCGCTGAAGCCCAAGGGCACCCGGATCGGCTCGCTGGTGCTCTGCCGGGACGTCACCGAACTGCGCCGTCGCGAACGTGAACTGATCACCAAGGACGCGACCATCCGGGAGATCCACCACCGGGTGAAGAACAACCTGCAGACGGTGGCCGCGCTGCTGCGGCTGCAGGCCCGCCGCATGGACACGGCCGCCCCCGGCGGGGCCAATGCCCGGGAGGCCCTCAACGAGGCGGTGCGGCGCGTCGGTTCGATCGCGATCGTGCACGAGACGCTCTCGCAGAACCTGGACGAGCGGGTCGAGTTCGACGACATCGCCGACCGCGTGATCGCGATGGTCGCGGAGATCTCGCCCGGGAAGGTCGACTGCCGGCGCCTGGGCCGGTTCGGGATCCTGGACGCCGAAGTGGCCACGCCGCTGTCGATGGTGCTCACCGAGATCCTGCAGAACGCCCTGGAGCACGCCTTCGCACCGGGGGAGCGGGGCACGGTCGAGGTGTCGGCGACCCGCGGCGGCACCGGCCGCGACGACGCCCGGCTGCTCATCACGGTGCTCGACGACGGCCGCGGACTGCCCGAGGGGTTCGACCCCCAGAAGGCCGGGAACCTCGGGCTGCAGATCGTACGGACCCTCGTCGAGGGGGAGCTCGGCGGCAGCTTCGACATGGTCCCGGGGGACGGGCGCGGCACCAAGGTCGTGCTCGACGTCCCGGCGTGCCCCCAGAAGTAGCCGGCGCGGGCGGCTTCGCCGTCACGCAGCGTATCCACCCGGATTGTCACTCAGCGTGGCGGAACCCGGTGTGGGGCAATGCCGTGTCCGCACAGCACTGAGCCCCGGCCGGGGTTCCCGGTCGGGGCTCAAGAGCACGTTGCCGATCGCTACGGGGTACTACGCGCTGCGGCTCGAGGCTCGAAAGTCGATGATCAGGCGCTGGCGTTGCGCGCCCGGTTGCGGGCGGCGCGGCGCTTCATGGCGCGGCGCTCGTCCTCGCTCAGGCCGCCCCAGACACCGGAGTCCTGGCCGGACTCGAGCGCCCACTGCAGGCACTGCTCCATGACGGGGCAACGGCGGCAGACGGCCTTGGCTTCCTCGATCTGCAGCAGCGCAGGACCGGTGTTGCCGATGGGGAAGAAGAGCTCGGGGTCTTCCTCGCGGCAAACGGCGTTGTGACGCCAGTCCATGGCTGCTCCATCTCCTTGTATTGCGTACAGGTTGCTTGTGAATGTGAACGCTTTCACGAATCCCCCCGCAAGGGAAGGGCCAACGCCCAGTTTCCCGGGGCGGTCCGTGATTCGTGGAGGGGTTCTGGCGGTCTTCGTGGGTGCTGGCCGGGTTGTGCGGGCCGTCCCGATCGCCATGTAGAGATTCGCAAACCTCGGACGGGGATACAACCCCTTCCGGAAAGTTTTTTTTGATTCGTCGGTGTCGACTAGGTCACAGCCGTACTTCTAGGGGGTGGACCGGCGTCTAAACGTTCGAGTGAAAGGAGTATGGCCCCTTCTACTCACACAATCACACGCAGTGCACGGCGAACGCCTGTGAACCGAACGCTGGTGCGCAGACCGAGGTGGTCTCCGTCCATCTGGAAAGGAAGCGGCACCTTCGAATGCAAGGTGAACTCGGTCAGATCGTGCAGGGACACCGCATGCTTGCCGCGCGGACCGCGCTCAGGAGTCGAGGTCAGGAGCTGCGTCGCATAGCGCGCGACCGCCGAAGTTGACAAACGGTTCAGCGCCAGGACGTCAAGTGCGGTGTCGAAGGACGCCTGCGGGGACGCGTACAGCGGCCGGTTCCCGAGGAAGGTCCAGGGTGAGGTGTTGCACACTATCGACAGCACCAGACCCGGCACCGGGTCCGCGCCCGGCCGCTCCAGGGTGACGGTGCCGCGCCGCCGGTGCGGCTCCTCCAGGTACTGCCGCAGAAGCTGTCGCACGTACAGGGAGTGCGTCGAACGCTTGCCGCGCTCCCGCTGCTGCTCGACCCGCCCGACGACGCCCGCGTCGAACCCGAAGCCGGCGCAGAAGGTGAACCAGCGCGGCGGGACCCCCTGGTCCTCCGAACCCGCCGGGCCGTCAGCCAGTCCGAGTCCCACCGTCCGCTCGCGCCGCTCGCGCAGCGCGTCCAGCAGCGCGCCCGTCGCCTCGACCGCGTCATTGGGGAGGCCGAGCGCCCGCGCGAAGACGTTCGTGGACCCGCCCGGCACCACGGCCAGGCCGGGCAGCCGCTCGGGATCGGGCCCGGCGTGCAGCAGGCCGTTGACCACCTCGTTCACCGTGCCGTCGCCGCCCAGCGCCACGACCAGCTCGATGTCCTCGCTCTCGGCCGCCTGCCGGCCGAGGTCCCGCGCGTGCCCCCGGTACTCGGTGGTCACCGTCTCCAGCTTCATCTCGCTGGCCAGGGCATGGATCAGGACGTCACGCGTACGCGCACTGGTGGTGGTCGCTGCTGGGTTGGCCACGAGAAGTGCACGCATGAGCGTCAGAGTACCCACACCGTGTCGGCTCACCCATACCGCCCGCCCCCCTGCCCGCCGACGATCAAGGCCTGCCACGAGGTGCCGCACGGTGGCGCGGCTACCCTGCTGGGGTGAGTACGCAGCAGACCTCCGCGACCCCGTCCCTGCCCGGCCGGCTGACCGCCGCCGCGGCGCTCACCGCGCTGGAGGGCCTCGCGCTGGCCGGCCTCGGTGTCTATCTCCTCTACGTCGGCATCGCCGGCGACGCCGACTCCCCGCAGCAGGCGGAGACCGGCGGCCTCACCGTGCTCGGGCTCGCCGCGCTGCCGCTGATCGCGGCCCGCGGCCTGCGCCTGGGCCGCCGCTGGAGCCGTGGCCCGGCGCTGATCACCCAGATCATGGCCATGCCGGTGGCCTGGACCCTGTGGACCACCGGCGGCGCGATGGCGTTCGCCGCGGTGGCCCTGGCCGTGGCCGCGCTGGCCGTCCTGGTGATGCTGGTCAACCCGACGGCCACCGAGGCCCTGGGCATCGGGCCCCGCGAGGAGACCCGCTAGCCCCCGCCAGGCCTGCGAGGAGACCCGCCGGGAGGCGTCCGGCGGGTCCGGGTCACTCCTCGACGAGCAGCTTGTCCCGGAGCTGGGCCAGGGTGCGGGCCAGCAGCCGGGAGACGTGCATCTGGGAGATGCCGACTTCCTGGGCGATCTGCGACTGTGTCATGTTGCCGAAGAAGCGCAGCAGCAGGATCCGCTTCTCCCGCGGCGGCAGCCCCTCCAGCAGCGGCTTCAGGGACTCGCGGTACTCGACGCCCTCCAGCGCCTCGTCCTCCGCCCCCAGCGTGTCCGCCACCGCCGGCGACTCGTCGTCCGTGTCCGGCACGTCCAGGGAGAGCGTGCTGTAGGCATTGGCCGATTCCAGCCCCTCCAGCACCTCCTCCTCCGAGATCCCGAGCCGCTCGGCGAGCTCGTGGACCGTGGGGGAGCGGCCGTGCTGCTGGGACAGCTCGGCCGTGGCGGTGGTCAGTGACAGCCGCAGCTCCTGGAGGCGGCGCGGGACCCGGACGGCCCAGCCCTTGTCCCGGAAGTGCCGCTTGATCTCGCCGACCACCGTCGGGGTCGCGTACGTCGAGAACTCGACCCCGCGGTCCGGGTCGAACCGGTCCACCGACTTGATCAGGCCGATCGTGGCGACCTGTGTCAGGTCGTCGAGGGGTTCACCCCGGTTGCGGAACCGCCGCGCCAGGTGCTCGACCAGCGGCAGGTGCATCCGCACCAGCCGGTTGCGGAGCTCGGCCCGCTGCGGGGAGCCCTCGGGGAGTTCCCGCAGCTCCAGGAACAGGGCCCGCGCGCCGCTGCGGTCGCGCGGATCGTGCTCCTCGTGGTGTTCGTGCTCGTTATCGCTCACAGGGCCCGCCCGTCGCTCCGCCGAGTCCAAAAAGCCGTCTGCCGCAAGGCCGTCCGTCAGGTCCTCCGCCGCCACCGGGTGCGGCCGGGCCTGTTGTTCCGGGATGCCGGAGGCGGACTCCCGCACCGGGGTCTCCCCGCCGCTCACGCCGCGCCTGGTCCCGCGCCGCGCTGTTTGTAGAGGCTGATGCTGACCGTGCGGTCCTCCTCGACCGTGGACTCGACCTTGCCGGCCAGCGCCGACAGGACCGTCCAGGCGAAAGTGTCGCGCTCGGGTGCGCGCCCGTCCGTGGTGGGCGCGGACACGGTCACCTCCAGCGAGTCCTCGATCAGCCGGAACACGCAGCTGAGGACGGAGCCCGGAACGGCCTGCTGGAGCAGGATCGCGCAGGCTTCGTCCACCGCGATGCGGAGGTCCTCGATCTCGTCCAGGGTGAAGTCCAAGCGCGCCGCGAGGCCGGCCGTGGCCGTTCGCAGCACGGACAGGTAGGCACCCGCGGCCGGCAGCCGGACTTCCACGAAGTCCTGGGTCCCGGGCTCGCCTGCGATCTGGGACACCCTCACCTCCAAGGTGGTACGAGCTCTGTTCGCCGGTGACGCTATCGCGATCCGGACGATCGTGTCGCGGCACCCCCGGTGGCAACCCCACCCACGGCCAGTGACCGATGGTAAGCCCATGGGTACGCACAGTGGCTAGGGGTCTGCGGGTTCCAAATCGGGGGAACCGGCGGAGGGTTGACCTACCCCGCCGCGCGCGATCGAACCTCAGACGATCGAGGCATCGACGAAACACCACCGCCAGGTCTCGCCGGGCTCGTAGCTCCGCATCACCGGATGTCCGGTCTGGTGGAAATGTGCCGTCGCGTGCCGGTGCGGGGACGAGTCGCAGCACGCCACGTGCCCGCACCAGAGACAGAGCCGCAGCTGCACCGGGTGACTGCCGATGGCTTCGCATTCCGGGCAGGTCAGGGCACGGGGGATGGGCTCGGGGCGCGGCAGTTCGGCAACATGCGGGCACTCGCTCATGATGGCCAGGTTACGCAGGTCGGGGCGCGCGACGAGCTACGGAGGGCTGATCTTCGATGGAAGTACTGACGCTTGTGGCACTGGTGGCGTTCAGTGCCACGGTGGCGGGCCTGGCCCGCCGGACCCCGGTGCCGGCCCCGCTGCTGCTGGTCGCCGCCGGACTGGCCGCGTCGTACGTCCCCGGCGTGCCGGCGTACGAACTGGACCCGCACATCGTGCTCCCGCTGGTGCTGCCGCCCCTGCTGTACACGGCCGCGGTGGACAGCTCGTACCTGGACCTGCGGGCGAACCTGCGGCCGGTCGCGCTGCTGTCGGTGGGCTACGTCCTGTTCGCCACCCTGGCGGTCGGCTATGCGGCGTACCTGCTGGTGCCGGGGCTGCCGCTGACCGCGGCGCTGGTCCTGGGCGCGGTGATCGCCCCGCCGGACGCGGTGGCCGCGACCGCGATCGCCCGGAAGCTGGGTCTGCCGAACCGGATCACGACCATCCTGCAGGGCGAGTCCCTGGTGAACGACGCCACCGCGATCACCGCGTACAAGGTCGCTCTGGCGGCGGTGATCGGGGAGGGCGCGGGCTGGGCGGGCGGCTTCGGCGAGTTCCTGCTGGCCTCGGTGGGCGGCGTCGGGGTCGGTCTGGTGCTGATGGTGCCCATCCACCACCTCCGCACCCGGCTGCGCGAGCCGCTGCTCCAGAACACCCTGTCCCTCCTGATCCCCTTCGTGGCCTACGCGGCGGCCGAACGGGTGCACGCCTCCGGGGTGCTGGCGGTGGTCGTGGTCGCCCTGTACCTGGGCCACCGGGCCTGGCAGGTGGACTTCGCCACCCGGCTGCAGGAGGGGGCGGTGTGGAAGATGGTCGCCTTCATCCTGGAGTCCGTGGTCTTCGCGCTGATCGGCCTCCAGCTGCCGGTGGTGCTGCAGGGGCTCGGGGACTACGAGGGCGGAGAGGCGGTCTGGTACGCCGTCGCGCTGTTCCTGGCGGTGGTGGTGGCGCGGTTCGTCTGGGTCTTCCCGGCGACGTTCCTGCCGCGGGTGCTGTCCGCGCGGATCCGGGAGCGGGAGCCGGGGACCGACTGGAAGTCGCCGGTGATCGTGGGCTGGGCGGGCATGCGGGGCGTGGTGTCCCTGGCCATCGCCTTCTCCATTCCGATGGCCCTGGACGACGGCAGCCCCTTCCCGTACCGGAACCTGATCCTCTTCCTCACCTTCACCACGGTGATCTTCACCCTGGTGATCCAGGGGCTGACGCTGCCGCCGCTGATCAGGGCGCTGCGGCTGCCGCAGCGCGACGTGCAGGCGGAGACGCTGGCCGAGGCGCAGGCGCAGAGCGAGGCCTCGCGGGCGGCGGAGGAGCGGCTGGCGGAACTGCTCGCCGACCCCGGCAACGCCCTCCCGCCACCGCTGGCGGACCGGCTGCGCAGCGTGCTGGAGCGCCGGCGCAACGCGGTGTGGGAACGGCTGGGGGAGACCAATCCGGTGACGGGGGAGTCGGCGGACGAGATCTACCGCCGGCTGGCCCGGGAGATGATCGAGGCGGAACGCGAGGTCTTCGTCGCCCTCCGGGACCAGCGCCGCATCGACGACGAGATGCTCCGGGCCCTGCTGCGCCGGCTGGACCTGGAGGAGGCTGCGGCGTACCGCGAGGAGACGGCGTAGCGCACGCCCCGGCCCGCCCGCTCAGCTGACGCTCATGCCGTGGTCGGGCCAGGTGCCGGACTCCGCCCGAAGCGCGTTGATCTTCCGTGACGCCTTGAGGAAGAGGTGGTCGGTCCGCCCGTCCTCGGCGGCGGACCGGCCGCCGGCCCGCTCCAGCGACAGATGGCGTACGAGTGCCCCCGGCTCGGCCCCGAACGCGTACCGCACGTGCCCGGCGTCCTCCGACACCTTCCGGAAGTACACGATCGCCGCCATCTCAGGGGCGTCCGGTGACCACGGCCGCGAGGGTGGTGCCGCGGGGGAAGGCGCCGTCCTCGGCCAGCCGCAGCAGGGCCCAGAGCAGCTTCGCCACGTACAGCCGTTCCACCGGGACGCCGTGCCGCTGCTCGAAGTCGGCGGCGAAGGCGTCGAGGCCGGCGGGGACCCGGGCGTAGCCGCCGTGGTGGAACCCGTCGGCCAGAGTCCAGTTCGGCAGGACCCGCCCGTACGCGGCCGTCTGGAGGGAACGTATCTCCCCGTCGAGGAAGCCGCCCTTGAGTACCGGCACCCCCAGCGCCCGCTGCCCGGGACCCAGTCCCGCCGCGAGCCCGGCCAGCGTCCCGCCGGTGCCGCACGCGACGGCCGCCACGTCCGCCACCCCGGCCAGTTCCCGCCCCAGCCCGGCGCACCCCTCCAGGGCGAGTGCGTTGCTGCCCCCTTCGGGGATCACGTACGCCCCGGCGGCCCCCGCCTCGCCCGCCAGCCCTCCGGGGTGGGCCCCCTTCTCCCGGTACCGCGCCCGGCTGACGAAGTGCAGCCGCATGCCGTCGGCCGCGCACCGCGCGAGCGAGGGGTTGAGCGGCCGCCCGGCCAGCTCCTCCCCGCGCACCACCCCCACGGTCGGCATCCCGAGCAACCGCCCGGCGGCCGCGGTGGCCCGCAGATGATTGGAGTACGCCCCTCCGAACGTCAGCAGCTCCGGGTACCCCTCCGCCACGGCCACCCGCAGGTTCGGCGCCAGCTTCCGCCACTTGTTCCCGGGCAGCTCGGGATGCACGAGATCGTCCCGCTTCAGCAGCAGCCCCACCCCGCACCGCCCGAACCGTTCGTCCACCGCCTCCACCACCGGCGACGGCGGCCGTTCCCGAAGGGTCGCGTCAAGGTCCACGGAGCGGTTCACCCGTCCATTGTCCGGCGTACGTCCGCTGTCCGGCGTACCGGCGGGGTGGGGCGAGGGCCGGGGCCGGCCCTCGCCCCTCGGTTCACTTCAGGCGTTCCGCCACACGGGTGCGCATGGAGGTCATGGTGAAGCCCTTCGGGTCGATCTTGCCCGGTTGCCATTCGAGGTGGCCGATGACCGAGCGCGAGGTCCAGCCGTGGACGCGGCAGACGGCGGCGGCCGCGCGGGCGATGGCGTCGAGCTGGCGGGCGGGCCAGGGGTCCTCGCCGTTGCCCAGGTTCTCGCACTCGAAGCCGTAGAAGTGGCGGTTGCCGTCGGTGGTGGACTGGTTGTCCGGGGGGAGCCCCCGCTCCGCGATCACCGCGTTCAGGACGTCGGGGTCGCCGCCGCCCGCGTGGTTGGCGCGGCCGTAGCCGACCAGGTGGACCCGGCCGTCCTTGGTGATCACGCCGTGGCAGAGCGGGCCCGGGAGGCGGGAGTCGCCCTCACGGCACAGCGCGACGGTGCTCGCCGTGCCGTGCGTGACGGTGTGGTGGATCATCACACCGTGGACCGGCCCCCACGGGCCCTTGTGGTTGCGGTTGTGTGTGCGCCAGGCCCCGACCTCGACGACGGTCAGCCCCTCGTTGCGCAGTGCCGTGATGAACCGTTCCGCGGACATGGGTGCGGACATGGCCGCCTCCTTCCTTGCGTACCGGGAGTGAACATCCACTACCCGATGTAGCGGAGGTGGAGGTTCCGCGGCTAGTCCTTTCGTACGGCGAGCGAGCCGTTCCGGACACCCGTGTCCGCCGGTGGCCGCTTCCTCAGGAGGCGAGCCAGAGGTCCGGGCCGAAGACCTCGTAGTGGATGTCCGACGCCGGGACACCCGCGGACAGGAGCTGTTCGCGGACCGCGCGCATGAAGGGGAGCGGGCCGCAGAGGTAGGCGCGGGTGCCGGGGGCCAGCGGGAGGCCGGAGAGGTCGGCCAGGCCGGTGCGGTCCTCCGCCGTGGCCCCCGACTCGTACCAGAACTCCGCGCGGGCGTCGGGCAGTTTGCGGGTGAGCGCCCGGTGGTCGGCACGCAGCGCGTGGTCCGCCGGGGAGCGGTCGGCGTGGACGACGGTGACCGGGGCCGTGTGGCCGGTTTCGGCCAGGTGCTCCAGCATCGACAGCATCGGGGTGCAGCCGATGCCGGCCGAGGCGAGGAGCAGCGGCGCGGGCCGGTCGCCCGTGCCGGGCAGGACCAGGTCGCCGTACGGCGCGGAGACGCGCAGGGTGGCGCCCTCGTGGACGTGCTCGTGCAGGTGGCGGGAGACCTCGCCGTCGTGCACCCGCTTGACGGTGATGGAACGGACCGGCGAGGCGGGTGCGCCGGAGAGGCTGTACTGCCGGATCTGGCGTGCGCCGTCGGCGAGTTCGACCTGTACGGAGACGTACTGGCCGGGCCTGAAGGAGGGGGCGGGACCGCCGTCGGCCGGGGTCAGCCGGAAGGTGGTGCAGTCGGCGGTCTCCTCGGTGCGCCCGGTGACCGTCCACGCGCGCCACACGTCGCCGGCGAGGACCTGCCGCTCGGCGTAGAGCCGCTCCTCGATGGCGGTCAGGGCGCCCGCCATCAGCCAGTACACCTCGTCCCAGGCTGCCGCGACCTCCGGGGTGACGGCGTCGCCGAGGACCTCGGCGATCGCCGCGAAGAGGTGGGTGTGGACGAGCCCGTACTGCTCGCGGGTGACGCCGAGCGAGGCGTGCTTGTGGGCGACGCGGTTCAGCATCACGTCCGGGCGGGTGTCCGGGTGGTCGACGAGGTGGGTGGCGAAGGCCGCGATGGACCCGGCGAGGGCCTGCTTCTGCAGCCCGGCGGCCTGGTTGCCCCGGTTGAACAGGTCGCGCAGCAGCTCCGGACGGTCCGCGAACAGCTTCCGGTAGAAGAGGTCCGTGATCTCGCCGATGGCGGCGCCGACGGCGGGCAGGGTGGCGCGTACGGTCGCGGCCGACTTCTCCGAGAGCATCGATGGTCCTTCTTTCGTTCTGTGCCGGTTTGTTCTTCGGGTTAATTGGTATTTGAGATGCGTATTTAAGGGTGTGGCATGAGCGGGTGCTGTCGTGCGTGCTGTGAGCGCCCGGTATCGGCCACGCGGCGCCGGTCGCCGGTGCCGCTAGGGGGCCGGGCTTCCGGGGCCTCTGGAGATCCCCAGGAGCAGCGGCCCGGTCGGTGCCGCCACCAGCTCACCCACGGTCAGCGGGTCCAGTGCCGCGTAGAACGCCTCCTGGGCCCGGCGCAGCGCGCCGCGCAGCACGCAGGCCGAGCGCAGCGGGCACGGCGTACTGCCCTCGCACTCGACCACGTCGTCGGCGCCCTCCAGCTCGCGGACCAGGCCACCGACCGAGGCGTCCCGGCCGGCGGTGGTCAGTGCCAGGCCGCCGCCCCGGCCGCGCCGCGCCTCGACCAGTCCGAGGTGCTGCAGCCGGGCGACCACCTTGGCGGTGTGCGTGTACGGGACCTGCATGGTCGCCGCCACCTCGCGCGTCGTGGGCTGCTCGGCGTCCTCGACGGCCAGGCGCATCAGGACGCGCAGGGCCAGGTCCGTGAATCGGGTGAGCCGCATGGGTGCAGCGTAGGAAACCTTGCATCTTGGATGCAAATTAACGGCCGCGGAGGGCGCGGAGGAGGCGGGTGGGCCCGGACCTCGCGGCGGGCGCCCGGTGGCCGGATCACGCCCTGCGGACAGAGGGCGGGGACCCTAGAGAGTTCCCCGCTCCCGGCCCTGGTAGTCCCACCCTTTTGTGTAATGGTCCCGTCGCGTTGCGCCCTGGAAGGCTCGTGTCCCGCACATCCGTGGAGTGTCGAAAGGGATAGACATGTCGGTCCAGGCAGGTTCCGAAACCGAGGCACAGGCGGTGCCCCAGCGCAGTCTCGCCACCTCGGCCGCACGGAACTTGGCAACCACGACCAAGTCCGCGCCGCAGATGCAGGAAATCACCTCGCGGTGGCTCCTCAAGATGCTGCCGTGGGTGTCGGTGCAGGGCGGCGCGTACCGGGTGAACCGGCGGCTCAGCTACTCGGTCGGCGACGGCCGGGTCACCTTCGTCAAGACCGGGGACCAGGTCCAGGTCATCCCCGCGGAGCTCGGCGAACTGCCCCTGCTGCGCACCTACGAGGACCTCGACGTGCTCGGCGAACTCGCCCAGCGCTTCCAGCAGATCGAGTTCCAGGCCGGCCAGGAGCTCACCTCCTTCGGCAGCCAGGCCGACCAGGTCTTCCTGCTCGCCCACGGCCGCATCGAGCAGATCGGCCCCGGCCCCTACGGCGCCGACGCCGTACTGCGCACCGTCGCCGACGGCGCCTACTTCGGCGAGGACAGCCTCGTCGACGACGAGGCCATCTGGGAGTACACCGCCCGCGCGGCCACCTCCGGCACCGCGCTCGTGCTGTCCCGGCAGGACTTCCGGCTCCTCGCCGACCGCGTCGACTCGCTCCGCGCGCACCTCGACCGGGCCCGCAGCCGCCCCGAACAGCGCACCAACGAGCACGGCGAGGCCGAGATCGACCTCTCCGCCGGTCACATCGGCGAGCCCGTCCTGCCCGGTACGTTCGTGGACTACGAGGCCAGGCCGCGCGAGTACGAACTGTCCATTGCACAAACGGTCCTGCGGGTCCACACGCGCGTCGCGGACCTGTACAACCAGCCGATGAACCAGACCGAGCAGCAGTTGAGGCTCACCGTGGAGGCGCTCCGCGAGCGCCAGGAACACGAGATGATCAACAACCCGGAGTTCGGTCTGCTCCACAACGCGGAGTACGACCAGCGCATCCAGCCGCACGACGGTGCGCCGACCCCGGACGACTTCGACGCGCTGCTGTCCATGCGGCGCGACTCGAAGCTGTTCCTCGCCCACCCCAAGGCCATCGCCGCCTTCGGCCGCGAGTGCAACCGGCGCGGTCTGGTCCCCGAGACCGTCGACGTGGCCGGCAGCCGCATCCCGACCTGGCGCGGGGTCCCGATCTTCCCGTGCAACAAGATCCCGATCAGCGACGCCCGCACGACCTCCATCCTCTGCATGCGCACCGGCGAGGACGAGCAGGGCGTGATCGGCCTGCACCAGCCGGGTCTCCCGGACGAGCTGGAACCGAGCCTGTCGGTCCGCTTCATGGGCATCAGCGAGCAGGCGATCATCTCGTACCTGGTCACCGCGTACTTCTCGACCGCGGTGCTGGTGCCGGACGCGCTGGGCGTGCTGGAGAACGTCGAGATCGGCCGCTGGTACTGAGCGTGAACGCCATCGCGACCGGTGAGGGCCAGGAGGCCGTGGCCCTGCTCGAACACGCCAGAGAAACGGTCAATCCCGAACTCAGGCGTGCTGTCGAGGAGTTGCCCGGTTCCATGCGCCGCGTGGCCATGTACCACTTCGGCTGGGAGCGTGCCGACGGCACCCCCGCCGACGGCCGCACGGGCAAGGCCATCCGGCCCGCCCTGGTCCTCGCGGCCGCCCGGGCCGTGGGCGGGGACCCGGGCCGGGCCGTCCCGGCCGCGGTGGCCGTGGAGCTGGCGCACAACTTCACCCTGCTGCACGACGACGTGGTGGACGAGGACGTGCGGCGCCGCGGCAGGGCCACGGCCTGGACGGTCTTCGGGGTTCCCGACGCGATCATCGTCGGGGACGCCGTGGCGGCGCTCGCCCTGCGGCGGCTGGCACAGCACCCGCACCCGGCCTCCGCGGCCGCCGTGGTCCGGCTCACCTCCTGTCTGATCGAGCTCTGCGCCGGCCAGCAGGCGGACTGCGCCTTCGAGAAGGTGGCCGAGGTCTCGCTGGACGAGTGCCTCACCATGGCGACGGCCAAGACCGGGGCCCTGCTGGGGTGCGCGTGCGCCCTCGGCGCGCTGTACGCCGGGGCGGGACCGGACGAGGTCGACGCCATGGACGCCTTCGGGCGGGAGGCCGGACTGGCCTTCCAGCTGATCGACGACCTGATCGGCATCTGGGGCGACCCGGAGCACACCGGGAAGCCTGCCGGGGCCGATCTCCTGGCCCGCAAGAAGTCCCTGCCCGTCGTCGCCGCCCTCACCTCGGGGACGGAGGCGGGGGCCGAGCTGGCCGAGCTGTACGCGGGCCCCATGACCGGGGACGACGTACGGCGGGCGGCCGACGCGGTGGAACGGGCCGGGGGCCGTGACTGGGCGCAGGCCCATGCCGCGGACCGGATGGGCCGGGCGGTGCACCAGCTGTCCCGGGCGGTCCCGGACCTGGCGGCGGCGGGCGGACTGCTGGCCCTGGCGGAGTTCGTGACCCGGCGCACCCGCTGAGCGCGCCCGCTGAGCGCACCCGTCGGCGGCGCCCGCTGAGCCCGGGCGCGGCCCGGCCGCGTGCGGGAAAGGCCCGTTCCGGCACCCCACGGTGCCGGAACGGGCCTTTCCGCGTCTTCGGCCCAACTCTAGGATCACTCGCGGTTGTTGACTGCCGAGTGAAGGGTGATCCCCATGGTGCTGGAGATACGTCGGGCGGGTCCGTCGGACCGGGACGCGGTGGCCCGGCTGCTGGACGAGACGTTCCGGAACGACCCGGTGAGCACCTGGGTCTTCCCGGATCCGGAGCACCGCCGCGCGGTGCACGGCGCGTTCCTCGGGGTGTTCGTGGACGTGGCCCTGGAGGAGGGCCGGATCGACTACGCGGTGGACGGTTCCTGCGCGGCGCTGTGGCTGCGGGTCCCGGCCGGCGAGCCGGAGGGGGAGGACGAGGTGCCGGCGCGGATGCGGGCGGCGGCCGACCCCGGCAACGAGCGGTGCGAACTGGTCGGCAGGCTCACCGGCGCCGTGCACCCGACCCACGAGGAGCACGAGTACCTGCTGATGATCGCCGTCGACGCGGAGCGGCAGGGGGAGGGGCTGGGCACCGAGCTGATGCGCCCGGTGCTGGAGCGCTGCGACCGGGACGGGGTGGCGGCGTACCTGGAGGCGAGCAGCGAGCGGAGCATGCGGCTCTACGAGCGGCTGGGCTGGGTCTTCACCGGTACGGCGGTGCGGCTGCCGGACGGGCCGGAGATGTGGCCGATGTGGCGGAAGCCGCAGGGCGCGGCCTCTGCGTGAGGGCGCGGACGGTAATCCCTTGTGGTACCACTTCAAGTGAAGTACTTTATTTGACGTGCCCCGGAGCGGTGGCACGGATCAAACGGGGGACATCCGTATGCGCAAGCTCACGTACTTCATCGGCGTCACCATCGACGGCTTCATCGCGGCTCCCGACGGGGGCTTCGACTTCTTCCCCCTCCACCCGGACCCGGAGTACGCCGGTTTCATGGCGGAGGAATACCCGGAGATCTTCTTCCCGGCGCCGGCCCGCAAGGCGTTCGGCCTGCCCGAGCCCGAGCTCAAGCGGTTCGACGCCGTGATCATGGGCCGGGCCACGTACGACCCCGGCCTCCAGGCCGGGCTCACCCAGCCCTACAGCCCGCTGAAGCACTACGTGGTCAGCCGCTCGCTGCCCGCCTCCACCGATCCGGAGGTCGAGTTCATCAGCGGGGACGTGGTGGCCCGGGTCAGGGAGCTCAAGGCGGAGGACGGCCTCGGCATCTACCTCTGCGGCGGCGCCGACCTGGCCGGACAGCTGGTCGAGGAGATCGACGAGTTCGTGCTGAAGACCTACCCGGTCTTCGCCGGGTCCGGTATCCCGATGACCAGGGCCGGGTTCGCGCCCCGGGACCTGGAGCTGACCGGCGTCCGGTCCTTCACGGAGGGGCAGGTGGTCACCACCTACGCCCGCAAGCGCTCCTAGGCTGTCTCCGGTTCCGGCCCCCTGGGGCCGAAACCGGAGAACCGGCCTACCGTTGAAGGTATGACCGGTCATGATCAGCATCCACACCTGACGGTCGCCCCGCAGGCCGGGCACGAGCAGCACTTCTGCCCGGCCTGCAAGCGCACCGTCGACACGGTGGTCAAGCGGCGCAAGGTCCTCGGGGCCTGGGTGCCGGTGTGGGGTCCCGGTCCCTGCCGGAACCCCGACTGTCCGGAGTACGACCCGCCGGACGGCTGAGCCCGTCCGGCGCGCCGGCCTGCCGCGGCTCGGCTAGCGCCGCGCCGCGGCCAGTCCGTTCTGCCACAGGTAGTCGACCCGGGCCCGCTCCGCCGAGTTCGGCGTCGCGTTCTGGCAGGAGGTGCCCGGCCCGCCGCCCGACATCAGCTCGCTGCAGGGCCCGGAGTAGTGGTCCGGGAGGCCGAGCACGTGTCCGGTCTCGTGCGAGGTCACCCGGGTCGAGTTGTACTGCTGGTTCTGCCGGTAGTCGAGGAAGATGTACCCGCGGCCGTGGCCGTCGGTGCTGGCGTACGAGCCGCGCGAGTCGTTGCCCTCGCGGTAGGAGAAGTGCCCGCCCGAGGACACCTCCTGGAGCTTCACGTTCGAGACCGAGCTGTTCCAGATCTGCGTGGACCGGGCTATCTGGGTCCGGAAGCTCGGCGCGTTGCGGGTGTTGTAGGTGACGGTCACCGCGAGAGCGCCGGGCTTCGCGGCCCGCTCCTGCGCGGCAGCGCGCTGCACGGCGTCGAAGAACGCCCGGTTGGCGTCGGCGTTCTCCTGTGAGCGCTCGTACGCCGCGTAGCTCGCGGGGCCGCCCGCGGCGGCATCGGGGGCGGGTGCCGCGCCGGCGGTGGGCGTGGCGCCGAGTGCGGCGGCGAGACCGAGGCCGATCGCGGCCGCCAGCAGACCCTTCCGGGAACGGTTGGTGTCATGGGCATGACGGGAGAGGCGCATGTGGGGGGCTCCTGCTCTCAATTCGGTGCGGGGGGTGGGTCGTTCGGTACCGGAGTCTGCGGGAGCCCGGGCCCGCCGCGGATGATGTCAGCACCCGATAGCACGGCCCTATCGAGGTTTTTCGGCTCGCCGATCCCCTTACGGGCAGGAGAAATTGGCGTGAATCAACGGGGTCTGGGTGACTGGTGCGGCCGACCGGCCCCGACCTACTCTCGGGTCATGGAGCTCGAGGTGAGGCATCTGCGCGCACTCTGCGCCATCGCCGACGCCGGCAGCCTGCACAAAGCGGCCCGGCAGCTGGGTGTCAGCCAGCCCTCCCTCACCACGCAGCTGCAGCGGATCGAACGGGCCCTGGACGGCGAACTGTTCCTGCGCGAGCGCACCGGCTGCCGCCCCACCCCCTTCGGCCGCGAGGTCCTCGGCCGCGCCCGCCCGCTGCTCGCGGAGATGGCCGCACTGGTGGCGGAGGCACGGGCACGCTCCCAGGGCCGGCGGCTGCGGATCGGCTCCACCGCCAGCCGCGCCCTGCCCGGCTGGCTGCGCCGCCTGCACCACCGGCTGCCCGACACCGAGACCACCCTGGTGGTCGACGTCTCGGCGAACGCCCTGCTGCGCATGACCGCCGCCGGGCAGCTCGACGTGGCCTTCGTGCACGAGGTGGAGGGCAGCCCGCTGACGGTCCCCGCGGGGCTGCAGGTGCGCGTGCTCATGGAACGGGAGCCGCAGTTCGTCTCGATGTCCAGGAGCCACCCCGCCGCCCGCCGGCCCGTCGTGGACCTGCACGACTTCGCCGGGGACCGCTGGACGGTGGACCCCTCGGTGGACGGTGAATGGGACGGGCTGCGCCGCGTCCTCGCCGGGGCCGGCCTGGACCCGCCCGTGCTGCACACCGACTACCACACCGCCGCCTCGCTGATCGTCTCCGGCGAGGCCGTCGCGCCGTGCCAGCCGACCTCCCTGCCCCGCGAGGACATGGCCATACGGCCACTGCGCGGCGACCCGCTCGCGGTGCGGCTGCTGCTGGCCACCCTGCCCGGTGCGCACGCCGAGGTGTACGCCGACCTGTGCGCGGCCTACCGCGAGGCCGCCCTGCGGACGGCTCCGTACCGGGCCTGGCTGCGGCGTACCGGCAATCCGCTGCCGGCCGCGGCGTAGCGGCGGAACACCGGCGCCGGGGGCGGACAGCGCAACGGCCCCCCGGCCCGGGGGGATCACCGGGCCGGGGGGCCTGCGCGCTCGCGGAGGAGTGCGAGCGGCCCCGGAGTGCCTCCCTGCGGGAGGAGCTCGACTAGAGGGTCTTGCCGCCGGTCACCTGCGGGGCGTCCTTGGCCTTCTCGGCGCGCTCGGCCTCCTTGGCCAGGTAGGAGCCCCACTGCTTCCGGGAGCCCGCCTGCATCCCGCGCTCGATGCGGGCGTCGATGTCCGCCTGCAGCCGGGCCTGGAAGTCCTCGCCGCTGTACTGCTCGCGAGCGGCCTCCGTGGCCTGCTCGGTGAGCTGTGCCTTGAGCTGCTTGGCCTGCTCCTTGGCGGTCGCCTTCATGTCCTTCACCTGTTCCTTCGAGTCGTTTCGGATGTCCTTGACCGCCTGCCGGAGCGACTTGCCCAGGCTGGGGCGGCTCTTGGCCTTGGCGGGCTGGAGGTGGCCGGAGAGTTCCGCGATCGTCGAATGCTGGAACAGCATCCGGATCGAAGCCTCGAGCCCGAGGGTCCGGCGCATGCGGCCGATGATCCGGGTCGCCTTCAGGGAGTTGCAGCCGAGCGCGAAGACGTTGTCGTCGATGCCGACCCGGTCGACACCGAGGACCTCCGCGAACAGCTCGCAGAGCGCCTCCTCCTGCGGGGTCCGGCCGGCCCGGTACCCGCCGGCGGGCTCCGCGGCGGCCTCGGGGACTGCGGCGCGGCGCACGAGCAGGGCCTGCAGGGTCTCTGCGGGGAGCCCGTCGCCGGACACCGCCGTGCCGGGGCCGGCTGCGATCAGCTCCCGTTCGGCGTCCGTCAGGACGTCGATGCCGTCCACGCCGTCGGTGCCGTCGGCGCCCTGCCCGGGGGCGGCGGCGATCCGCGTGAGCACGGTGTGCAGCCGCTCGGCGATCTCGCCGACCGCGTCCGGTCCGAGCAGGTTCCGGTGGTACTGCAGGGTCAGCCGGACCCGCGGGTCCGTCTCCACGATCAGCGCGAGGGGGTAGTTCGCGGCGCCCTCGGCGCTGGTGCCGGTCACCTCGATGCCCGCCGCCGCGGTCGCCTCGGCGATTCCGGCGTGGTCCACCGGGTACGACTGGAAGGCCACCAGGGTGTCGAACAGGATGTCCAGTCCGGCCGCCTGGTGGATCTCGGGCAGCGCCGCGTGGTGGTGGTCGAGCAGCCCCGACTGGCGGTCCTGCAGGCCGGTCAGCAGCTCGGCGAGGGTGTCGCCGGGCGCGAAGCGGACCCGGACCGGCAGGGTGTTGATGAACAGGCCGACCATGGACTCCACGCCCGGCAGTGCCGCCGGACGGCCGGACACGGTCGCGCCGAACACCACGTCCCGGCGGCCGGTGAGCCCGCCGAGCAGCACCGCCCAGGCGCCCTGCACCAGCGTGTTGACCGTGATGCCCAGCTCGGAGGCGCGGCGCACCAGCGCGCGGGACTCCTCCTCGGACAGGCCCAGGCCCACCTCGCCGGCCCCGGACGTCCCGCCGCGCTCGCCGGCGGCCGGGACCAGCAGGGTCGGCTCGTCCACCCCGGCGAGCTCCTCCGCCCAGACCCGGGCGGTCTCCGCCTTGTCCTGCCGGTCCAGCCAGGCCAGGAACCCGCGGAAGTCGCGGACCGGGGGAAGGCCGGAGGCGTCGCCGTCCGAGGCGTACAGGCGCAGTAGGTCCTGCATCAGGATCGGCTCGGACCAGCCGTCGATCAGCACGTGGTGGGTGGTGAGGACCAGCTCGCTCCGGTCCGGCCCGAGGCGCACCAGGGTCAGGCGGACCAGCGGCGGGACCGCGCGGTCGAAGTGGCGGGCGTAGTCCTCGGCGAGGAACCGCTCGAAGGCGGCCTCGCGGTCGGCCTCGCCGAGACCGCCGAGGTCCAGCTCCTGCCAGGGCAGTTCGACCCCGTCGACCACCAGCTGGACGAGGTTGTCCTCGGCGTCCTGGGCGAAGGCCACGCGCAGGTTGGCGTAGCGCTCGAGCAGGGCCTGTCCCGCGGCCCGCATGCGGGCGGAGTCGACCGGCCCGGACAGGTGGAACACGGTCTGCATCTGGTACGCGTCGTAGCCGGTGTCGCTGAGCGTGGACTCGAAGAGGATGCCCGACTGCAGCGCGGTCAGCGGCCATACGTCCGACAGGCCCGGGTAGCGCTGCTGCCAGGTGCGGAAGGCGGCCGAGTCCGGCGCGCTGAGCGGGGCGGTCGCGGCGGCCTCGGCGGCGCGGTCCGCCGCGGTGGCGACCTCGGCGAGCCTGGCCACCGTACGGGACTGCAGGATCTGCTTCGGGGTGACGTCCAGGCCGCGGGCGCGGGCCCGGGTGACGACCTGGATGGCGCGGATGCTGTCGCCGCCGACCGCCAGGAAGTCGTCGTCGATGCCGACCCGTTCGGCGCGCAGCACCTCGGCGAAGACGGCGGCCAGCAGCTCCTCCGTGTCCGTCCGCGGCGCCCGGTAGGCGGCGGTGGCGAGCTGCGGCTCGGGCAGGCCCTTGCGGTCCAGCTTGCCGTTCGGCGTGAGGGGCAGCGCGTCCATGACGACCACCGCGGCCGGAACCATGTATTCCGGAAGGCGGCCGGAAGCGAGGCGGAGCAGCTCACCGGTGCCGGGCCCGCCCGCCGCGGCGGCGGTCTCCTCGGCGACCACGTAGGCGACCAGGCGGTTGGAGCGGGCGACGACCACGCTCTGCCGGACCCCGGGGTGGGAGCGCAGGACGCTCTCGATCTCGCCGAGCTCCACGCGCAGGCCGTGGATCTTCACCTGGAAGTCGGCGCGGCCGATCAGCTCGATCAGGCCGTCCGGGCCAAACCGGGCGACGTCGCCGGTGCGGTACAGCCGCTCGGCCGGCAGCAGGTCGCCGTGGGACCAGTCGAGGAAGCGCTCGGCGGTCCGCTCCGGCTGGTTCAGGTAGCCGCGGGCGAGGCCCGTGCCGGCCAGGTACAGCTCGCCGGGGACGCCCGGGGGCACCGGCTGGAGGTCCTCGTCGAGGATGTACGTGCGCTGGTTCGCCATCGGGCGGCCGTAGGGGATGCTCGTCCACTCCGGGTCGGTCTTCTCGACCTCGAAGATGGTCGAGTGGATCGAGGCCTCGGTGGCGCCGCCCATCACGATGAAGCGGAGGGCGGGGGCGAAGACCCGGACCCGGTCGGCCAGCGGCACCGGCACCCAGTCACCGCCGAGCAGGGCCAGGCGGAGCCGCGCCAGGTGCGCCGCTCCCGCACCGGTCTGTTCCAGCTGGTCGGCCAGCAGGCCCAGCAGAGCCGGGGCGGAGTTCCAGACGGTGATGTTCTCGGCGACGGCCAGCTCGGCCCAGTGGGCCGGGTCCTTGGTGCGTCCGGCGGCCGGGACGACCACGGTGCCGCCGGCGATGGTCAGGCCCAGGAACTCGTACACGGACATGTCGAAGCTGGGCGAGGACAGCGCCAGGACGGAGTCCCCGGGGCCCACCCCGAAGCGGGAGTTGAGGTCCGCGATGTTGTTCAGCACGCCGGCGTGGCGCAGCGCGATCGGTTTGGGCGCACCGGTGGAGCCGGAGGTGTGGATGATGTAGCAGAGGTGCTCGGGACCGGCGAGGGGCTCCGGGTCGTGCTCGGGCCGGGCCGCCAGTACGGCGGCGTCGCGGTCGAGCAGCACCAGCGGCGGGCTCTGGTCGCCGGCGTCGGGCAGGTTGCCGGTCAGGTCCGCACGGCTGATCATCACAGCGCAGGAGGTGCCGCCCACCATGACGGCGATGCGGTCGGCCGGGTAGTCCGGGTCGAGCGGGACGTACGCGCCGCCGGCCTTGAGGACGGCGAGCTCGGCGACCAGCAGGCCGGGGGAGCGGTCCAGGCAGAGGCCGACGCGGACGTCCGGGCCGACGCCGAGGTCGCGCAGGTGGTGGGCCAGCCGGTTGGCGGCGGCGTTGACCTCGCGGTAGCTGAGCCGCTCGGTGCCGTGGACGACGGCGACCGCGTCGGGGGCGGCGGCGACCCTGGCCTCGAAGGCCCGGTGCAGGGTGCCGTGGGCGTGCTCGGGCAGCTCGGTCCCGGTGCGGTTCCACTCGATGAGCGTGCGGTGCAGCTCGTCGTCGGTGAGCAGGCGCAGGCTGCCGACCGGGCGCTCCGGGGAGGCCAGACCGTCGGCGAGCAGGGTGCGGTAGTGGTCGAGCAGGCGGACCGCGGTGTCGCGGTCGAACAGGGCGGGGTCGTAGTGGAGTTCCAGGTCCGAGCCGCGGACCAGCAGCTGGAGCTCGTACGGGGCGTGCTCGTCGGTGGGGGCGTGCTCGTCGGTGCCGGCGTGGTCGGTCCGGTCGGTCCGGTCGGCCGGGTGTGCGGCGAAGGCGGTCACGGTGGAACCGGCTATTCCGGATTCCGTGGCGGGAATCCCCGCCCCGGCCAGCCCGGTGAGCGTCGCCGCTCCGTTCACCGGGAAGTGAAACCCCCCGTCAGGACCGCCCAGGGCGATCCGGTCCTGGCCGGTGTAGCGGAACAGCAGGGCGGCGAAGGCGGCCGCCAGCACCTCGCCCCGTACGGCCTGGGAGGCCGCGGCCAGTACGTCGAAGGTGGAGTGCACCACCGCCGAGCACCGGGGCGCCGTGTCCGGGAGGCGCGGCCGGTCCGACGGCACGAGGGCCGGCGGCCAGGCCTCCTGGGAGGCGTCGTGGTGGTGGTCGAGGGTGGTCATGGTCCGACTCCGATCAGTTCTGCGGAAACGCTGCTGGGGCTCTCGATGGGAAGGGGGTGCCGGGCGCACAGCCACCGCACCTCCTCGCGGATCCTGGCGACCAGTGCGGGGTCGATCCGGTACTCGGTGTCCGTCAGGGCGGTGGTCCCCTCCAGGACGGTGTGCATCAGGAGTGCGCACTCGCGCATCTGCTCGGGGCCCATGCCGCGCTGGGCGAGGATGTTGGTGCCCAGCCGCAGCCCGCTGGTGACCAGCGGCGGCTTGGTGTCGCCGGGGATCCGGTTGCGGTTGGCGAGGATCCCGCACTCCTCCAGGGCCCGTTCGGCGATCACACCGGTCAGGCCGACCCCGGCGGTGTCGATCAGCACGATGTGGTTGTCGGTGCCGCCGGTGAGGATCCGGTAGCCGAGCGAGGACAGCTCGCCGGCGAGGGCCGAGGCGCTCTCGACGATCAGCCGCGCCGTGTTCCGGAAGCCCGGAGCGGAGGCCACGGCGAAGGCGCGGGCCTTGGCGGCGATCGAGGCCGGGCTCGGGGTGCCCTGGGACTGCGGGAACACGGCCCGCTGGATCAGCCGGTTCAGCGGGGTACGGCCGTCCGGACCGGGGGTCTGGTAGTCCCGGCCGCTCAGGATCAGACCGCCGCGCGGACCGCCGAGCTGCTTGTACGTGCTCATCGTGGTGATGTGGGCGACGTCCACCGGGCTCGGGTGCTGCCCCGCCGCCACCAGGCCCGCGATGTGCGAGATGTCGGCGAGCAGGTACGCCCCGACCTTGTCGGCGATCGAGCGGAAGCGGACGAAATCCACCGTGCGGGGGTAGGCGCTCGCGCCGGCGATCAGGACCCTGGGGCGGTGCTCCAGTGCCAGGGCCTCGACCTGCGCGTAGTCGATGCGGCCGGCCTCGTCCAGGCCGTAGTGCACCGCGTGGTAGTGGCGGCCGGTGACCGAGGCCCGGGAGCCGTGGGTGAGGTGGCCGCCGGCGTCGAGGTCCAGGCCGAGGATGGTGCCGCCCGGCGGGACCAGGGCCGCCAGCACGGCGAGGTTGGCGGAGGAGCAGGAGTGCGGCTGCACGTTGGCGTAGCGGGCGCCGAAGAGGCCCTTGGCCCGCTCGACCGCGAGGCGTTCCACCTCGTCGAACTGCCGGGCACCGGGGTGGTACCGGGCGCCGGGGTAACCCTCGGCGGTCACGTTGGACAGGGCCGCTCCGCCGGCCGCGAGGACCGACGGGTCGGCGATGCTCGCCGACGCGATCATCGCCAGGGTGGAGTTCTGCTGGTTCACCTCGGCATCCAGGAGCGCGGCGAGCTCGGGGTCGGTGTCGTTCAGGGCGTCCATGCCGATCCGGAGCAGGTCTGCCTGCTCACCGCCCACGACTAGCTGACGGGTCATCACCTATACCTCATCTCGCGCTTCCGAAGCGCCTCGAAGGATCAACGAACGATCAACTGCGGGTCGGGGCGGGACTCAGTGGGTGCGGTCCTTGTTGAAGTGCTTCATGGACCACATGAAGCCGAGGAGGGCGATGCCGGCGCACCAGGCGAGGGAGATCCAGCCGCTGTTGCCGATCTCGGTGCCGAGGAGGAGGCCGCGGAGGGTTTCGATGACGGGGGTGAAGGGCTGGTATTCGGCGAACCAGCGGAGGCCGGTGGGCATGGAGTCGGTGGGGACGACGCCGGAGCCGACGAAGGGCAGGAGGATGAGGGGGAAGGGGGCGTTGGAGGCGGCGTCGAGGGTCTTGGCGGCGAGGCCGAAGGCGACGCCGAGCCAGGTGAGGGCGAAGCTGATGCCGGCCAGGAGGCCGAGGACGGCGAGCCATTCGACGGCGGTGGCGTTGGGGTCGAAGCCCATGAGGAAGGCGACGCCGAAGACGAAGGCCATGGAGGCGATGGTCTGGCCGACGGAGGTGATGACGCGGGCGATGAGGATGGAGGGCCGGAAGATGGCCATGGTCTTGAAGCGGGCGATGATGCCTTCGGTGATGTCGACGCTGGTGGCGACGGCGGTGCCGAGCATGCCGGTGGCGGCGGTCATGATGATCAGGCCTGGGAGGACGTAGTTGACGTAGTCGTCGCTACCGCCGCCGGCGGGGGTGACGCCGGCTCCCAGAGCGCCGCCGAGGACGTAGACGAACAGGAGCAGGAACAGCACCGGGATGCCGATGATGGAGATCGTGGTGGTGGGGTAGCGGAGCTGGTTCTTGACGTTGCGGCGCAGCAGGGTGACGGAGTCGGCGACCGCGTAGGTGACGGTGCTCATGGATCTACCTCTTCTCAGGCGGCCAGGGTGGCGGGGGTCTCGGCGGTCTCGGTGGTCTCGGTGGTCTCGGCGGTCTTCTGGGCGGAGGACTGGCCGGTGAGGGCGAGGAAGACGTCGTCGAGGTCGGGGGTGTGCAGGGACAGCTCCTTGACCGTGCTGGTGTCCAGCCGGTTGAGGACCGCCTGCACGTTCTGCGCGCTGCCGTCCGAGGGGATGCGGAGCTTGAACTCCTCCTCGTCCCGGGTCGCGCCGACGCCGAGGGCGGCGGCCGCCTGGTCGAGCGCGGCCAGGCTGGTGAACTGCAGGTCGATGCTGCCGCCGGGGACCTTCCGCTTGAGCTCCTCCGGGGTGCCCTGGGCGACCAGCCGGCCGCCGTCCAGCACCGCGATCCGGTCGGCCAGCTGATCGGCCTCCTCCAGGTACTGCGTGGTCAGGAAGATCGTCACGCCGTCCGCGACCAGACCGTTGATCAGCTCCCACATCGAACGCCGCACCCGCGGGTCCAGACCCGTCGTCGGCTCGTCCAGGAAGATCAGGCGCGGACCACCCACCAGCGTCATCGCCAGGTCAAGACGCCGCTTCATACCGCCCGAGTAGGTCACCACCGGCTTCTTCGCCGCCTCGACCAGATCGAACTGCTCGACCAGCTCCACCGCCCGCTGCTTGACCGTCTTCGCCGGCAGGTGCCACAGACGCCCCATCAGATGCAGGTTCTCGTAGGCGTTCAGGAACGGGTCCACCGCGGAGAACTGACCCGTCACACCGATGCTGCCCCGCACCCCGTCCGGATCCGACCCCAGGTCATGACCCATGATCCGCGCGTCCCCCGAGTCCATCGAGGTCAGCGTCGAGAGAATCTTCACCGTCGTGGTCTTGCCCGCACCGTTGGGACCCAGCAGCGAGAACACCGAACCCTGCGGGATGTGCAGATCCACCCCGTCCAGAACCTTGTGCTCCCCATACGCCTTGCGCAGACCGGTAGCCGCAATGGCCGTCATGACATTCCTCCTCTTGATGAACTGAACGAAGCGAGTTGCACAAAGGGCGCATCGCCGTCGGTGCAGGGTGCGGGAAATTTCCGCCGGCCCTGTGCGGACGCCGGGGGTTGAGGCGATGAATAAGGGGATCCGCGCATTCGGTCGGTCAGACGGAAGGCGAGTTTGCGGTTCTTGCAGAAGACCGCGTGGGCGGAGTGCGTGAAACTCTCGACGAAATTCCCAGGCTTCATTGTGTCCTACGGGGTCGGGGCGGTCAACGCGCTGGTGGGTGTCCCGGCGGTGTCCTGGCGGCGTCCTGTCGGCGGGACGAAGCCGGCTGCTGCCGAGGGTTTCTGCCGACGTATGTGACGTAGCAATGCGGGCAGTTGGACCGCGAGCATCCTGGACAGCGCCATGGCGGCGCAACGGACTCCCAGATCGCAATTCGCGGAGAACTGCGCCGGGAACTGCCCGGAGAACTGCCGGACACCGGCGTCGGCTTGTGCGGAACTCACGGCAACTGCGCCATCAGGGAGGCGGTCGCACGGTGCCGGGCGCAGTCACGGCCGCTGAACGACACCCGCACGCGCTCGCGGACCTCGGGCCGCTGCTCCTGGCTGAGCTTGAACATGCCGTCCGCGCCGCTGACGGTGAACCGGAACGCCCCGACCTCCGGCAGGATCTGGCGGAAGTAGTCGATCGACTCGGTCATGTCCCACCGGTCTCCGAAGTCCGCCTCGAAGGCCCGCACCGTTGCCTTGACGACCTCCAGCGATTCCTCCGAGGACTTCGGGGAATCGATCTTCTCGATCGTGCCGCGCAGATGCACCGAGGTGAAGTTCCAGGTGGGAGCGGCCGGGGTTTTCCCGTAGACGGTGGGGGACACGTAGCCGTGCGGACCGGTGAAGGTCAGCAGGCCGGTTCCGCCCTTCTCGACGACGGCCCAGTGGGGGTTGTTGCGGTTCATGTGGCCGAGCAGTACGGCCCCGGAGAGATCCTCGGCCCAGTCTCCGGTCATCTCCGGATCCGGAATCACCGGGAGGTGGGTCGCGAACGGCCCTGCGGCGTCGGAGCCGTTGTGCACGAGCAGGGCCAGCGGATTGTTGCGGATCAGGTCGACCATCCACGAACCGGACGGCTCTTTGTAGAACGGTGGCACGAACATCGGGAATTCGCCCCTCTCGGCAGGCGGCTGGTGAGGTGTCTGCCGAGAAAGCTACGAGGGCCGGATTTTGGATCGTTATCGGCCTGGTTTCCGCGGGTGACGGGCTGCCGGTGCAGGTCATGGCGGGTGATCCGACCGTCCATGCTCCCAGACTTTGGCCGAAAAGCATTCGATACCGAAAGTTAAACCCCCGGGCCTAGCTTCGGAAGGAGTCGACACCGCTCCGGATCGAAGTCAGGAGAGAACATGTTCCATGTGGATTCCGAGGTCGGCGCCCTGAAACAGGTCATTCTGCACGAGCCGGGCCTGGCCTTCGAGCGGCTGACCCCGGGCAACAAGGACGAATTGCTCTTCGACGACGTCGTATGGGTGTCCCGGGCCCAGGAGGAACACCGCGAGTTCCAGCAGGTCATGCGGGACCGGGGAGTCACCGTCCACCTGCTGCACGACCTGCTCGCCGAAACGGTGAAGTACGAGCAGGCGGTCGCCTTCATCCTGGACCGGATCCTCGACGTGCGGCAACCCCACATGGGGCCGGCGCTCACCCGTGCCACGGCCGGGGTGCTGGCCGACATGGGTCCCGACGAGCTCGCCACGCACCTGCTCGGCGGCCTCAACAAGCGCGAACTCCTGGAGGCGCTGGGCGAACACCGCACCCGCGGAGCCCGCTCCCTGGGACTCGAGCTGATGCCGGACGACGGCTTCGTCCTGGCCCCGCTGCCCAACGCCCTCTTCACCCGGGACACCAGCTGCTGGGTCTACGACGGGGTGTCGGTCAACCCGATGATGATGGCCGGCCGCAAGCGGGAGACCGTCAACTACGAGGCCATCTACAACTTCCACCCGATGTTCGCCGAGTCCGGCGCGCACCGCTGGATCGACGGCGAGGCGATGGCCCCGGCCGCGATCGAGGGCGGCGACGTGGAGGTCATCGGCAACGGCACCGTCCTCGTCGGGCTGGGCGAGCGCACCACCCCGGCCGGCGTGGAGATCCTGGCCCGCCGCCTCTTCCGCACCGGCTCCGCGCGGCGGGTCATCGCCGTCGAGCTGCCCAAGGCCCGTGCGTACATGCACCTCGACACCGTGCTGACCATGGTGGACCGGGACGCCTTCACCCTCTTCACCGGCCTGGACCGGCGCCACCTGAGGTCCTGGACCCTCACGCCGGGCGCCCACCAGGTGCCCGAGATCACCGAGAACAAGGACTTCTTCGACGCCATCGCCGACGCCCTCGGCCTGGACCGGGTGCGCGTGCTGCAGACCCGCCAGAGCTCCTACGCCGCCGAGCGCGAGCAGTGGAACGACGGCAGCAACCTGCTCGCCCTGTCCCCGGGCACGGTCGTCGCGTACGAGGTCAACGAGATGAGCAACCGCATGCTCGAGGACAACGGCATCGAGGTGCTGCGGATCCGCGGCGACCAGCTCGGCCGGGGCCGCGGCGGTCCGCGCTGCATGAGCTGCCCGATCGAGCGCGACGCCGCCTGACCTTCGGGGCGCCTGACCGTCGGGGCGCCTGACTGTCGTGCCGCTTGGCCGCCAGGGCGCAAAGCAGAAGCCCCGGCGAAAAAGCGATCAATAACGAAAGAGAAACCCGCCCCGATACCTTCGTTACAGAGATCGTGTTCCGGCCAGTTCAGGCCAACAGAGAACAAAAAAGCTTAATCACGGTCCAATTCGGCCCAACACGGCCACACCCGCACATCCGGCCGATCCGGCCCACAGGCCACCCGGCCGTCCGGGAACCCCACCGACCGAGAGGAAGAGATCCCTTGTCCGAGCCCACGCCCGTCCGCGAGGCCACGCCCCGTCACTACCTGATGTGCCGGCCCACGCACTTCGACGTCACCTACGCGATCAACCCCTGGATGGACCCCGGGAAGCCGGTCGACACGGACCTGGCGGTCGAACAGTGGGAGGGCCTGCGCCGGCTGTACCTCGAGTACGGCCACACCGTCGACCTGGTGGAACCGGTCGAGGGCCTGCCGGACATGGTGTTCTCCGCCAACGGCGCCACCGTGGTCGACGACCGGGTGCTGGTCGCGAAGTTCCGCCACCCCGAGCGCACCGCCGAAGCGCCCTCCTACCACGCGTGGTTCACCTCCCGGGACTATCCGCAGGTCACCTCCGCCGAGTACGTCAACGAGGCCGAGGGCGACTACATCGTCGTCGGCCGGACCGTCCTGGCCGGCACCGGCTTCCGTACCGACCCGCGGGCCCACGCGGAGGCCCGGGAGGCCCTCGGCGTCCCCGTGGTCAGCCTCCAGCTGGTCGACCCGCGCTACTACCACCTCGACGTGGCCCTGGCCGCGCTCTCGGACACCGAGGTCATGTACTACCCGGGCGCCTTCTCCGGGGAGAGCCTGGCCGTGCTGCGCGAGCTCTACCCGGACGCGCTGCTGGTCGACGCGGCGGACGCCGAGGTCTTTGGGCTCAACGCGGTCTCCGACGGCAGGCACGTGTTCCTTCCGGAGACCGCGACGGGCCTGGCGCGGCAGCTGCGCGCCCGCGGTTTTGAACCCGTCGGTGTCGACCTCTCCGAACTGTTCAAGGCGGGCGGCAGCGTCAAGTGCTGCACGTTGGAGATCCGCCACCGGGTCACGGCAGGCGCCTGACCCGAGCACGCACCGCCCCACCGCCCGGCGTCGCGGACGCCGGGGTCACCCCACCGTCACCACTGCGCAAGCGGGAGAGAATTTCCATGATTGCTCGCGAACACCAGATCTACGACGTGGTCGGCATCGGCTTCGGCCCGTCCAACCTGTCCCTCGCCATCAGCCTGGAAGAGCACCGTGCGAACGTCCTGACGAACCCGATCACCTCGGCCTTCTTCGAGAAGCAGCCCCGCTTCGGCTGGCACCCCAACATGCTGCTGCCGGACGCGACCATGCAGATCTCCTTCCTCAAGGACCTGGTCACCTTCCGCAACCCGGTGTCCCGCTACAGCTTCGTCTCGTTCCTGCACTCCCAGGGCCGGCTCGCCCGCTTCGTCAACCGCCAGGACTTCTTCCCGACCCGCGCCGAGTTCCACCAGTACCTGGAGTGGGCCGAGTCCAGCCTCAGCAACGTCGTCACCTACAGCTCGGCGGTCACCGGGATCCGGCTGCCCCCGGAAGCCCTCCACGGCACGCCGGAGTACGTGGAGGTGGACGTCCGCACCGCCACCGGGGAGACCCGTACGGTCAACGCGAGGAACGTGGTCGTCTCGACCGGCCTCGTCCCACGCATGCCGGACGGCATCAAACGGGACGCCCGGGTCTGGCACAGCTCGGAGTTCCTCGCACGGTTCGCGGAGGTGGACCCGGCCCGGCTCCGGAGGGTCGCGGTCGTCGGTGCCGGCCAGAGCGCCGCCGAGATCACGAAGTTCTTCCACGACCGCCTCCCCGAGGCGCAGGTCACCGCGATCATGCCGTCGTACGGGTATTCCGTCGCCGACGACACCCCGTTCGCCAACCAGATCTTCGACGCGGCGGCCGTCGACGAGTACTACTTCGGCGCCGACGGGGCCCGCGACGCCTTCTGGCGCTACCACAAGAACACCAACTACGGCGTGGCCGACTCCGACATCATCCGCGACCTCTTCGAGATCCAGTACGCCGAGGAGGTGGGCGGCGCCAAGCGGCTGCACTACCGCAACCTGACCAAGGTCCGTGCCGTCGAGCAGGCCGGCGACGAGCGGATCGTCCACCTGGTCTCGCAGCTGGAGGGCGAGCCGCAGCAGCTCGACGTCGACGCCATCGTCTTCGCCACGGGCTACGACTCCCTGGACCCGAGCAGCCTGCTCGGCGACCTCGACCGCTTCTGCCTGCGCGACGAGTCGGGCCGTCACCGGGTCGAGCGCGACTACCGGCTCGTCACCACCCCGGACCTGCCCGTCGGCATCTACCTGCAGGGCGGCACCGAGCACACCCACGGGCTGAGCTCGTCCCTGCTGTCGAACATCGCCGTGCGCAGCGGCGAGATCGCCGACTCCATCATCCAGCGGCGGGCCGAGCGCGAACTCGTGCCGGCCGGCGCCCTCCAGGCGGCCGACAGCTGATCCGGCTCCGTCGCCGCCCGCCCCCCACGACGACCCTTTTCCCCCACGGGTCGTCGCGGGGGGCATTCTGCTGGCCACGGCGCCGGTCGCGGCTGCCACGGCGGCGGCCACAGGAATTGCGGAGGTTTTCCTCCATGGTGCTCGCGCGCGCGTGCGCGTAACTTCGGATATACCCACCGACATTCACCCGTGAAGAAAGAAGGAGGCATCGTCATGGATTCCACAGCAGGCGCGGTCATCGCCAGTTCGGCCATGCTGAGCAGCACGGCCGTGGTCGTCACCGGACTGGTCTGGCTCGCCACCAGCCGGGCGCGCGAGCGCCGGCACGCGGACCACGCGGCAGCCGCCGTACAGCGCGAACTGCGTGCAGAGGTAGCTGAGTTGACCAAGAGCGTGGGTGCGATGCAGCGGCTGCTGGAGGGCGCCGACTAGGCCCGCCGCTTCCCGGCTTCCCCGTTTCTCCTCTTCTCTTCCTCTCTGTTTCCCCGCTTCTTCACTTCTCCTGTCTTTCTCTTCCCCCCTCGCTCCACGAGTGGTCCGATGTGCTGGTGAAGGTGTCACCGCCGGGTTTCTCCCGGCGGGCCTTCCAGGGCCTTTTCGAGCCCCCCGCATCCCCCGGAAGCCAGTCGATATTGGCCTGATAACGCTCCTCCCTAATGTCTTCCTCATGAAGACGCGACGCCGGACCCCGGCGCACGCGGAGGCGCAGATCCCCGGTGGAGGCGACGCACATGACTGACGACACGGACGAGTACGGCATCGCGGCGCGAGAGCGGCACAGCGGCCTCGGATCCGACAACGAGCGCAAGCTGGCGGGTCTCTGGGCCGGCGTGCTCGGCGTGCCGGCCGACCGCATCCAGCGCACCGACAACTTCTTCGAGATCGGCGGCACGTCACGGGCCGCCGCACGTCTGGTGATCGCGCTGGACCAGGGGCTCTCCCTGAGCGAGTTCGCGCGCTGCTCCACCCTCGGCGAACTGGCGGCCCTGCTCGACGAGAGGCACGGCGCCCGACCCGTACCGGCCGCCGGCTGACGCCCGCCCGGCATCCACTCGAATCGTTCATGGGAGACAGCGAAGATGACGACCGTAATCGAAGCTACGACAACGCAGCAGGCGACGGAGCAGGTCCTGGACGCGTCCCCCGAGGGGATGCCCGCGACGAACCCCGTCACCGATCCGTTCGACCCCAGGCACTGGACCCCGGAGCAGCGCGCCGCCGCCCAGCAGCCCGACTGGCCGGTCCCCGCCGCCGTCGACGTGGTCCGGGCCCAGCTGGACGCCGCGGTCCCGCTGGTCTCCGCCAACGAGTGCGCGACCCTCAAGCAGCGCATGGCCGCGGTCGCCCGCGGTGAGGCGTTCCTGCTGCAGGGCGGCGACTGCGCCGAGACCTTCGCCGACGCCTCGGCCGCCGCCGTGCGGGCGAAGATGCGGACCCTGCTGCAGATGGCCCTCGTCCTCACCTACGCGGGCAGTGTCCCGGTCGTCAAGATCGGCCGCATCGCGGGGCAGTACGCCAAGCCGCGCTCCCAGCCGACCGAGACCCGCGACGGCATCACCCTGCCGGCCTACCGGGGCGACGCCGTCAACGGCTTCGACTTCACCCGGACCCAGCGCATCCCCGACCCGGGGCGCATGCTGCGCATGTACCAGGCGGCCGCGTCCACCCTGAACCTGGTGCGCGCCTTCACCACGGGAGGTGACGCCGACCTGCATCAGGCGCACAGCTGGAACCAGGACTTCGTGCAGACCTCCCCGATCGGCTCCCGCTACGCCCGGCTGGTCGACCAGATCGACCAGGCCCTGTCCTTCATGCGTGCCTGCGGCAGCGACGAGGCGGCGATGCGGGCCGTCGAGTTCTTCGTCAGCCACGAGGGCCTGCTGCTGGAGTACGAGCGGTCGCTCACCCGGATCGACGAGGCCACCGGCCGGCCCTACGCCGCCAGCGGGCACATGCTGTGGATCGGGGAGCGCACCCGCGACATCGACGGACCGCACATCGACTTCTTCTCACGGATCGCCAACCCGATCGCGGTGAAGCTGGGGCCCACCACCACCCCGGACACGGCCATGCGGCTGATCGACCGGCTCGACCCGGAGCGGGAGCCCGGACGGCTCACCTTCGTGGTGCGGATGGGCGCGGGCACGGTCC
Organism: Streptomyces sp. NPDC048603; assembly: GCF_043199475.1. Classification (NCBI taxonomy): domain Bacteria; kingdom Bacillati; phylum Actinomycetota; class Actinomycetes; order Kitasatosporales; family Streptomycetaceae; genus Streptomyces; species Streptomyces sp. NPDC048603. The sequence continues at coordinate 2,744 of NZ_JBICVY010000022.1, read as the reverse complement.
GCGACCGGCTGCCCGCGCTGGTGGAGCGGGTGACGATGGAGGGCGCCCCCGTTGCGTGGGTCTGTGACCCCATGCACGGAAATACCTTCCAAGCCCCTTCCGGGCACAAGACGCGGCATTTCGACGACATTATCGACGAGGTCACGGGATTCTTCGAGGTGCACCGGAGTCTCGGTACCCACCCCGGCGGAATCCACCTGGAGTTCACCGGTGACGACGTCACCGAGTGTGTCGGAGGAGGAGCCCGGGTGCGTTTCGGTGACCTGACGGATCGCTACGAATCCGCTTGCGATCCCCGCCTGAACCGCACTCAGTCGCTCGAACTCGCATTCCTCACCGCCGAAATGTACCGGCGGCGCTGACCCCCGGTCGACCACGATCCCGGCTCTGGCCGAAGGAAGTGATCCAGCATGCGTCTTGTCATTGCCGAAGGCTCCGCGATCCTGCGGGCGGGCCTGGCCCACGTGCTCGGCGACCGGGGCCATGAGCTGGTCGCCGCGGTCCACGACGCCCGAGTGCTTCCGGCCCTCATCGACACGCACCGCCCGGACGTCCTCATCTCCAACGTCAGGCTCGCGCCGGCCTGGAACGACGAGGGAGTGGGCGCGGCGCTCGCCGCGCGCGGCAGTCACCCGGGGACCGGCGTCCTGCTCTTCTCCGCGGCTCCCGAACCGCAGCACGTCGCCCGCCTGTTCGGGGACGACGGTGCCGGACTGGGCTATCTGCTGCAGGACCGGATGACCGACGCCGACGAGGTCGTGGGCGCGTTGTCGCAGGTCGCGACGGGTGGCACGGTGGTCGATCCGCGGATGGTCGGAGCCCTGGCGGCACGGGCCTCGGGTCACGGCCCGGCCGAGGAGGCGGCGCCCGACGCGCTCGCCTCGCTCAGCGAGCGGGAGCGGGAGGTCCTGTCACTGATGGCGCAGGGCCGTACCAACAGCGCCATCGCGGAACGGCTGATCGTCTCAGCCGGAACGGTGGAGAAGCGGGTCGCCGCGGTCTTCGACAAGCTCGGCATACCGGGCAGCCCGGGCGACAACCGCCGGGTACTCGCGGTGCTCCGCTACCTGGCCGCGCACCACGGCCGTACCGGCGGGAACGCCCTGCTCAACCGGCCTGCAGGGACCGCGCCGGGCACGGTGGACATCGCCCGCGAACGACGCCGCCGGATGCTGCACCGGGTGGCCTAGTGCGGAATTCATGATTCACTCGAGAGGACTTGACAAGGTCTCAATCCTGCCCTTCTCCAAGAGGCGTTGGCGGAAAATCATGGCCTCATAGCGCGCACTTAGTCGGCTGAAATGAGGTCGTGCACGTGAACCTGGCCAACAACACCGGTGTCGGAACGCAAGCCCCCCACCGTCCCGGTCCGCAGGTGTCGAGGCTGATTCCCCCGCAGCGGGCAATACGCAAAGGGCAGCCCGGGGCCGAACAAGTACTGACGACGAGAGTGGGCCTGCAACTCCCTGTCGTCTTCACCTTCGAGGACTGGCAGCGCGCCGGCCGCCAGCTGGCGGGAGTCGTGGACTCCTCCGCGTGGTGGCTGGGCGACTGGCTGGCCTACGGCAAGGACCACTACGGCGACCGCTATCAGCAGGGCATCCAGGCAGCGGGCCTGCGGTACCAGACGCTGCGCAACTACGCCTGGGTCGCCCGCCGGTTCGATCACAGCCGGCGGCACGGGAAGCTCACCTTCCAGCACCACGCCGAGGTGGCCTCGCTGCCGACCGAGGAAGCGGACCAGTGGCTCGGGCGGGCCGAGGAGCTGTCGTGGACGACCAAGCAGCTCCGGGCCGCCCTGCGCGAGGCCCGCGAGGGCGACGGCGTCATCCGTGACAGGCCGGCTCCGCGGCGCCAGCTCGCCGTGCCGGCGGAGCGCTTCCAGCACTGGGTGAAGGCGGCCGAGCAGCTGGGTACGGACCTGGACGAGTGGGTCCTGGCGACCCTCGACCGCGCGGCCGAGCGGGTCTTCGAGGCCCTGGGCCCGGTCGACCCGGTGGCGGCCCTGGAACCGGCGGAGCCGGTCGGCGCGGCGGAGCCGGTCCTGCCGGTGGAGGAGTCCGCGCCGGCGGTGGAGTCCGCGCCGGCGGTGGAGTCCGTAGCGGTGGAGGAGTCGGCGGCGGTGGAGGAGTCCGCGCCGGCGGCGCAGCCGGAGCCGGCGGCCCCGTCCTGGACGGCGTCCGCCGAGCCCGCGCCCGTCGAGCCGTCCGCGCCGATCGAGCCCTCCGCGGTCGTGGACCCCTACGAGGCCGCCGACCCGTACGGGGCGATGGATTCCGGCGATGTGGCCGACCCGTACGAGGCGATGGCTTCCTACGGGGCTGCGGATCCGTACGAGACCGCCGATCCGTACGAGGCGATGGATCCCTACGACGCGGCCGATCCGTACGAGGCCGCGGAGCCCGTCACGGCCGTCGAGCCGCCCGCGGACCCGGTGGACCGGGCGGCGGCAGCAGCGGCCCGCGCGGCCGCCCGGGAAGCCCGGCTCGAGGCCCTGCTCGCCGGATGGGCGGCCGAGACGGACGGCTGAACCGCCTCCGGACCGGGCATCCCGCCCGGACGACAGCACACGCACCAAGCCGAAGAGCGCCGGCCCGTGGACACGAAACCACGGGCCGGCGCTCTTTTTCGGCATGTACGGACGGGCGCGAGTGCCCCCGGCAGGACTCGAACCTGCGGCCAAGTGCTTAGAAGAGACCTTTGCAGTACGGGCCCGGCGTCGCTCTGACCTGCGGCGGAGCACG
>NZ_JBICVY010000021.1:0-103959 GCF_043199475.1 Streptomyces sp. NPDC048603 | reverse complement strand
CATCGCCGGAGGCGACGCGACAACGTCGCGCCCTTGACGCCGACGGCCGGCACGGAAAGACAATCAGGACTGACGGGCAGCCCCCGGGCACCCCCATGACGCCGACCCAGCGAAGCCCCGGCACACCCCCACCCCCACCCCGCCCCACCGACCGGTCCCCCAAACCGGTCCCCAGGCGGAAGCCCCCCAGCGCCCGCCTAGCGGAAGCGGTCCGCGTGCTCGGTGGCCCACTGCGCGAACGTGCGTGCCGGGCGCCCGGTTACCCGTTCGACCGTGTCGACGACGGTCGTGGAGTCAGCGCTGGGAGCGGCGTACCAGCCGACGACGTACTCGGCGTCCGCCCGGGACACCCCTGTGGCGATCAGCCTGTCGAGGGCCTGTTCGTGTGTGATCGGGACGAAGGCGATGTCGCGGCCGGTCGTCCGTGCAAGGACCGCGATCCGTTCGCGCGGGGTCAGCGGTTCGGGCCCGGTGAGGTTGTAGGCGCGGCCCGCGTGACCGTCGTCGAGCAGCGCGGCGGCCGCCACCGCCGCTATGTCCGCCTCGTGGACGAGCGCGCTGGGAAAGTCGTACGGCTCGCGCACGACGCCCTCGGTCCGCACCGACTCGGCCCAGGTCAGCGTGTTGGACATGAACTCCTGCGGTTCAAGGCGGGTCCACTCCACCCCCGAGTCCGCCACGGCCTGCTCGACCGGTCCCACGAAGCCGCCCCACAGCACGGTGATGCGCCGCACCCCCGCGTCGACCGCCCGCCGCACCAGCTCGGGTCCGACTTCGGCGAGCCCCGCCGTGACCGTGATGTGCAGCCGGGTGGCACCGGCGAGAGCGGCATCGAGCCCCTCCGGTTCCGTGTGTGTCCCGGCCAACACCTCCACCCCGGCGGGTAAGCCGCCCGCGGCCGTGGCCGGATTCCGGGTCAGCGCCCGGACGGGCTCTCCCCGTCGGACCAGCTCCGCCACGACGTGCCGCCCGGTGTTCCCGGTGGCCCCTGTCACGAGTGTCGTCACAGTGATCTCCTTCCGTCCCCACGGACGCTAAAAGATCAACCGAACTTGAGGTCAAGCCCCTTCAGCCGCTTCCTCCGCGCATACGGATACGGCGGTACGCACGCCACGCCCGCAGTGGGTGACGTACGTACCGCCGTACGGTCTCGGCGCGCCCGCGGCGCGACTCAGTGAGCGGGCACCGCCTCGGGCACCGACTCGGACGCGGCCGCGTCCTCCCGGCTCCGGCGGCTGCCCACATGGTTGAACGCCAGGTTGAGCAGGATGGCTACCACGCACCCGGTGCTGATGCCCGAGTCGAGCACGACCAGCAGGTCCTCGGGGAAGGCGTGGTAGAAGTCGGGCGCGGCGATCGGGATCAGGCCGACGCCCACCGAGGCGGCCACGATCAGGGCGTTCTCGCCCTTCTCCATCGCGGCGGCGGCCAGGGTCTGGATGCCGCTGGCCGCGACCGAGCCGAAGAGGACGATCCCGGCACCGCCCAGCACCGGCAGCGGGACCAGGGCGATGACGGAAGCGGCCACCGGGCACAGGCCCAGCAGGATCAGGATGCCGCCGCCCGCCGCGACCACGAACCGGCTCCGCACCTTGGTCATCGCCACCAGCCCGATGTTCTGGGCGAAGGCGCTGCACATGAAGCCGTTGAACACGGGGCTGAGCGCGCTGCCGAGCGCGTCGGCGCGCAGGCCGCCCTCGATGGTCTTCTCGTCCGCGGGACGGCCCACGATCCGGCCGAGGGCGAGGATGTCGGCGGTGGACTCGGTCATGCAGACGAGCATGACGATGCACATGGAGATGATCGCGGCGACCTGGAACTGCGGGGCACCGAAGTGGAACGGCGTCGGGAAGCCGACGACGTCCGCGTCACGGATCGCGTCGAAGTTCGTCATGCCCAGCGGCAGGGCGATGAGCGTGCCGGCGACGAGGCCGAGCAGGATCGCTATCTGCTGCAGGAAGCCGCGCAGGAACCTGCGCATCAGCAGCACGATGGCGAGGGTGAGCGCCGCCATCCCGATGTTCCGCATGGAGCCGTGGTCGGCTGCGTGGGCGTTGCCGCCCTGGGACCAGTTGAAGGCCACCGGGAGCAGGGACACGCCGATCAGCAGGATGACCGTGCCGGTGACCACGGGCGGGAAGAAGCGGACGAGCTTCCCGAAGTAGGGGGCTGCGAAGAAGCCGAGCAGGCCGGCGACGATGATCGCGCCGAAGATGACGGGGATGGCGTTGTCGCCTTCCCCCTTCCCGATGGCGATCATCGGGGTCACGCCGGCGAAGGAGACGCCGTTGACGAAGGGGAGCTTGGCCCCGATCCGCCAGAAGCCGAGGGTCTGGAGGAGGGTTGCGAGTCCGGCGGTGAAGAGGGAGGCCCCCATCAGGAAGGCCGTCTCCTTCGCGGAGAGGCCGACGGCCGGACCGACGATCATGGGGGGTGCGACCACACCCGCGTACATGGCGGCGACGTGCTGGAGACCGCTGGTGAACATCTTCAGCGGCGGCAGGGTCTCGTCGACCGGATGCCTCTCCGCCGGTGGTGCCGACGCGGTGGTTTGCTTGTGGAACCTGGGTTGTGCGGCCACGGATGGCTTCCTCCGGTCGGTTAACACGTCAGCAGGTGACGCGGGTGTCAAGGAGGTGATGCGGGTGATTCAGGTGAAAGCGAGTGATGCAGGTGATGCAGGTACAGCAGCGGGCGGAGGGACGGCGGATCCTCGTGCCCTGACGTCGGATCCCGGCCTCTCGATCTGTTCGGGGCATGCCAAACACCCACACACAGCCGACAGCGTGTCCCCGCTTCACCGCCCCCGGTTCATGCCGCCTTGGAGAACTGCGGCGGCATGAACCGGGAACAGCTGTCCCGGACCCCGCTCGGGTCCGGAACCACCGGCCGGGGGCCGTCCCCCCCGGCCGGATTCTCGTGATCAGCCCTGCGCGGAGATCCGCGCGAGACGCCGGGCTTCTTCGCGGGTGGACACGGCGATGGCGTCCTCGTCCGCGGTGATCAGGCGGTTGTTCTCCACGATCTGCTTGCCGTTGACGAACGAGGCCGTCACCGGGGCCGCCGCACCGAAGACCAGAGCGGTCACGGGGTCGGCGATCGAGGAGTGCAGGAAGGTGGAGAGGTTCCAGAGCACCAGGTCGGCGAGCTTGCCGACCTCGAGCGAGCCGATGTTGTCGGCCCGGCCGAGGACCTGGGCGCCGCCGTAGGTGCCGAGGCGCAGGGCCTGGCGGGCGTTGAGCGCGGCCTCGCGGTGCACCGGGTTCAGGCGGTTGATCAGCAGCGCGTTGCGCAGCTCGGTGTGCAGCTCACCGGACTCGTTGGAGGCGGTGCCGTCCACGCCGAGGCCGACCGGGACACCGGCGGCGAGCATGTCCGGGACGCGGGCGATGCCGGCGGCCAGACGGGCGTTGGAGGACGGGCAGTGCGCGACACCGGTCTTCGTACGGGCGAAGGCGGCGATGTCGGAGTCGTTCATGTGGACGCTGTGCGCCATCCACACGTCCTCGCCGAGCCAGCCGGTCGACTCGAAGTAGTCGGTCGGGCCCATGCCGAAGAGCTCGTGGCAGAACTTCTCTTCCTCGACGGTCTCGCTGCCGTGGGTGTGCATGCGCACACCGAGGCGGCGGGCCAGCTCGGCGCCCTGCTTCAGCAGCTCGGTGGAGACCGAGAAGGGCGAGCACGGGGCGACGGCGACCTGGGTCATCGAGTCGAAGGAGGCGTCGTGGAACTTCTTGACGGTCGCCTCGGTGTCGGCCAGGGCACCCTCGAGGGTCTCGACGGCGTGGTCCGGCGGCAGGCCGCCGTCCTTCACGCTGCGGTCCATGGAGCCGCGGGCCAGGGTGAAGCGGACGCCCATCTCGGACGCGGCGCGGATGATCGCGCCGGAGAGGTCGCCGGCACCCTTGGGGAACACGTAGTGGTGGTCCATCGCGGTGGTGACACCGCCACGGGCCATGGCGGCCAGGGAGCCCTGGGCCGCGGAGTAGGCCATCTGCTCGTCGATGCGCGCCCAGGTCGGGTACAAGGCGACGAGCCAGTTGAAGAGGTTGTGGTCGGTGGCGAGGCCACGCGTGATCCACTGGTAGAAGTGGTGGTGCGTGTTGACCAGACCGGGGGTCACGAGGTGCCCGGTCCCGTCGATCCGACGGACCACGTTCTGGAGGTTCTCGGGGGCGCTGCCCGCACCGATGGCCTCGATCTTGTTGCCGGCGATCACGACGTGACCCGAGGCGTACTCGGTGTCGTGGGCGTCGACGGTGGCGATCGCGCAGTTCTCGATGATGATGCGCTCGACCGTGCTGTCAGGGGTTGCCGATGCAGCCATGGGGGCTTCCTCGTGCTTTCAGTGGCGGTGCGGGCACGGCAGGGCCCAGGAATTTGAGTACCGGAGCCGGGGGCCTTGACAGCTGACAGTACTGTCGCCCCGTGTGATACGCCGGGTGCCGATATACAGGAAGTCGGTGCGTGGGGGGCTACCCCGCCCCGGGGCCACTGCGGAGCCCCGGGACGCGGCGGGACCTTCCTCTATCGGGTGTTTAGAGGTTGGTCAGGTCCACCGGGATGCGCGCGTCGGCGCCGTCGCGGAGGATGGTGGCCTCGATCAGACCGTACGGACGGTCCGCGGCGAAGTACACCTCGTTGTCGTTCTTGAGGCCGAACGGCTCAAGGTCGACAAGGAAGTGGTGCTTGTTCGGGAGCGAGAAGCGGACCTCGTCGATCTCCGAACGGTGGTTGATGATGCGCGAACCCATCTGGTACAGGGTCTGCTGCAGCGACAGGGAGTAGGTCTCCGCGAAGGCCTCGAGCATGTGCTTCTTGGTGGCCTCGTAGGACTTCTCCCAGTTCGGCATGCGCTGCTCGTCGTCGGTCCAGTTGAACCGCCAGCGGCCCGACACCTGGGTGGCCAGGATGCGGTCGTACGCCTCCTGCAGGGTCGTGTACTTGTCCTTCACGTAGCCCCAGAACTCCGAGTTCGTGGAGTTCATGACGATCAGGTCCTTGAGGCCGGAGATGACCTCCCAGTTCTGGCCGTCGTACGTGATCTGGGTGACGCGGGTCTCCTGGCCCTTGCGGACGAAGGAGTGCTTCACCTCGTCGGCGCCGATGAACTTCGAGTTGGCGTCCGAGGTGGCGATCCGCTCCCAGGAGTACTCCTCGATGCGGATGCGCGCCCGGTGGATCGGCTCCTGGCTGTTGACGAACCAGCGGGCCAGGTGGATGCCGAACTGCTCGGCGGACTCGATGCCGTACTCCTTGGCGAACGCGTACACCGTGTTCTTGGTGGTGTCGGTCGGCAGGCAGTTGGCGTTCGAGCCGGACAGGTGGACGTCGGACATGTCGCCGGAGAGGGCGACCGAGACGTTCAGGTCCTTGATGTGGTGGGTGTCGCCGTCCCGCGTGATCTTGACGACGCGGTTCTCAGCTTTGCCGTACTGGTTCTGCCCGAGAATCGTGGTCATGTCTGCTAGCTCCCTCGGTAAACGGAGTAGCCGAACGGGTTGAGCAGCAGCGGTACGTGGTAGTGCTCGCCCGGGTTGACCGCAAACGTGATGGTCACCTCGGGGAAGAACGCACCGCTGTCCCTTACGCGGGGGGCGTCCTGCTGCGCCTCGGCTTGCTTCTTGGAAAAGTACGCCTCGGTCTCGAAGTCGAGACGTACGTGGGTGGTGCCCTCCGGCAGTGCCGGCAGGTCCTTGCAGCGCCCGTCCGCATCGGTGGCGGAGCCGCCCAGGGCCGCCCACTCCGCGTCGAAGCCGCTACGGGCCGACAGGGTGATGGCGACGCCCTCGGCGGGGCGGCCGATGCTGGTGTCCAGGATGTGGGTGGACACCGACGCGGTGGTCTCAGTGCTCATCTGCTGTTCACTCTCCTTCTGCGAGTCGGGTCAGACGGATCCGGTTGATCTTGACGAGCTCTCCGCGGGCGATCTCCCGCTCGACCTCGGCAGTGTTCTCGATCCGGACCTTGACCGCGTCCCGCATCTGCTCACCGGTGGCGCCGGTGGCGCAGATCAGGAAGACGTGGCCGAACTTCTCCTGGTAGGCGAGGTTCAGCTCGAGCAGTTCGGACTTCAGCTCCTCGGAGGCCCCGGCCATGCCGCGCTGCTCACGCGCGGAGGTCGGGTCGCCCGGCTTCGGCCGGCCGATCGGCGGGTGACCCGCCATCGCCTCTTCCAGGTCCGCGGTGGTGAGCTCGGCCATGGCGGCGTCGCTCGCGGCGAACAGGGATTCGGCGTCGGCGTACGGGCGCTGGGCGAGCAGCTTGCTGCCCCATGCCGCGCTGGCGCACACCTCGTGCAGCTCGGCCGTGGCCGCTGCGTCGTCCAAGGTGTTGAACCGGGTGAGACCCGGGGTCGTGCTCGAAGTCACGGGAAGCCTCCGTGGCCGTGTCACCGGCCTTGTTGCATTGACGGGCTGGGAGTAATTAACGCCCTCCGACAACACGGCGTCAACACTTTGTTGAAACTTCCGGTACACAAAAGCCGCCGCCCGGTTGAATCGGGCGGCGGCTCGTCACTCTAGGTGAATCGCGGGTGACTTTCAGGTCACCCGCGGGTGCTCTTGTTCGGGTTTTCCCGGTTCAAGTAGTTGTAGACCGTGAACCGGCTCACACCGAGGGCCCCTGCCACGGTCTCGACCCCGTGCCGCACGGAGAAGGCGCCGCGCGCCTCCAGTATCCGCACGACGTCCTGCTTGGACTTCCGGTCCAGCTGCGCCAGCGGCATGCCGTGCCGGCGCTCCAGCGCCGCCAGGATGTGCTCCAGCGAGTCCGACAGCTGCGGCAGGCGTACGGCCAGCAGGTCCTCGCCCTCCCAGGACAGGACCACGTCGTCGGGCTGCGCCTGGGAGGGGTCCATCAGCTCCCCGCCCATCGCGTCGACGAGCGGCTTGACGGCGGCGACGAACGGGTGGTCGCGGGGCTCGGTCATGCGCTGTCCTCCGCGACCACGTTGACCTGCAGCGAGACCCGGGTGGCCCCCGCCCGCAGGGAGTCGCGCAGCATCGCGGACACCGCGTCCAGCAGCGCGTCCGCCTCCCCCTCGGCGGTGTTGCCGAACGGGCCGACGTCCACCTCGTCCAGTTGGGCCTTGCGGAGGACCTCGCGAGCGGCCACCGCGTGGGCGGGCGCCTCGTCGAGATCGAAAGGCTCGGTCGTGAACTCCACTCTCAATCGCACGCCGTCAAGCTACCCCGACGTACGGAATTCGCGGGAGTCCCCACTTGACAAGTGCGCCGCCCGGCTTGCAACCTTCCATCAAGCAGAAAGTAACTTCCGCAATACGGAAGGAGCGCATACCCCTCATGGGATACACGGACCAGCGCTTCGATGTGAACCTTTCGATCCTCTACACGGAACTCCCGCTCCTGGAGCGTCCCGCGGCCGCCGCCGCGGCGGGCTTCACCGCGGTCGAGCTGTGGTGGCCCTGGATCGAGACCCCCACCCCCGCTCAGGAGGAGCTCGACGCCCTCAAGAAGGCTCTTGAGGACGCCGGCACTCAGCTGGTGGGCCTGAACTTCTACGCGGGTCAGCTCCCCGGCCCGGACCGCGGTGCGGTCTCGGTGCCCGGTGAGGAGTCGGACCGCTTCCGCGCCAACATCGAGGTTGCGGCGGACTTCGCCGCCTCGGTGGGCTGCAAGGCGCTGAACGCCCTCTACGGCAACCGCGTCGAAGGTGTGGACCCGGCCGTCCAGGACGAGCTCGCCCTGGAGAACCTGGTCATCGCGGCCCGCGCCGCGGACCGCGTCGGCGCGATCCTGCTGATCGAGACGCTGAACAAGCCCGAGTCGCCGCTCTACCCGCTGGTGAGCGCCCCGTCCGCGATCGAGGTCGTGGACAAGGTGAACGAGGCGACCGGTCTGGGGAACGCCAAGTTCCTGCTCGACCTGTACCACCTGGCGATGAACGATGAGGACCTCTCCGAGGTCATCGAAAAGTACGCCGCCAAGACCGGCCACGTCCAGATCGCGGACAAGCCGGGCCGGGGTGCCCCGGGCACGGGTGAGCTGCCCCTCGAGGACCTCCTCGACCAGCTCAAGAAGGCCGGTTACCAGGGCTACGTCGGCCTGGAGTACAAGGCCGCCGACGCCGCAGCGTCCTTCGACTGGCTGCCGGCCGAGGCCCGCGCCGCCAAGTAAGAGGACGAAGTCCGGGCGAACGCCCAGGCACCCGTCGCACTTTTCGTACAAAGCATCAAGAGAAGGACCTCATCATGAGCAACCTCCCCAAGATCGCGTGGATCGGTCTCGGCATCATGGGCTCCCCCATGTCCGAGAACCTGCTGAAGGCCGGCTACTCGGTCACCGGCTTCACCCTTGAGCAGGACAAGCTGGACCGCCTGGCCGCCGCCGGCGGCACCGCGGCCGGCTCGATCGCCGAGGCCGTCGCCGACGCCGACGTCATCATCACGATGGTGCCCGCCTCCCCGCAGGTCGAGGCCATCAACTACGGCCCCGCCGGCATCCTGGAGAACGCCAAGTCCGGCGCGCTCATCATCGACATGTCGTCGATCACCCCGCAGACCTCCGTCGACCTGGCGAAGAACGCCGCCGAGAAGGGCATCCGCGTCATCGACGCCCCGGTGTCCGGCGGCGAGGCCGGCGCCATCGAGGCCGTCCTCTCCATCATGGTGGGTGGCGAGCAGGCCGACTTCGACGCGGCCCTCCCGATCCTCGAGACCCTCGGCAAGGTCATCGTCCTGTGTGGCCCGCACGGCTCCGGCCAGACGGTCAAGGCTGCCAACCAGCTCATCGTCGCGGTCAACATCCAGGCGTGCGCCGAGGCCGTCGTCTTCCTCGAGAAGTCCGGCGTGAACCTCGAGGCGGCCCTGGACGTCCTCAACGGCGGTCTGGCCGGCTCCACCGTCCTGACCCGCAAGAAGGACAACTTCCTGAACCGCGACTTCAAGCCCGGTTTCCGGATCGACCTGCACCACAAGGACATGGGCATCGTCACCGACGCCGCCCGCAACGTCGGTGCGGCCCTCCCGGTCGGCGCGGTCGTCGCCCAGCTGGTCGCCTCGCTGCGCGCCCAGGGTGACGGCGGCCTGGACCACTCGGCCCTGCTGCGCGCCGTCGAGCGCCTCTCCGGCTCGCAGGTCTGAGCGGTCCGAGCGGCCTGAGCGGGCCCACCGGGCCCGCCGCCCCTCCCCGTAAGGGGAACTGAGTTTCCGGATGGTGCCGGCGCTGACACCTGTCCTGTCGCGCCCAGGCGTCGGCACCGTCCGGATCACCTCTTCTCTTCATCTTTCTTCAACAAACTGTTGACGTCGAGTTCGAGCCGAAACTAGGCTCCTCCGCATGGCGGAAAAGGCTTTCCGTCAGCAGTTACCCGCACGGAAGGTCACCATGTCGAAGCGCGTGCTTACGACCGAGTCCGGCGCTCCGGTCGCCGACAACCAGAACTCCGCCACCGCCGGCGTCGGTGGCCCGCTCCTGATCCAGGACCAGCAGCTCCTGGAGAAGCTGGCCCGCTTCAACCGTGAGCGCATCCCGGAGCGTGTCGTGCACGCCCGCGGCTCCGCCGCCTACGGTTACTTCGAGGTGACCGACGACGTCACGCAGTGGACGTCCGCCAAGTTCCTCTCCGAGGTCGGCAAGAAGACCGAGACCTTCCTGCGCTTCTCCACCGTCGCCGACTCCCTCGGTGGCGCGGACGCCGTCCGCGACCCGCGCGGCTTCGCGCTGAAGTTCTACACCGAGGACGGCAACTACGACCTCGTCGGCAACAACACCCCGGTGTTCTTCATCAAGGACCCGATCAAGTTCCCCGACTTCATCCACTCCCAGAAGCGCGACCCCTTCACGGGCAAGCAGGAGGCGGACAACGTCTGGGACTTCTGGGCGCACGCCCCCGAGGCGACGCACCAGATCACCTGGCTGATGGGTGACCGCGGCATCCCGGCCTCCTACCGCCACATGAACGGCTACGGCTCCCACACCTACCAGTGGACCAACGCCGAGGGCGAGGCCTTCTTCGTCAAGTACCACTTCAAGACGAACCAGGGCATCCGCTCCCTCTCCGGCGAGCAGGCCGCCGAGATCGTCGGCAAGGACGCGAACTCGCACCAGACCGACCTGCTGCAGGCCATCGAGCGCGGTGTGAACCCGAGCTGGACCCTGTACGTCCAGGTCATGCCGGCCGCCGAGGCCGCGGACTACCGCTTCAACCCGTTCGACCTCACCAAGGTGTGGCCGCACGCCGACTACCCGCTGCAGCGCGTGGGCCGTCTGGTCCTCGACCGCAACCCGGAGAACGTCTTCGCCGAGGTCGAGCAGTCCGCCTTCTCCCCGAACAACTTCGTCCCGGGCATCACCGCCTCTCCGGACAAGATGCTCCAGGGCCGCCTGTTCGCCTACGCCGACGCCCAGCGCTACCGCCTCGGTGTGAACCACACCCTGCTGCCGGTCAACGCCCCGAAGGCGACCACCGCGCAGAACTACGGCCGCGACGGCGCCATGGCGCTGCGCAACGGCTCGCGCCACGACAAGAACTACGAGCCCAACTCGTACCAGGGTCCGGCCGAGACCGGTCTGGCGCTCGGTGCCCCGAAGGCCGTCTCCGGCTACACCGGCACCCACGCCGCCCCGGCGCACACCAAGGACGACGACTTCTTCCAGGCCGGTGAGCTCTACCGCCTGATGTCGGAGGCCGAGAAGGAGCGCCTGGTGGCGAACATCGCCGGCGGCCTGTCCCAGGTGTCCCGCGAGGACATCATCGAGAAGAACCTGGCTCACTTCCACGCCGCCGACGCCGACTACGGCAAGCGCGTCGAGGAGGCCGTCCGCGCCCTGCGCGACGCCTGAGCCAGTCCCAAGAACGCGCCGGGGGCCTGACGGGAGGTCAGGCCTCGGGTGCCACCCGCTGCCGCGGACCCGGATGAGGGGTGGTTCACGGCAATGGGAGGACGAGGACCGCGGTGGCGTCGAGCCAGTGCGGTGGTAAAGGCCCAGCGGCCCGTCTCTTGACCTGAGGGAGACGAAGCCAAGGTGTCCTGTCGGCGCCACCGCGGTCCCAGCCGTACATCCTGTCCTCTATATACAGGGGCCACGCACAGAAGCCCCTTTGTATGAGGACGGGAACACATACCCCGCCCGGCGGAGCGAACGTCCTGTCGCGCCAGCCTCGCCCCGTCGGGCGGCAACACCTCCCGATCCAGCGCCGAGTCACGGACGGTCCCGTGACTCGGCGCTTTTCTCGTGGCGGGTCCGTATGCCTAAAATGCACCTGCCTGCCTTCGGAGTCCGCCACACCGCGGCCCTCCGGAGGCTTTTTTCATGCCTTCTTCCCCTCATGACTCCTCGTACCGGTCCCTGCTCCGCAACAGGGAGTTCACCGGCCTCTACGCGAGCTTCACGCTGACGGTGGCCGCCGGCACCCTGTCCGGCTTCGCGCTGGGCACCCTCGTCAGCCGGCAGACCCGTTCCCCGTTCCTGACCGCCGTGAGCATGTACGGCGCCACCTTCGCGACCGTGCTCGGCGCCCTGACCCTGATGTCGGTGGCGGACGGGAAGCGCCCCCGGCGGACCCTCCTCGCGCTCCAGGGCCTCTCCCTGGCCGGTGTCGCCGCCCAGGCCGTGCCCGGGCTGCCGCTGACCGCCAGGTTCGCCCTGCTGCTGCTCCTGGGGTTCTTCCAGTCCCTGGCCACCGGCACCCGGATGGGGCTGCTCACCGAGGCCGTACCGGCCTCCGCGTACGTCCCGGCCCGCTCGCTGATGAACGTCACCTCGGGCGGCACGGCGGTGCTCGGCTTCGCCGCGGGCGCCGTACTGCTGGCGCGGACGGGCCCGGAGCAGGTCTTCGCCGTGTCCGCGGCCCTGACGGCGGCAGCCCTGGCCGTGGTGGCGGCCACCGTCCGGGAGCGCACCGTCCGGCCGGCCCACCGACCCGGGCTGCGGCAGACCCGGCGCACCAACGCCGAGCTCTTCGCCCACCCCGCCAGGCGGGTCCTGCTGCTGAACCTGTGGGTGCCGAACGGCCTGGTCGTCGGCTGTGAGGCCCTGTTCCTCTCCTACGCCCCCGAGCACGCCGGCACCCTCCTGGCCGCGGCCTCGGCCGGCATGCTCCTCGGAGACCTGGCCGTGGGACGGCTGCTCACCGCCGATCAGCGCCGCCGCTGCACCTTCGCCCTGCGACTGCTGCTCTCCGTCCCCTTCCTGCTCTTCGCCCTGCACCCGCCCGTGCCGGTGCTCACGGCCGCGGTGTTCCTGTCCTCCGTCGGGTTCGCGGCCACCCTCCCGCTCCAGGAGCAGCTGCTCTCGCTGACCCCCGAGGCCGTACGGGGGCAGGTCCAGGGCGTCGAGTCGGCCGGCCGGATGACCTGGCAGGGGATCGGCGCGGCGCTGGCCGGCGGCCTGGCCCAGTGGACCGGTCCGGGCACCGCCGTCACCGTCCTCGCCGCGGTGTCCGTCACCGTCACCCTCCTGGCCCGGCGCGGGGCCGCGTGACGGCCACCGGGGGCGTTCAGCGCCGAACCGTCACACCGAGCAGGTACGAGGCGGAAGCGGTCGAGGTCGCCGACCGCACCTCGCGGACCGTCACCCACGCATGGCTGCCGTCCCAGGCCAGCAGGCAGAAACTCACCCCGGGCCGGATGTCCCGGGCGTTCAGCGTGGTGATGTAGGCCCCGGCGGTGCGGCAGGTCTCCACCGAGGCCTCCTGCGCACCGTCCATCACCGTCAGCCGGCTGCGGTTGGTCTGCAGGTCACCGCTCGCTGTGAACTCGATCCCCAGCGGGCTGCCCGAGTCCCCGTGCACCACCGCCTTGCCGTCCCTGATGTCCAGGTACCTGTTCACCGGCAGCAGCACGGAGTTCTCGCCGCCCGCCCCCGAGGCCGGCGGAGCGCTCGCGCCGTCCGACGGCGTGGTCGCGGCGCCTGACGGGGTGGTCGTGGACTGCGGGGGCGGGCTCACGGGTGCGCTGCTCGCGGTCCCGGAGGAGGACGGCGTCCCCTTCCCGGCCTTCCCGTCCGAGTCGTCCCATACCCCCAGCAGGAAGGTGATCACGGCCACGAGGGTGCCCAGCACACCTGCCACCGCGGAGATCCAGCCCGCCCGCTCCGAGCTGCTGCGCCGCCTCCGCCTGCGGCCCCTGCCCTGGCCGGGGGCTCCCCCCGTGCCCGCAGGGTCGGGACGAGTGTCCGCCTCCCGTGTGTCCGCCGCGCCCGGAGTCCCGGATTCCGGGCGGCTCACCGGCCCGTCCGTGCCCCCGCCGCCCCCTGACGTACCGGGTACCGATGTGTCCGTCATGGCCCCCCTGCCCCGCTCGTGATGCGTCCGTCAGCGGGCCCCCTACCCCGGAAACCGGGGCGGCCACACGCGACTGCCCCCGCCCCTCCGGGTGGAGGGACGGGGGCAGTCGGTGGTGCGGTGCCGCGGCCGCGTCGGCGGCCGGGCGATCAGACCTTCGGGGGCCTGGATCAGACCTTGAGGGTCTTGATGGCGGTCGGGGCGTGGCCCGGCTCGGTCGCGAGCTCTTCGAACTCGGTGACGTCGCTCATGTCGACCGTCTTGCTCATGGCGATGTTGGTGATGCGCTCCAGGATCGCCTCGACGACGACCGGGACCTGGTGCTCGGCGGCCAGCTTCTTGGCCTGCTCGAACGCCTCGCCCAGCTTCTCCGGGTCGGTGACGCGGATCGCCTTGACGCCCAGGCCCTCGGCGACCTTGACGTGGTCGACGCCGTAGACGCCGATCTCCGGGGTGTTGATGTTCTCGAACTCGAGGTTGACCTCGAAGTTGATGCCGAGACCACCCTGCGCCTGACGGATCAGACCCAGGTAGGCGTTGTTCACGAGGACGTGGACGTAGGGGACCTTGTGCTGGGCGGCGACCGCCAGCTCCTCGATCATGAACTGGAAGTCGTAGTCGCCGGACAGGGCGACGACCGGGACGTCCGGCTGCGCGGTGGCGGCACCGATGGCGGCCGGGATGGTCCAGCCGAGCGGGCCGGCCTGGCCGCAGTTGACCCAGTGGCGCGGCTTGTAGACGTGCAGGAACTGCGCGGCCGCGATCTGGGAGAGACCAATGGTGGTGACGTAGCGGGTCTCCGGGCCGAACGCCTTGTTCATCTCCTCGTAGACGCGCTGCGGCTTCATGGGGATGTTCTCGAAGTGCGTACGGCGCTGCAGGGTGGCCTTGCGCTCCTGCGCCGAGGCGGCCCAGGCGGAGAAGTCGGGGAGCTTGCCCGCGGCCTTCCACTCCTTGGCGATCTCGATGAAGAGCTCCAGGGCGACCTTGGCGTCGGAGGCGATGCCGTAGTCGGGGGCGAAGATCTTGCCGAGCTGGGTGGGCTCGATGTCGACGTGGACGAACTTGCGGCCCTTGGTGTACGCGTCCAGGTTGTAACCGGTGTGACGGTTGGCCCAGCGGTTGCCGATACCGATGACGGTGTCCGACTCGAGGAACGTCGCGTTACCGTAGCGGTGGGCGGTCTGCACACCGACCATGCCGGCGGCCAGCTCGTGGTCGTCCGGGATGGTGCCCCAGCCCATCAGGGTGGAGATGACCGGGATGTTCGTCAGCTCGGCGAACTCGACCAGCAGGTCGGAGGCGTCGGCGTTGATGATGCCGCCACCGGCGACGATCAGCGGACGCTCGGCCTCGAGCAGGAAGCTCAGGGCCTTCTCGGCCTGGGCGCGGGTCGCGGACGGCTTGTAGACCGGCAGCGGCTCGTAGGTCTCCGGGTCGAACTCGATCTCGGTCAGCTGGACGTCGATCGGCAGGTCGATGAGGACCGGGCCGGGACGGCCGGAGCGCATCAGGTGGAAGGCCTGCTGGAAGACGCCCGGGACCTGGGCGGCCTCGAGGACCGTGGTGGCGGCCTTGGTGACCGGCTTGGCGATCGTGGCGATGTCGACGGCCTGGAAGTCCTCCTTGTGGAGCTTCGAGACCGGGGCCTGGCCGGTGATGCACAGGATCGGGATCGAGTCCGCGATCGCGGAGTACAGGCCGGTGATCATGTCGGTGCCGGCCGGGCCGGAGGTACCGATGCAGACACCGATGTTGCCCGCCTGGGCACGGGTGTAGCCCTCGGCCATGTGCGAGGCGCCTTCGACGTGGCGCGCGAGCGTGTGCGCGATGCCGCCCACGTTCTTGAGCTCACGGTAGAAGGGGTTGATCGCCGCGCCGGGCACGCCGAACGCTTGGTCAATTCCCTCGCGCTTGAGGATCTCCACAGCCGCGGCAGCGGCGGTCATACGGGGCATCGGTACTCCTGCGGTCAGGCTGTTTTTCCGGGGGTTTCCGTAATCCGGAAGTTTTGTTCTGCTATACGAAACAAGCTAAGGGGCCCCCTCCCCACACGTCAAGGCGCGAAGGCACCTCGGAACCCACCAAATGCCGCCTTTCGCTCCGTGACTTGCACGAAAACCCGGGCTCTGCCACCCGGACGGCCACTGGTGGTGGAGCATGGACCTACGCACAGCGACGGTCCGGTACCGTCCGGGATCTGGGAGGGGTGCGAGCACGGATGGCGGAAGCGGTCCCGGTGCGCTGCCCGGCATGTCTGCGCGAGAACGGGTACACCGCGCCGGTCTTCCCGTGCGCCTGCGGGAGCCCGGTGGTCCCTCCGCTGGACCTCACCCGCGGCGCCCAGCCGCTGACGCACCGCACCTGGGTCGACACCTGGGTGGCGATCCGCTGCGGGAACTGCGGCCGGGAGAGCGAATGGCCGGCGCCGGAGGTGGGCTGCGGCGGATGCGGGACGGTCGCCCTGCTGCCCGTCCAGCCGCTGCGGGCCGACGTGACCGTCGCGGAGTCCGGTGCGCCCGGCCCGGCCGCCCCTCCGCCGCCCGGGACGCCGTCCGTGCCGGTGCCGCGGCCGGCGTTCCGGCCGGTCACCATCCGTACGGCCCGCGACGCGGTCGCCACGGCCGCGCTCTACCTGCGCTGGCTCGGCTTCCGCGACGTACGGCAGCCGGACGCGCGGCCGCTGCCCTCGGCGGCGGTCGACCTGCGGGCGCCCGGGCTCGTCGCCCAGGTGGACCCGACGACCTCCCCGACCGGTCTGCGGGCGGTGGAGTGCGTCTGGCTGAACGGCCTGACGCACTCGGCGGCCAGCGTGTACTTCGCCCTGGCCGGCTATACGGACGAGGCGCGGGCCCGCGCGGACGAGCTGGGCATACCGCTGTTCGTCATGGACCTCACCGGGATGCCGCAGCCGGTGAACGACCCTGCGGACGTGCTGTACGCGACGGGGGCGTGAGGCGGTCGGGCACGTGGGGCGGGCGGGCCCGGCGGGCACAGGGGGCCCGGCGGGCACAGGGGGCCCGGCGGGCACAGGGGGCCGGCGCGACCACCGGGCATGATCGCCTATGGTTCGGGGGAATTCCCCCCGGCCGCCCGGCCGCTTCTTCTGCCGAGGAGACGTCTTGAGCACCCTGTACGACATCCCGCTGGTCACCCTGGACGACGAGCCGACCACCCTGGCGCCGTACAAGGGGAAGGTGATCCTGCTCGTCAACACCGCCTCGCAGTGCGGGCTCACCCCGCAGTACTCGGGTCTGGCGCGGCTGCAGTTCAAGTACGCCGAGAAGGGCTTCACGGTGATCGGCGTCCCGTGCAACCAGTTCGGCGAGCAGGAGCCGGGCACGGCCGAGGACATCCAGACCTTCTGCGCCGCCGGCTTCGGCGTCACCTTCCCGATGCTGGAGAAGTCCGAGGTCAACGGCGAGAACCGGCACCCGCTGTTCCAGGAGCTCGTGAAGACCCCGGACGCCGACGGCGAGGCCGGTGACATCAAGTGGAACTTCGAGAAGTTCCTGATCTCGCCGGCGGGCGAGGTCGTGGGGCGCTTCCGCCCGACCACCGAGCCGGAGTCCGCCGAGGTCATCGCCGCGATCGAGGCGCACCTTCCGGGCTGAGTGCCCCACCGGCGGTCGGCCCCCACCGGCGGTCGGCGCCCATGGGCGTCCGGACCGCCGGTGACCCCGGTAGCCCCCGTAGCCCGAGTGCCCGGCTCAGTTCACCTGCCGGTCCCGCCCGGACCAGTACGGCTCGCGGAGCCTGAACTTCTGGATCTTGCCGGTGGCGGTGCGCGGGATGGTCTCGCGGAACTCGACCGTGGTCGGCGCCTTGTAGCCGGCCATGCGCGCCTTGCAGTGCGCGATGATGTCGGCCTCCTCGGCCTTCACGCCCTCGACCAGGACGACCAGGGCCTTGACCGTCTCCCCCCACTTCTCGTGCGGGACTCCGATGACGGCGACCTCGGCGACCGCCGGATGGCTGAAGATGGTGTCCTCCACCTCGATCGAGGAGACGTTCTCGCCTCCGGTGATGATCACGTCCTTCTTCCGGTCGGAGATCGTCAGGTGCCCGTCGGCCTCGTCGACCGTGCCGCCGTCTCCGGTGTGGAACCAGCCGTCCACCATGGCCTCCGCCGTCTCCTCGGGCTTGTCCCAGTACCCGTCGAGCACCACGTTCGAGCGGGCCAGGACCTCACCCGAGGCGGAGACCTTCATCTTGACCCCGAGCGCCGGCAGCCCGGCCCGGGACAGCCTGCGCGCCCGGTCCTCCGCCGGCAGCGCGGCGTCGGCCGGCCGGGTCCGGTTGAAGGTCAGCAGCGGGGAGGTCTCGGTCAGGCCGTAGATCTGGGTGAACTCCCAGCCCAGCTCCTCCTCCACCCGCTGGATCATCCGGCTCGGCGGCGGGGCCCCCGCACAGACGATCCGCACCCGGTCGCGGCCCGGGACCGCTCCCTCCCAGGACCCGGCCGCGGCCAGCACCGCGTTCCACACCGCGGGGGCACCGCACATCAGCGTGACCCCGTGCTCCTCGACCCGGCGCAGGATCTCGGCGCCGTCGACCTTGCGCAGCACCACCTGCTTCACGCCCAGGCCGGCCATCACGTAGGGCATGCCCCAGCCGTTGCAGTGGAACATCGGCAGGGTGTGCAGGTAGACGTCGCGTTCCCACACGCGGGTGTGCAGGCCGAAGGTCAGCCCGTTGACCCAGATGTTGCGGTGGGTCAGCTGCACCCCCTTCGGGCGGGCCGTGGTCCCCGAGGTGTAGTTGATCGTCGCGGTGGCGTCCTCGTCCGGGCGGGCCCAGGGGCGCGGCTCCACCCCGAAGCGCATCAGCCCGGACTCGGTCCCCTCGCCGAGCACGAACCGGTGGCGGGCGCCGATTCCGGAGAGGGCCGGTTCGAGCTCGGGGTCGACGAGGAGGACCGAGGCGCCGGACTGCCGGACCACGTACTCCACTTCCTGCGGACTGAGGCGGAAGTTGACGGGTACGCAGATCCGCCCGCTCATCGGCACCGCGAACAGCAGCTCCAGCAGTCGCGCCGAGTTGTGGCTGACCACCGCCACCCGTTCGCCCTCGCCGACCCCCAGGGCGTCCAGGCCCGCCTGCCAGGCCCGGACCCGCTCGCCCAGCCGTCCGTAGGTGGCCGCCGGTACCGGCGGTGCCGGCTGGTCGGGTTCGTCGATCACCCCCGGGCTCGACGCGAAGCCGAGCTCGGCCCGGTCCAGGAAGTCGGCAACAGTCATGGGTACCCGCATACGTGTCTCTCCTGAGTCCGGAGCGATGAGAACGGCGGAACAGCCGGAACCATCGTGCCCAACGGGACGCACGCGTCACCAGTGCCGCGTCAGTCAGCCCGGCATTGACGGGAACGTCAGCGGGCGACGGTCCCGAACCGGACGGCGGTCCGCCCCGCACCGGTCATGCCGGCGAGCAGCGCCTCCCCCTCGGCAACGATCTCCTCGGCCCGTCCCCTCCCCGCCCGCTCGAACAACTCCACGGTGAGCTCGGCCCGCCCGTCCCCCGCCGGCTCCTCGTCGAGCCGCCACAGCCCGGCCAGGAATCCGTCGACGAGCAGCGTGCAGTAGGCCTGGTTGCCCTTCCACATACGCCCCTTGTGGCCGGCGGGTACGACGCGGGTGCGGTCGGCGTGGGAGAGGAGCAGGTTGTCGAACTCGGGCAGGAAACGCGGTGGGGCCGGAGTGTCCTCGTCGGGCCGCGGCGCGCCGGGCAGGTCGAACAGCTCGGTGCCGGCCTCGTCACGGAAGGAGACGAGCCGCGGCCGCAGCCGTTCGAAGACCTCCTTCAGCCGGGTGATCCCCGCCCAGGTCTGCATGTCCTTGACGGAAGCGGGCCCGAAGGCATTCAGATACCGCAGCACGACACCCTCGACACCCTCGACACCCTCGACAGCCCCTACAACCCCGACAGCCCCCTCCTCCCTGCCCTCTGTCGCTACGGTGGCCTCCCCCAGCCACTGCTCCAGTGGCGCCAGCCGGACCTGGCCGCTACGCCCCCACAGGCCCCGCGGTGTCACCTGGACCAGCGGCAGCCGGCAGCGGGCGGCGACCGAAAGGGCCTGCGGATCGGCCTCGGGCCAGTGCACGGCCAGCGCCGCGCGGATCTCCGCCATGGTCCGCGGCCGCTCGCCGACCAGCTCCCGCGCGATCACGGCCAGCCGGTCCAGGTCGACACCGACAAGCCCCTTCCGAAAGTAGGCGACCTCCCGGTCCCGGGCCGGCTGGACCAGGGCCCGGAGGGCCACCGCGTCCTCGGCGGTGTGGGTGTGGATGGTGGAACGCATGGTGACCATGCGCACCACCTGCCGGGACTCCATCAGCCCGGAGAGCTGCTCGGGCCGGAAGCCGTCGAGCCGGGCGTGCAGCTGGAAGTACGGCGGCTTCACGTTCTGCGCCTGGAGCCCGACGAGATGGGCCACGGCATCACGGGCGGACATCCCGGACCTCCGCAGGAGCAGCTGCCGGGCGAGGGTGGCGCGGTTCAGCGCGCGGGGACCGAGTACCGGATTCGTCCTGGAGGCCATACCCGAAACGCTACCGACCATTGCGGTCGGCATCTGTCCTCAATGCCCGGAATCCCGGAAAGCCTGCCGCCCCCCGGCCCCGTATCCTGCTGCTGCGTACAGCAAGGCAGAACGAGGGAGATCCCGCAGGGAAGGAACCGGGCAGCAATGTCGGAGCGCCGAGAGCACCGCCCCGCGACGCCGAACGGAAAGCGGACGGCGTGGCGCCGCCCCGCGCCCCCCGCTGCCACACCCCCGGCACCGTCGGCCGAGACCTCGCCCGCCGATCCCGACCTCACCAGCGTGATCGACTCCGCCGTCTACCGCGACGGCCGGCGGGTCGCCTCCCCCACCACCCTCGCGGAGACCTTCCGCGTGCTCCGCGAAACCCGGGGCGGTATGGCCTGGATCGGCCTGCACCGCCCCACCGAGCCGGAACTCCACTCCCTCGCGGGCGAGTTCGACCTCCACCCGCTGGCCGTCGAGGACGCCCTGGAGGCCCACCAGCGCCCCAAGCTGGAACGCTACGGCGACACCCTGTTCGTCGTCCTCCGCGCCGCCCGCTATCTGGACGCCCCTGAGGAGGTCGAGTTCGGCGAACTCCACGTGTTCCTCGGCCCGGACTTCCTCATCACGGTCCGGCACGGCGCCGCCCCGGACCTCTCCGCGGTCCGCCGCCGCATGGAGGATTCCCCGGACCTCCTCTCCCTGGGCCCGGAGGCCGTCCTCTACGCCATCCTCGACGCGGTGGTGGACGGCTACGCCCCGGTCGTCGCGGGCGTCCAGAACGACATGGACGAGATCGAGACCGAGGTCTTCCGCGGCGACCCCGAGGTATCCCGCCGCATCTACGAACTCTCCCGCGAGATGGTCGAGTTCCAACGCGCCACCCGCCCCCTGGTCGGCATGCTCCACGGCCTGATGGCCGGCTTCGCCAAGTACGGCACGGACGAGGAACTCCAGCGCTACCTCCGCGACGTGGCCGACCACGTCACCCACACCAGCGAACGCGTGGACGGCTTCCGCCAGGCCCTCACCGAAATCCTCACGGTCAACGCCACCCTCGTCTCCCAACAGCAGAACGCCGAAATGCGCGCCCTGGCCGAAGCCGGCTTCGAACAGAACGAAGAAATCAAGAAGATCTCTGCCTGGGCAGCCATCCTGTTTGCACCCACCTTGGTGGGAACGATCTACGGCATGAACTTCGCGACCATGCCGGAGCTGAAGTGGGCGGCCGGCTACCCCTTCGCGATCCTGCTGATGGCGGCGGTCTGCGTGAGCCTGTACGTGATCTTCAAGAAGCGCGACTGGCTATAGCCAGTACGTCAGGATGATTGACCAACTTGGCTATCGCGAACGTCCAGAAGTGCCCTGCCGAGCCCCCCGCCGGAACCTCTGGCGCGCACCTGCTTGGGGCCGGCCATTTCGCGTTCGTGGAAGGTCTCGACAACACCAGCTGGTTGGACCGCACCTTGCGCACCGTGACGATCAACCCGGACATCGCGTTTCCTGGCAGGGTCGCCGCCCGGGCTGCGAAAGCCCCTGGCCACCCCGCTGCCCGGAAAATCCTGCCGACCCTCGTTGACAGCCTTGTGCACGCCGCGGATTACCGGATGGCTGGCGTCGTCCAACAGGCTCAGGCCGTTCTGGAAGCCTCCGAAGCGGGCAGCGAAGGCCGCGCCGACCTCGGGCAGGCACTCGCCCGGCACGCCGACGACGTTGAGGCCGCCACCGCGGAGTGACAACCTCACCGTGTCGTGGGCCTGGGGTGATCCCGTGGGTACTGGAATGATGTTGGGCTGGTGACCGGGTGTCTCTTCGATGGCGGGCATCGTTGTGTCCGTCGTTCGGGGGAAGACCGAGGGCCGGTCCCTCCTGCTGGTACCGGCCCCGCTGTTTGGTATTCCGCGTGCCAACGCAGGTGGTGCCGGTGTTCCAGTACAGCATGCTGGTGCAGCCAGTAGCCGTCCCAGACCGACCTCCTCGAAGAACTCGCTGGCGTCCGCCGCCTCGATCTCGACAAGCTGCGTGACCGTGAGGTCCTGGGTACGCGCCCCACACCCGCCCTCCCGGCCGAAGCGCCACCCGGCCGACCGTCTCACTCCCTCTCCTCGGCGACACTGACGCCGCCGAACGCCCAACCAACATCAGTCGACCGTGCGGTGCTTCCGTCCCGCAGCCCAGAATGCGGATATCTCCAATGATGTGATCCGCAATCAGCTTTGATGGCACCACCGGGTTCAGCGCCCGGCAGGTACACACAGGGATGTGCCTGGGGGAACGAGGGGAACAGCCATCACAACGACGCACGACACCGCGGGCGGCGACTTCCGAGACATCGTGATCGCACTTACGCGACGGCGGATCGAGATCTACCAGAGCGCTGGCGAGGAGTGGCGGTTCGCCGAAAGTCTGAAGTCCGTCAGCGAGGACACCGCCCAAGAGTACGAGGGGCGCACTGTGCTCGAACTCGTCCAGAACGGGCACGACGCACTCGGCGGTGACCGTCCGGGGCGCATCTCCGTCCTAGCAGTCTCCGAGGAGACCGGCGGCGTCCTGTACGTCGCCAACGAAGGTGCCGCCTTCGGCGAGAAGAACTTCCGTGCCATCACCGAGGTAGCTCTATCGAGCAAGACAGCAGGCGAGGGAATCGGGAACAAGGGGCTCGGATTCCGTAGTGTGCTGCAGCTGACGGACTGGCCAGAGATCTATTCGAAGGCCTCCCCAAGCTCCCCGGTCTTCGACGGCTACTGCTTCCGGTTCGCGCGCCCCGAGGACGTCCACGCCCTGGTAAAGGATCCGGCTCTCGCGTCCCGGGTGATCGAAGACATCTCTCCCCTCGCGCTGCCCGTGCCGGCCGACGTCACGGATCCCCTACTCAAGGAGCTGGCAGCGGAGGGGTTCTCTACGGTTGTACGCCTGCCGCTGCGGGACACACACTCATGGGAACTCGCCGTCGCACAGATGAGCGACATGGTGGACGGCGAGGCGCCCCTCCTGCTCTTCCTCGACCGGGTGGCCGCACTGGTCGTAGAGGTTCGCGACGACTCCCCGGATGCATTCACACACGTCCTGTCGCGTTCTGAGCGTACCTCGGGGCTCGTCGCGACCCACGACACCGACTGGGTCACGGAAGTCGACCTCGCCGGGGCCGGCCGCTACCTGTTGGCGCGCCGCTCTCTGGAGGCCGCCGCCCTGCGCGATGCGGTCAGCCGCAGTGTACGAGCCCGGCAGATCGACTCCGCCTGGGAGAACTGGAACGCTGAAGCGTGGGTAGCAGTGGCCCTCCGGCTGGACACCCAAATTCCGCACGGCCGCATGTACACGTTCCTCCCCATGGCCGCTGCCGTCCGGTCCCCCTTCCCCGGTCATGTCCACGCCCCCTTCTTCACAAAACTGGCACGACTCGACATCAGCGAGTCGGTGGCCCTCAACGACCACCTCCTCACGCAGGTCGCAGCCCTG
The DNA here is from genome assembly GCF_043199475.1 of Streptomyces sp. NPDC048603. NCBI lineage: Bacteria > Bacillati > Actinomycetota > Actinomycetes > Kitasatosporales > Streptomycetaceae > Streptomyces > Streptomyces sp. NPDC048603. The sequence continues at coordinate 80,729 of NZ_JBICVY010000021.1, read as the reverse complement.
ACGGTGGAACTGAGCCGGCGCATTCGCTCGGAGGCACCGCACCTTGTAGCCGCCGACCTCGTCGTAGACCTCGTCAGTTGGGACGTGCCGCACCGGCTGAACGCAGCTCTGGACGGGAAGCTCGACACCGAACCGGTCGTCCCGCTGCACGGTCAGGTGGCCTGGGGTTCCCTCAGGGATTCCTATGCGTGGCCGGAGGGAAAGCGCCCCTGGCGGGTACTGACCGCAGACGCACTCGCCGAGGCAGGGGCGCCCCTGCTCGGCACCTCTGTCGGCCCCGTCCGCCAAACGCGACTCGACAAGCTGTGCAGGACACTCCTGTCCACACCGTTCCGGGCACCGGCACAGCTGACGGCCGAATGGGTGGAACGCGTGGCCACGACGCTGCCGCGCGAGGACGAGATGACCGCCGGCCCTCTGTGGGGCGACTTCTACGGCGACATCGCCGTCGCCTTCGCGAGGGATCCGGAAGCCCTCCGCGGACGCCGCATCCTTCTCGATCAGAGCATGCGACTGCGAAGCACCCTCAACGGCGTGACCGACTCGCCCCAGAAGGGCGAGATCGTCTTCTTCTACCCCGACACGACAGGCGGCAACTCCGCGACCCAGGTCCCCAGCGACCTGAAGGCTCTGCGGCGTCGCATCGCCTTCACCCACCCGGCGATCGCCTGGGACGTCCTCGGGCGCGACTTCCTTCAGCGCCACCGGCTCGTGCGCCACTACGAGTCGGACCGGGTTTTCGACGCGTTGCAGGACCTACTGTCCGAGCATATTTCCGATGCGCTCAGCCGCGATGTGCTCACGTTCGCCTTCCGGCAGTACCCGGTCCTCACCGAGGCCCAGAGAAAGCGGCTGCCCCGTATTCCCTTCCGGGTCCCGCTGGCCACCAACGTCTGGGGCAAGGCGGTGCAGTGCTCGTTCCCGCCCACCTGGGGCACTGAGGGAGCGTTGAAGTTCGACAGCTTCCTCAACGAAGGAGGCACCCGGATTCCTGCCCTGGCCTCTCAGAGGGACTCGTGGATCAGCGGGCCGGATGACTGGCCCATTCCCCTCCAGGACAGGACCAGCTGGGTCGAGTTCCTCAAGGCCTTGGGTGTGTGCGACGGCCTTCGGCCGACCCGCGTGGGCGAGAGGATCAAGCCTTGCTACGGCAACGACCTGGGGCCCTCGCGCCTCGCGGTCCGGTTTGGACTGGGGGACCGCGTCGCCGCCGCCTGGGTCGCCGACGTCCAAACACGATGGACCAGGTTCGCCCACCCATGGACGCCCTACGAGTTCACGCGGGCACCTGTCCATCTCACTGGGGGAAGCGAGGCCGCCGCGCTGACCGATGCCGCACGGCGTGAGTTTGCAGAACTGCTCATCCACGGGCTCCGCACCTGGGGTCAAGAGATGTTTTCATTCTCCGTACACAGGCCCACGTATTCCTTCAAGGACGAAAACGTGTGGCCGACTCCTCTCGCCTCATTCCTCCGGGACCTGGACTGGCTCCCGGTCGAGCACTCGAGCGGCCCCGTCTTCACAGCTCCCCGCCAGGCGTGGTTCAGCACCGACGGTGAACTCCCCGCCTTCATCCCCGCGCTGCCGTTGTCGATTCGACGGCTCCTCGCCGACAAGGTGGTCGCCGAGCGCCTTCTCCATCTCGGCCTGCGCAGATGGGACGATCCGCAGCACGCAGGGGCGGCGGTGCGTCAGCTCGGGGTCGTGCTCGGCAAGGGCGAAGTCCCCGAATACCTCAGTGTCTCCTTCAAGCGCCACTATGAGCGGGCTTGGTCACAGGTTGCCCAGACGGGAGTCTGGCCATGGGCACCCGGAGAGGACGTCCAGCTGGCCGTTAGCCGGACCAACGCCCTGGGCACCCTGATGTCCTCCGCCGCCTCCGTTGGTGTAGACACTCTCTACGTCCGCGACCAGGAGGACCCCCTCAAGGAGGCGCTCATCGAGCTGGCGGGTCACCCCGTCCTCGTCGCCCCCGCGGAACACGGTGGGGTGATCGTCCAGATGGCCGAACGAAACAAGCTCAGGGTGGAGCGCACGTCTGCCACCCACGTTCAGGTCAGGCACAGCGACGGCGTCCCGATCACCCCCGCCGGAGAGGCTGCTGCACTCGTCCAAGGCAGGGAATGGCTGGTCACCGTCGTCGCACTCGCGATGGAACTGAAGTCCGGAGCATTCGTACGACGCAGCGAACGGGGCGTACGCGCCGCACTCGAGCGGCTACGCACCATCCGCGTCGTTCAGGCCGACGATGTGGAGATTGCCATTGCAGGTACCCCGACCGAACCCCCGTCGACCACCCGGGCGCTTCCGCTGCCTGACGAAGACCACCCCACCGTGGTGGTCTGGAGGAGTACCGAGGGCTGGGACGAGCTCCAAGCGGCGACGCCCGCCGTCGCCCAACTCCTCGGCCGCCCCTGGCTGCAGGACGCCCTCGAGCTCATCCTGGTGAAACTTGAGCGGTACTTCAACGGCCACCTGCCCAGCCAGATCGACGACAGTGCCCTCGCCCATGCCCTGGACACGACCGAGGCGAAGGTCACCGAGATCAGGCGCCACCTCACTGACGACGTGCAGGAAGCCATACGGCTGATCCGTCCCGTGCTGGCCTGCGTCGCTGCTTCCAGCTGGGACGAGGAGGCAGAGCACCTGCTGGCTCGCGCCGCGAACGACTCCGAACTCCGAACGATCGTCGAACGGTACGCACCAGACCTGCCCATCCCGTCGGACGACCTCGTCGCTCTGGCCCGCACCTCCACCACGCCCGCCGAACTCCGCGACGAACTGCGCCTCGATTTCAGGCAGTTCAACACCGCACTCGCCATGCTCGGCCCCGGATACTCCCCCTACACCTACCCAGAACGCCACGAACAGGCCTTCGGTGACTTCGTACGCGCCCACACCGACGCACTTGTCGAACGATTGCGCGAGCGCTATGCCGTCATAGTCGAGGAGGACGGCGACTTCTCTCCCTACGTGGCGGCCCGCGGGCTCCATAGCCTCAGCCCAGACAGGGACTGGCTGGACCTTTACATGACTCCGCCGCTCGAGGTGATGCGCGCCAAGGCACAGGAGTGGCTACGCAGGCACGGTGCCGAAGACGACTTGGACAGGCCGGGACTCCTCCAACCCCTTGGTGTGCTTCGCGAGCTCAACGCTGCGGCGATCTCCGCTCTCGTGGGGCGACTGATCCCGCTCGTCCACGCGTGGTGTCATCAGCATGGTGTCGAGGCTCCCGCCGGGTGGCGCAACGCCGTACTAATGGAGTCCAAGAACGGCATCGACAAGACCGGACTGAGCGACCTGGTGGAGCTGAACGAGGAACGGCTTCTCGATGCCGTGCAACACGCAGTCGGGTGGCCGGACGGCATGCCGAAGACTACGGAACTTGCCCGATTGGGCCTGACCCAGGCGCATCTGGCCCACGCGACCAAGCGGACCCAGGGCTCTGGCGGTCCGAGCAGCATTCCGCCGCGCACGATCACCATCGGGGACGACGAGGTCACAGTGGGACGCGACCATCTCTCCGTCATCGCGGACCTCGCGGCAAGGACGATCGGCGAGACCTTCCTAGCCCAGAGTGGCAGGGTGCGCCTGGACTCCGTGGTCGACGTGCCACGACCGCGCACCGGCCAGGGTTCCCGGAAGCCGCGCATTGTCGTGGCAAAGATGACTCAGACCAACGAGGACCAGCGATCGGCCATCGGCCTCGTCGGAGAAGTGGCGGCCCGCGCATGGCTCCAGCGCCGGTATGGCAACGTGCGCTGGACATCCGGGTACGCCGCGGTCCTCAACGGCGCTGGCGAAGCGTCCGACGCCCTTGGGTACGACTTCGAAGTCGAGTGGCGCGACACGAGCCGGTTCTTCGAGGTGAAGGCCCTCAGCGAACCCGCCGCCGATCGAGTTGAGTTCGAGTTCGGACCCTCCGAGCTGGAAACAGCCCGCCGCCACGCGCGTGGAAGTCGCTACCGCATTCTGCTCATCACCTCCGCCCTCGCCCCCTTGGACCGCAGGGTCTTCGAGCTGCCGAACCCCTTCTCCGCACAGGGCCGTGACCGGTTCAGGATCGCGAGCCGAGGGTTGCGCTACCAGTGCTCCCCGCTGGGAGGGGGTTAGACCGAATCCTGTGGAGGACTACGCCGTCTCCTGGCAGTCGGGCAACACAGGTAACCTCCTCAGCTCTCAGATGTTGGCGGCACGCCTGCACCGTGCCGCCCGTTTCTGGCGCCGTAACGAGCTAGCGAGGCGCACCCTCGAACACCGTGCCAAGCACCGCATCGACTGCCGCGCGGCCCTTGCCTCCGGCCTCGGGCATGAGACGGGCGTACCCCATGCCCGTTATCACGAGGCCCCGGCGGCACAGACAGCGCCAAGTGCGCGCACCGATGTTGGGGTTCTGGAGCCGCGCAGCATTGTCTGGCGGCTGTCACCCTCACAACCACGCAACTTGCCAACGGATTAGATGCTTCAAGGCCGACGGTTTAACGTGTCAGACAGTCAGCGGCAGACCCTTCCTAGACGCGTCAAGGCGCAGCAAGTCACCCAGCAGAATGTCCCAGGCTCCTGCCGGAAACCCCGGCGGCGGTCGTGGGACCTCCCCGGCACCTACGTGCACTCGCGGGGCGACTGGCAGTCGGAGGAGAGCTCGGCGGTCGGGGATCGCCGCTGTTACGGACCCCTCCTTCCCTCAGTTGCCCACCGATCGAGGTGCAGCTGGCCGACACCATGGAAGCGCCTGGCGTGGGGACGTTAGGATCACGGCCTCCTTCGCGAGCCGCTCACGGCTCCATCCTCTGGCCTCTCGGTGGGCGCGTAATTGCTCGGCCAGGTTCCGGGCCCTGTCGTGATCCGGTGTGTACTCAAGAGACGGCGCAGCCATGGGCCGGCGTCCAGCCGAGAACCCTCGCCCGGGTAGAGAGCGGCGGCGCGATCCAGCCAGGTTTCTTCACCATCGGCGCCTTGGCCGCGGCCCTGGAAGTCTCCCTGGACGACCTCTTCTGTCCGCCCAGACTCGCACCTGGACTGTGGTCCGCCGGCTACGAAGGTCGGGACATCAGTTCCTTCGTCGCCTCCCTCGTCGAGAGCCGAATCGACGTCGTGGCCGACGTCCGGCTGACCCCGATCAGCCGCAAGGCAGGCTTCAGCAAGACCCGCCTCGGACACGCACTCGCCGAGGCTGGCATCGAGTACACACACTTCCGCGCCCTGGGGAACCCCAAGGACAACAGGGCACCATTCTGGGATGGCCGCCTCAGCGTGGGCCGGGCCCGCTTCCGCAGCCTGCTGCGGTCAGACGCTGCCCAGGCGGACCTGGACCACCTGACCGAGCGGGCGAGTCGTTGCCGCGTAGCCGTGCTGTGCTTCGAACAGGACGAAAGCCGCTGCCACCGCCATGTGGTGCTGACTGCGATCCGCAAGCGCATCGACGTAACTGTGATGCCGTTGGCCTGACTTCGCCCCTCCGCCCTACACGCACCCTTGCCCAAGGCGACGGCCTCCCGTCCAATCTGACGAAGTGTTGGGCGAAGGGGGCGCCGTGACCGGAGCATGGCAGCGCGCACGCATCATGATCACTGTCAAGACCTATCCCGAACTGTCCACCAAGTACCGGGAGACCAGCTGCGTCGCCGGCATACGACTGGACCAGGATGAACCACAGCACGTACGGCTCTTCCCGATCCCCTTCCGGCTGCTGGCTGAGGAAGCACAGTTCGCCAAGTACTCGGTCGTCGAGGTCGACGTCCGGACACATCAGGGCGACCGACGCCCGGAGAGCCTGCGTCCGAACCTCGACACGCTTAAGGTGCTCGACCGGATACCGCCCTCCCCCGGCTGGCGGCAGCGGTACGCACGCGTGGAGCCGCTGGTCGCACCCTCACTATGCGCCATCAAACGAGACCAGGAGACGAACCGGACCTCACTCGGCGTCTTCCGTCCGGCTGAGATCACAGGCTTCCGGCTCGCCCCCGCTGAGCCTTGGCCCGCCTCCAAAACCGCCATGGCCGATCAGATGGACCTTCTGGACCAGGGCCTCCGACACCTGGAGTGGGTCCCCTTGGAATTCCGCTACCGTTTCCGCTACGCGGACGATAACTGCCCCAGCCACGACATGGCCCTCAGGGACTGGGAGACTGGCGAGTCCTACCGGAAGTTCCTACGCAAGTACGGTGAGGCCGACGTCCTCGAGAAGCTACGTGAGTGCTGGTACGAGCGCATGGTGACGCCGAAGCGCGCCGTACACCTCTTCGTCGGCAACATCGCCGCCCATCCCAGGACCTTCATGCTGCTCGGCCTCTTCTACCCCGAACGATCGGTGGTCGCGGGCGGGATCCAGGAGGGCTTGTTCTCCCTGTAACGAGCTGTCGCACCCAACCGCGAGCACCGCCGGAGCAAGCCGCGGCCTGGCCTGCTCCTACCCCGCTGCCACTACGTCGCATAGCCTGTCATGACGCGCAGCTCACGGTCCCGACCAGCGGCGATCCCCCTTCCGGGGCGGCCTCCACTGGGGAGAATGAAGCCCTGTTGGGGAGCGGTTGGGGAGGATCGACCGCATCAACCGGACGTACGGAGAAGGGGCCAGAAAGGCGGATCATCGCAGGTCAGAGCACCTAATCAGTCGGTTTCCGCAGGTCAGCAGCTTGAAGGCTAGGACTTCAAGAAGATCTCGGCCTGGGCCGCCAGCCCTTCGCGATCCTGCTGATGGCGGCGGTCTGCGTGAGCCTGTACGTCATCTTCAAGAAGCGCGACTGGCTATAGCCGGCCCAGCGTCCTCGCTCCCGTGAACGCCAAGAACCGTCAGACCTCCTGCGGAGAATCAGGTCAGCCCGGAAGACCAGCATCGCCACGAGACCACTCACTTGCGCGATGCGGTCTCAGCTCCGTCCTTGGAAGGCGTCTTGGGAGCGACCCTCACGAGTTCCAATCTCGGCTCCTCCGCCGGCGCCCTCACCGGGCGCCTTGTCGGTGTCGGTGAAGTTCGTGGCGGCGATCCACTCGGCAGGTGGTCTTGCCGGAGAGGCCGCCCCCGGTGGGTGGCCGGCTGCGTGCTCAGGGAGTGACCCGGCCGGGCTGTGGGGTGAGCCTGGAGTGTGGACGGGTCCCGGTGAAGCGGCCGTGCGGCGTCGGCTATGACGCTCCGCATGTGGCCAGTGCGGTTCGCGCCAGTGCGCGCAGCCAGGTGTGGGCGTGGTCGGTGTCGTAGCGCTGGTGCCATGACAGGTACACCGGTGCCGAGGGGAGTTCGAGCGGCAGGGGGAGTACGGCCAGGCCCAGGCCGGCGGCCGCGGTGCGTGTGGTGATCTCGGGGACGGTGATCAGGAGGTCGGTGCCGCGCGCGAACTCCAGCGCGGCTGCTTCCGTGGGGGCGGCCGCCACCACGCGGCGGGTGAGGCCGAGCCGAGTGAGGGCGTCGTCGACGGCGTTGCTGAGGTTTCCGCGTCGCGAGACGGTGACGTGTTCGGCGGCGGCGTACTGCTGTGCGGTGACGGTTCGGGCGCGGGTGAGGGGGTGTCCCTGCCTCACGACGGCGACGAGGCGGGTCTCGCCCACGTGCTCGGCGCGGATGTCGGGTGCGCTCGGGCGATTGGCGTTCGCCTCCAGATCGACCTCGCCGCGTCGCAGTTCGGGGGTGTCGGTGCTCGATTCCGCGACGAAGCGCAGTCGCACGCCGGGCGCCTGTCCGCGTACGGCCGCGAGCAGTGCGGGGCCGCTGAGGGCGACCAGGGAATCGTGCCAGCGGAGTGTGAAGGTGCGTTCCAGCGTTGCCGGATCGAGTTCACGGCTCGGTGCCAGCACACCCCGGACCTGGTGCAGCAGCTCGTGCACCTGTTCCCGGACGGCGATCGCATAGGGCGTCGGGGTCATGGTGCGGCCGGTGCGCACCAGGATCTGGTCCCCGGTGGTGCGCCGGATACGGCCCAGACTCCGGCTCATCGCGGGGGCGGTGACGTGCAGGCGTGCGGCCGCCCCGGCCACGCTGCCTTCCTCCAGCAGCGCGTCGAGCGCGGTGAGCAGATTCAAATCCAATTGCATGGGAGTAATCCCAGCCGTGCTTGACATGCATTTGATGTTAATGGAGGGGGTGCGTAGCGTCGTCACCACGGCGCAGGACGGAGCGCACGGCCTGGCCGAAATCCTCTTCATCACCCCTTGCTCAGACGGGAGTTCCACCATGTCCGAAACGCTTCAGAGCACTGACGTCACCGTCACCGTCCCCGTCTCCGACGCCGACCTGCTCGACCAGACCGCGGCCGCCGTGCGTAAGGCCGGTTCGGCACTGCGCGAGCGGTTCGGCGAGGTGGTCCCCTACCAGACCCGCGAAGAGCTGATGAGTGCGCTCGCCGCCAACGACGACACGGCCCTCGGCATCCTGCGCCCCCGCCTCACGAGCCTGCGCCCGGACGCCGGATGGGTGGAGGACGAGCTGGACGGCGGGGCGCTGCCGTCCGGCGAGTGGTGGGTCGTGGATCCGGCCGAGGGCAACGTCAACCACCTGCACGCCCTGCCCGAATGGGCGGTGACGGCCACCCTCGTGCGCGACAACCAGCCGGTGCTCACCGCGGTCCACCTGCCGCTGACCGGCCAGACCTACACCGCGCTCACCGGCGCGGGCGCCCACCTCGACGGCCGGCCCCTGCACGTCTCCCGGACCGCGGACCTCGGCCTGAGCGTCGTGGCCACCAGCCAGGCCCGGCCCGACGAGGACGAGAACGTCGTCCGGCGCGTCGGCTCCTCGATCACCGCGATGCTCTTCGGCGCACTCGTCGTCCGCGTCGCCGTGCCCGCGACCCTGCACCTGCTGAACGTGGCCGCCGGCCGGCTCGACGCCTTCTGGCAGTTCGCCGGCGCCCGCGCGGACCTGCTGCCCGGCGCGCTCCTCGTCACCGAGGCCGGCGGACGGATCTCCGACGCCGAGGGCCGCCCCTGGACCCCGAAGAGCGCCGGCTTCCTGGCCGCCGCACCCGGCGTCCACACCCAGGCCGTCGCCACCCTTTCACGCTGACCGAACACCACCCACCCGCACACACGACAAGGGACCACACCCTCATGACCGCCATCGCAGTACTCGGAAACGGCCGTGTCGGCGGCAAGCTGGCCGCCGCCCTCACCCGCGCGGGGCACGAGGTGACCGTCGCGGACCGCACACCGGGCGCCGCCGCCGACGCCGCCCGACGCGCCCGGATCGTCATCAACGCCACCCCGGGCGCCGGCTCCCTGGAACGGCTCGCCGCCCTGCGCGACGAACTGCGCGGCACCCTCCTCGTCGACGTCTCCAACGCCACCACCGACGGGCCGGACGGCCTGCCCGCCGACCTGCTCTACCCCGGCTCGAGCCTCGCCGAGCAACTCCACGAAGCACTCCCGGAAACACATGTCGTCAAGACCCTCAACACCATGCTCTTCCCGGTGATGACCGCCCCGGCCGCGCTCACCCAGACGCCCACCGTGTACCTCTCCGGCGAGGACCCCGGGGCCAAGCGGACCGTCCGCGAACTCCTCACCGACCTCGGCTGGCACGACGAATGGATCACCGACCTCGGCGGGATCCGGACCGCCCGAGCAACGGAGGCCGCGATCCTGTTCGTACCCCACGTGATCCGCTCCAGCGGATTCGCCCCCTTCGCGATCTCGATCACCCGCTGACCGGACCCCGCACCCCAAGCTCCGGCAGGCCCGGGCCCTCGTACTCACCGGATTCTCCCCAGCCGCGGCCGTCCCCGAAGGAACATCGCCGCTGGTTGATGCGGTTCAGCCCAGGGCGGCGGTACGGGCGAGGCGCTGGGCCTCGTGCCGGGTGGAGCGCGCGATCGCGTCCTCGTCGGCGGTCAGCAACCGCCCGTTCTCGACGATCTGACGCCCGTTCACGAACGACGCGGTGACCGGGGCCGCGGCGCCGAAGACGAGGGCCGTGACCGGGTCGGCGATGGAGGCGTGGGCGAGGGTGTCCAGCTTCCACAGCACCAGGTCGGCGAGCTTGCCGGGCTCCAGGGAGCCGGTCTGGTCGGCGCGGCCGAGGACCTGGGCACCGCCGTAGGTGCCCAGACGCAGGGCCTGGCGGGCGTTGAGAGCGGCCTCGCGGTGGGCTCCGAGACGGTTGATGAGCAGCGCGTTGCGCAGTTCGGTGTGGAGCTCGCCCGACTCGTTGGAGGCGGTGCCGTCGACGCCGAGGCCGACCGGCACGCCCGCCGTGAGCATGTCGGGGACGCGGGCGATACCGGCGGCGAGCCGTGCGTTGGACGAGGGGCAGTGGGCGACGCCCGTCCCCGTACGGGCGAAGGCGGCGATGTCGGAGTCGTTCATGTGGACGCAGTGGGCCATCCACACGTCCTCACCGAGCCAGCCCGTCGACTCGAAGTAGTCGGTGGGACCCATGCCGAACAGTTCGTGGCAGAACTTCTCCTCCTCCATGGTCTCCGAGCCGTGGGTGTGCATCCGCACCCCGAGGCGGCGGGCGAGTTCGGCGCCCTGGCGGAGCAGTTCGGTGGAGACGGAGAAGGGGGAACAGGGGGCGACCGCGATCTGGGTCATCGAGTCGAAGGAGGCGTCGTGGTGCTTCCTGACGGTCTCCTCGGTGGCGGCGAGGGCATCGTCCAGCGTCTCGACGGCGAAGTCCGGCGGCAGGCCGCCGTCCTTCTCGCTGCGGTCCATGGAGCCGCGCGCGAGGGTGAAGCGGACGCCCATGTCGCGGGCGGCGCCGATGATGGCGCCGGACAGGTCACCGGAGCCGTGCGGAAAGACGTAGTGGTGGTCCATCGCGGTGGTGACGCCGCCACGGGCCATCATCGCGAGGGAGCCCTGGGCCGCCGCGTACACCATCTCCTCATCGATGCGCGCCCAGGTGGGGTAGAGGGCGACGAGCCAGTTGAAGAGGTTGTGGTCGGTCGCGAGGCCGCGGGTGATCCACTGGTAGAAGTGATGGTGGGTGTTGATCAGGCCCGGGGTGACGAGGTGGCCGGTGGCGTCGATGCGCCGCACCACGTCCGTGAGACCTTCAGGAGCCTTGCCCAGGCCGACCGACTCGATCCTGTTGCCCGCGATGACGACGTGGCCCGAGGCGTACTCGGTGTCCAGGGCGTCGACGGTCGCGATCGCACAGTTCTCGATCACGGTGCGCCGGGCTGCTGACGATGGTGCCATGACGGTGTGTCCTTCTTCTTCGGATGTTCGGATATGACGGGAGGGCACGGCAGGCCCCCGGGAGCAGGTGAGTACCGCGGCCGGTCGGGCACGGGTGCCGAGAGAGTGAAGGTGTGTGTGGGCGGACGAGCCGTCCGCCCGGACCCGCCGAAGCGGGATGCCGGCCCGGTCAGCGGCTCACAGGCCGGTCAGGTCACCGGGATGCGGACCCACGGCCTGACAGCACGGGGAGAGCGGCGACGTCGGCGTGGCCCACCAACTCCCAGAAGTGCTCCGGCAAGCGGGTCAGCCATCGGGCGCGTTCGTCGGCGATCTCCCGCAGTCTTGCCTCTGCGCTGCCGGCCACCACATGGCCCATGTAGCGCTCGGTGATCCGCGTGTACTCCTGGCGCAGCACTCCCAGCGCGTACTGGACCCGTCGCTTGTCGACCTCGGCGAGTTCCGCGAGTGGCGCGAGCCGGCTCTTCCAACGGCTCTCCACGGCCTGCGCCAGCAGTCGGATGACTTCGGCGATCCGGCCGATGGTCTCCCGCAGGTGTTCGGGAGTCGTCCCCAATGCCCATGCCAGGGCCCGGGTCTGGCGCTCTTCGCCGTGCCGGCGCCGTTCTGTCTCCGCCCTGGCGTACGCGTGGATCTCCATCCCGATCCGGTGGGCCAGCCGTTCCCGGGTGAGCTGCCTGGGCAGGCGGTGGTGCCCAAGTGTCCTGGGACGTAGGGACATCAGCACGGGGGTCGGACACCACAGTACGTCGGCGAGGGCGAAGAGCTCGGTCTCCGACGGCACTCTTGTGCCCAGCTCCCATGCCTTCACCCGCTGCGGGCGAAGCCATACTCCCAACTGGGTCATTTCGGTTGCCACTTGTTCGCGGGTCATCCCCATCCGCAGGCGCGCCGCGCGGGCCTCGGCGGGAGAGAAGGGGGGTGTGGACATGCGGGGGTCACCTCAGTGGGGCCTCGCAGAGCCACGGAGGCTCCGCGGAACGGCGGTCTGGTCGAATCCGGTCGGCGGACGGTGCGGTTCCCCGGTCTCCCTCGACGTCCGCGAGGCCTTCCCGGTCGACGGCATCCAGCTCCGTGCGATCGGTGAGCCGGAACAAGAGGTTCGACAGGATGGCGGTCGGACCGCCGGGAGTGATGCCACTGCCCAGCACCGCCGGGACCGGCGGGGGCACGTGGCGAAATGCCGGGGAGTTGCTGACCGAAGTCAGCTCACGTCCTTCACCTGCTCGGGGGCCGCGATCGGCTCTGCTCCCCGTGGCCGGCCGGCTTCAGCGGCCCGGGCGCGGTCGAGACATCGCGCTCGTGGCCTATGTGGTTGAAGAGCAGATTCAGCGTGACCGCCACCAGGCAGCCCGCCGAGATACCCGAACTCGACACGGTCGCGAGCCGCTCGGGAAGGGCCTGGCAGAAGCGCGGGAAGGCGGTCGGAAAGATCCCGACCAGGCGGCAGCACCTCGTCTACGGGATGACGTGACGTCTTGGACTCGACTGACATCTGGCGTTCCACCTGCTGGCCCTCCACATCCGGCTGTGGCTTCGGGCCCGGGAACGCCGACCGAGCTGTGAGACGAGCGCGGTGACGCTGGGACGACCCTGGCGGACGACGGCCGTCGTCCACCTGCCGGAGCTGAGGTGACAGGTCCGACCCATGAGGGGATCCATGATGCGGAATCGAATTTCCGCGTTGAACGGAATGTAGAAAGCGCCCCGCGCCTCGTCAATCCCTCCCGCGCGATCGATGCGCGTGAGCCTCAAATCTGGAGCTTCCTCCAATTGCGAGTCGATCCGAAGCGCCGCCGGCCGCGCCCGCCGACGCCCGACTCGGCCGGAGACAGGCCCACACCCTCTTGCCCCGCCCGCCCCCACCCGGCCCATACGCCCACCGATCGGCCAGGACGGCCACCAGGCCAATCCCGCGGCCGGATTCAGCCAATGCCCCGGATTCGCGTGGTGCGGGTGAGTCGGGGGAATCATCCTCGACCTCGATGACGAGAACGCCTGACGGCTGCCACCTCAGGCGCAGGCGGACGGACTCGTCTTCCGCCCCGGGTACCGCGCGGCCATGGAGGACGGCATTGGTGGTCAGCTCACTGCAGATCAGGACGGCATCGTCCTTGAGATCGGCACAACCCCACGCGTCGAGATTGGCGGCGGCGAAGCGGCGGGCCGCACCGGCGGCTCTCTCATCGCTGCGGATCTCGACGCAGGCGGACACTGCCCGGTGATGCATCTGTCGGCCCTCCACACACCTGACGGTGGCTTCGGGCCCGGGAGCGCCGACCGAAATGCGGTGAGCATCGTGACGCTGGGACGACCCTGCCGGGCGGCGGAATCGTCGCCCGACCGACGGATCCTGCAAGAACAGGTCCGCCCCATGTTTCCGCTGGATGGAATCAAGATTCCATAAGCGGCCTACCAAAAATGTAGGAACTCCGCCTCCATTCGTCAACAGCCACCCGTCGATCGACCCGTGCAGATGGCTTTCCGGAGGTTCCTCCAGGTTCCCGCGAACCAGCCCCGATCGCCTTCAGGTGCCGGCACCGGCCTCCGCCCCTGGGGTTCGGCCGGCCTTCTCGGCGTCCGGGAAGAGGAGGGCGGGTTCGGCGAGGATGTCGCGGCCGGCCTCGCTCTTGTAGATCTCGTCCACGCTGCCGAACCGGGCTTCGGCGTAGTCGAGTTCGAGCAGGGCGGCGGCCCGGCGGACCGAGGCCTCGTCCGGGCCCTCGATCTCCAGGAAGGTGGGGAGGTCCGGCCAGGTGTCGAAATCGAAGGCGACTTCGCCCAGGTGCCACTCCTCGCGGTAGTTCTCCTGGTAGCGGACCTCACGCAGTCCGAGCCTCCGGAGGATGTCCGCCATGGCGTTCGGGTCGGCGATCTCGGTCTCGATCTCGGTGGTGCCGTCGATCGCGGTGGAGTCGGTGACCTGCTTGAGCGTGAGCGTGGACCGGGTGCCCTCGTCCCGCAGGCGGAGCCAGGCACCGTCGTCCAGGTGGTCGTTCTCGAAGATCCTGCGGGTGAGGAGGGTGCGGGGGAACGCCTGGACGGCGCCCAGCCCGGTGAGCCTGTCCTGGAGGCCGGCGACGTCGACGGCCAGGAACTTCGCCTCGTACTCGTGTTTCATCAGTCCTTCTTCCCTTGTCGGTGAACGGAGGGGCACGGCCGGCCGGATGTGAGACGTGGGTCACAGTTCGGGAAGTGGTGTCACACTCCGCGGGCCTGCGGCCTCTGCGCTGTGAACGCATCCACAACGGGAGGTCCTCCGATGTACCACCCTCCGGCCGACGCCCAAGCAGACTCGGCCACGCAGAAGTTCACCATGGTGCGCAGGCTGGCTGCCCTGCCCGCGGGCAGGGTGACGAAATGGGTCGTCCTCGCCCTCTGGGTGGCGCTGTTGGTTCCGGCCCTGCTGCTGGCCGGCAAGCTCGGCGAGGTGGAGGAGAACGACAGTTCCGCCTGGCTGCCCGGCAACGCCGAGTCGACGAAGGTGGTCGAACGGGCCCAGCGCTTCCTGCCCGCGGACACCCTCCCCGCGATCGTGGTCTACGACCGGCCCGAGGGCATCACCGATGCCGACATGGCCAAGGCCCGGGCGGACGCCGCGGCCTTCGGCCGGATCGGGAACGTCGTGGGGCAGCCGCAGGGACCGGTGAAGTCCCAGGACGGCAAGGCCATGCAGACCGTGGTCCAGATACGCAAGGACCGGACGGGCTGGGAGGGGATCGGCGAGGTCGTCGACGCGATGGGCAAGGTCGGCGCCGGTGAGCCGGCCGGTGCGGGCGGCGGCACGGACGGGCTCGGGTTCCACGTCACCGGGCCGGCCGGGAACGCCTCCGACGCCATCGACGCCTTTGCCGGCGGGGGCGGGCTGACGGCGATCACCGCGGCCGTCGTGGTCGTGATCCTGCTCGTCACCTACCGCAGCCCGGTGCTGCCCCTGCTGCCGCTGCTGACCGCGGGCGGTGCCCTGGTCACGTCGGAAGCGGTGATCTACCTGCTGGCGAAGCACGCCGGACTCACCGTCAACAAGCAGACGGGCTTCGTCCTGACAGTGCTGGTGTTCGGCGCCGCCACCGACTACGCGCTCCTGCTCGTCTCGCGGTACCGGGAGGAGCTGCGGCGGCACGAGGACCGGCACGAAGCGATGGCGGAGGCCCTGTACCGCTCCGGTCCCGCGATCGTCGCGAGTGCGGCGACCGTCGCGGTCAGCCTGGTGCTGCTGATGCTCGCCACCCTCAACTCCACTCAGGGGCTGGGCCCGGCCTGCGCCGTCGGCGTGCTCGTCGGACTGCTCGCCATGGTCACCCTGATGCCGGCCCTGCTCGTCGTCTGCGGCCGTTGGATCTTCTGGCCGGTGAAGCCGTCGTACGGATCGGCCGGCGCGGACGGGGGCGGCGTCTGGGCACGGGTCGGCACGGCCGTCGCCGCCCGGCCGCGGGCCGTGTGGATCGGCACCGCGCTGGTGCTCGGGGTCATGGCGACCGGGGTGTTCGGGCTCACGGCCGACGGGCTCTCCAGCAAGGACCAGTTCACGACGAAGCCGCAGTCGGCCGTCGGCGAGGAGATCCAGTCCCGCCACTTCCCGGCCGGGTCCGGCGACCCCGTGCACGTCGTGGCCGGAGCCGCCGCGGCGGACCGGGTGAGGACCGTGCTGTCCGCCGTACCGGGGGTCGCCGGCGTCTCGGTGCCGGTGGTCAAGGACGGCGAGGCGCTCATGCTCGCGGAGCTGAAGGACACTCCCGGCAGCACGGGCGCCATGCGCACCGTGGAGGCCGCGCGGACCGCGGTGCACGGGATCGAGGGGGCGCGAGCCCAGGTCGGCGGGAACACGGCGGTCATCCTCGACACCCAGGAGGCGGCCGCCCGCGACTCCAGGGTGATCATCCCGTTGGTCCTGCTCGTGGTGTTCCTCGTCCTCGCGCTGCTGCTGCGGGCGATCGTCGCGCCACTGCTGCTGATGGCCACGGTCGTGCTGTCCTTCGGGGCGGCCATCGGCGTGAGCAGCGTGGTGTTCGAGCACGTATTCGGCTTCGCCGGGGCGGAAGCGTCGTTCCCGCTCCTGACGTTCGTGTTCCTGGTCGCCCTGGGCATCGACTACAACATCTTCCTGGTCACGCGGGTGCGTGAGATGACCCTCGTGCACGGCACGCGGCAGGGTGCGCTGCTGGGCCTGTCCGCCACGGGCGGTGTGATCACCTCGGCGGGTCTGGTGCTGGCCGGCACCTTCGCGGCGATGGCCTCGCTGCCGCTGGTGTTCGCGGCCGAGCTCGGGTTCGCGGTGGCGTTCGGCGTACTGCTGGACACGATGGTCGTCCGCTCGGTGCTGGTCACCGCGCTGACGCTGGACGTGGGGCGCTGGATGTGGTGGCCGAGCAGGCTGTTCAGGCGCCATGACGACCACCTGCCGCCAGCCGGCGAAGCCGGCGCCGACCGGGACCTCACCCCCGTCCGGGCCGTATGACATCCATCCGGGCCGTATGACCCCCCAGTTCGTCCGACTGCCCCACCCGTCCCGGTCTGTCGGCCGGGTCGGGCCGGGGCACGGCCGTTAGCGTGGGGCCATGGGTGATCTCCTGCTGGTCCGGCACGGTGAGACCGAGTGGAGCGCCGCCGGGCGGCACACCGGACGGACCGACCTGCCGCTGACGGCCCGCGGGGAGGCCCAGGCCAGGGCGCTGGCGCCGTACTTCGCGGGCCGCGACCTCGCGTTCGTACTGATCAGCCCCTTGCAGCGGGCCCGGCGGACGGCCGAACTCGCCGGACTGCACCCCACGCAGGCCGACGAGGACCTGTGTGAATGGGACTACGGCGGCTACGAGGGGCTGACCACGGCCGGGATCCGGGAGTCCCGGCCGGACTGGTCGCTGTGGCGGGACGGGGTGCCCGCGCAGGCGGACGGCCGCCCCGGGGAATCCGCCGAGGACGTGGGGCGTCGCGCCGACCGCGTGCTGCGGCGGATCGGCCCGGCGCAGGCGGTGCCCGGCTCGGCGGACGGGGTCCTGGTGGCACACGCCCACCTGCTGCGCGTGCTCACCGCCCGCTACCTGGGGCTGCCGCCGGAAGACGGACGTCTGTTCCTGCTCGCCACGGCCACGGTCGGGCGGCTGTCGACCGAGCACGGGCTGCCCGTGATCGCCGGATGGAACCAACAGGTCGCCCCCGGGCCGGGAAAGGGAACGGCGACGGGAACAGGGACCGGGACGGGAACGGGGACGGGGACGGGCAATGCCGTCGGGAAGCCCGAGTGAGCGCGCCCGGCCCGTACCTATGGGCGGACGTCCCTCCGGTGGCCGGTTCCGTGGTGATGGCCACGGGCATCATCTCGATCGGTCTGCACCTCATCGGCCACGAGGCCTCCTCCGTGGTCGTCTTCGCCCTCGCCGTGCTGGTCTGGGTCCTGCTGGCCATCGGCTTCGTATCCCTGCTGCTCCAGGACCGGCGCAGCTGGCGGGCCCGGGCGGACACCCCGCCCGCGCTCACCTCGGTCGCGGCCACCTGTGTGCTCGGCGTCCGCTTCGAGCTGCTGGGGGCGGCCCCGGTGGCCGTGGCCCTGCTCGTGTTCGCCGCCGCCGTGTGGCCGGTGCTGCTGACGACCGTACTGCGGCACCTCGGGCGGCGGATGCCCGGCGGGGTGTTCCTCGTCTGCGTGGCGACCCAGGCCCTGGTGGTGCTGTCCGCCGTGCTCGCGCCCGGGTTCGGAGACTGGCTCGCGCGGGCGGGGCTGGTGCTGCTCCTGCTGGGTCTGGCCCTGTACGGGAACGCCCTGGCGCGCTTCGACCTCCGGCAGGTGCTGACCGGGGCGGGCGACCAGTGGGTGGCGGGCGGGGCCGTGGCCATCTCGGCCCTGGCCGGCTCCAAGCTGCTCGCCTCGGGGGTGTGGTCGGGTACCGCGTACACCGCGCTGCGGACGGTCACCCTCGTGCTCCTCTGGGTGTCCCTGGCCTGGTACGCCGTACTGGCGTGCGGTGAGGCCGTACGGCCCCGGCTGGACTACGACGTACGCCGCTGGGCCACGGTGTTCCCGATGGGCATGACGGCCGTCGCCTGCCTGTCGACGGCGGACGCGGCGGGAGTGTCCTGGCCGAAGGGGCTCGGGCAGGTGCTGTTGTGGGTCTCCTGCGCCGCCTGGCTCGCCGCCGCGTACGGCCTCGTCCGGTCCCGCCGGAACCGCACTGCCCCGGCGGCGGCCGACCGGACGCGTCCCGGCACCTGAGCCGGGACGGCGGCCCGGCGGGGGTAGCGGGCGGAGCGTAGGGCAGGTCGTGACATCCTGTGACGTATCAGCGCGCCGGAACAGGACGGCGGTGTCCGGGGGTTCGGCGGGACGGGATGGTCATGAAGCTCTGCTTCCTGGTGGAAGAGCACTACCGCCACGACGGCATGCCGGTCGAGGTGATCGGGCGGCTCAGGGAGTGGGGACACCGGGTCGACATCGTCCGGCCCGGCGGGTCGCTGCTGCACATGACGGGCGCGGTGAACGCCGGCAGCCATGACGCGTGGGTCCTCAAGACCGTGTCCGGCGGGCCCGGGCTCAGCCTGCTGGAAGCCGCCGCGGCGGCCGGGGTCACCACGATCAACGACGCCCGGGCGATACGCGGCGTACGGGACAAGGCCGTTGCGGCCGCCGTCGCCCGCGACCGGGGTCTGCCGGTGCCGCCGACGTACGCGGCGGCCGATCCGGCGCTGCTGGCGGAGATACCCGCCTCGCAGTACCCGCTGGTGGTCAAGCCCGCCGAGGGCAGCTCGGGCCGCGACGTACGCCTGGTGCCTTCGCCGGACCGGCTGCGCGAGCTCCCGGCCGGTCTGACGGGAGGTCCGACGGGCGGTGGGGGGCTGCTCATCGCCCAGCCGTACGTGCCCAATTCGGGCATCGACCTGAAGGTGTACTGCATCGCGGGCGAGGTGCACGCGACCGAGCGCCGCTCCCCGCTCCACCCCGACCATCCGGTCCGGGAACGCCGGGTGCCGGTTTCGGCGGAGATCGTCGACCTCGCGCACCGGGTCGGCCGGGTGCACGGGCTGGATCTGTACGGTCTCGACGTGCTGCTGGGCCCGGACGGGCCGGTCGTGGTCGATGTGAACGACTTCCCGAGCTTCCGCCAGGTGCCGGACGCGGCGGGCAAGGTGGCCCGGGCCGTACTCGGGCTGGCAGCGCGGGTGCCCCCGGTCCGGCCGCCGGAGCAGCGCGTCCCGGCCGGCGGTCCGGTGCGAGAGGTGGCGGGGGCGTGAGCGGCGGCAACCGCGGCCTCGGCGGCGACCGGGGCACGGGCGGCGACCGGCCATGAGGACCATCGGGCTGATCACGGCCGACCCGGAGCACCCCCTGCTCGCCGCCACCTCCGCGCTGCTCGGCGGGGCGCACCGGGTGACGGTGCTGCACCCTGAGCAGGACCCCGCCGACGTCCCGGGGCCGCTCGCCGACGTCTACCTGCTCAAGGCCCGGACGTCCGGCGCGCTCGCGCTGGCCCACTCGCTGGAGCTGCGCGGGTCCGTGGTCCTCAACTCGGCCGAGGCGACCCGGCTGTGCCAGGACCGTACGGCCATGGCGGACACGGCGCTCGCCGCCGGACTGCCGTTCGCACCGACGCTGGCCGCCGGTCCGCTGGGCCGGCTGGCGGCCGGGGACGGGCCGGTGGCGACCGGCCCCGTGGTCGTCAAGAGCCGGTACAGCCGGAAGCACGACCTGGTCGCCCGGGTCGTCGACGGGACGGAGCTGCGTGAACTGGCCGCGGCCTGGCCGGACGAGCCGGTCATCCTCCAGGACCTGGCCCCCGGCACCGGGTGGGACCACAAGCTGTGGGCGGTCGGCGACACGTACTTCGCGGCCCTGCGCCGCTCCGAGCTCTCCCCCGGCGGCCGCGGCCCCACCCTGTCGCTGGCCCTCGCCGACCTCCCGCCGGGCTGGCTGGACCTCGTCCGGACGGTCGGCGAGACGTTCGCCCTGGACGTGTTCGGGGTGGACGTCATCGACACGGGCGGCGGCCGCCCGCTCATCGTGGACATCAACGCCTTCCCCGGCATCCGCCACCAGCCCGGCGCCCCGGAGTCCCTGGCCGCACTCGCCCTCCGCAGCGCGCGCCCGGAGACCTTCTCCCCCCGGCAGCGGCTGATCGGCTCGCTGGCCGCCCTCGCGGCCGATGCGACTGTCCAGCAGGCATGGCTCACGCAATACGACGTGCCGACGGACGAACTCGCGCTCGAGTTCGACGACGCGCTGTCGACGGCGACCTGGCCGGCAGCGGACGGGCGACGGCTCGCCGAGCCCGTCATGGCCCGGCTGGGGGAGATCGGCGATCTCCTGACCGGGATGGGCGGGCCCGGGGATGCGGACCCCTGGACCGCGCAGGCCCTTGCCTCGGACGGCGGCTGGCAGCAGGTCCGCGACCTGAGCCGGCGGCTTCTGCACGAGCTGACCGGAAGGTGGGATCACCCGATGCCGAAGATCACCGTGCTCCGCTAGGTCGATGGACTGCGAGGCGCCGAGCCCAGGCGTGGAGATCGTCGGCCGTCCCGGGCTGCTCGACGGAGCACGGCCGGCCCACTGGTCCCGCGGTGCCCGCAAAGGCACCGGAACTCCCCTCAGGGTGTCGCCCGCATGCGGGTGACACCCCCTCGTCGTGCGTCCTACATGGAGGAGTCGTCGAACGGGTTGATCATCACGGTGGATGCCTCGCAGCTCGCGATCGCGCCGCTGCTGGCGCCGATCTTGCAGACCTCGAAGTAGGCGTTGTCGATCCAGCCGGCCTCCAAGTACGTGGTCCACGAGGCGGTCGTCTGGCCGCTGGGCACGGTCCGCATCTTCCAGACCTTGTGGCCGGCTTCACCGTTGGTGATGAGGCGGATGCCGATGACGTAGCCGTCGGTCGCACGGTCCTGGGCGGTGATCTGGATCGGGTCGAGACGGTAGGGGTTGATCTTCCAGCCGATGACCATCCGCCCGTAGTACCAGTTGGTCGAGACCGTCGCCTCGGTACCGGACGCCGCGGCCGCGGGGCCCGCGAGGAGCGGAGTGACGATCGCGGCCAGGGCCGCGGCGGTGACGACGAGGCTGCTCTTGAGGCGCAAGGATCCCCCAGGGAGAATGTGTTGGCTGGAAATGCCTACTCTAGCTCGAATCCGACCGTGCCTGACCGTGCCTCAGTTTGCGTCATCCACAGTGCCGTTCGGCCCTCCGCGGGCTCCTCGCGGGTAATCGGCACGCAGGCCCGAACAAGCGTGTGACTGCCTGCCGAGGCGTTCCCGAGGTCTGCCGGCCGGGTACCGCGACCGCCGCTGAACCCAGGCGTCTTCGACCCCGCCGTGCGCAAGTCGTGCGCAGCAAGTCGTGCGCGTCAAGACGAAGGCCGCCCGACCGTACGCTCGCACCGTGACCACGACATGGGAACCCACGATGGCGGGCGTGCTGCGACTTCCCTCAGGCCGGCTCGTCCGCGGCCGGGGATTGAGCCGGCCGCTCCCGCAAGGCCCGCAGCCCGCCTTCGCGCTCTATCTGCTGGGCCACCGGCCACCGCCGGTCACCTGGGAAAGCCTCTGGCTCCGCTGGCCCGACTTCTGGCTGCCGTCCGACCGCGCCACGACCGCCGACGCGCTGCGCGAGGCGTGGACACGCGCCGAGGCCGAACGCGTCGAGATCGCCTGCGCCGGTGGACACGGACGGACCGGCACCGCGCTGGCATGCCTTGCCGTCCTTGACGGGGTACCCAAGCGTGAGGCTGTCGCCTACGTCCGGGAGCACTACGCTCCACGCGCCGTCGAGACCCCTTGGCAGCGCCGCTTCGTCTCCCGCTTCCATTAGCGGCATCACCCATCAGCCACAAGCACAAGACGCTTCACCCACCCGGTGAACCTGCTCCCGGCCCCTCCGTCGACCACTCGGCGGCAGGTCAAGCAGCCGGGAGCGCAGGGAAGTCGTAGGCGACGCCAGTGAGACGTTCGGACGCCTCCCACAGGCGGGCGGCGGACACGTCGTCCAGGGTCCACCTGGCGCGCCGGGAGCGGACCGGGGCGCCGCGCCAGCCGAAGCGGGGGCCGATGAACTCGTCGGGGCGGACTCCGGGCGCGGTGGCGGCGTAGAGGGTGGGCAGGGCGCCGGCGGAGGCGGGCTGCGCGACGATCCGGTTGGCGAGCTCCATGATGCGTTCGGCCGAGCGCCGGCCCTCCTGCCGGGGGCCCGCGGTCTGGAGGTTGGTGGCCGCGTAGCCGGGGTGGGCGGAGGCCGCGACCATCCCGGACCCTGTGGCCGCCAGCCGGCGGGCCAGCTCGTGGACGAACAGCAGGTTGGCCGTCTTGGAGCGGCCGTACGCGACCCAGCGCCGGTAGTGGCGTTCGCTGTTGAGGTCGGAGTGGTCGAGGTCGGCGATCGCGTGGAAGCTGCTGGAGACGGAGACGACGCGGGCCGAAGGGGCGGCCAGCAGCCTGGGCAGCAGCAGGCCGGTGAGGGCGAAGTGGCCGAGGTGGTTGACGCCGAACTGGGTCTCGAACCCGTCGGCGGTCCGGCCGTACGGCAGGGCCATCACGCCCGCGTTGTTCACGAGCAGGTCGAGACGGTCGCCGTGCCGCTCGGCGTAGGCCGCGGCGAAGGTGCGGACCGAACCGAGGTCCGCGAGGTCCAGGGGCATGAAGTCGACCTCGGCGGCGGGGAGCCTGCGCCGGATCAGGGCCTCGGCGGCCCTGCCGCGCTCCGCACTGCGGCAGGCCAGCACCACCTGCGCCCCGTGCCGGGCCAGCTCGCCGGCGGTCACCAGTCCGATCCCGCTGTTGGCCCCGGTGACCACCGCGATGCGCCCCGTCTGGTCCGGCATGTCCACTGCGCTCCAGCCCGCCACGGCGGTTCCTCCTCGTGTCCGTGCGCCGGTGTCCCAGTGTGTCCCGTCGCCGTGCCCTTGCCCGCGCCACCCAAAGCGTTACCGATGGTAACTCCGGTGGCCCGGGGAGATCCGCCACCCGAACGGTAGAGTGCGGATCCGCCCCCCGTCCGGCCGGACCGTCCCCGAGGAACCGCGCAGTGAGCTCCGCACCACCCCCCATACCCGAGACGGACGAGACGGTTCCGACGACCGAGACGGTGGAGACGGCCGTGTCGGCCGTGTCGGCTGTGACGGTCGTCGGCATCGGAGCGGACGGCTGGGCCGGGCTGACCGCCGCCGCCCGCGACGCGCTGACCGGAGCCGAGGTCCTGATCGGCGGAGCCCGCCAGCTGGTGATGGCACCGACGAGGGCGTGCCCCGGCGAACGGGTGTCCTGGCCGAGTCCGCTGCGTCCCGCCGTGCCGAGGCTGCTGGCGCAGTACGCCGGCCGCCGGATCGTGGTCCTGGCCAGCGGCGACCCCATGTTCTACGGCATCGGCCGCGCCCTCTCCGAGGAGATCGGCCCGGACCGCCTGCGGATCCTGCCCCACCCGTCCTCCGTGTCGTACGCCTGCGCCCGGCTGGGCTGGCCCGTGGAGGACACCGAGGTGGTGACCGTGGTCGGCCGCCCCCTGGCCCGGCTGGCGGCCGCGCTGCACCAGGGGCGGCGGGTGCTGGTGCTGAGCGCGGGCTCCGGCTCCCCCGGCGAGATCGCCGCTCTGCTCCGTGAGCGGGGCTTCGGGCCGAGCCGGATGCGGGTCCTGGAACAGCTGGGCTCCGAGGACGAAGCCGCGTACGAGGGCACCGCCGACGCCTGGCCGCACCCGCCCGGCGACCCGCTGAACGTCGTCGCCGTGGACTGCCGCCGCGCCCCCGGCGCACTGCGGCTCGGCGCCACGCCCGGCCTGCCGGACGGCGCGTACGAGCACGACGGCCAGCTGACCAAGCGCCACGTACGGGCCGCGACCCTGTGCGCGCTGGCGCCCGCGCCCGGCGAACTGCTCTGGGACGTCGGCGGCGGCTCCGGCTCCATCGGCATCGAGTGGATGCGCACCCACCCGTCCTGCCGGGCCGTCTCCGTGGAACGCTCCCCCGAGCGGGCGGCCCGGATCACCCGGAACGCAGCCGCCCTCGGTGTTCCCGGCCTGCGCGTGGTCACCGGCGCGGCCCCCGAGGCGCTCGCCGGACTCCCCGCTCCCGACGCGGTGTTCATCGGCGGCGGGCTGACCGCGCCCGGACTGCTGGACGCCGTGTGGGCGGCCCTGCCGGCCGGCGGCCGGCTGGTGGCCAACACGGTCACCCTCGAATCGGAGGCCCTGCTCGCACGCTGGTACCGCGAACACGGCGGTGAGCTGGTGAAGCTCGCCGTCTCGCACGCGACGGCGGTCGGGGGCTTCACCGGCTGGCGGCAGGCGATGCCGGTCACCCAGTGGTCCGTCACCAAGGGCGCGGCGGGCGGCGAGGACGCCCCCGTCACCACCGCCCAGGTCACCAAGGAAGGCGTCTGACGACATGACCGTGTACTTCATCGGAGCCGGCCCGGGCGCCGCCGACCTGATCACGGTGCGTGGCGCACGCAGGCTCGCCGCGAGCCCGGTCTGCCTGTACGCGGGCAGCCTGGTACCGCGCGAGCTGCTGGCCGAGTGCCCGGAGGACGCGCGCCTGGTGGACACCTCGCAGCTGAACCTCGACCAGATCATCGCCGAGATGACGGCCGCGCACGAGGCCGGACAGGACGTGGCCCGGCTGCACTCCGGCGACCCGTCGGTGTTCAGCGCGGTCGCGGAGCAGATGCGACGGCTCGACGCGGCCGGGATCCCGTACGAAGTGGTGCCGGGTGTACCGGCGTTCGCGGCGGCGGCCGCCGCGCTCAAGCGCGAGCTGACGGTTCCGACGGTCGGCCAGACCGTCATCCTCACCCGCATCGCCCAGCAGGCCACGCCCATGCCGGAGGGCGAGGACCTGGCCACCCTGGGCCGCAGCGGCGCA
Organism: Streptomyces sp. NPDC048603; assembly: GCF_043199475.1. Taxonomy (NCBI): domain Bacteria; kingdom Bacillati; phylum Actinomycetota; class Actinomycetes; order Kitasatosporales; family Streptomycetaceae; genus Streptomyces; species Streptomyces sp. NPDC048603. The sequence goes on along the minus strand of NZ_JBICVY010000021.1, from coordinate 55,764 downwards.
CTGCTGGTGCTGCACCTGGCGACCCGGTACGCGGAGCGGGTGGTCGAGGAACTGCTGCCGCACTACGGGGCGGACTGCCCGGCAGCGGTGGTGGCGATGGCGTCACGCCCGGACGAGCTGATCCTGCGCGGCACGCTGGCCGACATCGCCGGTCAGGTGAAGGCGGCCGGGCTGGTGCGGACGGCGGTCATCATCGTGGGCCGCACGCTGGGCGCGGAACAGTTCCGCGACAGCCACCTGTACTCGCCGGAGCGCGATCGGCATGTCTGCTGACCCCACCGGCTCCGGCGGACGGCCGCACGTCCTGATCCTGGGCGGAACGACCGAAGCCCGGCGGCTGGCGGAGGCCCTGGCCGGCGACGAACCGGCCGGGGCGGGGGGCGAGGGAATCTCCCACGCCCTGCACGACTCCCGTGATTCCTTCCGGGTCCGGGTCACTACCTCGCTGGCGGGACGGGTGGTGAACCCGGTGCTGCCTCCGGGCGAAACCCGCATCGGCGGCTTCGGCGGCCCTGAGGGCCTCGCCGCCTGGGTGCGCGAACACGGCGTGACCCACCTGATCGACGCCACCCACCCGTTCGCGGAGCGGATGAGCTTCAACTCCGCCGAGGCGGCCCGCGCTGTCGGCGTTCCGCTGCTGGCGCTGCGCCGCCCGGCCTGGGAGCCCGTATCCGGCGACGTGTGGCACCGGGTACCCGATCTCGGGGCGGCGGCGAAGGTGCTGCCGGACCTGGGCACCCGGGCGTTCCTGACGACCGGGCGGATGGGGCTGGCCGCCTTCGCCCACCTGGACCGGACGTGGTTCCTGGTGCGGTCGGTGGACGCACCGGAAGCACCGATGCCGAGGCACACGGAAGTCCTTCTGGCCCGGGGGCCGTTCGGGCTGGCGGACGAACGCGAACTGCTCCGCGCCCACCGCATCGACGTCCTGGTCACCAAGGACAGCGGCGGCTCGGCCACCGCCCCCAAACTGACCGCCGCCAGGGAGGCTGGCGTTCCGGTCCTCGTGGTCGACCGTCCGCCGGTGCCGGACGGCGTACCGGAGGCTCCGTCGGTGGTGGAGGCGATCAACTGGCTTGCCGGAGCGCTGTCATAGGCCCGGGCTAGATTCGGCCGCATGAGCACCACGACCCTGATGATCCACGGCGGTTCCGCCGATCCCCACGCCCCGGTCACCCGGATCGGAGGGCTGCCGCTGGCACCCGCCGGGACCGAGTGGCCGATGTGCACGACCTGCTCCGGACCGCTGCGATTCATAGCCCAGCTGGTCCTCGGTGAAGGACACGGGGTGATGTCCGTCTTCATGTGCGGCAACGACCCCGGCGGCTGCCAGGAATGGAGCGCCACGTCCGGCGGCAACCGAGCCTTCCTCTTCCCCGCCGAGGGGCTCGTCCCGCTGCCGCTGCCCGCCGACGACAGCGCGGGCGCGGACTCGGACTCGGACTCGGACTCGGACGCAGATGAAGACGAGGACGAAGACGACGAGGACTACCTGGAACTGGGCGCTGTTCGGACCGTCGAACTGGTGGAGGCGGCCGGCGCGGACTACCGGGAGGCGTACCTGGCCTGGTCGGCGCAGACCGGCCGGTCCACGTCCGAAGTGCTCGGACAGCTCGGCGGCACTCCCGGCTGGCTCCAGTACGAGCAAGTCCCCGACTGCCCCGCCTGCACCCGACCCATGGCCTTCGCCGCCCAGCTCAAGGAGGGTCCCGACCCCCTGACCGCGCCCAATTTCGGCTCCGGTCAGGCATACGCGTTCGCCTGCGAGCCCTGCAGTGAGGCTGCCTTCCTCTGGCAGTGCTGAGCGGCCGGGCGGGGGCGCGGTGCGCCAGACACTCCTGGGCGGAATCAGGAGGTGCCCGGGGGCTGCCCGTCAGTCCCAGTGTCATTCCGTGCCGGCCGCCGGCGTCAAGGGCGCTCCTTCGTCGCGTCGCTTCGCGATGGCCCGTTGGGCCACCCTTGACACCGACGTCCGACACGAAACGACAAGGACTGTCGGGCGGCCCCCGGGGGATGGCATGGAGGGACCGAGGCCGCCCTGGCCGTGGCGTTGGCGGGCACGGGCGGCGGCTGCCGCTCGGCCAGCCGCCCGCAAGCGGGCGGAAGCAGGATCCCAGCCGACGGGATCACTGCAATCCAGGCCGCCCCAGGCGCATCAGATCGCTACGCGCTCCCGCCGTCTCAGCGAATACGGGCCGCCGGGGGCCGGACATAGACCGCCCACGATCGCTACGCACCGGCTGCCGGTATGGCGGCCAACGGATGCATGGGGCCACGATCGCTACATGGTCCTGAGCTCTCCGCCGGTGCAGTTGCTCAGGGCGAGGTCATCACGTGAGGGGGAAATGGGGGTCTTCCCAGCGCGCAGCACCGGTCAGGCTGAGCAGCCTCACGCAGTGGAGGACATCCTCCGGGGCACCGGAGGCCCGCAAGCGGTCCTGGCCGTTCAGGGTCAGCCAGGTTGTGAGCTCGGCGGCCGCTTCTTCGTTGTCGAGTTTCCAGGCAAACCACGGAAGCACGCCCGTCAGCAGGTCGTACGACCACGAGTCCACGGCATCCGCCAGACGCCGGTCCGCCACGGGGTGGGAAACGCCCTCCCAGACGGCGAGCCACGGGGCGAGCGCACCGGACGCCTCTGAGCAGACCACGAGCACCTCGTGCGCGGGCACGACCGCATCCGGTTCGGTGAGGGTGTCCATCCACCAGGCGTCCAGGAACTCACGCACGGCCGCGGCTTGGTTTGGAGGCCACTGCCACCACTCCCCGGAAAGGAACAGGCGGCCCGCCGTCACTCCATCCCAGCAGAGACCCTTCACGAGGGCTTGGGCGAACTGCGGCAAGATGCGTCGCAGCACGGCGTCGGGGTAGCACCAATCGGTCGCCTGCCACGTGCGAGTCAGAAGGTCGCGATCCAGCTCGACATCCGGGACCTTCAATTGGGCAAGCTCTTCCGGGCTGCCCCAATGACATTCGCAGTTGCTCTCATCGGGCCGCGCGGTCATTCCGCGGAAGGTCACCGCCACGCCTTCCAGAGCTGCCTGCAGTCTGGCGCGTGCGGGAATCCCGTCGTGATTCATATCGTGGTTGACTCCGTGGTACTCCGGGCGGCCTCAGCCATCCGAAGATCCGTACGATACAGGCTTCCTTCCGGCCTCCCGAGCCGACCCGACTGCTGACGTGCAACAGATGCGATCCGGCAGGAGCGCGTGGCACCGACGCCGTCCGCCCCATGCGGGCGTGTGGAGACCCAGGCGGCCTGGTGGCCGCCGTTCCGACGGAAGCGCGTAGCGATCGGTGGCGGCCTATGTCCGGCCCCCGGCGGCCTGTACTCGCCGTCCGGCGGGAGCGCGTAGCGATCGGCGGCGGCCTATGTCCGGGTCCCACCGGCCCGGATTCGCCATCGGGCAGGAGCGCGTAGCGATCTGATGCGCCTGGAGCGGCCTGGATTGCAGTGATCCCGTCGACTGTGACCCTGCTTCCGCCCGCTTGCGGGCGGCTGGCCGAGCGGCAGCCGCCGCCCGTGCCCGCCAACGCCACGGCCAAGGCGGCCTCGGTCCCCCCTGCCATCCCCCCGGGGGCCGCCCGACAGTCCTTGTCGTTTCGTGACGGACGCCGGTGTCAAGGGTGGCCCAACGGGCCATCGCGAAGCGACGCGACAACGTCGCGCCCTTGACACCGGCGTCCGTCACGGAATGACACTGGGACTGACGGGCAGCCCCCGGGCACCTCTCGCTCCCGCCCCGGCGGAGCCCCCGCACACCCCGGCCCCTGCGGGCGGGTGGCCATGCCTCCCCGGCACGAGTCAGCACACCGGAAATCCGCATGCACAATGCACCCGCCTCGGCCTAGCCTGCCTGGATGAGTACCCGCACCTTCCGGATCACCGTTCGCGGCTCGTTCGACGCGCTCACCACCGAACAGCGTGCCGAGCTGGTGGCCGAGGCCGCCGAGCACCACATCCTGACCGCCGAGTTCCGGCCGGAGGGACACCTCTCGTACGACCTCGCCACCGGGGACTTCTTCACCTTCCGGTTCCTGGACTCGGGCGAGGCCGAGGAAGACATCCTGGAGGCGTCCGCCCGCGCAGAACTCGCGGCCGAGGAGTGGCTGACCGAGCGCGGGTACGGCTACAAGCGCCTGAAGTCCCAGGCCCTGGACCTCTCCCAGGCACCGATGGGCAAGCGGCAGCGCCGCGAAGCCGCCCGCCGCGCTTCCTGACGGCCTGACCGCCGCTGATGTCCCGTCCGGACGGACGGACGGGACAGGACAGCAAGACAGCAAGACCGCCGGACAGCCGGACACCCGACTATTCGTCGGCCTGCCCGGCACCGGCCGTCACCCCTCCGGATAGCGCCGAGGCGTCCAGGCGATTCGGGTGCCGTCGCCCCGCTCCGTGACCTGGGTCTGCGAGGACCCGATCAGCAGGATCGTCCGCATGTCGACCTCGGACGGCTCCAGCGTGGCCAGTGTCAGCACCCGTACCGACTGCTCCGGGCCGCCGACGTCCCGGGCCACCACCACCGGGGTGTCCGCGCCGCGCAGTTCCGTCAGCAGGTCGCGGGCCTGTGCCACCTGCCAGGTCCGGCTGCGTGAGCCCGGGTTGTACAGGGCGAGGACCAGATCCGCGGCGGAGGCGGCGCGGAGGCGCTCCGCGATCACCTCCCACGGCTTGAGGCGGTCGGACAGCGAGATCGTCGCGTAGTCGTGGCCCAGCGGAGCTCCGGCCGCGGCGGCCGCCGCGTTCGCCGCCGTCACGCCCGGCAGGACCCGTACGGGCACGTCCTTGTACGTGTCCTGGCCCGCGACCTCCAGGACGGCCGTCGCCATGGCGAAGACGCCCGGGTCGCCGCCCGAGACCACAGCGACCCGCTTGCCGCGGCGCGCCAGGTCCAGGGCGAACTCGGCGCGCTCTGACTCGACCTTGTTGTCCGAGCCGTGCCGGACCTGACCGGGCCGGGCCGGGACCCGGTCCAGGTACGTGGTGTAGCCGATGAGGACCTCCGCGTCGGCCAGCGCCCGCTTGGTCTCCGGGGTCAGCCACAGCGGGCCGGCCGGGCCGGTGCCGACGACCGCCACCTCACCCGGCCCGCCGGGCTTGGCGCCCGGGTTCCCGATCCGGCTCGGTACGACGGCCACCGCGAAGTACGGCACCGACTCCGGGTCGGTGTCGGCCAGTTGCCCGGTCCGCTCGCCCGCCATGGTCGCGCGTTCGACGTAGCGCGCCTCCGACAGCCGGCCGGAGGCCTCCATCGCGCGTCGTACGGCCGGGAAGGTGCGGCCGAGCTTCATCACCACCGCCGAGTCGGTGGCGGCGAGCCGGGCCGTGAGCTCCTCCTCGGGCAGGGTGCCGGGCAGGATGGTCAGCACCTCCTCGCCCTCGACCAGCGGGGTCTGCAGCCGGGCCGCGGCGGCGCTCACCGAGGTGACGCCGGGGATCACCTCGGTCTCGTAGCGGTCGGCGAGCCGCTTGTGCATGTGCATGTACGAGCCGTAGAAGAGCGGGTCGCCCTCCGCGAGGACGGCGACCGTACGGCCCGCGTCGAGGTGCCCGGCGAGCCGGGCCGCGGACTCCTCGTAGAACTCCTCCATCGCCCCCTGGTATCCGCCGGGGTGATCGGTGGTCTCCGTGGTGACCGGGTAGACCAGCTGCTCCTCGACGTGGTCGGCGCGCAGGTGTGCCTGCGCGATGGAGCGGGCGATGGACCGGCCGTGGCGGGCGCTGTGGTAGGCCACCACGTCCGCCTCGGCGATCACCTGGACGGCCCGGAGGGTCATCAGGTTCGGGTCGCCGGGGCCGAGTCCCACTCCGTACAGTTTGCCCGTGCCGGTGCTGCCTGCCGTGCTCATTCTTCCTCGCTCGCTATCGCGTTGACCGCCGCGGCCGCGATGGCGCTGCCGCCCCGCCTACCGCGCACGATCAAGTGGTCCAGGCCGGAGGGGTGCTCGGCCAGGGCGTCCTTGGACTCGGCGGCACCGATGAACCCGACGGGGACACCGATGACGGCGGCCGGGCGCGGAGCGCCCTCCTCGATCATCTCCAGCAGCCGGAAGAGGGCGGTGGGGGCGTTGCCCACGGCCACCACGGAACCCTCCAGAAGGCCGCGGTCACGCCACCGTTCGAGGGCGGCGGCGCTGCGGGTCGTGCCCATCTTCCGGGCGAGCTCCGGCACCGAGGGGTCGGAGAGGGTGCACAGCACGTCGTTGTCGGCGGGCAGCCGCTTCCGGGTGACCCCGCTGGCGACCATCTGTACGTCGCACAGGATCGGCGCGCCGGCGTGCAGGGCCGCCCGGGCGCGCAGCACGACCTCGTCCGTGTAGCCCAGATCCCGGGGCAGGTCGGTCATCCCGCAGGCGTGGATCATGCGGACGGCGACCTGGGCCACCGAGGCGGGCAGCCCGGAGAGGTCCGCCTCGGCGCGGATCGTGGCAAAGGACTGGCGGTAGATCGCGGCGCCGTCCTTCTCGTACTCGAACACGGTGTAGTCGCTCATCTCTCTGCTGGGGTGTTCCGGGCGGTGGTGAGGGAGGCAGCCAGGTCGGGTCCGGACGGCACCGGCCTCCCGTGGACGGACAGTTCGTAGCCACGGCCGGTGGCGAGCGCGTCCACCCAGGCGGTTCCCCTGGGGTGGCCACAGCGCCGCGCACAGCCGGAGAAGTGGACCGGCAGCACGGGGAGCGTCGCCGGCAGCGGGGCGTGCCGCTGCGCTTCGGCGGCGATGGGTCGTGCGCCGGCCCGCGGTACGTCGGCCCGCGCGAGCGCGGACAGTGCGTCGGCGCGGACGTCCGCGAGGGACTTCGCGCAACCGGGCCGTCCGGCACAGGCCGTGACCCCCTCCGAGGGGTGGCCGGGCTCGGTGACCAGCCCGGCGGCGGCCAGCGCGGCGGCGGCCGCCGGGAGGGTACGGGCGGTCAGGCCGGTGAGGACGAAGCCGCGCCATGGGGTGGCGCGGAGCCGCCCGCCGCCGTCGCCTCCGCCGTCGCCGCCGCTCGCCTCGGCGAGGGCGCGGAGCTGGGTGGCCGTCAGGCGGCCGAGGGGAACGCCGACGGCCAGCGCCTCGCCGGCCGGGCCGGGGCGCGGCGGCTCTGCGGCCGGCCTGGTCGGGGCCGGGACGACGCGGGCCGCCGGGATGCCGTCGGCTCGCATCAGCGCTGCCAGCCGGTGGGCGTCGAGGGCGTGCTCCGGGGGCAGTTCACGGATCTGCCAGGCGCGGGTGCCGGCCACGCGAGCGGCGTCCAGGAAGGCGCGTGCCACGAGCAGGGCGGCTCGCGGGGCGTCGGCGTGGGCGACTTCCACGGCCTCGGCGGCATCACCGGCACGGACCAGGGCCCGGCCCGCGTCGGCGTCGGTGTCGGCGTCGGTGGCCTGGAGCAGGACGTCGGGGGCGAGCGCGGCGACGTCACCGCGGCCGTCGTCGCAGGCGAACAGGAAACGGCCGGACAGCGCGGCCGCCCAGTCGGCGGAGCAGAGCAACCGGTCGAGTTCGCGGACCCAGACCTCCGCGTCGGGTGGCCCGCCGGGGCCCGAGCCCGAGCCGGCCGCTGTGCCGGTCAGTGGTGACATGACGATGTTGCGCACCCGCTCGTGCGAGGGCGCGGGCAACAGCCCCGCGTCCGTGAGCAGTTGGCCGAGGTCGCCGCCGCATCCCGCACCCAGTCCGCGGAGCTGGACGTTGCCGCGCGAGGTCAGGTCGAGGTGGCCGTCGCCGAGCCGGTCGGCGGCGTCGGCGAGCGCGAGGGCCGCCGCGCCGGTGAGGAGGCCGCCGGGGATCCGGACGCGCGCGAGATGGCCGTCGTCCGCCGCGTGCAGGCGGAGTGCACCCGGGCAGGCGTCACCGCGGTCCCGTATGACGGGTTCGTCCCGGGGGGCGGCGGAGGGATGCGGTGGCATGGCGGCGAGCATACCCACCCGTACGCGGGCCCCACCCCTCCCCGCCCTGCCCCTGCCGGGGGCGGGCCACACGTCTCACCTGCGCATCACCGGCCCCCGCCACCCCGGCCTGACGCCACGGGCGATCACCGTTCGGCGATCACCGCCCTCGCGGCCACCCAACCACCAGGCCCGGCAGGCCGGCCGATCCAGGTCCTCCCCGCGCTCCGGGGACCGCCGCGGGCTCTCCCCCACCCACCGGACCGGATCCCGAGCAGACGCGCCCGCAACGGCTGCCGGGCGGCGGCCCGCGCGCTGCGCGGCGGCGAGAAGCGCGCGAGGCGAAGCGCACCCCGCCGGAGCGGGACGCCCTTGCCCCCCTCCCCGGTCACCCCGGCCGCGCGGCCGCGAGAACGCCGAGGTCCCGTGCGGGATCCGGTGCGGGATCCGGTGCGGGAAGGGCAAGCCCGCCGCACCGGCCCGGACCTCGGAGATCCGGCAGCCGCGGCCCGTGCGCCCCCCGAACAACCGCGCGCCGGGGGCGCAACCGCGACCGGGCAGGACCGACGCAACCCCCCTCACCAGCACCGCCCCGCGCCGCTTAGGATGCATCCGGCGGGTCGACTGGCCCGCCGTCGCCAGGACGGCGACATGGGAGGAAGCCCGGTGCGATTCCGGCGCGGTCCCGCCACTGTGAGCCAGGCCCCGGGCCGGGCAAGTCAGGAACTCCCGCCGTCCGCACTGCCCGGGGCGCGGAAACCCCGAGGAAGGCTGCCGTCGCATGATCCTGCTGCTGTCGACCTCCGACACCGATCTGCTGAGCGCCCGAGCGGCCAACGCCGCGAACGACGCCGGCGCCGCCAACGCCGCGGGCGACGCGAGCGCCGAGGGAGGACCCGGGCCGTACCGGTTCGCGAACCCCTCCCGGCTGCCCCTCGACGACCTGCCCGCGCTGCTCGACGGCGCCGACCTGGTCGTCGTACGCCTGCTCGGCGGTCTGCGGGCCTGGCAGGAGGGTCTGGACGTGCTGCTCGCCCCCGGGCAGACCCGGCCCGTGGTGGTCCTGACCGGCGAACAGGCCCCCGACGCACAGCTGATGGAGGCGTCCACCGTCCCGATCGGCATCGCAGCCGAGGCGCACGCCTACCTCGCGCACGGCGGCCCGGCCAACCTCACGCAGCTGGCCCGCTTCCTCTCCGACACCGTGCTGCTCACCGGCCACGGCTTCGAGCCCCCGGCAGCCGCCCCCACCTGGGGCCGGCTGGACCGCGACGACGCGCCCGCGAGCAGCGGGCCGACCATCGCCGTCCTCTACTACCGCGCCCACCAGATGAGCGGCAACACCGCCTTCGTGCACGCCCTGTGCGACGCGATCACCGAGGCCGGCGGGACGCCCGCGCCGCTGTACGTGTCCTCGCTGCGCAGCCCCGAGCCGGAGCTGCTGCGCGAACTCGGTGGCGCCGACGCCATCGTGACGACCGTCCTCGCGGCCGGCGGCACCCGGCCCGCCGACGCCTCGGCCGGCGGAGACGACGAGTCCTGGGACGCCGGTGCGCTCGCCGCGCTGGACGTGCCGATCCTGCAGGCGCTCTGCCTCACCGGTTCGCGCAGCGCCTGGGAGGAGAACGACGAGGGCCTGTCGCCGCTGGACGCCGCCAGCCAGGTCGCCGTGCCCGAGTTCGACGGCCGCCTGATCACGGTGCCGTTCTCCTTCAAGGAGATCGACTCCGACGGCCTCCCTGCGTACGTCGCCGACCCCGAGCGGGCCGCCCGCGTCGCCGGCATCGCCGTCCGCCACGCGCGCCTGCGGCACACCCCCAACGCCGAGAAGAAGATCGCGCTCGTGCTGTCGGCGTACCCGACCAAGCACTCCCGGATCGGCAACGCGGTCGGCCTGGACACCCCCGCCTCGGCGGTGGCGCTGCTGCGCCGGCTCATCGAGGAGGGCTACGACTTCGGCCCGGTCGAGGAGATCCCCGGGCTGGTCTCCGGCGACGGCGACGAGCTGATCCGGGCCCTGATCGAGGCCGGCGGCCACGACCAGGACTGGCTGACCGAGGAGCAGCTGGCGAGGAACCCGGTCCGGATCCCGGCCGCCGACTACAAGCGGTGGTACGGGCAGCTGCCGGACGGGCTCCGCGAGGAGGTCGAGGAGCACTGGGGTCCGGCGCCCGGCGAGATGTTCCTGGACCGGACGCACAACCCGGAGGGCGACATCGTCCTCGCGGGGCTGCGCCGCGGGAACCTGCTGATCCTCATCCAGCCGCCGCGCGGATTCGGCGAGAACCCGATCGCGATCTACCACGACCCGGACCTGCCCCCGTCGCACCACTACCTGGCCGCCTACCGCTGGATCCAGGCCGCGGCCGCGGACGGCGGTTTCGGCGCCGATGCGATGATCCACCTGGGCAAGCACGGCAACCTGGAGTGGCTGCCCGGCAAGAACGCCGGCCTGTCCGCGGCCTGCGCGCCCGACGCCGCGCTCGGTGACCTGCCGCTGGTCTACCCGTTCCTGGTCAACGACCCGGGCGAGGGCACCCAGGCCAAGCGCCGGGTGCACGCCACCCTGGTCGACCACCTGGTGCCGCCGATGGCCCGCGCCGACTCCTACGGGGACATCGCCCGCCTGGAGCAGCACCTGGACGAGTACGCCCAGATCTCCTCCATGGACCCGGCGAAGCTGCCCGCGATCCGCGCCCAGATCTGGACGCTGATCCAGGCCGCGAAGCTGGACCACGACCTGGGGCTGGCGGAGCGCCCGGACGACGACGGCTTCGACGACTTCCTGCTGCACGTCGACGGCTGGCTGTGCGAGGTCAAGGACGCCCAGATCCGCGACGGCCTGCACGTCCTCGGCGGGGCTCCGGCCGGCACCGACCGCGTCAACCTGGTCCTGGCCATCCTGCGGGCCCGGCAGATCTGGGGCGGTACGACGGCCCTGCCCGGGCTGCGCGAGGCGCTCGGCCTGGACGAGTCCAAGGCCACCCGTACCTCCGCCGACGAGGCGGAGGAGCAGGCCCGCGCCCTGGTCGAGGCGATGGAGGCGGCGGGCTGGGAGCCGGCAGCGGTGGCGGACGTGGCGTCCGGCCACGGGCAGCCGGTCCACGACATCCTGCGGTTCGCCGCCACCGAGGTGGTGCCGCGACTGGCGGCCACCACCGACGAGCTGGCGCACTCCGTGCACGCCCTGAACGGCGGCTTCGTCCCGGCCGGTCCGTCCGGTTCGCCGCTGCGCGGCCTGGTCAACGTGCTGCCGACGGGCCGCAACTTCTACTCCGTGGACCCCAAGGCGGTGCCCTCGCGCCTCGCCTGGGAGACCGGCCAGGCGCTGGCCGACTCCCTCCTGGAGCGCTACCGCACCGACAACGGAGAGTGGCCGGCGTCCGTCGGCCTGTCCCTGTGGGGCACCAGTGCGATGCGCACCGCCGGCGACGACGTCGCCGAGGCCCTCGCCCTGCTCGGCATCCGCCCGGTGTGGGATGAGGCCTCGCGCCGCGTCACCGGCCTGGAGCCGATCCCGCTCGACGAGCTGGGCCGCCCGCGCATCGACGTGACCCTGCGCATCTCGGGCTTCTTCCGGGACGCGTTCCCGCACGTGATCGGCCTGCTGGACGACGCGGTACGGCTGGCCGCCTCGCTGGACGAGCCGGCCGAGGCCAACTTCGTACGGGCGCACGCCCAGGCGGACCTGGCCGAGCACGGCGACGAACGGCGTGCGACCACGCGCATCTTCGGCTCCCGGCCGGGCACGTACGGCGCGGGCATCCTGCAGCTGATCGACAGCCGGGACTGGCGCACCGACGCCGACCTGGCCGAGGTGTACACGGTGTGGGGCGGTTACGCGTACGGCCGCGGTCTGGAAGGCCGTCCGGCGCGTGCCGAGATGGAGTCGGCGTACAAGCGGATCACGGTGGCCGCGAAGAACACCGACACCCGTGAGCACGACATCGCCGACTCGGACGACTACTTCCAGTACCACGGCGGCATGGTCGCGACCGTGCGCGCGCTGCGCGGCACCGCGCCCGAGGCGTACATCGGCGACTCGACGCGTCCGGAGACGGTCCGCACCCGCACGCTGGTGGAGGAGACCAGCCGGGTCTTCCGGGCCCGGGTGGTCAACCCGAAGTGGATCGAGGCGATGCGCCGCCACGGCTACAAGGGCGCTTTCGAGCTGGCCGCCACGGTCGACTACCTGTTCGGCTACGACGCCACGACGGGCGTGATCGCGGACTGGATGTACGACAAGCTGACCGAGACGTACGTACTGGACCCGGAGAACCAGGCCTTCCTGAAGGAGGCCAACCCCTGGGCCCTGCACGGCATCGCGGAGCGGCTGCTGGAGGCGGAGTCGCGGGGACTGTGGGAGAAGCCGGACCCGCAGGTCCTGGAGGCGCTGCGGCAGGTGTACCTGGACACGGAGGGCAACCTGGAGGGCGAGGCCGAGTAACGGACACCGGCCGCGGCCGACACCGCCCTGAGGGCTCCGGGCCGGGACGAACCCGGCCCGGGGCAGCCCGCCGGTCGGGGCCCGCGCACCGGTCGGGGCCCGCGCACCGGTAGGCGGGGCGCGGAGGGTCCGGCAGTGCCGGTCAGGGTCGCCGCGCGGCTCCCGCGCCGGCCCCGGCACCCGCCGCGGCACCCTCCGCAGTCGCGGCCGCGGTCAGCCGCGGATCGGAGAAGAACTCACCGGGCGTCGTCAGCCCCGCGTTCACCCGGATGAACCCGTCCATCGTGTCCTGGCTCTCCGCCGCCTTCGCCAGCACCCGCTGCATCTCGGGCGGCGGCGGCTCCAGGGTGGCCAGTCCGGCCGTGAACTCGTAGAGCTGCATCACCCGGGAGTCGCGGGCCTGCTGGTAGTCGCCCATGGCCTCCTCGAAGGGACGCCGTCCGCCGAACGTCTCGTCGAGCGCGCCGGCGCACAACTCGGCGTCCCGGAAGGCGTCCTGGATGCCCTGCGCGGTGATGTAGTCCCGCTCGTAGCCCGCGTCGCCGACCAGGGCCCAGCCCGGTCCGAAGGGCACCCGGAAGTAGTTGGGCACGGCGGTGCCGACGAGCCGGGCGGTGCGGGTGGCCCCGGCCACCCGCTCGGCGAAGGAGGGCACCAGGCCGATCGTGGCCATGTACCCGCCTTCCACGTCGGCGCGGTTGGCCTCGAACTCCCGCATCGGAAGCCCGCAGATCACCATCGTCCGGCCGTCGTTGGTCGGCCACGCGGCGAAGGCCCGGTTCCCCCGGATGTACGCCTCGAACCTGCCGTTCATCGGCAGGCCCTCCCAGTACGTGTAGTAGCTGACCTCCAGCTTGGGCTTCTCGGCGTAGGACCGGGCCCGTACCTCCCGGGCCACTTTCGAGTGGACCCCGTCCGCCCCGATGACGATCCGGGCGTGCTCCTCGACCGTGCGGCCGTCCCGGCCGTGGCCGCGGATTCCGGTGACCGTGTCGCCGTCGCGGGTCAGCCCCTCGACGGCGAACCGTTCCCGTACCTCGGCGCCCGCGCTGTCCGCCGCGTCGACGAGGATCTTGTCGAGCACGGTACGGCGCGGCGCGTACGACCCGGCGAACCCGGCGCCCGCGGGCGATCCGGAGAGGACCACCGGTCCCAGGTCGAAGGTGTAGTTCGTGATCTCCGGGCACCCGGTGGCCACGACCTGCTCCAGCAGGTCCCAGCGACGCAGCGCGGCGAGTCCCGGAGGGTGGATGAGGTGGGTGGAGAGGGTGTCGCTGGGGAACTCCGCCCGGTCGACGAGCAGGACCCGATGGCCCTGCCGGGCGAGCAGCATCGCCGTGGGCGACCCGGCGCACCGGGCCCCGACGACGATCGCGTCGTAGATCTTGGGTGTCTTGGCAGCCATGGCGTCACCTGCCCGGTGTGTTCCCTGCCCCTCCAGCCTGCCCCCACGAACACCCACCCGCCTCCGCTGCAGGCAGGCTCCCGCCCCGGTGTGGGCAGGCGTCCCGCCCCGGTGTGGGCAGGCGTCCCGCAGGGCGATGGGGGTCCCCCTGCTCGAGCGAAGCCGAGAGCTTGGGGGAGGGTGGGCACACCGGGACACCCCTGCCCAGCGGCCGCACTCCCGCCCGGCCACAGCCCCGCCCAGGACCCCGGCCGCAGCCCCGCCCAGGGGCCAAGGCGCACAGCGCGGCAAGCGACCCCGAGCCGTAGCGGAGCTACGGCGCGATCGGCAGCTGCCGCTTGTGCGCCGTCGCCCCGTACCGGCGGGCGATGATCCCGAAGGCCCGCTCGTCGACCGGCTTGCCCTCCAGGAAGTCGTCGATCTCGTCGTACGTGACGCCCAGCGCGTCCTCGTCGGCCTTGCCAGGGTCGAGGTTCTCCAGGTCGGCCGTCGGCGTCTTCCACACCAGCTCGGCGGGAGCGCCGAGGAGGTCCGCGACGGCGCGTACCCGGCGCTTGGTCAGGCCGGTCAGCGGAACCAGGTCGGCGGCGCCGTCGCCGAACTTGGTGAAGAAGCCGGACACCGCCTCGGCGGCGTGGTCGGTGCCGACGACGAGGCCGTCGTGCGCGCCGGCCACCGCGTACTGGGCGATCATGCGCTGGCGGGCCTTGACGTTGCCGTGCACGAAGTCCTGGTGGTGGGCGTCCCGGAAGACCACCCCGGCGGCGAGCGACGCCTCCAGCGCGGCGTCGGAGGCCGGCTTGATGTCCACGGTCAGCACGTGGTCGGCGCGGATGAAGCCGAGCGCGAGCTGGGCGTCCCGCTCGTCGGCCTGGACGCCGTACGGCAGTCGCATCGCGTGGAACTCGGCCTGGTGACCGGCGGCCCGGGCCCGCTCGACGGCGAGCTGGCAGAGCCGCCCGGCGGTGGTGGAGTCCACGCCTCCGCTGATGCCGAGGACCAGCGACCGCAGACCGGTCGAGACGAGCCGCTCGGTGAGGAAGGCCACCCGGCGCTCGATCTCCCGCTCGGCGTCGAAGGTCTCGGCGACCTCCAGCTCGCGGGCGATCTGCTGCTGCAGGGCGATGGACGCCGACTGGCTCACGGCTGCTCCTCGTGTGGTCGTTCCTGACGGGTGCGCACACACGTACGGCGTGCGCGCGTACGTGTCGCCCCACCCTACTGAGGTTTTTCCGCCCCGGGCGTCGCGCCCGGTCGGCTCAGAGGACCGAAGGGGGGACCGCCGGGGGACCGAAGGAGGACCGCCGGGGAACCGAAAGGGGACCGGCGGCCGCCGCCACGCAGCCGTCAGTCCCCCGCGCGCACCGGTCGGCGGAGCAGGTATCCGGCCGCGGCGCAGACCAGGACGGCCATGCAGGCGATGAACACCAGACCCGCGCCCTCCAGGCCGAGCGGGCCGACGAGCAGGCCCACGCCGATCACCGGCACCGAGATGCCCGCGTAGGCCACCACGAACAAGGTGGAGATCACCGCGGCCCGCTGGTCCTCCGGCGAAGCCTGCGCGACCGCGGCCAGCCCCGCGCGGAAGGCCAGACCCTGCCCGGCCCCGCCGACCAGGGCGCTCAGCACCACCAGCGCCAGCTGTTCCCGGTACAGCGCGCCCGCGAGCAGTGCCAGCCCGGCCAGCAGCCCGGCACAGCCCACCTGCAGCGAACGGGCCGTCCCCACCGGACCGACCGCGAGCTGTCCGGCGGTGGAGGCGAAGAAGGCCAGGGCGACCACCAGCCCGCTCACCGCGTGGTCCTCGACGTGCAGGGAATGGGCGAGGAAGGCCGGGCTGACCGAGGTGAACACCCCGAAGAGGGCGAAGCCGGCGAAGGAAGCGGTCGCGGCGGGCCCGAACACCGGGCGGACCGGTGCGGGCAGGGCGGGCCGCTGTGGCCGTACGGCGCTCGGCGGACGCCGGTCCCGTACGGTCTCCGGGAGCCGCCACAGCACGGCGGCCGAGCTCGCCACCAGCACCAGGTGCACGGCGAACGGCAGGGTCAGCGGCCCGGGGGCGTACTCCGCGAGCAGGCCGGCGAGCAGCGGACCGCAGCCCAGGCCGCCCATGGTGGCGGCGGTCGCCACGAAGGTGGCGCGGGAGCCGCCGCCGGGCGGTGCGAGCTCCATCACGTACGCGGTGGCGGCCCCGGTGAACAGCCCGGCGGACAGCCCCGAGAGCAGCCGCCCGGTGTAGAGCCAGCCGAGCCCGGAGGCGAGCAGGAAGCAGACGGCGCTGGCGGCCGCGCAGACCAGGCCGGCGAAGAGCACCGGGCGGCGGCCCACGACGTCCGAGGCGTTGCCCGCGAGCAGCAGCGCCCCGATCACCCCGAAGGCGTACACGGCGTAGACGACCGTGACGGTGAGCTCGGAGAAGCCGAATTCCTCCTGGTAGAGGGGGTAGAGCGGGGTCGGCAGCGTGGTTCCGGCCATGCACACCGCGAACACCGCGCCCGCGAGCAGGCACCGGCTCCAGCCGCGGCGATCACCGTTCATGGCGCTGACGCTTCCCGCGGGTCGAACATCCGTCACGCACCGCGGCCGGCCGTCACCTGAACCGGTGAACTCCCCATGGTTCCGGGCGAGCCGGGAGAAGGGCCCTGCTGATCTCTTACGGGGGCCCGGTGTGTGCGCCGGGCCCCCGCTCCCCGGCTCCCCGCCGCCGTGCGACGAAAGGCATGCCCCGCCGTGACCCAGCCGTTCCGCCTGCCGGACTTCTATGTGCCCCATCCGGCTCGACTGAACCCCCATCTCCAGGAGGCCCGCACCCACAGCAGGCAGTGGGCGCGGGACTTCGGGATGCTGGAGGGTTCGGGCGTCTGGGAGGAGAGCGACCTCGACTCGCACGACTACGCGCTGCTCTGCTCGTACACCCACCCCGACTGCGACAGCGAGGCGCTGTCCCTGGTCACCGACTGGTACGTGTGGGTGTTCTTCTTCGACGACCACTTCCTGGAGACCTTCAAGCGCACCCAGGACCGGACCGGGGCCAAGGAGTACCTGGACCGGCTGGCCGCGTTCATGCCGATGGACCTGGCCGCAGGGTTCCCCGAGCCCACCAACCCGGTGGAGGCGGGACTCGCGGACCTGTGGGCGCGGACCGTGCCGGCCATGTCCGCCGGCTGGAGGGAACGGTTCTCCGAGAGCACCCGGAACCTCCTCCACGAGTCCATGTGGGAGCTCTCCAACATCAACATCGGCCGGGTCGCGAACCCGCTCGAGTACATCGAGATGCGCCGCAAGGTGGGCGGCGCCCCCTGGTCGGCCGGCCTGGTCGAGTACGTGTCGGCGGAGCTGCCGGCCCGGGTCGCGCACACCCGGCCGCTGCAGGTGCTCCGGGACGCCTTCTCCGACGCCGTGCACATCCGCAACGACCTCTTCTCCTACCGGCGCGAGGTCGAGGACGAGGGCGAGCTGTCCAACGCCGTCCTGGTCCTGGAGACCTTCCTGGGCTGCTCCACGCAGGAGGCCGCCGACCTCTCCAACGACCTGCTGACCTCACGGCTCCACCAGTTCGAGCACACGGCACTGGCCGAGGTGCCCGCCCTCGCCGCCGAGCACGGGCTCACCCCGCACGAGACCGCCGCCGTCCTGGCCTACACCAAGGGACTGCAGGACTGGCAGTCCGGCGGCCACGAATGGCACACGGTGTCCAGCCGGTACATGAACGAAGGGGCCCGCACCACCGCACCGCTCACCCTCCCCTTCATGCCGACCGGGCCCGGCACCGCGGCGCTGGACCCCCGCTCCCTGTTCACCCCGCGGTCCACGGCCCTGCGCCGGCGCAGCTTCACGCACGTGCCCTTCCGGAAGGTGGGGCCCTCGCTGCTGCCCGACTTCCGCCTGCCGTTCCCGCTGACCCTCAATCCGCACCTGGAGCGGGCCCGCCGGGAGACCGTCGAATGGTGCCGGCGGACGGGGATGCTGGAGCCGCAGCCCGGCGACCCCGGATCGGACATCTGGACCGAGAGCAAGGTGACCGGCTTCGACTTCGCGCTGTGCTCGGCGGGCATCGACCCGGAAGCGATCGCGGAGGACCTGTCGCTGAACGCCCAGTGGCTGGCCTGGGGCACGTACGCGGACGACTACTACCCGAAGGTCTTCGGCGCGGCGAAGGCACCGGACGCGGCCCGTGCCGCCACCGCCCGCCTGGGCTCCATGATGCCGCTCGGCCCCGGGGAGGCGCCGGAGCCGTCCACCGTGATGGAACGCGGTCTGCGGGACCTCTGGGCGCGCACCGCGACCCGCATGCGCGAGCCCGTGCGGGCCGAGTTCCGGCAGACCGTGACGGACATGCTGGACAGCTGGGTCTGGGAGATCGACAACACCTCCGTCCACCGCATCCCCGACCCGGTCGACTACGCGGAGATGCGCCGGCTGACCTTCGGCTCCGCCCTGACGATGTTCATCGCCCGGCTCGGCCACGACGGGCGGGGGCTGCCCCCGGAACTCCAGCGGAACGGGGTGATCCGCTCGCTGGAGAACGCGGCCTCGGACGTCGCCGTCATCATCAACGACCTGGTCTCGTACCAGAAGGAGATCGAGGTGGAGGGCGAGGTCCACAACCACGTCCTGGTCACCCAGAACTTCTTCGACATCGACTACCCCCGGGCAGTCGGCATCGTGGCGGACCTGATGCGGCGGCGCACCGAGGAGTTCGAGCACATCCGCGACCACCAGCTCCCCGTGCTGTGCGAGGACCTCGGCCTGGACCGGGAGGCCCGTGCCGCGGTCGACGCGTACGTCGGGGAACTGGAGGACTGGCTGGCCGGCATCCTGCACTGGCACGTGAACGTACGCCGCTACCGGGACGAGGACCTGCACCCCCGCCCCACCGGCCTGACCCCCGGAGCCTGGTCGGCCGGCTTCGGCATGTCGGCGGCGAGACTCCCCTTCGCGGCGGCGCGTCCGTCCTGACTCCCGGCCGGACATCCCAACACACCTCGTGGGCCGCCGTCTTCCCCCGCGCGGGGGAGACCTTCTCCTCGCTCGGGGGATCCGCAGGGCACGGCCCCTGCGGTTGCCTGGGTGTATGAACGAGACGTTGAAGCGCCTGCTGATCGCACCGCTGCTGAGCGGAGTGCTGACGGTGACCGGGCTGTCCGGCCCTGCCGTGGCCTCGGCTGCCGGCCCGACCTCGGACGCGGTCGCGGCCGCGGCCGGCGGTCCGCCGCCCGCCGAGGACATCCGCGCCCGGATCGGGGCCCTTCCCGGTATGCGGCTGCTGGGCGAACGGCCGGCCGCCGCCCCGGGACAGACCGTCCTGGACCTGTCCTACCGTCAGCCGGTCGACCACCGCCGCCCCGGCGGCGACTCGTTCGAGCAGCGGCTGACACTGGTCCACAAGTCCGTGCGGCGGCCGGTGGTGCTCTATTCCAGCGGCTACGACCTCGGGTCGGCGCCGCAGCGCCCGGCCGAGCCGACCGAGTTGCTGGACGCCAACCAGATCACCGTGGAGCAGCGCTTCTTCGGCACCTCCAAGCCCGCGGTGACCGACTGGTCCAAGCTGACGATCTGGCAGGCGGCGAGCGACCACCACCGCATCATCGGCGCCCTGAAGCGGGTGTACGGGGGCCCGTGGATCTCCACCGGAGGCAGCAAGGGCGGGATGACGGCCGTCTACCACCGCCGCTTCTACCCGGACGACGTGGCCGGCACCGTGGCGTACGCGGCGCCCAACAACACGGACGACCGGGACGACAGCGCCTACGACGCCGCCCTGGAGCGGGTCGGGACCGCCGAGTGCCGCGCGGCCCTGAAGACGGCCCAGCGCGAGGCGCTGATCCGGCGGGCGGCGATGACCGAGCGGTACGCGCGGTGGGCGGAGACCGGGAAGGCCGGCTTCGAGATCATCGGCGGTGTGGACCGCGCGTTCGAACTCGCCGTCCTGCGACTGCCGTTGATGTTCTGGATGCACCAGCCCGCGGGCGGCTGCGCCGCCGTGCCGACGACTGCGGCCACCGACGACGCCCTGTATGCCTGGGTGGACGGGGTGACCCGGCTGTCCGTGTACGCCGACCCGACCCTGGCGGCGTACACGCCGTACTTCCACCAGCTGGGCACCGAGCTGGGGTACCCGCACTTCGCGGCCCCGCACCTGGAGGGCCTGCTGCGGTACCCGGGCATCCAGGAGGTCCGTTCCTACGTGCCGCGGGACATCCCGTTGCGCTTCCGCCCCGCCGCGATGGCGGACGTGGACCGCTGGGTCCGCCACCGGGGCGGCTCGCTGATGTTCGTCAACGGCGAGAACGACGTGGCGGTGGCGGAGCCCTTCCGGCTGGGCCGGGGCACCCGTGACTCGTACGTCTTCACCGTGCCGGAGGCCAACCACCACCTCTCCATACGCAGCCTGCCGCCGGCCGACGCCGCCCGGGCCACCGACGCCCTGCGCCGCTGGGCCGGCACAGGACGGGGTTAGCCCGGAAGGGGACGGGGTTGGCCCGGGACGGGACGGCGCCGGACACGATGGCTCAGGATGCCCCCGCGGAGGGGCCGGTCCAGTCCGCCGGGACGTGGCCGAGGCGGACGCGCTGGGGGTGGTCGCCGACGGGGACGGAGACGCGCTTGGCGCCGGTGGCGAAGTCGATGGCGGTCACCCGGTCGGTGCCGCTCTCGGAGATCACGCAGGCGGTGCCGTCCCCGTTGACGGTCGCCCAGTACGGCTTGGACGCCGGGACCAGCGGCCCCTCGGTCAGGGTGGCCCGGTCGACCACCGTGACGTAGTCGTCCATGGTCCCGGCGATGCACAGCTTGGCGCCGTCGGGACTCATGGACATGCCGTGGTGGCGGGAGTCGTTGACCCAGGTGGTGCGGTCGCCGCTGGTGGCCGGGTTCTTCGGGAGGGTCTTGATGCGGGTGATGCGGTCGGCGGCGACGTCGTACTCCACGAAACCGTTGAAGAACGACACCTGGAAGTACAGCGTGGACTCGTCGGGGGTGAAGGCGTTGGGCCGGATCGAGTCGGACAGGTCGGAGCGGCCCGCCGCGTCCAGCCGTTCGCGCATGTCGACGACCTTGACGGTGCGGAAGGTCTGCGCGTCCACCACCGTGAACTTACGGTCGCCCTTCGTCCAGTCCAGCCAGGGCGCGTCCAGGGCGGTGTTGACCTCGCCGATCGAGGCGTTCCAGATCAGCCGTCCGTCGCGGGAGAAGGAGTTCTCGTGCGGCTTGTCACCGGTGGCGAAGGAACCGATCTGGCGGCCGCTGGTGATGTCCAGCACGTGCACGGTGTTGGCGGTGGAGGCCGATACCGCGACCCGGGTGCCGTCCGGGGAGACCGCCATGTGGTCCGCGCGGTATCCCGAGACCGGGAAGCGCCAGTTGATCCGGCCGGAGGCCAGGTCGATGGAGACCACGTCGGCGAAGGAGGGCCGGGAGACGACCACCGCCGAACCGTCCGGGGTGGTGTACATGTCGTCGGCGAACTGGTCGTGGCCCTCGCCCGCGGTGGTGCGGATGCCCAGGAAGTAGGCGAGCTTGACGGGGTTGAGGTGGATCTCCCGGAGCCGCTCGGCCTTGTCTGGGATCACGTTGATCCGGCCGATCCTGGCCATGCCGCCGGTGGCGGCGAGCACGTCGGCGGTGCCGTCCCAGTTGTTGCCCACGAACAGCACCTGGCGGAGCCCGGCCGGCCCGGTGTCCGGTGCGGCGTCCGTCGGAGTGTCGGCCGCCGCCGGGGCGAGGGCGGTGAGCAGGGCGGCCGCGGTCAGCGCACAGACGGCGCGCAGCGGGCGGGGGCGTCGCAGCATCCGGTCAACTCCGTTGGGGGGAAGGAGTGTTACCGGCCGGTAAAAGTAGACGGCATGCGAAAAGGGCGCAAGCCCTTCGGCTGCGCCCTTCGTGGGGTTCGGGGATCGTCCGCGCGTGCGGTCATCCCCGTGCGGTCATCCGCGTGCGGTCATCCCGCGCGTGGTGGTCTCCGTGCGTGGTTGCCCCGTCACGCCTCGTCCCGCCAGGGGGCGGCGCCCATGCGTCCGGGCGCCGGCTCGGGGAACTCGCGGTGGATCGGGGTGTGCGCGCCGGTCAGGGCGATCCCGCTGCCGCCGCGCCGGTTGGCGACGATCTCGGCGGCGATGGAGATCGCGGTCTCTTCGGAGGTACGGGCGCCGAGGTCCAGCCCTATCGGGGAGCGCAGCCGGCCGAGCTCCAGGTCCGTGACTCCGGCGTCGAGGAGCCGCCTGTTGCGGTCCTCGTGGGTCCGCCGGGAGCCCATGGCGCCGATGTAGGCGACCGGGAGGCGGAGGGCGAGCCGGAGCAGCGGGACGTCGAACTTGGCGTCGTGGGTGAGCACGCAGAGCACGGTCCGGCCGTCCACCTCGGTGGACTCCAGGTAGCGGTGCGGCCACTCCACGACGATCTCGTCGGCCTCGGGGAAGCGGGCCTTGGTCGCGAACACCGGGCGGGCGTCGCACAGCGTGACGTGGTAGCCGAGGAACTTGCCGACCTTCACGAGGGCGGAGGCGAAGTCGATGGCACCGAAGACGATCATGCGCGGGGCCGGGACGCTGGACTCGATCAGCACCTTCAGCGGCTCTCCGCAGAACCGGCCGTCCGCACCGATGTCGAGCACGCCGTTCCGGCCGGCGTCCAGCATGGCGCGGGCCTCGGCGGCGATGGTGCGGTCCAGTTCGGGGTGTCCGCCGAAGCCGCCCTCGTGGGCTCCTTCGGGGCGGACCAGGACCGGGCGGCCCATGAGCTCGGCCGGGCCGGACGCGATCCGCGCCATGGCGGCCGGCGAACCGGCCGCCGCGGCGGCTATCGCGGTCTCCAGGACGGCCCGCTGCGGGCCGTCGGCGAGGACCGGCGTGACCAGGATGTCGATGATGCCGCCGCAGGTCAGGCCCACGGCGAAGGCATCGTCGTCGCTGTACCCGAAGCGCTCCAGGACGGTTTCGCCGTCCTCGATCGCCTGCCGGCACAGCTCGTACACCGCGCCCTCCACGCATCCGCCGGAAACCGAGCCGATGGCCGTGCCGTCACGATCGACGGCGAGGGCCGCGCCGACTTCCCGGGGCGCGCTTCCGCTGATCGCCACCACGGTGGCGACTGCGAAGTCGCGTCCCTGCTCGACCCACCGGTTCAGCTCTTCGGCGATGTCCAGCATGTCGGCTCCTCTGAGTTTCGGTTCCAGTATCGGACGCGCGGAGGGTTCACGCGTTATGGATCAGGCTCAGGCGACGCCGAGCCAGTGCTCGATCGGGTTCAGGGCGAAGAAGACCAGGAAGATGGCGGTCAGCGCCCACATGAAGGCACCGATCTCCCGGGCCTTGCCCTGCGCCACCTTGATCGCGACCCAGGCGATCACACCGGCGGCCACGCCGGCCGTGATCGAGTAGGTGAACGGCATGATCACGACGGTCAGGAAGACCGGGATCGCGGTCGCGGCGTCGGCCCAGTCCACGTGGCGGGCGTTCTGCATCATCATCGCGCCGATGACGACCAGGGCCGCGGAGGCGACCTCACCCGGGACCACCTGGGTGATCGGGGTGAAGAAGAGGCAGGCGGCGAAGAAGAGGCCGGTGACGACGGAGGCGAGACCGGTACGAGCACCCTCGCCGACACCCGTGGCCGACTCGACGAACACGGTCTGGCCGGAGCCACCCGCGACACCACCGATGGCACCGCCGGCGCCGTCGATGAACAGCGCCTTGGACAGGCCCGGCATGCGGCCCTTGTCGTCGGCGAGCTTGGCCTCGGTGCCGACACCGATGATGGTGGCCATCGCGTCGAAGAAGCCGGCGAGCACCAGGGTGAAGACGATCATGCCGACGGTCATGTAGCCGACGTCGCCCCAGCCGCCGAAGCTGACGTCACCGAAGAGCGAGAAGTCGGGCAGCGAGACGGCGGAACCGTTGAGGACCGGCGGGCCGTTCTTCCACGCCTTGTCGTCGATGTCGACGATGGCGTTCAGGATGGCGGCGAGGATGGTTCCGCCCACGATGCCGATCAGGATCGCGCCGGGGACCTTGCGGGCCTGCAGCATGAAGATGGCGAGCAGGGTCACGCAGAAGAGCAGGACGGGCCAGCCGGACAGCTCACCGACGGCACCGAGCTGGACCGGGGGACCGAACTCCGGGCCGCGGCCGACGAAGCCGCCCTTGACCAGGCCGATGATGGCGACGAACAGGCCGATGCCCATGGTGATGGCGTGCTTGAGCGCGAGGGGGATCGCGTTCATGATCATCTCACGGAGGCCGGTGACCACCAGGAGACAGATCACGACACCGTAGAGCACACACATGCCCATGGCCTGGGGCCAGGTCATCTGGGGGGCGACCTGCGAGGCCAGCACACCCGAGACCGAGAGGCCGGCGGCGAGGGCGAGCGGCACCTTGCCAACGAAGCCCATGAGGAGCGTGGTCACGGCGGCCGCGAAGGCGGTGGCCGTGATGAGAGCCTTCTGGCTCATGGTGTCTCCGGCGACGTCCTTGCCGGAGAGCAGCAGGGGGTTGAGCAGAAGGATGTACGCCATGGCCATGAAGGTCGTGATACCGCCACGAACCTCATTGCCGACGTTGGATCCTCTGTGGGTGATGTGAAAGTACCGGTCGAGCCAAGACTTACCGGAGGGCTGACGCGAGCCCTCGGCCGCATCTTCCGCGGTGGTCTTGGGCTCCACAGACGACTGGGTCATGGTGCCTAACTCCCAAGGTTCATAGGGGCACCCGCATGGGGGCTTTCGGGGTTACTGCGGGATTTGGGATGAAACGTTTGGCCGCACGACCCGGGGGACGGCCCGAGACGAAGCGTTCAGTTACTACTGGCACTGCTGGTTCTGCTGGTTCTGCTGGTACTTCTGGTACGGCAGGGTGAAGCGGTCCGCGAGCGGCGGGACTTCGTACTCCGGGCGGTGTGACCGTGAAGTGTGACGTTCCCTGTCACACCGCCCGGAGAGCTTTTCGGTCCTAGAGGGTGCCGGTCAGGGCCTCAGGACGGATAGGCGTCTTGTTGAGCTCCAGACCTGTCGCCTGCCGGATCGCCGCGAGGACGGCCGGGGTGGACGACAGGGTGGGGGCCTCACCGAGACCGCGCAGACCGTAGGGCGCGTTCGGATCGGCGAGTTCCAGGACATCGACCGGGATGGTCGGGGTGTCGAGGATGGTCGGGATCAGGTAGTCCGTGAAGGAGGGGTTTCGCACCTTCGCGGTCTTGGGATCCACGATGATCTCTTCCATGACGGCCACACCGAGACCCTGGGTGGTACCACCCTGGATCTGGCCGACCACGGAAAGCATGTTGAGCGCCTTGCCGACGTCCTGAGCTGTGGCCAGTTCGACGACCTTGACGAGGCCGAGGTCCGTGTCCACTTCGACGACGGCTCGGTGCGCGGCGAAAGTGTACTGGACGTGGCCGTCGCCCTGGCCCGTGACCAGGTCGAACGGGACGGTCGGGCGGTGGCGGAACTCGAGTTCAAGGTCGATCGCCTCGTCCCCGAGGACATCGGCGATGTCCGCGAGGACCTCGCCGCCGTCGGTAACGATCTTGCCGCCTTCGAGGAGCAGCTCCGCGTGGGCCCACGCCGGGTGGTACGAGCCGTTCTTGCGGCGGCCCATCTCCAGCAGTGCCTCACGGACGGCCTCGCAGGTGTTCTTCACGGCGCCACCGGTCATGTACGTCTGCCGGGAGGCGGACGTGGAACCGGCGGAGCCGACCTGCGTGTCGGCCGGGTGGATGGTCACCTGGGTGACGCCGAGCTCCGTACGGGCGATCTGGGCGTGCACGGTGACACCGCCCTGGCCGACCTCCGCCATGGCCGTGTGGACCATCGCGACGGGCTCGCCGCCTATGACCTCCAGGCGCACGCGGGCGGTGGAGTAGTCGTCGAAGCCCTCGGAGAAGCCGACGTTCTTGATGCCGACCGCGTAGCCGACGCCGCGGACGACGCCCTCGCCGTGGGTGGTGTTCGACAGACCGCCCGGCAGCGCGCGGAGGTCCGCGGCCTGGCCGGCGGTCTCCCACTGGCGCTCGGGCGGCAGCGGGCGGGCCTTGACCCGGCGCAGCAGCTCGGCGACCGGGGCCGGGGAGTCCACGACCTGGCCGGTGGGCATGATCGTGCCCTGCTCCATGGCGTTGAGCTGCCGGAACTCGACCGGGTCCATGCCCAGCTTCTCCGCGAGCTTGTCCATCTGGGCCTCGTAGGCGAAGCAGGCCTGGACGGCGCCGAAGCCGCGCATGGCACCACACGGCGGGTTGTTCGTGTAGAGGGCGATGGCCTCGATGTCCACGTTGTCGACGACGTACGGGCCCACCGAGAGGGAGGACGCGTTGCCGACGACGGCCGGGGAGGCGGAGGCGTACGCACCACCGTCGAGCACGATCCGGCACTTCATGTGCGTGATCTTGCCGTCCTTGGTGGCGCCGTGCTCGTACCGGAGCTTCGCCGGGTGGCGGTGCACGTGGCCGAAGAACGACTCGAACCGGTTGTAGACCATCTTGACCGGCTTGTTGGTGGCCAGGGCCAGGAGGCACGCGTGGATCTGCATCGAGATGTCCTCGCGGCCGCCGAAGGCACCGCCGACGCCGGACAGCGTCATGCGGACCTTCTCCTCGGGCAGGCCGAGGACCGGGGCGATCTGGCGGAGGTCCGAGTGCAGCCACTGGGTGGCCACGTAGAGGTCGACACCGCCGTCCTCGCCCGGAACGGCCAGGCCGGACTCCGGGCCGAGGAAGGCCTGGTCCTGCATGCCGAAGGTGTACTCGCCGGTGACGATGACGTCGGCCTTCTTGGCCGCCTCGGCCGCGTCGCCGCGGATGATCGGCTGGCGGTGCACGATGTTCTGGTGCGGGACGTGGCCGGCGTGGTGGTCGTTCCGGTCCGGGTGGATCAGGACCGCGTCCTCGGCCAGAGCGGTCGCCTCGTCGGTGACGAGCGGGAGCTCCTTGAAGTCGATCTTGATCTTGGCCGCGGCACGGCGGGCGGTCTCCGGGTGGTCGGCCGCCACGAGGGCGATCGGCTCACCGTGGTGACGTACCCGGCCGTCGGCCAGGACGGGGGTGTCCTGGATCTCGAGGCCGTAGTTCTTCGTCTCGGTCGGCAGGTCCGCGTACGTGAGCACGGAGTACACGCCGGGCACGGCCAGCGCCTCGGAGATGTCGATGCTCTCGATCTCCGCGTGGGCGACGGGGCTGCGCAGGGTCTGGCCCCACAGCATGTCCTCGTGCCACATGTCCGAGGAGTACGCGAACTCACCGGTGACCTTGAGGGTGCCGTCCGGGCGGAGCGTGGACTCGCCGATGCCGCCCTTGGTCTTCTGGGTGACGTTCGTCGGCGTACCGGAAGGTGCGTGACGGGTGGGCTGAGCCATGATCACACCCCCTCTTCCTGCCGGGCGGCCGCCAGGCGCACCGCGTCGAGGATCTTCTCGTAGCCCGTGCAGCGGCAGAGGTTGCCGGAGAGGGCCTCACGAATGTCCTGGTCGGACGGGGACGGGTTGCTCTCGAGCAGCGCGTCGGCCTGGACCAGGAGGCCCGGGGTGCAGAAACCGCACTGGACGGCGCCGGCGTCGATGAACGCCTGCTGGATGCCGGAGAGCTCCGCGCCCTCACCGGTCCGGGAGTCGGTGCCCCGGGCGGACCACCGCCTGGCCTCGTCCATGGTGACGCCGCCCTTGCCGCCGGTGCACGCGCCGGTCCCGCAGGCGTGGCCGTGCTCCTCGCGCTGCTTGGCGAAGTCGGCCAGACCCTCGACGGTCACGACGTCGCGGCCCTCGACCTGGCCGGCGGCGACCAGACACGAACAGACCGGCACGCCGTCGAGACGGACCGTGCAGGAACCGCATTCGCCCTGCTCACAGGCGTTCTTCGAACCGGGAAGACCCAGGCGCTCACGCAGGACGTAGAGGAGGGACTCGCCCTCCCAGACATCGTCTGCTTCCTGCGGGCGACCGTTGACGGTGAAATTGACGCGCATGGTTATGCAGCCCCTTCGAGCGGGCGGCCGTTCGTGCCGCGGTACTGCTCCCACGTCCAGACCAGCTGACGGCGGGCAAGAATGCCAACCGCGTGGCGGCGGTACGCCGCCGTGCCACGGACGTCGTCGATCGGGTTGCACGCGGCGGACGCGAGCTGACCGAACTGCTTGGCGATCGAGGGCGTGATGACCTTGCCGCTGTCCCAGAAGCCGCCCTCTTCGAGCGCGGCGTTCAGGAACTCCTCGGCGGCCTCAGCGCGGACCGGGGTGGGCGCGGCAGAGCCGATGCCCGTGCGTACGGTGCGGGTGTCGGGGTGCAGCGCCAGGCCGAAGCCGCAGACCGCGATGACCATCGCGTTGCGGGTGCCGACCTTGGAGTACTGCTGGGGACCGGTGGCGTTCTTGATGTGCACCGTCTTGATGAGCTCGTCGGCGGCGAGCGCGTTGCGCTTCACGCCGGTGTAGAACTCGTCGATCGGGATCAGCCGGGAGCCGCGGACGGACTCGACCTCGACCTCGGCGCCGGCGGCGAGGAGGGCGGGGTGGGAGTCACCGGCCGGCGAGGCGCAACCGAGGTTGCCGCCGACGCCGCCGCGGTTGCGGATCTGGGGGGACGCGACCGTGTGCGAGGCGAGAGCGAGACCCGGCAGGGTGCCGCGCAGGTTCTCCATGATCTGGGTGTACGGGACGGACGCACCCAGCCGGGTGACCTTCTCGCCCACCTCCCACTCCCGCAGCAGCCCGATGCGGTTGAGGTCCAGCAGGTACTCCGGCCGACGGTGGTCGAAATTGATCTCGACCATGATGTCGGTGCCACCCGCAATCGGCACAGCCGTGGGGTGCTCGGCCTTGACGGCGAGCGCCTCCTCCCAGCTGGCGGGGCGAAGGAAGTCCATGTGCGGCCCTCTTCTTTGCGTGGATGGATCATTTCAAGCCAGGAGTCCCGGGTCCTCAGCCGGTCGTTCACGTGTTGTTAATGCGGTGTGGAGCCAGTACACAAGCCGCGCGTCCCCCGGGTGCAGTCACCGAAACCATGAAGCAGTTGGCTGACGACCTCGTTCGTCTTGTAGATTCGTATGAAAGGCAGGATGCGACGACCTGCCCGATTTTCAACGGCAACATCGAGACAGATCGGCGGCGACATCATGCGGCTGCGCGCACTGCTGGAGACCGAGGCGCTGGGGCTGCGGCTGCTGGGCGGCGAGGAAGAACTCGACCGTACGGTCCGCGGGGTCATGACGACGGACCTGAGAGATCCCAGCCGATACCTCTCCGGAGGAGAACTTGTCCTGACCGGACTGGCCTGGAGACGAAATTCAGCCGACTCCGAGCCCTTCGTACGAATCCTCGCCTCCGCCGGAGTGGCCGGGCTCGCGGCGGGCGAGGCCGAACTCGCGGACATCCCCGACGATCTCGTTTCGGCCTGCGTGCGGAACCGTCTTCCGCTGTTCGCCGTGAACGAGAACGTTGCATTCGCCACGATCACCGAGTACGTGGTGAGGCAGGTTTCGGGGGAGCGCGCGGGCGATCTCGCGGCCGTCGTCGACCGCCACCGCCGGCTCATGACCTCGGGTCCCGCGGGCGGCGGACCGGATGTGGTGTTGGATCTGCTCACCACGGACCTCGATCTGCGTGCATGGGTGCTCTCCCCCACGGGCAGGCAGATCGCCGGGGCCGGAGAGCCGCTCACGCCGGGTGTCTGCGCGGCGTTGGCGAGCGAGCACATGGCGGCGGTCCGGACCGGCCGCCGGGGCCCGCACCGGATCTCTCTCCAGGGTATTACCTACTCCCTCTTCCCGATCAGGGGTGTGGGCCGCACCACCGCGCCGGGCGCCCGTGACGTGCGCGAAAGCGTGCTCTCGGACTGGCTGCTGGCCGTCGAGGCCGACGCCGGCGACTGGCCCGCCGAGCGCCTGGACCTGCTGCAGGGCGTCACCCAGCTGATCGCGGTCGAACGGGACCGCCGGGACGCGGCCCGCACGGTGCGCCGCCGGCTGGCCCAGGAGGTGCTGGAGCTGGTCCAGACGGGGGCGCCGCCCGCCGAGATCGCCGCGCGCCTGCGCGTCGCGGCCCCGGTGCTGCTGCCGGGCCTGGGCACGGCCCCCCACTGGCAGGTCGTGGTGGCCCGGGTGGACTGGGAGGGCGGGGACATCCCCGGCGGCCCGGTGGCCCAGTCCCTGCTGGAAGAGATTTTGGTCGACCCGTCCGTCTCCGGCCCGGAGCCCTCCGACCGGATCGCCGTGGCCCACGCCGGTGACGAGGCCATCGCCCTGGTCCCGCTGCCCGCCCCGGCGGCCGACGCGGGCGCCGGCGTCGGCACCGGCCTCGGCGGGGAGGAGCGCGGCCCGGACAACGCCCTGCACGCCGACGCGCTGCTGGCGGCCGTACGGGAGCCGCTGGCGGCCGGTCTGGCCGAGGACGGGCGGCTCACCCTCGGTGTCAGCGCGGCCGTGCACTCCGCTGAGGGCCTGCGCGGGGCGCTGGAGGAGGCCCGGCACGCCCGCCGGGTCGCCGCGGCCCGTCCCGGGCGGGTCTGCGCCGCCGGGCACCACGAGCTGGCCTCGCACGTGCTGCTGCTGCCGTTCGTGCCGGACGACGTCCGGCGCGCCTTCACGGCGCGGCTGCTGGACCCGCTGCGGGACTACGACCGGCGGCACCGGGCGGAGCTCATCCCGACCCTGGAGGCGTTCCTGGACTGCGACGGGTCGTGGACCCGCTGTGCGACGCGGCTGCACCTGCACGTCAACACGCTGCGTTACCGGGTCGGGCGAATCGAGCAGTTGACGGCCCGGGACCTGTCCCGGCTGGAGGACAAGCTGGACTTCTTCCTCGCACTGCGGATGAGCTGAGGCGATGCCTCTGGGGCCCGCCCGCAACCCGCGGGCCCCCGGCTGATGAGGTGTCCGAACTTTGTGAAAGAGTTCACCCGACCCCTTGGCCGATCACGCAGATTCGTGCTGTCATTTCGCCCCAGGGCTCAATGACGACGTGATGACGACATGCTGCTCGGTTGCTTGGGGAGGGCAATGTGGCGGATACCGCCATGTCGGGTGCAGGGTCCACCGGGGGCGACGACCCCCTCCAGCGGGCGATATGGCGGCTCAGATCGCGCGGCTGCTGGACCGACGCGGCGGCGCTGCTGACCGCCCGCGCGGACGACGCCGGGGCCGCGGTGCAGCGCACCGCGCTGCTGGTGGAGCGCTGTCTGTTCACCGGCGTGGGCTGGGCCGAGGCGGAGGACGCCCTGCGCACCGCGGAGGCCGTGGCCTCGGACGACGACCAGCGGGGCGCCGCCGCGTGCGAGCGCGGGCAGCTGGCGTACGCGGCGACGGTGCTGGGCGTCCGGGACCGGTCGGACGAGGCCCGCTCGGCGCTGGGGCGGGCGGCGGCACTGCTGTCGCCCTCGTCCCGTACGAGGCCACTGCTGGACTTCCGCCGCGGGCTCGTGGCGGAACACCTCGCGGACTCGCCACAGGCCGCCAGGCCGGCCTACCGGAGGGCGCACGCCGCCGCCGCGGCGGGTGGCGACACGCTGCTGCTGTCGTTCACCTGGCGGCAGCTGGCGGGGCTGGCGCTGCGGGACGGGGAGCTGGCGGAGGCCCGGCACGGCTTCGCCGAGTCGCTCCGCATCCGCGAGGAGCTGGGCTTCCTGGTGGGCACGGCGCCGGCGCTGGCGGCGCTGGCCGACGCGGAACCGGAGCCGGAGGCTGCGCGGCTGCGGGCGGAGGCGCGCCGCCTGTTCCATCTCCTGGGCGGCATCCCGACCTGGCTGGCGGACCACCTCCAACCGTCCCCGGCCACCTGACGCCCCGGCTCGGCCGAGGTGTGGGCAGGCGTTCCGCAGGACGGAACGCCTGCCCACACGGCGCGGGCCGCGGCTCCGTGGAGGGGCGGCGCAGGGCTTGGGGTCAGGCGCCTGCGAAGTGTTCGCGGACCAGTGCCTCGACCGTTCCGACCTCGCCGGCGACCAGCGCCTCCAGCAAGGCCGAGTGCTCGGCCGCATCCGCCACCAGATCGGCCCGCCGCAGCCGCGGCACACCTGCCGACGGCCACTGTGCCCGCCGGTGCAGGTCGTCCGCGACCTGGAGCAGCTGCCCGTTGCCCGACAGGGACAGCACCGCCCGGTGGAACGCGCGGTCCGCCTCCGCGTACCCCGCGAGATCGCCGGACGCCGCCGCCTCACCCGTCGCGGCCGCGGCGGGCCGCAGGGACTCCCACGCCTCCGGCGGGACCGTACGGGCCAGCCGCAGCATGACCGGAACCTCCAGCAGGGCCCGTACCTCGGCCAGCTCCGCCAGCTCCCGCGGGGTCCGGACGACCACCCGGAAGCCGCGGTTCGGCAGGCATTCCACCGCGCCCTCCATCGCCAGCTGCTGCATGGCCTCGCGGACCGGTGTCGCCGAGACCCCGAACCGCTCGCCCAGGGCCGGCCCGGAGTAGATCTCCCCCGGCACCAGCTCGCCCTCCAGCAGTGCGGCGCGCAGCGCGTCGAGGACCTGTCCCCGGACGAAATGGCGCGCCACCTTGGGGCCCGGCTGCCGGGGCCGGGGCAGCCGCGCCTGAGCCGCGTCGTGCATCCGGTCCTCCTGGCTGGTCTGGGGTCCGTCAGAGGATAGGCGGAGCGGAGGTGACAGAAAAGGCAGGCCAGGGGGGTGGGCGCGCACCGGATTCAGGTAAGGGCACCCTTAGGGCACTCTGGTTCCAGGGTGGGGTGTGGCGCTCGCCGCCGGCCCCGGGCCGTGCCTGGCGGCGAGGCGCGCCCGCCCAATCCGCCCGTTCGAGTGCCTTCGATTCGAACTCGAATTCCCTTGATCGGGCGTGAGTTCGACCCACAACACCCTATCCGGAGGGCGCCAGACCTCATCAGTGTCCTCTTGCCCCGAAACCCGCGTGCGCCCCGGCCGGCTTCCGCCACTATGGCGCGCGAAAAGCCGATGGGCGCGACGCGACTGTAGGGACACCGGATGAGACTGACCGACATATCGCTGGACTGGCTGCTTCCCGGCAGCCTGTTGATCCTGGGCGTTCTTGCGGCAGTGGCGGTGGTGGCCCGGGGCAAGCGCGAAGGCGACAAGGCGGCGGACGACAGCTGGGAGCGGAGCGAGGAGCGCCGGCGGCGCAAGGAGGCCATCTACGGCATCGCCTCGTACGTCCTGCTGTTCTGCTGCGCGGCCGTGGCCGCCGCGCTCTCCTTCCACGGGCTGGTCGGCTTCGGCCGGCAGAACCTGAACCTGTCCGGGGGCTGGGAGTACCTGGTTCCCTTCGGGCTCGACGGGGCCGCCATGTTCTGCTCGGTGCTCGCCGTGCGGGAGGCCAGCCACGGCGACGCCGCCTTCGGTTCCCGGCTGCTGGTGTGGACCTTCGCGGGGGCCGCCGCCTGGTTCAACTGGGTCCACGCGCCGCGGGGGATCGGCCATGCCGGAGCACCGCACTTCTTCGCCGGCATGTCCCTCTCGGCGGCCGTCCTGTTCGACCGCGCGCTCAAGCAGACCCGCCGGGCCGCGCTCCGCGAACAGGGTCTGGTGCCCCGCCCGTTGCCGCAGATCCGGATCGTCCGCTGGCTGCGGGCCCCCCGGGAGACCTTCGGCGCCTGGTCGCTGATGCTGCTGGAGGGCGTACGCACGCTGGACGAGGCGGTGGACGAGGTCCGCGAGGACAAGCGGGAGAAGGAGCAGGAGCGGCTCCGCAGGCGCGAGCAGCAGCGCCGGGAACGTGCCCACATAAGGGCACTGGGCCGCCAGAACCGGGCCTTCGGCCTGCCGCGGGCACGCGGCAGGCAGGTGGAGGTACCGGGTCTCGCCTCGGGGTCTGGCTCCGCGCCGGTCGGCGCGGAGCCCGCCATAGCGGAAGCGGAGCAGCTGCCCGTTCTCCGCAGGCCCTCCCTGCAGGCCGTTCACGGCCACGAGGCGGGTGAGGCCCGCACCGTGGACCTCACCGCCGAGGACGACACCCAGACGATCCCCCGGCTCGACTCCCTGGAGCGGAAACTGAAGGACCTGGAGCAGCAGTTCGGCTGAGCGGCCCCGGGGTCAGACGGACACGGTCCCGGGTTCGCCCGGGTCCAGTTCGAACCAGACCACCTTGCCGCCGTGCACGGGGTCGACGCCCCACGCGTCGGCCAGCGCCTGCACCAGCATCAGCCCCCGGCCGTGCGTACCGTCGTCGGCGATCGGTACGTACGGCCGGGGTTTGCGTGCGGCGC
Organism: Streptomyces sp. NPDC048603; assembly: GCF_043199475.1. Lineage (NCBI taxonomy): Bacteria > Bacillati > Actinomycetota > Actinomycetes > Kitasatosporales > Streptomycetaceae > Streptomyces > Streptomyces sp. NPDC048603. The sequence goes on along the minus strand of NZ_JBICVY010000021.1, from coordinate 21,892 downwards.
CGTCCCGGACCTCCACCCGCAACCGGGTGTCGGCGAACCGTAGGCTGACCTCGGCCCCGTGGTCCGTGTGGACCAGCGCATTGGTCACCAGCTCCGTCGCCAGCAGCTCCGCCACGTCCGCGGTGTCCGCCCGGCAGCGGTACCGCAACATCTCCCGGAGGTCCCTGCGGACCTCACCGACCGCCTTCAGATCCGCCCGGCGCACCGTCCGCGTGATCTCGGTCCTCGCCCCCGCCCGCACGGCGATCTACCTCCCGTGTCGCGTCGTCCCGTATCTCTTCGAACTGGTCTACGGGATGCATGCCCCCGGGACGTAGCCACACTCCTCCAGGCCTGTAACAGAGTTACGGACGCGGGATGCCGAGACAGACCGGATCAAGCCATCCGGAGCCTCCGGCCCACCCCGCCCGCCGACCCGGTCCCACTGGCGGAAAGCGCGAAGCCGGTCGCTGTTTCAACGCCGATCTTCGGTGGAAAGGACAGCGGGCGGGGATCGGCGACCGCATCCGGCAGGGCCGTCCCGGTGGCCGGAACACGCCCTGTGGAGCCCCCTGAGCTGCTCGTGCTCCTCCGCTCCGGCCCCGCCGTCGCCGGCGGCGCGGCCGATCCACGGCGAAATTCAGGCCGCGGCTTGTCATTACGTACAGGACAAGGCCGGAAACCGGCATTTCCCACCCGCCCGCGCCCGGTGGGGAGTTATCGAAGAGAATCACTTTGACGGGCGGGCCGTACTGCACCGGGGCGAGTAAATCTCCCCTCCACACCGGGAATTCGCCGTCATCGCACATCGGCGGCACTTGACGGCCCGTGCGCTTTCAGCCGGTGTGGAGGATCCGGAAGCGACCGGGTTCCGCGGGATCCCGGTCGACGACCTGGACCGGCGGCCACGCCCATTGCCGCACGCTGATGCCCTGCGTGCGGGAGAACCGGATTTGCCCGCGGGTGCCTTCGACCTCGATGCGCGGCCAGGATCCGGCCGTCCGCGCCCGGTCGGCGCCGTCCGTGCCGTGGGAACGCAGCACCTCGGCAAGGACGGTGACCGTGTCGTAGCCCTCGAAGGCGACGAAGGAGGGGGCTTCGGCCAGCCGCTCGCGAAGGGCCTTCTCGACCCGTACGCCAAGCGGGCCGAAGCGTTCGGGCAGGTAGCGCAGGAACGGCACCGCGGCACCGTCATCACCCAACAGTGCCGCCCATTCGGCGAACTCCGGCTGCCCGGCCGGAGCGCCGATCAGGAGTCCGGCGAGGCGCGGGTCCCGCCGGGCGGACCTGACGATCGAAACGGCGGGCTCCGGGTGACCGACCAGGAGGAGCAGCGCTGTCGCCCGGTGGGCGGCGAGCTCGTCGCACACGGCCGTGGCGGAGAGCGTGCGCATGTCGAGTTCGATGACGCTGCCGCCATGTCGTGCGAGGTGATCCCGCAGGATGCGGGTCCCCGATTCCCAGTAGACGCTCGGGGCGACTGCCACGGCGATCCGGCTGTGGCCCGCGCCGAGCAGGAAGTCCGCGTAGATCCGCCAGCCGTGGGACTGCGCCGGGGCCAGCCGCGCGACCCATTCCGTCGGCTGTTCGGTGAGCGCGTCGAGAACCGCCGACGAGCACAGGAAGGGCAGGCCGAGGGCGTCGGCCCTGGCGGCGGCGGCACGGGCGACGACGCTGTGGTACTCCCCCGCCACGGCGGCCACGCCCAGTCGGGCCAGGTCGTCCACGGCCGCCGCGGCCCGCTGCGGATCGGCCGCGGTGTCCCTGACCACCAGTTCGAGCGGCCTGCCGAGGACCCCGCCGGCGTCGTTGACGTCGCGAACGGCGAGTTCCAGTCCGGCGAGCAGGTGGCGGCCCGCCTCGACCCAGCCGGGCGGGGTCAGCGGAACGAGAGCACCGATCCGGACGGATGACCCGTCAGTCGGCTCCGCTCCGGAGGGCGATGGTGGCGTGTTCATGCGCTGGCGTCTCCCGGGTGGCGATTCGGTGGCAGGTCGCCCGGATCGCCGGTGACCATGCCGGCCATTGCAACCACCCGCGTCGGGGACGGGCAACCGATTATCCGTTCGTCACGCCTCCCAGACCGCGGCGGCCGTCCGGTCGTCGGCGTAGCCCTTGAGCCGGAGTTGGGTGTCGGCGAGGAAAGCGGCGAGGCCGGGGGGCTCGGTGGCGGTCCAGCGGACCGCGAGCTCGGCGGGCAGGAGGGGTTCCTCCCGCATCGGCGCGGCCAGACCGCCCGAGCAGAGCAGCAGGGCGTCGCCCGGCCTGGCCACGGCGGCACGGAACCGGAACCCGCCTTCCGCGGCCGGGCCGGCCGTCTCCAGGTCCTCCCACTCCCCCGCCCGGAGACGGAAGAGTCCGCCCGGGCCGCTGCCGAAGCTCACCCGGGTCCGGCACTCCGGGTCGATGGGCAGCAACAGGCAGCGCAGCCCGGCCGTGTACGCGGCCTCGTCGAGCCCGAGCTCGGCGGCGCGGGCGCGCAGCCGGCCGTAGCCGCGGTCGGTGAGCCGGTGGAGGCCGGAGCGCAGGGCGTCCCGCCGGCCGGACCGGATGTCCTCGCCGAGGCGGCCCTGGCTGCGCCCGATGGCGCCGGCGACCCAGCGGCACAGCTCGGCGGCGGCCTCCTGGGCGCCCTCGGCAGCCCGGTCCCCGCCGGCGATGGCCACGAGCACCAGGGAGTCGTCCCCGGTCCCGAAACGGGCGGTGAGCAGGAAGTCCCGGCGCGCCTCCCCCCGGTAGCGGGCGGAGTCGCCGCGCACCGAGCCGGCCCGCAGGGTGCTCCCCCCGTACCGCGCTCCCTCCAGCACGGTGTCCGGCACCAGTGCGTCCAGCGCGGCCGGGTCGGTGACGGGCAGGGCTCCGGGCTCCGCGGCGTAGGTGGGCGCCCGGTCCCCGAGGTGCCGCACCGCGGGCCGTACCGCCCCTGCCTCCCCGAACGGGTCCTGTACGGGCGGCACGCTGAGCGCCCCGAGCGCGTACCCGGTGGCCCCGGGCTCGCCCCGGGGGTCGGACGCGTCCCGCCACCCTTGCTCCGGCGCGGCCACCGGCCCGCCGTCGGCCGCCCCCGGCCCGGGAGCCGCGGGCTTCCGCACGGAAGGTGTCCCGCCGTCGGCCGACTCGGTCGGCACCCACTGCTCCCCGGCCGGCCGAACAGTCCGGGGATCGGCAGGGCCCGCGGGCAGCGCGCCGGCTGCCGCCTCCGCGGGGTCCTTCCGCCCGGACGCCGCGGCCGGCCCAGCCGGGGACTCCGCCGGAGCCGACCGCGGGTCGGTGACGCCCCGGCCGGGCTCCGGCAGGGCCGTGCCGGCGTCGGCCTCCCGTCCGGCCGGGTCAGGAGCGGGCACGCCCCGGCCCGTCTCGGGCCCTTCCGGGGCCCGGCCCGAGGGCGGGAACTCCGCCGGGGACGGCCCAAAGGCCCGCGGCTCCGCCGGGACCGGCCGGACTCCGGCCGAACTCCGATCCGGCTCCCGTACTCCCGCCCCGCTGTCGGTCTCCGACCCGAGCGGGTCCGGACCTGCCTCAGCCGGCCACGGCTCGTCGCCTTCCGGGGCCTCCGGCACCGCGCTCCGCGGGAGCGGCTGCCCGGTCGGGGTCGGGCCGGAGGACGGGGCCTGCGGGCCAGGGGCGCCGTAGAGCATGGCCCAGGCCGAGCCGAAGCGGGTCTCCAGGGTGTCCGCCGGGTCGTCGTCGGCGGCGGACCTGGGGCCGGGGAGCAGGGGCGCGCCCGGTGGGGCGGCCCATCCGGCCATCTCGCGCGGATCCGCCCGACCAGGCGCGCCGCCCGGCACCTCCGGCGGGTCCTCGCCAGGTCCTTCGGGCGGGTCCTCGCCGGGTCCTCCCGGACGACCCGCGCCGGGCGGTGCCTGCGCCGGGTCCTCGTAGAGCTTGTGCCACCAGTCCTGTGGGTCCGCGTCCCCCTGCTGACTCATGCCCCCCAGTTTCGGCCGTACGGGGCGTCCGGCACACCGGAACGGCGGAAAGGGGTCCCGATGGGCGAACGCCCGTCGGGACCTCTCCCCCCACCTCACCAAACAGATCCACGAATGCCGCACACCCGCACGATCCACCGCGTCACCGGCGCCCCGTCCTCACCCCCGGCGGTGGCCACACCGAGCACCACTCGATATCGGGCGCATCGCCCCCCTCAGATGAATTCCTGCCAACAACCCCATTGCGCGGCAAAGTTGCCGCATGAACGACTGATGACCGGCCGATGTCCGGCGCCGCGGTCCCGCGACCTTGTCAGAGGGGCGGGGGGTGCGGTGATGATGTCGGCGGCGGGTTTGCGCCGTGGCCGCTTCCCGCCATCAGGGCGGGCCGGATGTGGGGTGGACGGATTGCTGGGTGCGATAGGTCTGGACGATGGCCAGGAGTCGGCTTACCGGGCACTGGTGGCGCTGGGCGCGGCGGAGGTGCCGGATCTGGCACACCGCCTGACCCTGCCGGTGCCGCAGACCGAGCGCGCGTTGCGGCACCTGGAGCGGCACGGACTGGCGGCACGTTCCTCCGCCCGGCCCGGCCGGTGGGTGGCGGCCCCGCCGGGGGTGGCGCTGGCCGCACTGCTCACCCGGCAGCGGCTCGAGCTGGAGCAGGCGGAGCAGGCCGCGGCAGCGCTGGCCGAGGAGTACCGGGCGGAGGCGACGGAGCCGGCCGTGCACGACCTGGTGGAGGTGGTGACGGGCGCGAGCGCGGTCGCACACCGCTTCGCACAGCTCCGGCTGGGCGCGGCGAAGGAAGTCTGCGCGCTGATGACCGACCGGCACCTGGTGTCCGGCCCGGACGACGACGGCGCGGAGGACCGGGCCGCCGACCCCGGGGTCCACTACCGAGTGGTCATCGAACGGAACGTCCTGGCCGACCCGAGCGGCCTACGCGAAGCACAGGTGGCCCTGACCCGCGGCGAGCAGCTCCGCGTGGTCCCGCAGGTCCCCACGACACTGGTGATCGCGGACCGCTCCCTCGCGATGGTGCCGCTGACCGACCGCGACACGGAACCCGCGGCGCTGGTGGTGCATGCCTCGGGCCTGCTGGAGTCCCTGCTCGGCCTGTTCGAAGCGGTATGGCGGGACGCGCTCCCGCTGCGGCTGGGCGGCCCGGACGGCACGGTCGCGGAGTCCCCGGCCTGCCCGGACGGGACGGACCTGGTGATCCTCTCCCTCCTCCTGGCGGGCATGACGGACGCGAGCGTGGCGAAACACCTGGAACTGGGCCTGCGAACGGTACAGCGCCGAGTCAAAAGCCTGATGGAACTGGCCGGGGTGACAACCCGCCTCCAGCTCGGGTGGCACGCGTACGAGCGGGGGTGGGTGGCGCGCCATTGAGGGACTCTCTCCCCCCACACACAGCCGCATCCGCCGTCCGGCAGGAGCGTGTAGCGATCTGACGCGCGTGAGACCGAGCCGGATTACGTAGATCCGATCAACTTCGACCCCGCGTCCGCCCGAACGGGCGGCTGGCCGAGCGAAGCTGCGGCTCGTGCCCGCCGAAGCCAGAGCCTCACGACCCGTAGGTCCCCCTATGCCGTTCCCCCGGGGGCCGCCCGACAGTCCTTGTCGTTCCGGGACGGACGTCGGGGTCAAGGGTGGCCCGAAGGGCCATCGCCGGAGGCGACGCGACAACGTCGCGCCCTTGACGCCGACGGCCGGCACGGAAGGACACTGGGACTGACGGGCAGCCCCCGGGCACCCTCTCGCTCCCGCCCCAGCGAAGCCCCGCCAACCCCCACCCCCGCCCCACCCCCACCCTCCAAGGTGCGCGGCGCCCGCCCTCCGCCCACGCTGGGTACACGGACACGGCGGGAGGAGACGGCATGGCCATGGCCAGTCCTGCGGAACGGGCGCAGCTGGGCCGGGCGACCCGCAAGCAGGTCAGCCGGCGCTCGCACGCCCGCTGGTCCCCCGCGGCGGATCGACCCGATCCGATCGGTGTGCTGGTGCGGCAAGGCGCGGACCGGCTGCCGGACCTGCTGCCCATTCGGTACGGGCGGATGTCTGCCTCACCGTTCGCCTTCCTGCGCGGTTCGGCCGCGGTGATGACCGCGGACCTGGCCGCCGTCCCCCACACCGGACTGATCGTCCAGCTGTGCGGCGATGCCCACCTCCTGAACTTCGGCGTGTTCGCCTCACCCGAGCGGACATTGCTCTTCGACCTCAACGACTTCGACGAAACGCTGCCGGGGCCGTTCGAGTGGGACGTGAAACGGCTCGCCGCCAGCGTCGCGGTGGCCGCCCGGGAGAACGGGCACGGCGACGAGGCCGCCCGCCAGTCCGCCCTCGAAGCGGTCCAGGCCTACCGGCTCTCCATGCGGCGGCTGGCCGGCCAGGGCGAACTCGAAGTCTGGTACGGGCGCATCGGCACCGACGAGCTGTTCGCACTCGCCGAGGGCGTCGCGCCGCGCGAGCGGATCGAGGCGACCCTGAGCCGCGCCCGGCGGCGCACCAGCCTGCAGGCCCTCGCCAAACTGACCGAGAAGAGGGACGGCAGGATCCGCATCATCAACGATCCGCCGCTGCTGCAACCGGTGACCGAGGACGAGGCCAGGATCGTGGACCAGACGTTCCGCCAGTACCGCGACACACTCCCGGAGGAACGCCGGATGCTGCTCGACCGCTACCACTACGTCGACGCGGCGCGGAAGGTCGTCGGAGTGGGGAGCGTCGGGACCCGCTGCTTCATCGTGCTGATGAGCGGCCGCGACGACGGCGACCCGCTCTTCCTCCAGATCAAGGAGGCCGTGCCGTCCGTCCTGGAGCCCCACCTGCCCGCCGACCAGGGCAGCCAGGGCAACCAGGGGAAGGACGCGAAGGGCGACCAGGGGAAGGCCACGAAGGGCGACCAGGGGAACGCCACGAAGGGTAAGGACAACGAGGGTAAAGACGAAGACCGCGGATACCGCCACCCCCGCTACGACCATCAAGGCCACCGGGTGGTCGCCGGCCAGCGCCTGCTGCAGGCCGCCGGCGACATCTTCCTCGGCTGGGTGACCGGGCCCGCCGGCCGGCACTTCTACACCCGGCAGCTACGCGACATGAAGGGATCGGCCGTGGTGGAGGCCATGGCCCCGACCAGGCTCCGCCGGTACGCCGCCCTGTGCGGTATGGCGATGGCCCGGGCCCACGCCCGCTCCGGCGACCGGATCGCCCTCGCCGGCTACCTCGGCGCGTCCGACGTCTTCGACCGTTCCGTCGCCGACTTCGCCCTGGCGTACGCCGACCTCACCCGCACCGACCACGCCCTGCTCACGAAGGCCATCGCCGACGGCACGGTCCCGGCCACCCCGGGCGTCTGACCGGGGCGGCCGGGCCGGCCGAACAACAGCCACGAGGCGCGACGGACGACCGGACAACCCGAACGGCGACCCGAACCGCGACCCGAACGGCGACCCAGCCGCCCCCCAGCCGCCCCCCGACCGGTCAGCTCCGCCCGCCGCCGCGCTTCGCGTCGTGGTTGGCGCGGCCCTCGGCGCCGCGGAGGCGCCATTCGCGGCGGATCTCCGCCCTCAGGCGGGCGTCCGTCTTCGCCACGATCCACTGGTTCTCGCGCTGCAGCTTGCGGTAGCTGTCCAAGCGCCGCTGCGCCAGCTCGCCGCGGTCCACCGCGTCGCGCACCGCGCAGCCCGGCTCCGCCTGATGGGCGCAGTCGTGGAAGCGGCACTGTTCGGCGTAGTCCTCGATCTCCGAGAACACCTGGCCGACGCCGGTCTCCGCGTCGTACAGGCCGACGCCCCGCAGCCCGGGAGTGTCGATCAGCACGCCGCCGCCCGGCAGGAGCAGCAGGTTACGGGTGGTCGTGGTGTGGCGGCCCTTGCCGTCCACGTCGCGCGTGGCCTGCACCTCCATGACGTCCGCACCGAGCAGCGCGTTCGCCAGGGTGGACTTGCCCGCGCCCGAGATGCCGAGCAGCACGCTGGTGCCGCCCGCCACCACCGTGCCGAACACGTCCATGCCCTCACCCGTCAGCGAGGACACCGTCAGCACCTGTACTCCGGGGGCCGCGGCCTCCACGTCCTGGACGAGGTGCGCGAGGGTGACCGGGTCCGGTACGAGGTCCGCCTTGGTGAGCACGACCAGCGGCTGGGCACCCGATTCCCAGGCCAGGGCCAGGAACCGCTCGATCCGCCCGAGGTCCAGCTCCACCGCGAGCGAGACCGCGACGATGGCGTGGTCGACGTTCGCGGCGAGGATCTGGCCGTCGGACCGCTTGGAGGAGGTGGACCGGACGAACGAGGTCCGGCGCGGCAGGTACGTCCGTGCGTACCGGGGGTCGCCGGCTCCGTCCGGGTCGACGGCGGCCCAGTCCCCGGTGCAGATGACCCGCAGCGGGTCGTGCGGGGTGACGAAGGCCGTGTCCGCGCGGACGATCCCGTCCGCCGTCATGACGTCGCACAGCCCACGGTCGACCCGCACCACCCGGCCGGGCACCAGGCCCTGCGCGGCGTACGGGGCGAACTCGGCCGCCCAGCCTTCGTCCCAGCCACAGCCGGCGAGGACGTCCTGAGCATCAAAGGCAGACGACGAGTTGATGGACGACGTGCTGAGTGAAGCGTTGAACAAGGGGAACCCTTCGAAGGGTGGCCCCGGCGGCGCGCTCTGCGCGCGGAAGTCGAGTGGGTGTCAGCCGGAGACCACAGAGGTGGGAACGATGAACTCCTGAGTGCGGGCAGCGCCCGTCGCCATGACAGTCATCAATGTCCTCACCTCCTGCTTCTTCTCCACGAACCAACACCGCTCACTCGTGAACGGATGAGCAGAACCATAGCCCCGCCCAGGGCACATCACCACCGATTAAAAGCCGTCCACGGCGGCCCGGCGCCGCTCGGCCATCCGGCGTCCTCCCGGTGAAAGTTGTCCAGGATACGGACCTGACGCGATGCCGGGACCGCGGCAACCGCCTTTTTTCCGCCGGCCCCGGCCCGGTCCGCCGTGCCCGGACCTGCGAGAACGCCCGGCGACCGGCCCCTGCCGTCCGTACCACAACCACATCATCATGTGACCGGGTGTGCCGCGCCTCGTTGGGAATTGACGCTGGTCTGATTCAGCGTCAGAGCAATCCCCTGCCGAAAGCCCAACCATGGATACAGAGAACCCGTCCACCCGGCCCGGCCGCTTAAGGGCCCTCATGACGACGGTCGTCACCCCACGGACGATCCGCGCCAAACTAGTCCGCATCCTCGTCGTGGCAGTCGCCCTGCTCCTCACCCTGCTCGGCTTCTCGGCCGCCCAGCAGGCGGGCGACTACCGCAACGCGGCAAGCACCGCGTCAAATGCCGAACTCGCCATCAGAGTCCAGGACTTCATCCACGAACTCCAGAGGGAACGCGGCCTCACCGTCGGACACGTCGCCGGCATCGACCGCTTCCGCGCCATGCTGCCGGCCCAGCGCGCCGCCACCGACGCCGCCCGGCGCAGCCTCGCCGCCCACGAACACGACGGCGACAGCGACTCCGCCGCGGCCGTGCGCACGGCACTGAAGCGACTCGACGGGCTGGCGGCCATGCGCGCCTCCGCCGATCGGGACACCGTCGACGTCAACCGGACCATCGGCTACTTCACCGACGTCATCGCCTCCCTCAACCAGCTCGGGCTCGGCCTCCACGAGGTCCGCGACAACGAGCTCCGCTCCGCCTTCCAGGCACTCCAGATCCTCGGCCTCGCCAAGGAGTACACCAGCGAGGAGCGGGCGATCGTCCTCGGATCGGTGCGCGCGGGCCGCTTCCGCGGCGATGCCTACCCCCGTTTCCTGGCCGCCCGCGCCGCCCGTCTCGACGAACTGCTCGTCTACCCCCAGTGGGCCACCCCCGAGGAGGAGCGCCGCCTCGACGAGGCAATGCACACGCCCCAGGCGCTCCGCTTCCTCGCGCTGGAGAAGACCGTCGCCGACGGCGTCGGCCAGCTGCCGGCCGAGAAGATCACGCCCACGGCGTGGTGGGACACCTCGACCGCCACCATCGACGGCATGCGCACCGTGCAGAGAACCCTCGGCGCCGACATCCAGGCCCGCGCCGACAGCGCGGAGCAGGAAGCCACCCGCGCCCTCGCACTCTTCGCGCTGCTCGCCCTCGGCTCGATCCTCCTCCTCGGCGGCCTTGCCGTCAGCTGTACCCGCGCCGTGTCCCGGCCGCTCGCCGGCCTCACCCGCCAGGCGCGCGACATCGCCGAGAACCGCTTGCCGGCAGCCGTCGCACGCGTACAGGCCTCCTCCGGGCGTCGGCCGGAACCGCTCGCCCCGCTGGATCTGCCGCCGAACACCGGCACCGAGATCGCCCTGGTCGCCGAGGCCTTCGAGCAGTTGCAGCAGGCGGCCTACGATCTCGCGACCGAGCAGGCCGTGCTGCGCCGCAACGCCACGGAGTCCCTGGTCAACCTCGGCCGCCGCAACCAGAACCTCGTACGACGCCAGATCAGCTTCATCAACAAGCTGGAGCACGAGGACGCCGACCCGGCCACGCTGGGCAACCTCTTCGAACTCGACCAGCTCGCCACCAGGATGCGCCGCAACGCGGAAAGCCTGCTCATCCTCGCCGGTGAGGCCAGCCCGCGCCCGTGGTCCACTCCGGTGTCGGTCACCGACGTCATCCGCGCCGCACTGTCCGAGGTCGAGGAGTACCGGCGGGTGACGCTGCGCCGGGTGGACGCCGCGCACATCAGCGGCAGCGTGGTCGCCGAGGTCGCCCACCTGCTCGCCGAGCTCGTCGAGAACGCGCTCAGCTACTCGCCGCCGGTGACCGACGTCGAGATCGAGGGCCGCCGCACCAGCGCCGGATACCTGGTGGCCATCGTCGACCACGGCACGGGCATGGAGCCCCGCGCCATTGCCGAGGCCAACGTCCGGCTCTCCGGGTCCGCCACCTTCATGGCCGAACCGACCCGCTTCCTCGGCCACTTCGTCGTCGGTGCGCTCGCACGCAAGTGCGGCATCGAGGTCCGGCTCGGCGAGGCGCCCGCCGCCGGGACCGTGGCCCGCGTGCTGCTGCCCCACGGCCTGTTGAAGGATCCGGCGCCCGCCGCCGCCCCGCAGCCGGACCCGGAGGAGAAGGGGAACGGGACGCGGAACGGGAACGGAACCGGGAACGGAACCGGGAACGGGAACGGGAAGCGGAAGGAAGAAGCCGACGCCACCGTGTCGGACAAGCCGACCCGAGCCGTACCCCTACCCTCGCCCCGCTCCGCCCCTGACGCCGCACCGGCCGCCGCACCGGCCGCCGGCCGGCCCGTGGCCGGCACCTCGGAGGACACCCCGGCGGCACCGGCCCCGGCAGGGTCCGCCACCGCCCCGGTCCGGGACGTCCCGGCCGCCGGCGACCCCACCTCCTCCCCCACCCCCTCCCCCGCCTCCGACCCCGCCCCCCGCGGTACGCGCGCCGCGCGCACCCGCAACGGCCTCGTCAAGCGCCCCAAACGCAGCGCCATCCCGTCCGCCGTCAGCGAGACGGCACAGCCGCGCTGGCAGCAGGAGTCCGAGCCGACCCCGGACCGCACGCCCGACCAGGTATCCGGGATGCTCTCGACGCTCCGCAGCGCGCACATGCGAGGGGCGATCAGCGTCGAGAAGGAGAAGCAGACCGCGCGGAAGCCGGAGCAGCGCGCCGGGAAGGGTGATGAGAAGTGACCGTCGACCTGCACAACGACACGCAGACCTTCAACTGGCTGCTGGCAAACTTCGTCCGCAAGACGGACGGGGTCCGTGACGCCGTGGCGGTCTCGTCCGACGGCCTCCTCATCGCCGTCTCGGACGGCCTGGGCCGCACGGACGCCGACCATCTCGCCGCGGTCGTCTCGGGCCTGTCGAGTCTCGCGCGCAGCGCGTCCCGGCGCTACGACTTCGACCGGTTCAAGCTGATCATGATCGAGATGGGGCGGGGCTTCCTGCTCGTCTCGGCGATCCGCGACGGCAGCTGCCTGGGCGTGCTGGCCGACAGCAGCGGTGAACTCGGCCTCGTCGGCTACGAGATGGCCGTACTCGCCGAGCGGACCGGTGACCTGCTCAACCCGGCCCTCATCGCCGACCTGCGCCAGGGCCTGCCGCGATGAGCCGGGAAGCCGATGACGACGCGCTGTTCGTACGGCCGTTCATCATGACCGGCGGCAGGGTGGAGCCGCTGCACGACGGGCTGCGGCTGGAGACGCTCGTCGTCGCCGCGCCCGGCGCGCAGACCGAGATGCTGGAGTTCGAGCGCCGGCGGATCGTGGCGCTGTGCGCCGAGCCGGCGACGGTGGCCGAGGTGGCCGCCCGGATCGGCGTACCGCTGGGCGTGGTGAAGGTGCTCATCGCCGACCTGGTGGTCGGCGGACTGCTGGTCTGCCGGCAAACCGAGGAGCTTCCGCTCCATGTCCTGGAAAGGATCAGGGACCATGTTCGGGCGCTCTGACAAGCCTGTGCCCCTCGCTGTGAAGATCGTGGTCAGCGGCGGACTCGGCGTCGGGAAGACCACGTTCATCGGCGCGATCTCGGAGATCGAGCCGCTGGACACGGAAGCCGCGATCACCCAGGTGTCCGTGGGTGTCGACTCCCTCGTCGGGGTGGAGAACAAGACCACGACGACCGTCGCCCTCGACTTCGGGCGGATCACCCTCGATCCGTCGATCGTGCTGTACCTCTTCGGCACACCCGGGCAGGATCGCTTCTCCTTCCTGTGGGACGACCTCGTCGAGGGCGCCCTGGGCACGATCGTCATCGCCGACACCCGCCGTATCGAGGACTCCTTCCCCGCGCTCGACTTCTTCGAGGAACGAGGCACTCCGTTCGTGCTGGCCGTCAACCACTTCGACGGCGCACACCACTTCGACCTGGAAGAGGTGCGGGAGGCCCTCGGCCTGGGCGACGAGGTGCCGGTGCTCGCCCTGGACGCCCGGAACCGCGACTCGGTCCGGGACGTCCTGGTCGCCCTGATGGACCTCGTCGTGCGACGGCATTCGGCGGGCACCGCGCGCAGATCGCGGGAACTCGCCCGCTGAGTCGGCGCAGCCCCGGTGCGACACCAACGGCACGCCGACGCTGGTGCGACACCAACGGCACGCCGACGCCGGTAGCCGACGCCGGCCCGGGAAGCGTCCCCGGGCCGGCGTCGTCACGTCCGATTCCTTCAAGACCGGACCGGCTGGTGCGGCCTAGCCTGCCGCCATGACTCCTCGACTCGACATGATCGGCCTGGTCACCGGTGACATGGCCGCCTCGCTCGCCTTCTACCGCCGCCTCGGCCTGGAGATCCCGCCCGGGTCGGAGGAACAGCCCCATGTGGAGGTCACGCTCCCCGGCGGGCTGCGGATCGCGTGGGACACCGAAGAGGTGGTCCGCTCCATGGACCCGGAATGGACCCGGCCCACCGGGGGTCAGCGCCGTGAGCCGGCGTTCCTGTGCGACTCGCCCGCCGAGGTCGACGCCCTGTACGACGAGCTGACCGCGGCCGGGTACGGCGGGCACCTCAAGCCCTGGGACGCGTTCTGGGGGCAGCGTTACGCGGTCGTGCTCGACCCGGACGGCTGCGGGGTCTCTCTGTTCGCCCCGTCCACCCCGCCCACTCCGTCCACCCCGTCCGCGCCGTCCACCCCCTCCGCCTGACCGCCTGTCGCCGCCGCCGTATAGCCGGTCAGGGTGGTGCCGGCCAGGACGCGGACCTCGCGGGCCAGGTGGGCCTGGTCGGCGTAGCCGGTGCTGTGGGCCACCTCCGCGTACGGGTCTCCCGCCCGGACCCGCGCCAGGGCGTGCTGCATGCGGAGCACCCGGCCCAGGGTCTTCGCGCCGTAGCCGAACGCCGCCATTGAGCGGCGGTGCAGCTGCCGCGGGCCCAGGCCCAGCGTGTCCGCGATGCGGGCAACCGTCTCACCCGCGCGCAGACGGGCCACCACCTCGGCGATCAGCGGGTCCGGGGCCACGACCCGGCTCCGGGCCAGCGCGTCGAGGCCGGCGAGCGGGTCGGCGTATGAGGCGACCCGGCCGGCCAGGGCGCGGACCTCCCGCGCGGGCCACAGTCCGGAGAGTCCGGCCAGTTCGACGCGCCGGTCGCGCAGTTCGTACGCCGGTACGCCGAGCAGCGCGGGCGCGGCCCCGGGTGCGAAGCGGATCCCGGCGAAGCCGGAACCGGGCACCTCCCGCGCGGGGTGTGCCCGGGTGTCGGGGCCGGCGACCAGCAGCCGCCCGTCCACCCAGAGCAGATCCATGCACCCGTCGGGCAGCACCGTCCCGGCGGGCCCGTCGGCCCGCCACAGCACCGCGCCGGGGACGAGCCCGGAGGGCCGTTCCGTGTACGCCACGTTCCCAGCGTAGGCGTGCCCTGAGCGGGGGGGGGGCGCCTGACCGGCGGTGGCTCAGTCCAGCCGGGAGAGGGCTTCGAGGACCCGTGCCGCGCCGTCCTCGGCGGCGAGGGCGGCCGCCACCCGGCGGGGCCGCTGCGGCGGGATCGCCAGGGCGCTCCGGATCGCGGCGGCCAGGGAGGCGGCGGTGAGGCGCTGGTGGCGCAGTGGGCGGGGAGCGGTGCCCAGCCGGTGCAGGCGGGCGGCCCAGAAGTGCTGGTCGAGCTGGACCGGCACGGGGACGGCGGGTACCCCGGCCCGCAGTGCGGCGGCGCTGGTGCCCGCGCCCGCGTGGTGGATCACGGCGGCGGTGCGCGGGAACAGCCACTCGTGCGGGGTGTCGCCGATGGTCAGCAGGTCGTCCCCGGAGACGTGCAGGCCGGTCCAGCCGGACTGGACCAGGCCGCGGACACCGGCCAGCCGGAAGGCCCGCGCCAGCAGTGCGGAGAGGCGGTCCGGGTCGGGGGCCACGAAGCTGCCGAAGCCGGCGAGGACCGGGGGCGGGCCGGCGCCGAGGAAGTCGAGCAGGCGGGGCTCGGGCCGCCAGCCGGGCGGTGGCGCGGGCCACCAGTAGCCCGTCACCCGGTGGCCGCCGGGCCAGTCCGCCGGGCGGGGCACCACGGACGGGCTGTAGCCGTGCAGCACGGTGCGGTCCCGGGACAGGCCGAGGGGGCCGGTGAAGCGCCGGGCCGGCAGGCCCAGTTCGCGGCGCAGGGCGCCCACGGCGGGGGCGAACAGCCGGTCGGCGCCGGCCCACAGGGCGTACCCGGCGAGCCGGTTGAGGGGCCGCCCGTACGAACGCGCCCCGGTGACCAGCGGCGGGAACTCTCCGGTGGGGAGGACCGGTTGGAGGTACACCCCGAGGCAGGGGATGCGCAGGGCCTCGCCGAGCGCCGAGCACATCGGATCGGTGAGGGTGGAGGCGAGGACGACGTCCGTGCCGTCCGTGACGGCGGTGGTGATGCCGCCGGCGAGCCGGGGCATGAAGGTGCGGGCCATCCGGACCGCGTGCGCCATGGCGACGGGCGGGGCGGTCGCCCGCGCGAGGGACCGGCCGAGGGCGGAGGCGAGTTCCTCGCGGGGGTCGACCGGCAGCGGGCGGAAGCCGAGGCCGTGGGCGGCGACCTGCCCGGCGAACCGGGTGTGGGTGGCCAGGGACACCTGGTGCCCGGCGGCAGCGAGCCGGGCGCCCAGCCCGGTGTAGGGGGCGACGTCACCCCAGGAGCCGGCGGTCACGATCAGTACGCGCACGGTGGCATGGTGTCAGGTTCCGTCGCCCGTGGCCACGGGCGACGGAACCCGCAGCTCAGGGCCCCCGGACCCGGGACGCCGTACGGGGAACCCCGGACACCGCTCGCCCGGACACCCCGGACGAACGGACACCCCGGACGAACGGACGCCCCGGACGAACGGACGCCCCGGACGATCGGACCGCCGGGCTCCGCCCGTCAGGGATGCGGATGCCGCTCCCGGTGGAGCCGCGCACGGTAGTCGTCGGGCGGCAGGAAGTTGGACCAGCGCTCCGGGAACTCGGAGGGCATTCCGGCGTCCTCGTCGTCCTCGGACTCCCCCTCGGCCAGGGCCCGCCAGGCCGCCGCGCGGGCGATCAGCTGGGCGGCCTCGGCCTCCCGGGCCCGCTCGTTGTCCTCGCGGGCCGCGGCGGTGGCCACGGACGGCCAGACCCGGTCGATGGCCGCGTTCACGGCGGCTCCGACCAGCACCGCGAAGGCGGAGATGCCGATCCACAGCAGCACCGCGACGGGCGCGGCCAGCGAGCCGTAGATGGTGGGGCCCTCGACGGTGTTGGTGAGGTAGAGGCGGAGCAGGAACGATCCGAGCACCCACATCGCGAGGGCCACCAGAGCGCCCGGCACGTCCTCGATCCACGGCGACCGCACCGGTACGGACACGTGGTAGAGGGTGGTCAGGAAGGCGATCGAGAGCAGGGTGACGGTCGGCCAGTAGAGCACCGCGATCACGCTGGTGCCCCAGGGCACCAGGCGGACCACGGCGTCCGGGCCGACCACCATCAGCGGCAGCACGACCGCGCCGATCAGCAGGGCGATCACGTAGAGCAGGAAGGCGAGCAGCCGGGTCTTGACGATCCCGCGCCGCCCGTCGAGCCCGTACATCACCGTGATGGTGTCGATGAAGACGTTGACCGCCCGGGAGCCGGACCACAGGGCGAAGGCGAAGCCGAGGGAGATGATGTCGGGCCGGCCCCGGCTGGTGACGTCGTCGAGCAGCGGTCTGGCGATCTCGTTGACGCCGCGGTCGGAGAGGACCGTGCCGACCGCCGTGAGGATGTTGTCCTTGATGCTGGCGACGGTGGTGGTGTCGGTCCAGTCGTCCACGTAGCCGAGGAGGCCGATCAGGCCGAGGAAGAGCGGCGGCATGGACAGCAGGGTGAAGAACGCCGCCTCGGCCGCGAGGCCCAGGATGCGGTACTCGATGCAGGAATTGACGGTGTCCTTGAGCAGCAGCCACGCCATCTTGCGCTTGGAGACGTTGCGGTAGAGGGCACGTGCCCGGTGGAGCCGCCCGTGGGGTAGTGCGGGACGCCGGTGACGTCCGGTGGGTCCGGGGGGCTGCCCGGGGGGTGTTTCTTTTGCTGGCTGCACGTCTTTACGGTATCCGCATGGCAGCCACCACCCACACAGTGAGCAACCAGGCCCCACCCCTTGTGGGGTACGACGTCTACGGCGGCGACCGCGCCCTGACCGAGGGCGTGGAGCGGCACCTCGCTCCCGAACTCCTGGAGCAGGCACGGCAGGAGCTCGGCGAACTCGGGCGCGCCGCGGGTTCGGCGCAGGCCCAGGAATGGGGCGCGCAGGCCAACGAGAATCCGCCGAAGCTGCGGACGCACGACCGATACGGACACAGGATCGACGAGGTGGAATTCCACCCGGCGTACCACCGGGTGCTCGGCAAGGCGGTGACGGCGGGTCTGACGGACGCCTGGGGGCGTCCGGGCGGGCATGTGCGGCGCGCGGCCGGGTTCTTCGTCTGGTCGCAGGCGGAGGCGGGGCACGCCTGCCCCGTGTCGATGACGCACGCTGCGGTGCCGGCGCTGCGCGTGGATCCGGACCTGGCCGCCGAGTGGGAGCCGCGGCTGACCTCGCACGTGTACGAGGTCGGGCTCCGGCCGGCCGCCGAGAAGGGCGGCGTGCTGTTCGGCATGGGGATGACCGAGAAGCAGGGCGGCAGCGACGTACGGGCGAACACGACGGCGGCGAAGCCGCTGGACGGGGCCGGGGAGTACCTGCTCACCGGGCACAAGTGGTTCTGCTCGGCGCCGATGTCGGACGGCTTCCTGGTGCTGGGGCAGGCGCCGGGGGGTCTGAGCTGTTTCCTGGTGCCGCGGGTGCTGGCGGACGGCACGCGGAACGTGTTCGCGATCCAGCGGCTCAAGGACAAGCTGGGGAACAAGTCGAACGCCTCCGCGGAGGTCGAGTTCGACGGGACGTGGGCGCGGCTGGTCGGCGAGGAGGGCCGCGGCGTCCGGACCATCATCGAAATGGTCGCGGCGACCCGCCTCGACTGTGTGATCGGTTCGGCGGCGCTGGTCCGGCAGGCGCTGACGCAGGCCGTGCACCATGCGGAGCACCGCTCTGCTTTCGGAGCGAAGCTCATCGACCAGCCGCTGATGCGGAACGTGCTCGCCGATCTCGCACTGGAGTCGGAGGCGGCGACGGTTCTGATGCTCCGGCTGGCGGCCGCGTACGACGCCGTGCAGGACTCCGGCGACGAGCAGGAGCGGGCCTTCCTGCGACTGGCCGTTCCGGCCGCGAAGTACTGGGTGACGAAGCGGTGCACACCGGCCGTCGTGGAGGCCCTGGAGTGTCTGGGCGGCAACGGCTACGTCGAGGAGTCCGGGCTGCCGAGGCTGTTGCGCGAGTCCCCGCTGAACTCGATCTGGGAGGGCTCCGGCAACGTACAGGCACTGGACGTGCTGCGGGCGCTGCAGCGCGAACCGCAGGCGCTGGACGCGTTCCTGCGGGAGATCGGACGCGCCCGCGGCGCGGACCACCGGCTCGACGCGGCCATCAAGGACCTGCTCACGGAACTCGCGGACCTGACGGGTCTGGAGGCCCGCGCCCGCCGCGTGGTGGAGCGGATGGCCCTGGTGCTGCAGGGCTCGCTGCTGGTCCGCTGGGCGCCGCCGCAGGTCGCGGACGCGTTCTGCGCCTCCCGCCTGGGCGGGGACTGGGGGGCGGCCTTCGGCACGCTGCCGCACACCCTGGACCTCGGGGCGGTCGTGGAACGGGCCCGGATCACGGGCTGACGGCGGGCGAGAGCCGACGCGCGGAACGGGCACGCGCAGGTCGGACACGTGCAGATCGGGCACGCACGGGACGGGCACGGATCGCGGGCAGGGGAAGTCCCCAAACCCCACCGAGCCCGGATCCGGCCCGTCACAGGATGGGGGTGGCGCCGCGCCGACTCGGCGCCACCCCTGTTTTTCCGAAAAAGCCCCGAGGAGGAGCCGAACGCCGCCACGCGGGCGGCGTCGTGCACAGTTTCGGTCGCACGAACGGGACTTGGCGAGAGTTGCATACCGTTGCAACCTAGGGTCCTGGATCCGGCCGCGCACGCGTGAGCAGCAGGGGTGAGCCGTAGGGGAAGCGGCGGCCCGGCGGGCAGGGCGGATCCGGTGGTAGGTCCTGCTTCTACGGGGAGGCTCCGGTGGCCCACACCGCAGTTGATTTGGCCCGGCTTTCGGCCATGAACGCGCGCGAGGCCACGCGCCTGCTGAAGGGGGTACGGGCGGCCACGCTGGCCGGGGACCGGCCACCGGCCGTGCCGCGGCCGGAGATCGCCGAGTCCTGGCGGCGCATGCTGGCCGGCGGGGTGCATCCCGACCGGGACACGCGGTCGCGGGTGCTGACGGTGGCGGAGACCGAGGAGCGGCGGCACGTATCGCCGCTGCGGCAGATCCTGCCGGTCCTGCGCGAGGGCCTGCTGCCGGCTCTGGACGGCTCCCTGCACATCATGGTGGTCGCGGACGCGGACGGCCGGCTGCTGTGGCGGGAGGGGGCGTCCTCGATCCTGCGGAAGGCGGACCGCCTGGGCTTCGGGGTGGGTGCCGACTGGGACGAGTCGGTGGTGGGCACCAACGGGGTCGGCACGGCGCTGGTGACCGGCCGGCCGGTGCAGGTGTTCTCGGCGGAGCACTTCGTCTCCTCGCACCACGACTGGACGTGCGCGGGCGCGCCGGTGCACGACCCGCGGGACGGGCGGCTGCTCGGCGTGGTGGACGTCAGCGGCCCGCTGGCCACGATGCACCCGGCGACGCTGGCCTGGGTGAGCTCGGTGGCCCGGCTCGCGGAACAGGACCTGCGGATCCGGCACCTCGAATCACTGGAACGGCTCCGCTCGGTGTCGGCGCCCCTCCTCGCCCGCCTGCCGGCCGGGGAACGGGCACTCACCGTCGACCCGCACGGCTGGACGGCGGCGGTGACGGGCCTGGCACCCTCCGACCGGATCCCGCTCCCGAAGTCCTTCGGCCCGGGACGCCTGTGGCTGCCGCAGCTGGGCGACTGCGTGGCGGAGCCGCTGCCCGGCGGCTGGCTGCTGCGGATCGGCGGAGCCCGCACGGGCGCCCCGGTGAGCCGGGTCGTCCTGGACCTCAGCCGCCCGCGGTCGTGGTCGGCGACGGTCTACGGGGCGGCCGGCAGCTGGTCACAGGACCTCAGCCCGCGCCACACGGAGCTCCTCTTCCTCCTGGCGGAGCGGGCGCGCGGGTGGTCGGCGGCGGAACTGGCCGCGGAGGTGTTCGGCGACGCGACGCGCACGGTGACGGTCCGCGCAGAGATGTCCCGGATCCGCCGCAACCTGGCGGGCGTGCTCGCGCACCGTCCGTACCGCTTCGGGGACGACGTGGAGATCGAACTGATCCGCCCGGCGGAGGGCGTGGACCTGCTGCCCCACTCCACGGCCCCCACGGTGGTCAGGGCCCGGCTGGGCCGTCCGGGTGAGGGCGTGATTCCCTGAACGCATGAGCGACCCCACCACCATCACTCTCACGACCTGGTCCCTGGAGATGACCTCTCCGGAGGACCTGGTCCCCGCCTCCCGCCGACCGGGCCCCGAGGTCACGATCATGCGGGCGGAGGTCCCGTCTCCGGAGTTCAGCCGCTTCCTGTACGCGTCGGTGGGCGGTGACATCCACTGGACGGACCGGCTGTCGCTGACCCGGGCGGAGTGGGTGGAGCAACTGCACCGTCCCGGGGTGGAGACCTGGGTCGCGTACGACCGGGGCACCCCGGCGGGGTACGTGGAGCTGGACCCGCAGCCGGAGGGTGCGGTGGAAATCATCTACTTCGGCCTGATTCCGGACTTCCGTGGCCGCGCCATCGGCGGCTGGCTGCTCACGGAGGGCATCCGCCGCGCCTGGGACCTGGCCTCCCGCTGGCCGGACCGCGAGCCCACGCGCCGCGTCTGGCTCCACACCTGCAGCCAGGACGGCCCCACGGCGATGGACAACTACCTCCGCCGCGGCTTCAAGGTCTTCCACACCGAAACGGAGGAGAAGCCACTGTCCCCGACGCCGGGACCGTGGCCGGGGGCGGAGGCTGAGGCTGAGGCCTGAGGCCTGAGGCCTGAGGCTGAGGCTGAGGCCAGTGCGGCGTGCTCCGACCAGGCGCCCTTCCGCGAAGCGGGCGGGGTGGGGTGGGGGTCGCCGGGGCTCCGCCTGGTCGGCGTCTGGGGGGTGCCCGGGGGCTGCCCGTCAGTCCCAGTGTCTTTCCGTGCCGGACGTCGGCGTCAAGGGCGCGACGTTGTCGCGTCGCCTCCGGCGATGGCCCTTCGGGCCACCCTTGACCCCGACGTCCGTCCCGGAACGACAAGGACTGTCGGGCGGCCCCCGGGGGAATGGCATGGGGGGACCAAGGCTCCCTTGGCCGTGGCGGTGGCGGGCACGGGCGGCGGCTGCCGCTCGGCCAGCCGCCCTTCCGGGCGGACGCAGCGGTGAAGTCGATCAGATCTACGCAATCCAGCTCGGCCCACGCGCACCAGATCGCTACGCGCTCCGGTCGGATGGCGGATGCGGGCCGCCGGGGGCCGGACATAAGCCGCCCACGATCGCTACGCGCTCCTGACCGACGGCGAATGCGGGCCGCCAGGGGTCGGACATAGGCCGCCACCGATCGCTACGCGCCCCTGGCCGACGGCGGGCGCGGACTGCCGGGGGCTGGGCGGATGACGCCAACGATCGCTACGCGCTCCTGCGGGACGGCGGATGCGGTCCGCCGTGGGCGGGGCGTGGATCGGCATCGATCACTGCGTGCTCGGGTCGCGATCACCGCACGCGCTGACCGTCTCGGCGGGCCGAAGGCCGCCCGGACACCCGCCACCGTCAGGCCATGACGGCGATGACCGTCAGGTACATCACGCCTTCCCCGCCTGCCCAGAGGCCCCGGCCATCGGCCCGCCCTAGCAGCGATCGCACCCCACGCACCTGCCGGAACAGCGGACCGCCAGAGCCGACGTCCCGCACCCGCCGTCCCGCAGAAGCGCGTAGCGATCGTTGGCGGTCTATGTCCGGCCCCCGGCGGCCCGCATCCGCCGAGAAAGAGAAGCGCGTAGCGATCTGGTGCGCGTGGGCCGAGCTGGATGACGTAGAT